>NZ_MUNP01000060.1 GCF_002001105.1 Rhodanobacter sp. C06 | reverse complement strand
TTCGACCGATACATACGAGAACATGCCAAGCTGCTGGACGTCGGGGCTGCGCATCGGATCGGGCGGTCAGTGATTGAGAACGTCTATGACCGCGGCGGCGCGCGGAGGTTTCTCAACAGCCTGCTAGTCGTGTCGGCCAACAAAGATCAGATTGTTTCCAATCAGCCTGGTCGACGCGCCGGCCGCGAACAGCGCATATCCAAGCTGCTCAATTGCCTCTTAGAGAATACAGCGCGGTAGCTGCCTGACAGCAGCAGTTCACCCGCCTCTCGTCAGCACCAGCAGGGTGTTCAGTAGTCAGCGGAACGGCGCCCAGCTTGACCGGAATACGCATTCTGTCAGTGGAATCGCAGCCCGACTCCACGCAGTCCCGGCATCACCGCCCGTGCGCATCCACCCACGGCCGCACGATGCCGATCCACAGCTCGTAGCCTGTGCGATTCATGTGCAGGCCGTCCTGGATGAACCACTTGGCCTGCGGCTGGCCGTCCTTGCCCAGCATCGGCGTGAACACATCCAGGTACGCCACCTGTTTCTGCGTGGCCGCGTAGTCGCGCACCAGTGCGTTCGCCTCGCGGATCTTCGGCAGCAGCGCCTTGCGCGCCATGCTGGGCTTGATCGCGATGAAGGCGATGGGCACACCGGGGTCGACGGCGCGGGCCTTGCGCACGAAGGCGGCGAAGTCGTCGCGCACCTGCTGCGGGCTGTTGCCGGCCTCGATGTCGTTGTCGCCCGCGTACATCACGATGGCACGCGGGTGATACGGCGCCACGATGCGGTCGGCGTAGAACGTGCTGTCGGCGATCTCCGAGCCGCCGAAGCCGCGGTTGATCGTGTGCACCTCGGGGAAGTCGGACGCCAGCGTCTTCCAGAAGCGGATCGACGAGCTGCCGATGAACAACACCGCGCCGGCAGGTGGCGGTTGCACGCGGTCGGCCTGCTCGAACGCCGCGATGTCGGCATTCCACTGCGCATGGTCGTTGGTCGTGCGCGCAGGCGCGCACAGCGGCAGCAGGGCGAACAGCAGGATCAGCCAGCGTTTCATCGTGCCTCCCGTGGAGTGTTTCGTGCGAGTTCCGACACTTCCAGCACCTTGGCGATGCGCTTGCCGTCCCAGCGATAGACCAGGTGCTGCGCCTGCACGCAGGGTGCGACCACATCCGGATGGAACGCGGCCACGCATTCGCCGGACGGATCGCGCACGCTGTCGTACACGATGCCGTTGGAGCCGGCGGCGCGCAACACGCGCGCCAGTTTCACGCTGGCCACATAGCTGTCCGGATCGTGTTCCTTCCTCCAGCCGCCGCGGATGTCGTGCAGACGGCTGTCGATCCGGGTGCGGTAGCAGCGCATCTGGATGTCGCAGGCCGGCTCGGCGGTGGCAGCGAGGAAATGCTCACGGTGATAGATGGTTTCTTCCACCGCGGTGGCCATCGTGTGCGCGGCGTAGAAGACGCCCCACGTGCCATCCGAAAAGCGGCTGCCGTCCGGATTCAGATGCGTGAAGGCGGCCATCACCGGCGTCGAGCCCGGACCGCTGATGCGGTGTTCCTTCGGCACCAGCTTCAAGGCGCCGGCTTCCTCGCGCAGACGCGGGTTGGTCAGCGCCTCGATCGCGAACACCGCGTCGAGATCGGCCGGATCGGCGATGCGGTCGTACACGCCCACCGGCGGGAAACGGCTGGGCACGATGCGAAACGCCTGATTCCAGCGGATGCGCTTGAGTGGGGGAAGATCGGTCGACATCGGGGCTCCCGTCGCGGCTGAGGCCGCTCCTGCATGCGACCGGCATCGTCATCGCATGCGGTATCGGCGGCTGCGACGATCGGTTTGAAGCGCCTCAGCCGCGCTGCGCATCCAGGTACTGACGCACCACGAACAGGTCGGCCACGTTGCCCGACAGCATGCGTTCCAGCGCGGAATGGCCGCCGAACAGCGGCGCCGTGTTCGGCTTGCGCAGCCATGCATCGGCTTGCGCCGGGTCGGGAAACAAGATCTGCAGATCCTTCCAGATGCCGAGCAGGTAGCTGACGCGCTCCAGCGTGTCGCGCCCCAGGCTGCCGTCCTGCTCGCGCTTCCACTTGTAGAACGTGGACTCGGGCGGATCGCCGAGCAGCTTGCGCTGTTCGGCGACGCGCAGGTCCCAGTGCTCGGCGAGGCGGAAGAAACTGCGCAACGCGGGCGCCGTCAGCACCGCGTCAGTGGGCAGGTAGCGTGATGCGGCTTCGGCGATGCGGCTGGCATGTGCGTTCATGTCGAAACTCTCCATGTGAAGCACATGGACAATTTACTGCAAAGTGGCAGCTTTGTCCAAAATCGCCGGCGCCGGCTTCAGGGGGCGTTCGGCGCACTCTTGCCCTTCGCGCAATCGCAACCGTAATCCGGCTCCGGTCCGCCATCCTTGATGAACTTGTCGATGCGCGCCTCCAGCACCGGCAACGGCACCGAGCCGGTGGAGAGCACGGTGTCGTGGAAGGCGCGGATGTCGAATTTCTCGCCCAGCCCCTTTTCGGCCCTGGCGCGCAGTTCGAGGATCTTGAGGTAGCCCAGCTCGTAGCTGTCGGCCTGGCCGGGCCAGCTGATGTAGCGGTCCACCTCGTTGGCGATCTCGAGCGGGCTCAGCGCGGTGTTGTCGGTGAGGTAGTCGATCGCCTGCTGGCGCGTCCAGCCGAGATGGTGGATGCCGGTGTCGACCACCAGGCGGCAGGCACGCCACATCTGGTAGGTGAGGTAGCCGAACTGCTGCCAGGGCGTCTGGTAGATGCCCATCTCGTTGCCGAGGTATTCGGAGTACAGGCCCCAGCCCTCGCCGTAGGCGGAGATGTAACCGTTGCGGCGGAACGCGGGCTGGCCGTGATCCTCCTCGGCCAACTCCAGTTGCAGCGAATGGCCGGGATAGCTCTCGTGCAGGGTCAGCGCCGGCATGTTGTACAGCGCGCGCGATTTCAGGTCGTAGGTGTTGACCATGTACGCATCCGCGCCGCCGCGGCCGGACGTGTAGTACGGCGCGATCTCGGCCGGCACCGGGACGATGGTGAAGCGCGAGCGCGGCAGATGGCCGAAGAACTTGCCGATCTTGCCGTCCACTTCCTTGGCCACCCAGGCGGTCTTGTCCAGCAGCTCCTGCGGCGTCTTCGCGTAGAACTGCGGATCGGTGCGCAGGTAGTGCAGGAAGTCGGCGAAACTGCCCTTGAAGCCGGTCTCTTTCATCACGTCCAGCATCTCGGCGTGGATCTTCGCCACCTGCTCCAGGCCGATCTGGTGGATCCGGTCGGGCGTAAGGTCCAGCGTGGTGTATTCGCGGATCTGCTGGCGGTAATACGCCTTGCCGTCGGGCAGCGCCTCGGCGGCCAGCGTGCTGCGCGCCTGCGGCACGTATTCGTCGTCGAAGAACTTCAGCAGCTTCGCGTAGGCGGGGATCACCTGATCGCGGATGCGCTGCTGCGCTTCGCCGCGCAGCGCCTGCTGCTGGTCGGCGGGGATCGTCGCGGACATCTGCTTGAACGGCGCGTAGAAACCCGAAGCCGTGGGATCGGTGAGATCCGCCACCGCGGCAATCGAGCGGTCGCGGCCCTTGAGCACCTCGCGCGGCACGCTGAAACCGCGCTGCAGGCCCAGCCGCATGTTGGCGATCTGCTGCTCGAAGTAGTGCGGGATCTGGCCGAGCCGGTCGAGGTACTTGCGGTAGTCGTCCGCCGTGCGCAGGCGGTCGCCACCCAGCTCGTAGCCCACGTCGCTCCAGAACGCCGAGTCGCTGTTGAACGGCATCTGCCACTGCTTGAACTGCTGGTCGGCGATGAAGTTGCGGATCTGCTCGCGGTACACCGCGTAGTTCACCCGGTTCCCCGGCGTGAGCTGCCCGACGTCGATCGCGTCGAGCTGGGTCATCACCTTCTGCCAGTAATCGAGGCGCTGCTGCTGGCTGGCGGCGTCCACGTCGTCGAGGCGGCCGTTGTTCGGCTGCGATTCGCCCGAGGCGCTGATGCCGGACTGGCCGGTGCGCCACGCCCACTCGGCGGTATAGATCGCGGTGAAGCGCGTGTCGGCACTGCTGGCGACGGCACTGGCCGGGGCGGCGGCATCCATGCTCGCGGCGAACGCCGGCGGCAGGCCGGCGGTGAAGGCCAGCGTCGACGCGACGACCATCAGCAGGGTCTTGTTCACGGGAGTTCCTCGCGGGTTGCCGGACAGGGATCGGTGCGTGGTCGCACAGCCGGAAACCGTCCCACGTTGCGCGCGTCGGCGCAATACGACACACGTCATGCCGTCGCGCCGCTCCAGCCCGGCAGGTAGCTCGCCCCGCCGCCGTGCGCCAGCGCCACCGCCTTGGCCACCAGTTCCGGCGTGGGCTGCTCGCCCTTGCGCAGCTTGAAGTGCTCGCGCAGGAAACCCGCCCACATGAACTCGGCGTAGGGCGTGGCGTCCTTGGCGTAGCCACCGGCCTGTTCCAGCCGGGCGGCCAAGCTGCGGTACGGGTCGTCCTGAAGATCGGCGAGGCTGTGCGGGAAGGCGTCGTAGTCGCGGCGGCGGTTCTTCGCATCGTAGGGATGCGCCCAGTGGTAGAACTCCATCGCGCGCCAGAAGCGCTCGGCCGGCAGGTAGGAGAAGTCGCGCAGCAGCATCACCGGCACGCTGGCCACGCCCTCCTCCAGCAGCGCCAGACCCAGGTGGTGGTGATCGACGATGTAGCAGCGCCGCTTGGGCCCCAGCACCCCGGGAAACCAGTGCCGGCCCAGCAGTTCGCCGCGTTTCTTCTTGCCCAGCTGCTCCCACTCGGCGCGCTTGGCGGCCACCTCGGCGTAGCCCACGGTGAGCTGGGTGGGCCGCAGCTCGACCGGGGCCACCGACTGCAGCGGATGATGGGCGTGCATGGAATCGACCTCGCGGCGGCGACGAAGCGCCGACGAGTAGCCGATGCCGCGTCGCCGCGGCGTGACGCTCAGCTCATGCCGATCTGGCTGCCGCCCACCGCGCGCAGGTAGTCGTCGAGGCTGCGCCCCGGCACTTCGGTGAAGACTTCGCCGGTGGTTTCGCTGGCGTGGATGCGGTCGGGGCGGAAGTTGCGGAAGTCCCCGCGCAGCCGGCACCACGCGCCCAGCGTCCACTTGCCACCCCAGAACGCGAGGCACAGCGGCTCCACTTCGCGCAGGCTGGGCTGGCCGCCCTCGTCGCGGTAGTCCAACCGCAGCACCTGGTTCGCCGCGATGGCCGCGTGCAGGCGGTCGATCAGCATCGCGAAATCGGCGCGGCCCTGGTCGCGCCACACCGGCGCGTAGATGCGCGTGCGCGCGGCGCGCTCGCGCAGCTCGGGCGGCAGCACCGCCTCGATCTTCAGCAGCGCGGTCTTGGCGCCTTCGGCCAGCTTGTCGCCCGCGAACGCACGCACGAAACGCGTGCCCACCACCAGCGATTCGAGTTCGTCGGCGTTGAACATCAGCGGCGGGATGTCCGAACCCTTGCGCAGCACGTAGCCCACGCCTGCCTCGCCTTCGATCGGCACGCCGGAGAGCTGCAGGTCGGCCACGTCGCGGTAGACCGTGCGCAGCGACACGCCCAGCGTCTCGGCAAGGTTGCGCGCCGGCAGCGCGGTGCGCCGCCCGCGCAGGGCGTGGATGATGAGGAACAGGCGATCGGCGCGACGCATGCGTGCATGATGCCGCGAACCGTGTCGCAGCGCCTGCGCCACAAGTCACCGCGATGCGACCGGCGCGCCGCCGCAAGCTGCTGGCGCCAGCCGTCCATCGCTCAAGCCTGCTGTGCGGCAGCCAGTGCCGCATCGGCCGCGGCCGCGCGCTGCATCGCCGGGCGCGCGAGCACGCGGTCGATGTAGGCGCGGATCACCGGCGTCTCCGGCACCAGCTTGAACATGGTGGTCCAGTTCAGCGCACCGCCCCACAACACGTCCGCCGCGGTGAAGCGTTCGCCAAGCAGGTACGGACCCTGCGCCAGCTGGTTGGTGAGCGTCTTCAGCATGGTGTCGAAGTCGCCGTAGGGACAGGTCGAAGGTGCCGCCGCCTCGCGCTGCATCGACTTGTCGACCAGCGCCGGCTCGAAGCAGGAACCGTAGTACACCATCCAGCGCAGGTAGGGCCCGCGCAGGGGATCGCCGATGGCCGGCGCCAGGCCTTTTTCCGGGAACAGGTCGGCGAGGTACAGGAACACCGCGGGCTGCTCGGTGACCAGCGCGCCGCGATGCAGGATCGCCGGCACCTTGCCCATCGGATTGACCGCGAGGTATTCGGGCTGGCGCTGGGTGCCGGCCTTGAGGTTCAGCACGTGCAACTGGTAGTCCGCGCCCAGTTCTTCGAGCAGGGCGCGGGTGCCGCCGGAGCGGCTGTTCGGGGCGTGGAAGAAGGTGAGGTCGGCGGTCATGGCGCTGTCTCCGGGTTCACAGGTGCCGCGTCTCGGCGGGCGGGTTCATCCAGTTGTTCGCGCGGCCGTCGCACCAGCGCACGGGCGCATCGATCAGCTCCTGCGGTTCGGCATCGTCGAGGCAGGCGAGGTTGACCGAGACGTAGTCGCCGCCGATCTGCTCCACGTGGCCACGCCCGAACGGGCGCACGCCGCAATGGCGGCAGAACAGGTGGTGCGCGCTGCGCGTGCCGAACTGGTAGTCGGACAGCGCGTCCTCGCCGGCGAGCAGGCGGAAGTCCTGCGGCTTGATCGTGATGCCCCAACTGCGCGTCTTGGCGCAGATCGAGCAGTTGCAGCGCCCGGTGCCGGCGGCAAGATCGAGATCGGCCTCGTAGCGCACCGCGCCGCAGTGGCAGCTACCGTGATAGGTCTTCTTCATTTGCGACCCCGAATGGATGACACGAGGTGATGCAGGCCGGTCAACGCCACCAGGGTGAGGCGGCGACGACCCGCGGGACGATCCTGCTCGCCTTCCCGTGCAGGCTTCGTCGGCAGGCGGTACTGGCCGTCCAGCAGCAGGCCTTGCAGGTACAGCGGCCGGTACGCCATCAGCACCCTGTCGATTGCGGATTTCTTTGTCATGGTGTTGGCTCTGCTTGAAGTGTGTGGCCATGGATGGCCGCGGTTGGACCTGTGGGACCGGGTCGGCTTCCCGCATCGACCATCTGATCGAAACCGCGCCCATGGATGGGCGCATGGATCCTGAAGTGTGCGGCCATGGATGGCCGCGGTTGGACTCGCAGCATCGGGCTGCTTCTCCACAATGAAAACTTGCTCGAAGCCGCGCTCACGGACGAGCGCATTCATGCGGCCGCTGCCACGGCACCCGCCAGCCACGGCGGCGGCAACGCGTGCTTGTAGAGGCGGAACCAGTGCTCGCGGTCGCTGGCGTTGTAGAGGTCCAGCGTGCGGATCACCTCGCGCGCGAACTCCACGCTGCCGAGTTCGCTGGCGGTAAGCGTGCCGCCGTCGCTGACCGCGAGCACGCCGGCGTCGTACTGCTCGGCGCCGCGGTAGCCAGGCACGTGCATGTCGATGTGGCCGGCGTGGTTGCCGGTATGCCGGCAATGGTCGAGCAGGCCGGCGCGGGCCAGTGCCAGCACGCCGTCGGCGATACCGGCCACCGGCGCACCGGCCGCGTGCACGCGGCGCGCGGCCGCCACCGCGGCCAGGCCTTCGCCGCGCGTCCACAGGTGGCCGCCGGGCAGGATCAAGAGCGCCGCGCGGTTGAGGTCGAGCTGGGCCAGGATCAGCTCGGGCTGCACCACCAGGCCGCCCATCGAGGTCACCGGTGCCGTCGAGAAACCCACCGCCTGCACCCGCCAATCGCCAGGGCGGCGGATCTCGCACAACGCCAGCGCGGCCTGCCAGTCGGCGTAGCCGTCGAAAACGAGGAAATAAACCGTATCGCGCATGCCGTTCCCTCCTTGTTGGAGGTACAGCTTGCGCGGGTGCTGCTGCCAGCATCATGTCAGTAGACCAGAGCCTGCTCAATGCCTCCGCATGGCCCGCGTTGCCTTGTCGTGGTCGTCAGGTGGTGGCGCGTGGCGCAGCGCCTGCCTGGCTGGCAGGTCAAGCCGCGCGCTGCCGCATGGCGGCGACGGCAAGCCAACCCGAAGGGCCGGGTCTGTTTGCCCACATACCTGCGTCATCACTCAGTCGTGGACGGACGTCCACTCCTTCGTTCTTCCTTGGCCTGCGCCCAAACAGCTCCCGGCGCGGGCCATGCGGAGGCATCGAGCAGGCTCCAAGGCATGGCGCGGTTCAGCGGAAGCCGGGACAATGCGCGTTCCACTCTGTCTGCCACCCTGCCACGGACCCGCCATGAAGCCCGTCTCGCTGATCCAGTTCCTGATCGAGGAACGCCGCGCCGGCCACATCAACGCCGAACTTTCCCTGCTGATCGAGGTGGTGGCGCGCGCCTGCAAGCGCATCGGCGTGGCCACCGGCAAGGGTGCGCTGGGCGGCGTGCTGGGCATGGCCGGCACGGCTGATTCAATCAGCATGAATATCCAGGGCGAGGCGCAGAAGAAGCTGGACGTGATCTCCAACGAGATCCTCCTCGAAGCAAACGCCTGGGGCGGCCACCTCGCCGCCTGCGCCTCGGAGGAGATGGAAGACCCGCAGCAGATCCCGGACGGTTATCCGAAGGGCCAGCACCTGCTGCTGTTCGATCCGCTCGACGGCAGCTCGAACATCGACGTGAACATCTCGGTCGGCACGATCTTCTCGGTGCTGCGCTGCCCGGACGGCGTCACCGAGCCGAAGGCCGAGCACTTCCTGCAGCCGGGCACCACCCAGCTCGCCGCCGGCTACGTGGTCTACGGCCCGTCCACCCTGCTGGTGCTCACCTTCGGCCACGGCACCCACGAGTTCACGCTGGACCGCGAGATCGGCAGCTTCATCCTCAGCCGGCGCGACATCCGCATCCCGGAAACCACCGGCGAGTTCGCGATCAACATGTCCAACCAGCGCCACTGGGAAGCGCCGATGCAGCGCTATATCGGCGAGCTGCTGGCCGGCAAGGAAGGCCCGCGCGGGCGCGACTTCAACATGCGCTGGGTGGCCTCGATGGTGGCCGACGTGCACCGCATCGTGACCCGCGGCGGCGTGTTCTATTACCCGCTGGACGCCAAGATCGCGAAGCAGGGCGGCAAGCTGCGCATCATGTACGAGGCCAACCCGATGGCCTTCATCGTCGAACAGGCCGGCGGCGCGGCCACCACCGGCCGCGAGCGCATCATGGAATTGCAACCGACCGGCCTGCACCAGCGCGTGCCGGTGTTCCTGGGCTCGAAGCAGGAAGTCGAACTGGCCACGCATTACCACCGCGAGGCGGACGGCGCGCAGGGCTGATGCGCCGGCGCCCTCCCCTGCAAGCAGGGGAGGGCTGGGGTGGGGTGCACTGGATCTACCGGGTACCCCCTCCCGACCTTCATCGCTCCTCAAAGCGGCGCCATCCATGGCAACTCCCCGCATCCCCTGCAAACAAGGGGAGGAGGAAAGCGGGCCGCCCACCCTCTCCTTCTTCAGACTCCCATGCGCCTCCGCCGCCTGCTCCTGCCGCTGCTCGCCACGCTCGCGCTGGGTGCCTGCACCCACGCGGCCAAACCCGTGCCGCCGCCGATCGCTCCGCCACCACCTCCGCCCAAACTGCGGATCGGCCTCGCGCTGGGCGGCGGCGCGGCCAAGGGCTTCGCGCACATCGGCGTGATCAAGATGCTGGAGGCCAGCGGCATCCACCCCGACGTGGTGGCCGGCACCAGCGCAGGCAGCGTGGTGGGCGCGCTGTACGCCAGTGGCATGGACGCGTTCCAGATGCAGCAGGTGGCGTTCGGCCTCGACGAGGCGAAGATCCGCGACGTGCGGCTGTTCTCCGGCGGCCTGGTGCAGGGCAAGGCGCTGCAGGACTACGTGAACCAGCTGGTGCACAACCGGCCGATCGAGCAGCTGGAACTGCCGTTCGCGGCAGTGGCGACGCAACTGGAAACCGGCCAGCGCATGGTGTTCGTGCGCGGCAACACCGGCGAGGCGGTGCGCGCCTCCTGCAGCGTCCCCGGCGTGTTCGAACCGGTGGAAATCCGCGGCAGGCATTACGTGGACGGCGGCGTGGTCAGCCCGATCCCGGTGGATGCCGCGCGCCAGCTCGGCGCGGACTTCGTGATCGCGGTGGACATCTCCGCCACGCCCAGCGGCAGCAACCCGCAGGGCATGCTGAATATCGTGGGCCAGTCGATCACGATCATGGGGCGGCAGCTGGCGGCGCAGGAAATCGCGCGCGCCGACGTGGTGATCCGGCCCGACCTGAGCGGCATCGGTCCCACCGATTTCGAGCAGAAGAACCTGGCCATCCTCGCCGGCGAGAAGGCCGCGCTGGCGGCGATTCCGGAGATACGCGCCAGGCTGGCCGCGCGCGAGGCCACGCAGGTCGCCAGTAACTGAGACATGCGTCGCCCCGTCGGGGTGACTACCCGCACATGGTGCGGCACTCCCCGCGGTTGTAGCGTGGGCGTTCCTCTGCCCCGGGTCCGTGCCATGCCAAAATCCTCGCCCCTGCTGGTTTCACTCGCCCTGCTCGCCGCGCCTTGGGCCGTGCAGGCGGCACCGGACACGCCCGCCGCCCAGCCCGCCTCCCACATCGAGCAACTGCAGACCCGGCTCGACCGGGTCCAGCGCCTCGGCGCCGTGGCGATCTCGCCCGACGGCAAACGGCTGGCCTGGGTGCGCGAAGGCAAGCAGCCCGTAATCGAGCTGGCCGATGCCGACGGCCGCGGCGCGCACGCGCTGGACGTGGGCAAGGCACTGGCCGGCTGCGACAAGCGCGACATCGCCTGGTCGCCGGATTCGCGCCGGCTCGCCTTCATCGCCAACTGCGGCAAGGACCTCACCAACACCGAGGCGATGCACAACGACGTCTACCTCGCCGACGTGGCCGGTACGGCCGCGCCGCATGAGCTGGCGAAACTCGCCGGCTACGCGCGCGCGCTGACGTGGACCCAGGACGGCAAGGCGCTGGGCTTCCTCTACGTGCCCGGCGCCACCCGCCACGCCAGCGCCACCGCCGCGGGCAAGCCGCAGGTGGGCGTGATCGGCGAGGACGAGCATGAGGAAGTGCAGCGCGTGGCTCGTCTCGACGCGAGCAGCGGCGCGCTGCAGACGCTGACGCCCGCCTCGCTGTACGCCTACGAATTCGACTTCTCGCCGGACGGCACGCACGTCGCCTACACCGCCGCACCGCCGCCGGGCGACAACAACTGGTGGGTGGCGAAGCTCTACGTGCAGGAAGCAAGCGCCAGCGCCGCGCCGCGCGCGGTCGTCGACCCCGCCACCGTCGCCGGTTCGCTGCACGGCCTGCAGATGGCGTTGCCGCGCTGGTCGCCGGATGGCTCGCGGATCGCCTTCATCGGCGGCCTGATGAGCGACCAGGGCGCCACCGGCGGCGACCTCTACAGCGTGCCGTCGACCGGTGGCGCGCTGAGCGACCTCACGCCCGGCATCACGGTGACGCCGTCGTGGTTCACCTGGACCGGCAACGACGCGCTGCTGGTCAGCCAGAACGCCAAGGGCAAGGCGCAGCTCGCCACCTATGACGTGCACGGTGACCGCGCCAGCGCACAGGCGCCGTACTTCACCCTGCCCGCGATGATCGGCGCCGGTGGCGCGGTGCTCTCGGTGTCGCTGTCGGCCGACCACCAGCGCGTCGCCTACGTGCAGACCTCGTACGAGAGTGCGCCTGAACTGCACGCCGGCAAGCTCGGCCACACGCCGCCGCCCGCTGTCACCACGCTCAACGCCGCGCTCAAGGCCGCCTGGGGCAAGGCGGTGTCAGTGGAGTGGAAGAACGAAGGGCGCGACGTGCAGGGCTGGCTGCTGTACCCGGCCAACTACGATCCGCACAAGACCTACCCGATGATCGTCAGCGTGCACGGCGGCCCGGCGTGGGGCGTGATGTCGAGCTGGCCCGGCATGGGCGCGATGTACGCCGCCTCGGGCTACTTCCAGTTCATGCCCAACCCGCGTGGCAGCTACGGCCAGGGCGAAGCCTTCGTGCAGGCCAACCGCAAGGACTTCGGCTATGGCGACCTGCGCGACATCCTCGCCGGCGTCGACGCGGTGGAGAAGCTGGTGCCGGTGGACGACCACCGCCTGGGCCTCACCGGCTGGAGCTACGGCGGCTTCATGAGCATGTTCGCGCCCACCCAGACCCAGCGCTTCCGCGCCGTGGTCGCCGGCGCCGGCATCTCCGACTGGGCGAGCTACTACGGCGAGAACCGGATCGACCAGTGGATGATCCCCTACTTCGGCGCCAGCCTGTACGACGACCCCGCGGTGTACGCGAAGAGCTCGGCGCTCAGCTTCATCAAGCAGGCGAAGACGCCCACCCTGATCATCGTGGGCGACCGCGACGAGGAGTGCCCCGCGCCGCAGTCCTTCGAGTACTGGCACGCGCTGAAGACGCTCGGCGTACCTACCCAGCTGGTGGTCTACCCGAACGAAGGCCACCACTTCGCCGACCCCAAGCACGTGCGCGACATGCAGCAGCGCTCGCTGGACTGGTTCGCGAAGTACCTGCCGGCGTCGAAGTAATCGCTTGAACTCCCCTCCCCCGCTTGCGGGGGAGGGGTCGGGGGAGAGGGCTCGCACTCGCACCACCCTACATCGAGACACGGACGCCGCATGAACCTCGCCCTGTTCGACTTCGACGGCACCCTCACCACCCGCGAAACCTTCGGCGACTTCATGCGTCAGGCGGTAACGCCGCTGCGTCGCGCGCTGGGCGTGCCGGTGTTCGCGCCGATGCTGGCCGGCTACAAGCTGGGCCTGGTCTCCGGCACGCGCATCCGCCACCACGTCGCCGCCTTCGGCTTCCGCGGCGTGCCCGCCGCGCACGTCCACGCGGCCGGCGAACGCTTCGCCGCCGAAGTCCTGCCCGGCCTGCTGCGCCCCGAAGCGATGCAGCGCCTCGCCTGGCACAAGCGCCAGGGCGACAAGGTGGTGCTGGTCTCCGGCGGCCTCGATTTCTATCTCGCGCCGTGGTGCCGGCGGCACGGCCTGGAACTGATCTGCTCGGCGCTCGAAACCCGCGGCGAGCGCCTCACCGGTCGCTACCATGGCGCCCAATGCGTGGGCGCGGAGAAGGCTCGCCGCGTGCGCGAACGCCATGACCTCGCCGCCTACGATACGTGCTACGCCTACGGCGACACGCACGAAGACGAGGCGATGCTGGCGCTGGCGCACAAGCGTTACTACCGCGGACGGGAAGTGGTCTGAGTCCGCCTTGACTCGCAACGAAAGGGGATAGGGAAATGAAGGACGCATACGCTGCCGACGTGCAGATCCGCTACGCGCGCATCGCCGGCTTTGTCTACCTGCTGCTGATCGTGCTCTACATGGGCGGGCAGTTCCTCATCGGCCATGTCGTCGGGACGGGCGACTTCGCCCAGCGCCTCGAGCACATCACCCAAGGGCAAGTCCTTTACCGGGTCGGGCTGGTCCTGCAATTGCTCGCTTCCGTGTTCACCGTGCTGCTGGCCTACGCCTTGTACGTCGTCGTGCGGCCCGTGAACGAACGTGTCGCGCGCCTGGCGTTGTACTTCCGGCTCGCTGAAGCTTTTTCCGGCGTGACGGCCTTCATCTCTTTCGGCACGCTCAGCCTGCAAAGCGATCCCAAGTACCTGCAGTCGCTTGGCATGGCGCAGCTGGAAACGATGGTCGGCCTGGCCAAGAGCGTGGACTTCGCGTCGTTCAATGTCGCGACCCTGTTCTTCAGCTTCGGCTCCACCCTGTTCTTCCATCTGTTCGCGAAGACGCGTTACATCCCGCGCGTGCTTTCCGTGTTCGGCGTGTTTGCTTCGGTCGTCACCTTGCTGACCAGCCTAGGCAATCTCGTCCTTCCCGCCTATGCGGACATGCTCCAGTTCGGCTGGTTGCCGATCTTCCTTGCGGAGATCACCACAGGCATCTGGCTGCTGGTGCGTGGCGTGCGGGTCGAGCCATTGCCCACCATCTGATGCGCTGTCGGCGATCCGCGCCGGCTGAAGCCGGCGCTGGGCGATGGCCATCGCCACGCGTGGACGATCAGAACAACTCCCCCTGCGGCGACGGCTTGCGCGGCGGCACGAAGCGCGTGCAGTCCAATCGCAGCTCGCGCGCACGACCGAAGCCGTGCTTGCGGCAGGCGATCTCGAAGCGCTTGCGCAGCAGTTCGGCGAACACGCCCTGGCCGCGCATGCGGGTGCGGAAGTCGCTGTCGTAGTCGCGGCCACCGTTCATCTGCTGCACCAGGCTCATCACGTGTTCGGCGCGTTGCGGCGCGTGCAGGGCCAGCCATTCGCGGAACAGCGCTTTCAGTTCCCACGGCAGGCGCAGCACGGTATAGCCGGCGCAGCGGGCGCCGGCGGCGTGGGCGCGTTCGAGCACGGCTTCCATGTCCTTGTCGTTGAGCGCGGGGATGATCGGCGCCACCAGCACGCCCACCGGCACGCCGGCTTCGGCCAGCGCGGCGATGGCCTTGAGGCGGCGATGCGGCGCGCAGGCGCGCGGTTCGAGTTTCGCGGCGAGGTGGTTGTCCAGCGAGTTCACCGAGACGAACACCTGC
Source organism: Rhodanobacter sp. C06 (assembly GCF_002001105.1). GTDB lineage: Bacteria > Pseudomonadota > Gammaproteobacteria > Xanthomonadales > Rhodanobacteraceae > Rhodanobacter_A. Next base: position 14,908 of record NZ_MUNP01000060.1, on the reverse strand, counting down.
ACCAGCTGTTCGCGCGCCATCGCGGCGAGCAGGTCGAGGTCGCGTTCGACCAGCGCGTTCTTGGTGACGACGGTGCAGGGGTGGTGGCATTCGGCCAACACCTCCAGCGCGGCGCGGGTGAGCCGCCACTTCTTTTCGATGGGTTGATACGGGTCGGTGTTGCTGCCGATATTGATCGGCTTCGGCAAGTAACCGGGCTTGGCCAACTCGGCCCGCAGCACTTCGGCGAGGTTGCCCTTGGCGCGGATCTTCGTCTCGAAGTCCAGCCCGGGCGAGAGGTTGAGGTAGCTGTGGCTGGGGCGGGCAAAGCAATACACGCAGCCGTGCTCGCAGCCGCGGTACGGGTTCAGCGCCTGGTCGAAGGCGATGTCGGGCGAATCGTTGCGGGTGATGACGCTGCGCGCGCGCTCTTCGGTGACGCAGGTTTGCGGGCGCGGCGCGGTCTCGTCCAGCAGCAGGCTTTGCCAGCCGTCGTCCTCGGCATGGTGGCGGATGGACTCGAAGCGCCCCTCGGGATTGGAGGCGGCGCCGCGGCCCTTGATCGCCTGCGGGGGAATGGCGTGGTCGTCCATCCGTGCAGTGTGCTGTGCGGGCATCTCAGTTCGCGCGACACGACTGTCTTGCCCGTAGGAGCGGCTTCAGCCGCGACCCCAGCAACGCTGATCGCGGCTGAAGCCGCTCCTACGGTTTTTGTCAGGCGCTGATGTCCACGCCCTTCGTCTCGCGCACGAACAGCAGGCCGATCACGAAGCTCATCGCGGCGATCGCCACCGGGTACCACAGGCCGGAGTAGATGTTGCCGGTGAGCGCCACGATGCCGAACGACACCGAGGGCAGGAAGCCGCCGAACCAGCCGTTGCCGATGTGGTAGGGCAGGCTCATCGAGGTGTAGCGGATGCGGGTAGGGAACATCTCCACCAGCCACGCGGCGATCGGGCCGTAGACCATGGTCACGTAGAGCACCAGGAGGGTCAGCAGCAGGAGCAGCATCGGGTAGTTGCTGCGCGCGGGATCGGCCTTGGCCGGGTAGCCGGCCTGGTCCAGCGCGGTGCCCAGCGAGGCGGCGAAGGCCTTGCCCTGCGCGGCGAAGTCCGCCTTGGCCAGGCCCGTGCCTTCGAACGCCTCGAACATGTGGCCGCCCACGTCCACCCGCGCCACTTCGCCGGGCTGCGTCGCCACGTTGCGGTAGGGCACGCCGCGCTTGGCGAGATAGCTCTTGGCCACGTCGCAGGAGCTGGTGTAGCTCTGCGTGCCGGTGAGGTTGATCTGCAGGTGGCAGTTCGCCGGGTCGGCGATCACGCTGACCGGCGCCACCAGGCTGGCCGCCTCGATCGCGGGATTGCCGTAGTGGGTGATCGCCTTGAAGATCGGGAAGTAGGTCAACGCGGCGAGCAGGCAGCCGGCCAGCACCACCGGCTTGCGGCCCACCTTGTCCGACAGCCAGCCGAACACCACGAAGAACGGCGTGCCGATCAGCAGCGCACCGGCGATCAGCAATTGCGTGGTGGTGGCGTCGATCTTCAGCGTGGTGCCGAGGAAGTACATCGCGTAGAACTGGCCGCAGTACCACACCACGGCCTGGCCGGCGGTGGCGCCGAGCAGGGCGAGGATCACCAGCTTGAGGTTGCCCCAGCGCGCGAAGGATTCGGTGAGCGGCGCCTTCGAGGTCTTGCCCTCGGCCTTCATCTGCTGGAACACCGGCGACTCGGCCAGCTGCATGCGGATGTACACCGACACCGCCAGCAGCAGCGAGGACAGCAGGAACGGCACGCGCCAGCCCCAGTCGTTGAACTTCTCGTCGCCCAGCGTCCACTTGATGCCCAGGATCACCAGCAGCGAAATGAACAGGCCGAAGGTCGCGGTGATCTGGATGAAGCTGGTATACAGGCCGCGCTTGCCGTCCGGCGCATGCTCTGCCACATACGTCGCCGCGCCGCCGTACTCGCCGCCCAGCGCCAGGCCCTGCAGCATGCGCAGCGCGATCAGGATCACCGGCGCCAGCACGCCGATCGATCCGTAACTGGGCAACAGGCCCACGAAGAACGTGGACAGGCCCATGATGACGATGGTGATGAGGAAGGTGTACTTGCGTCCCACCAGATCGCCCACCCGGCCGAACACCAGCGCGCCGAACGGACGCACCGCGAAGCCGGCGGCGAACGCGAGCAGCGCGAACACCAGCTGGCTTGCTTCATTCAAGCCCGAGAAAAACTGCTTGCCGATGATCACGGCCAGCGAGCCGTACAGGTAGAAGTCGTACCACTCGAACACGGTGCCCAAGCTGGATGCCAGGATCACCCGCCGGTGGCTGGTATCCAGTCCCGCGGCGTGCTTGCCGACGGCGTCGATGGCGTTGCTGGCCATGTGCGTTCCCCTCCCGAGTGTGATGGCGACTTGCCGTGACGGCAAAGCCCGGTCGATGCGCGCCGCCGACAGGCGACCCGCTGGCTGACTCCCGCACGCGGGAGGATGAGGATGCCGCCGCGCCGGAGTCCCCTCCCCCGCTACGGCCGCATCGGCGTTGTTTGCCAAGAACCTCGAATGCCGCTCTTCTGCTTGTCATCCCGGCGAGGCGCACTTCAACAGCCGAAGGGCTGGTCAAGCCGGGATGACGATGGCTCTTCGAGGCTCACTGCTGACTGCCGCTACCGACGATGTCCGCCGCCGGCGTTGCCCGCACCTGCTCACGCAGCTGCGTCGTGCTCCTGCCGCATCCTCAGAACTTGTACATGCCGCTCACGCTGAGCTGGTTGCCGTTGGTGGTCTTGCGGTGGATGCCGTCGGTGGTGGAGTCGAGCTTGTCGTACATCCACTCCACGCCCAGCGCGTAGGCACCGGCGGCGTATTGCAAGCTCAGCGCGGCCTGGCGGTTCTTCAGCAAGCCAGTGGAGCCGTTGCCCATCCAGCGGATCACGTCCTGGCTGTCCGGCTTGCTGATGCCGTAGAACGCATACGCGCTCCAGTTCGAGGTGAAGTTGTAGCCCGCCTGCACGAAGCCGCCGCTCTCGGAGATGTCGCCGAACTGCGCCATCGCACCGAAGATCTCGCCCAGGCCCTTGCCGGTGTAGACCAAGCCGTTGAACACCCACGGGCCCGGCTTCCAGCTGCCGCCGACTTCGTAGCCCACGCTCTGGATGGTGTCCTTGACCGGCGCAGGCGCGGTGTCGCCCACGCCCTTGAGGTTCACCTCGCTGTAGTGCGCGGCGGCATAGGCCACCCAGTTCTTGTCCGCCACGCGCAAGCGCGCCTCCAGCTGCGGACGGAAGCCCGCGTTGCCCGCGGTGAGGTAGTTCACGTTGTCGCCGGGGCCCTTCCACGCGCCTTCGAACGCGCCCAGGTCCAGCCGCCACTTCGCGCCGTCGCTGCCGTGGTTCAAGTCCTGCATCACCACGATGCCGGGGAAGCGCCAGCCGCCGTAGCCCGCGGCGAAGCCCAGCGGGAACGCGATGTGCGCCAGCGATACCGGCGTGTTGTCGACCGGGAACATCAGCTCCCACTGCTGGCCCACGCGCACCGTGGTGCCGGTATTCGGGTTGGTGAGGTCCATGTAGGCCTGGCGCAGGCGCGGCGTGGGCTGCTGCTGGCTGTACGGCCCGGTGCCGTTGAAGCCGCCGAAGAAGTCCATCTCGATGCGGCCGCCGCCGACCCAGTCGCCGGCGAACTTCGCGCCGCTGAAATCCAGCCAGAAGCGCGTGTTGCGCACGTCCACGCCGGACAGCGAACCCTTCGCGCCCGGCACCGGGAATTCCGCGTTGGTGCCGTTGCCGAAGGTGAAGCTCTTGTCCTGGCTGAAGGCGGTGGCGCTGACGAAGCCGTGCAAGGCCACCGACACGCCCGGCGCGGTGGTGAACACCGGCTTGGCTGCGGTGGCGGGTACGGCGGCGACGTTCTGTGCCGGTGCGGCGGAGGCAGGTTGTGCCGGCTGCTGCTTCTGCGCCTGGATCATCGCCTTCAGCTGCGCCAGCTGTTGCTCCAGCTGGTCCACGCGCTGTTCCAGCTGCTGCTCGCGGGCGCTGACGTTGCCCGTGGTCGATGTGCTGGTCTGCGCCTGTGCCGCCCACGGCAACGCCAGCGCGCAGGCGATGCCCAGCGCCAGCGGCGCGCGGCAACGACGGTTGAGTGTCGGGCTCATGCAGGGTTTCCCCAAGGTGATCGTGGGGCGAGCATGCTCATGCACTCGCACGCATGACTATTCGCCGATGGTCGTACCTCGACCAAAGTCGATGGGCGGGGCTCCTCGACACCCCGGCGACGCCGCTACACTCGAAAGCCTCTGCATGCCGTTCGCAGCAGGCCCCGCGCCCGCCCCCCACCTCGCCAGCAGGAGTCCCGCATGTCCACGATCCATCCCGTCGATCCCGCATTCGCCGCCAGGGCACGCATCCGCAAGGACGATTACGAGCGGCTGTACGCCGAGTCGGTGAAAGATCCCGAAGGCTTCTGGGCCAAGGTGGGCGAGCGGCTGGACTGGGCGAAGCGGCCCACCAGGATCAAGGACGTCTCGTTCGATCCGAAGAACCTGCACATCCGCTGGTACGAGGACGGCATGCTCAACGTGGCCGCGAATTGCCTCGACCGGCACCTCGAGGAGCGCGGCGACAAGGTGGCGATCATCTTCGAGGGCGACGACCCGAACGAGTCACGCAAGCTCACCTACCGCGAGCTGCACGCCGAAGTGTGCAAGTTCGCGAACACGCTGAAGCACCTGGGCGTGGCCAAGGGCGACCGCGTGGCGATCTACCTGCCGATGATCCCCGAGGCTGCGGTGGCGATGCTGGCCTGCGCGCGCATCGGCGCGGTGCACTCGGTGGTGTTCGGCGGCTTCTCGCCCGATTCGCTGGCCGGGCGCATCGCCGATTCGCAGTGCAAGCTGGTGGTGACCGCCGACGAAGGCGTGCGCGGCGGCAAGAAGATCCCGCTCAAGACCAACGTGGACGAGGCGCTCAAGCGCCCCGGCACCAACAGCGTGGAAACCGTGGTGGTGGTGCGCCGCACCGGCAGCGCCGTGCCGATGCAGTCGCCGCGCGACCGCTACTGGCACAACCTGATGGACGGCCAAAGCGCCGACTGCCCGGCCGAGGCTATGGAAGCCGAGCACCCGCTGTTCATCCTGTACACCTCCGGCTCCACCGGCAAGCCGAAGGGCGTGCTGCACACCTCGGCCGGCTACCTGGTGTTCACCAGCTACACCCACGAATGCGTGTTCGACCTGCGCGAGGACGACGTGTACTGGTGCACCGCCGACGTGGGCTGGGTCACCGGCCACAGCTACGTGGTGTACGGCCCGCTGGCGAACGGTGCCACCACGGTGATGTTCGACGGCGTGCCGAATTACCCCGACTTCAGCCGCTTCTGGCAGGTCGTGGACAAGCACCAGGTGACCCTGTTCTACACCGCACCCACCGCGATCCGCGCGCTGATGCGCGAAGGCGAGGCGCCGGTGAAGCGGTGTTTGCGCGCCTCGCTGCGCGTGCTCGGCACGGTGGGCGAACCGATCAATCCCGAGGCCTGGGAGTGGTACCACCGCGTGGTGGGCGAGAGCCGCCTGCCGATCGTGGACACCTGGTGGCAGACCGAGACCGGCGGCATCCTGATCACCCCGCTGCCCGGCGCCATCGACACCAAGCCCGGCTCCGCCACCAAGCCGTTCTTCGGCGTGAAGCCCGCCATCGTCGACGCCAACGGCGAAGTGCAGGAAGGCCCGGCCGAGGGCAACCTGCTGCTCACTGATTCCTGGCCCGGCCAGATGCGCACCGTGTACGGCGACCACCAGCGCTTCATCGAGACCTATTTCAGCGCCTACCCCGGCAACTACTTCACCGGCGACGGCGCGCGCCGCGACGAGGACGGCTACTACTGGATCACCGGCCGCGTCGACGACGTGATCAACGTCAGCGGCCACCGCATCGGCACCGCCGAGGTGGAGAGCGCGCTGGTGGCGCACCCCAAGGTGGCCGAGGCCGCCGTGGTGGGCTGCCCGCACGACATCAAGGGCCAGGGCATCTACGCCTACGTCACCCTGGTCGCCGGCGAAACCGGCACGGACGAGTTGAAGAAGGAACTGGTCGCCTGGGTGCGCAAGGAGATCGGCCCGATCGCCACGCCCGACTACATCCAGTGGGCGCCCGGCCTGCCCAAGACCCGCTCGGGCAAGATCATGCGCCGCATCCTGCGCAAGATCGGCGAGAACCAGCCCGACCAGCTCGGCGACATCTCCACCCTCGCCGATCCCTCGGTGGTGAAGAGCCTCGTCGAGGAACGGTTGATCAAATAAGCGTAGGAGCGGCTTCAGCCGCGATAGATCTTCCGCGATGAGCAAGAGCATCGCGGCTGAAGCCGCTCCTACCGGGTTGATTGAAGCCCCCTTTATGCCCGACATCCTGATCGCCGACGACCACCCGCTGTTCCGCGACGCCCTGCAGCGCGCGGTGCTCGCCGCGCTGCCGCAGGCGCAGGTACGCAGCGCCGAGAGCGTGCACGGCCTGTACGCGCTGATCGAGCAATACCCCGACGCCGACCTGCTGCTGCTCGACCTGCACATGCCCGGAGCGCGCGGCTACTCCGCACTGGTGCACATCCGCGGCCAGTATCCCGGCCTGCCGATCATCGTGGTCTCCGGTCACGAGGAAGCCCAGGTCGCGCGCCGCGCGCTCGCCCACGGCGCCGCCGCCTACATTCCCAAGTCCACCGCCGGCGACGACATCGTCCACGCGATCCGCGCCGTGCTCGACGGCGACGTATGGCTGCCGCCGCAACTGGTCGGCGGCCGCGCCGAACTGAAGCCCGCCGAAGCCGACATCGCCGCCCGCGTCGCCGCGCTCACGCCGCAGCAGTTCCGCGTGCTCACCATGATCGCCGAAGGCCTGCTCAACAAGCAGATCGCCTGGGAACTCGGCGTCTCCGAAGCCACCGTGAAGGCGCACATGACCGCGATCATGCGCAAGCTCGGCGTCAACAACCGGACGCAAGTTGCGCTGGCCGCCAGCCAGCTTGCCGTGGAACCGGGGGCGATGCAGCCGTTGCCGGAGGGTGATGAGGGGGAGTGAGGCGACTCCACGCGTCTGGAAGAACGCAATGGATCAATTTACGATCCGCTTCGACGACCATCTGCCCAAACCGTACCACCGAGTCCGGCCAGACAAACTCTGCACACCTTCAGAGCGGAGAACCATATGTCCGAAGGCAACAAGGCTGGCAGCATTGTGGCCGCTATCGTCATCGCGATAGCCACCGCGTCGAGTTCACCATGGTGGTGGAGCAAACTGTTCCCGTCACCTCCGCCCTATTCCCCTGTGCAGCCTGCACCCGCCCCGAAGCCGTACATGGGCGCGCTTGAGCCAGGCATTAATCGCCAAGGTGGCGACCTCTCCAACTTCGAAGCGAACACAGCCGGAGAATGCTCGAGTTCCTGCCTCGCTGACAGTCGGTGCCGCGCTATGACTTTCGTAAAACACCCGAATGCTCCGGGTGGTATCTGCTGGCTGAAGACCACCGTCCCATCGATGTCCCAAAACCCGAGCATGACGTCCGCTGTGAAGCACGACCCATAACGCTCGTTTTGTGCAAACTTGCACTGAACCACAACTAACGACGCGACACCCGAGCCTTTCATCGCGGAGCATCCTGCAGGCGACGCCGTTGCTTCTGATGTCCAATGTTGGGTCATTGCCACAGCGCGCGCGCTGTGACGCACATACTCAAGCACCAATACTCCCCTCACCCTGCTTCCTCATCAGCGCCGTCAACAACGCCCTTAGCGCCGCCGGCTTCACCGGCTTGTGCAGCAACGGATAGCCCAGCGCGCGGGTGCGCTGCTTGAGTTCACTGCTGCCGTCGGCGGTGATCAGGGCGGCGGGGGGCAGCGGGTCGCACTCGGCGCGCAGTTGCTGCAAGGCCTGCAGGCCGTCGATGTCGGCGGCGAGGTGGTAGTCGGCGAGGATGAGATCCACCGGGCCACGGCGCAGCTCGGCGGCGGCGGCGGTCACGTCGCGCGCGGTGCGGCAGTCCACGCCCCAGCGGCCGAGCAGGGCGCGCATGCCGTCGAGGATCGCTGCGTCGTCGTCGAGGCACAACACGGTGAGCGGCAGCTGCTCGTCGCTGCCGCCGCGGCGCACCGCCTGGCGGCGTGGCGGCGTAGCGGTGGCGCGCGGCACCACGATCGCGAAGCAACTGCCGTGGCTCGGGCGCGAATGCAGGGCCAGCCGGTGCTGCAGCATGGCGGCGATGCGGTCGCAGATCGACAAGCCCAGGCCCAGGCCCTTCTCGCCCCACGGCGAGGGCCGCTCCAGCCGCTGGAATTCGCCGAAGATGCGCGCACGCTGTTCGGCGGGGATGCCTGGACCGGTGTCCCATACTTCGATGCGCACCTCGTCCCCGGTGCGGCGCGCGCCCAGCAACACGCCACCGCGCTGGGTGTAGCGCAACGCGTTGGAGAGGAAGTTCTGCAGCACCCGGCGCAGCAGCTGCGGGTCGCTGCGCACGGCAAGCCGCGTGGGTGCCACACGCAGGCGCAGGCCGCGCTGCTCGGCGAGCACCGCGAACTGGCTTTGCAGCGAGTCGAACAGCTCGGCCAGCGCGAAGTCGCCGATCTCCGGCTGGTAGCTGCCGGTATCGAGGCGCGAGGTGTCGAGCAGGGCGTCGAGCAGGTCCTCGGCGGCGCGGAAAGAGGCATCGATGCGTTCGGCGAGTTGCCGCGATTCCGCATCCAGCGCCGATTGCTGGCGCAGCGCGGAGGTGAACAGCCGCGCCGCGTTCAAGGGCTGCAGCAGGTCATGGCTGGCGGCGGCGAGGAAGCGCGTCTTCGACGCGTTCGCCGCCTCGGCGGTGCGCTGCGCCTGCGCGGTGGCGGCCAGCGCCTCGCTGAGTTCGGCGGTGCGCTGGTCCACGCGCTGCTCCAGCGTCTCGTTCGCCTCGATCAGCGCCTGCTCGGCGCGCTTGTACGCGGTGACGTCGGTGTAGGTGGTGACGTAACCGCCGCCGGGCAGAGCGCGCCCGCGCATCTCGATGGTGCTGCCGTCCGCGCGCACGCGCTGGAACACGTGCGGCGTGCCGGCACGCAGGTGGCCGATGCGCTTGGCCACCTGCGCCGGCGCCTCGCCGGGACCGCATTCGCCGTGCTCGGCGTTCCAGCGGATCAGGTCGGCCACCGGCACGCCCACGTAGACCATGCCGTCGGGGTAGCCGAAGAGTTCGAGATAGCGCCGGTTCCACGCCACCACGCGCATCTGCGCATCGACCACGCTGATGCCCTGCGAGACGTTCTCCAGCGTGGTGGACAGCAACTCGCGGTTGAAACGCAACTCCTGCGAGGCCTCGTCCATCAGCGCCATCGCCTCGGCGATGTCCAGGCCCGAGCCGGACAGCATGCCCATCAGGATGCGCCGCGCGCTCGCCGCACCGACCGCGCCGGCGAGCAGGCGCTCGGTGTGCTGGATCAGCGCGCGATCGGCCGCTTCGCCGGCCTGCAGCGGCTTGCCGCGTCGCTGTTCGTGCTCGGCGAACGCGCGTTCGGTGCTGCGCCGGCCCACGATGCGCGTGGCGATGGTACGCAGGTCGGCCACCGCCACGCGGCCGCGCCAGTCGCCCGCGCCGCCACGGCTGGCCGCATGCGGCGCGACGAACAGCGCCGCGTGCAGGCGTTCCTCCAGGTTCGGCCGCCAGCGCAGCGAGACGAACACCAGGCAAGCCACGTTGACCAGCAGCGACCACAGCGTGCCGTGCAGCAGGGGATCGCTGCCGCCGAGATGGAACAGCGCCTGCGGCCGCAGCCAGCCCAGGCCCAGCGGGCCGTCCTGTTGCCAGCTGCCGACGTGCAGCATCGCCGGCAGCAGCAAGGTGTAGGCCCACACCGCGAAGCCGGCGACGAGGCCGATCGCCACGCCGCGCCGGCTCGCGCCGCGCCAGTACAGCGCCGCCACGATGGCCGGCGCCAGCTGCGCCACCGCGGCGAACGCGAGCAGGCCGGTGGCGGCGAGGTTCTCGGTGTCGGCCACCACCCGGTAGTAGCCGTAGGCCAGCGCGGCCAGCGCCACGATCGCCACGCGGCGCACGCGCAGCACCAGCCGCGAGAGGTCGCTGCGGTGTTCCAGCCGCAGGCGGCGCACGCGCAGCAGCGCCGGCATCACCAGGTCGTTGCTGATCATGGTGGACAGCGCCACCGCCGCCACGATCACCATGCCGGTGGCCGCCGAGAAGCCGCCCACGAAGGCCAGCATCGCCATGCCGCCGTTGCCCAGCGCCAGCGGCAGGTTCAACACCCAGGCGTCGGCGAGGCCGTCGCGCACCGCCGGCAACCGCGTGCCGGTGGCCACGATCGGCAGCACCGCCAGCGTGATCGCCAGCATGTACAGCGGGAACATCCAGCGCGCGCGGTTGAGGTCGCGCGGATCCTCGCATTCCACGACGCCGATCTGGAACTGCCGCGGCAGGCAGAACATCGCGAAGAACGCCAGCAGCGTCTGCGCGAGGAAGCCGGCCGAGAGGCCGTCACCCGGATGCTGCAGCGGCAGCTTTGCGGTGGCGGCCAGTCCCGGCCCGTGGCGCAGGGCGAACCACGCCAGCGCCACGAAGGCCACCAGCTTGATCAGCGATTCCAGCGCCACCGCCAGCATCAGTCCATGGTGGTGCTCGGTGGCGTCGATGCTGCGCGTGCCGAACAGTATCGCGAACACCGCGAGCAGGCCGGCGCACCACAGCGCGGGATCCGTCGCGACCGCGCCGCGCAGTCCCGGCGTGCTGCCGCCCAGCACCGCAAACGACATCGCCACCGCCTTCAGTTGCAGTGCGATGTACGGCAGCACTGCCACCACCGCGATCACCGCCACCACGGCAGCGAGGCCGTGCGACTTGCCGTAGCGTGCGCCGATGAAGTCGGCAATCGAGGTGATGTTGCGCTGTTGCGCCACCTCCACCAGCCGGCGCAGCAGGCCGAAGCCGAACACGAACAGCAGCACCGGCCCCAGGTAGATCGGCAGGTAGCCCAGGCCCTCGCGCGCGGCCGTGCCCACCGCGCCGTAGAACGTCCACGACGAGCAGTACACCGCCAGCGCGAGGCTGTAGACGATCGGCCGCAGCCGCGGCTGGCGCGGATACAGCGGGCGCCGGTCGCCCGCCCAGGCCACGCCGTAGAGCAGGCCCACGTAGAGCAGCGCAACGAGCAGCAGCAGCCAACCGGCGATCAAGCGCGCCTCCCCGGAAATCGACGTTGCGCGTCGCCGGCTTGTGCGCGGCGGCGCCTGTCCGTCAGCATGCGCGCATGCACGCCATCGACGGATTCCTGCCCGCGAAAGTAGCAGAGCCCCTGCACGCTGACGAGATTCATGTCTGGCGGTTGCAGCGGCCGAAGGGTGCGGGGCGCGAACCCCTGCTGGCCCTGCTCGCGGGCTACCTGGGCGTCGCGCCGGGCGAGGTGCGACTGGTGGCGGGCGAACACGGCCGGCCCGCGCTGGATCCCGTCCATGGCGGTGTGCTCGACTTCAACTGGTCGCACAGCGGCGAACAGGCACTGGTGGCGCTGGCGCGCGGCATCGCGCCGGGCATCGACCTGGAACAGCGCCGCACGCGCGCGAACGCGCTGGAGATCGCGCAGCGCTTCTTCACGGCCGAGGAAGCCGGCTGGCTGGGCACGCTGGACGAGGCCGAACGGCGCACGGCCTTCCTCGAACTGTGGACCGCGCGCGAGGCGGTGCTGAAGGCGTTGGGCCGCGGCCTCGCGTTCGGGCTGGACCGGCTGGCGTTCCGGCGCGAGGCGGCCGGACTGGTGCTGCAGTGGCTGGACGGCGAGGACCCCGCCGCGTGGCAACTGCATCGGCTCGACGTCGGCGTCGATGCGTTCGCCGCGCTGGCCTGGCGCGGCACCACGCGGCGCATCCGCCGCTACGCGCTTGCCGACGCCGCGTGATCGGGGCAGTGTTGCACTCCTCCCTTCGTGACGGACCACCGCCATGACCCTGCTCAGCGTCAATCTCAACAAGATCGCCGTGCTGCGCAACTCGCGCGGCGGCCACGAGCCCGACATCTGCCGCGCGGCGCAGACCTGCATCGAGAACGGGTGCGGCGGCATCACCGTGCATCCGCGGCCCGACCTGCGCCACGTGCGCCCCGACGACGTGCGCGCACTGGCCGCGATGCTGCGCGGTCGGGTGGAATACAACATCGAGGGCAACCCGTTCGCCGCGCCGCGCGGCGACTATCCCGGCCTGATCGCGCTGGCGCGCGAGGTACGTCCCACCCAGGTGACCCTGGTGCCCGACAGCGACGGCCAGATCACCTCCGACCACGGCTTCGACCTCTCGCGCGATCTCGATCGGCTGCGCCCGCTGGTGGACGAGCTCAACGCGATCGATTGCCGGGTCAGCCTGTTCGTGGATGCCGGCAACCAGGATTTCGCGGCGGCCAGGGCGATCGGCGTGCGGCGGATCGAGCTCTACACCGGCCCCTACGCCGAGGCCTTCGCCGAAGGCGAGCCCGACGCCATGCTCGCAAGTTGCGCTGCCACTGCGCGTCTGGCGCAACAGGCAGGGCTGGCGGTGAACGCGGGCCATGACCTCAGCCAGGCGAACCTCGGCACGTTCAAGGCCGCGATCCCCGGACTGGCCGAAGTATCGATCGGCCACGCGCTGATCGGCGAGGCGCTGTACGAGGGCCTGGCCGCCACGGTGCGCAACTATCTGCAGATCCTGCGGTAGCAGCGCACCCTGTGCGCGAATGCCTTCGCGTCGATCGAAGCCAAAAGCAATCGCGCGCAGGGTGCGCTCCTACAGGCGGCAGCGTGCATGTCCAGACGTTTTCGGCCGCACAAACGCCAACCCCCGCACGGGGCGGGGGTTGGCGCGGGTAACGCTGTTGTCCGACGTCGCGGCCTTACTGGTCGCTGTCGGTGAATCCGATCTTGACCAGGTTGTATTGCTTCGCGTCGGCCAGCACGGTAGCGACGTACTGGTAGGCGGTGGCATCGTTGGCCTTGATCTGGATTTCCGGCTGGTTGGTCTGCTGGGCGATCACCGCGAACTGCGCCTTGAGGCCCAGCTCGTCGACCGGCGTGTCGTTCCAGTAGAACGCGCCGCCCTGGTCGATCTTGAGATTGATCGGCTCGGGTGGGTTCTGCGGCTGGATCTGGTTCGGGTTCGGCTGTGGAAGATCGATCTTGATCTTCTCCAGCGGGATCGGCGCGGTGACCATGAAGATGATCAGGAGCACCAGCATCACGTCGATCAGCGGCGTGATGTTGATGTCCGCCATCGGACCCGACGAGGCTTTGGTGGAAAAGGCCATGACTACTTACTCCTTCGCCGGCGCGGTGGTCATGAAGCCGACGTGCACCATGCCCTGGCCCTTGGCATCACTGATGACCTTGCGCACGACCTTCCACTCGATCGCCTTCTCGGCGCGGATCTGCAGCTCCGGCTGCGGCGTCTTCTGCGCAGCCACCGCCAGCTGTTGCTTCAGGCTGGCCTCGGTGATCTGCTGATCCTGGAAGTACATCGAACCGTCTTCCTTGATCGCCAGATCCAGCGGCGGCGTATCCGGCGCCTTGGCCTCGGTGCTCTTGGGGTTCGCGATCGGCACCGTGACGGTGATCGGATGGGACATCAGCGGCGCCGTGATCATGAAGATGATCAGCAGCACCAGCATCACGTCCGCCAGCGGCGTGACGTTGATTTCCGAAACCGGACCGCCGGTATTGCCTCCGACGCTCATTGCCATGGGTCAATCCCTCACTCGACGCGCGAGCCGGTCGCGAAGAAGTCGTGCAGGTCGTGCGCGAACTCGTCGAAACGGGCAAAGATGACGCGGTTCGACCGGTTGAAGAAGTTGAACGCGAGCAGCGCCGGGATCGCGGTGAACAGACCGATCGCGGTCATGATCAGCGCCTCGCCCACCGGGCCGGCCACTGCGGTCATCGAAGCGTTGCCGCTGGCGGCGATGCCGATCAGGGCGTGGTAGATGCCCCACACGGTACCGAGCAGACCGACGAACGGCGCCGACGAACCCACGGTGGCGAGCAGGGTCTGGCCGCCTTCGAGGCGCAGGCTCTCGCGAGCCACGGCCTGGCGCAGCGCGCGGTCGACGAACTCGGAACGGCTCAGCGACTCGGCCAGGCCACCCTTGTTGACCTGCTGGTGATGGGCCACCGCCGAGGCGGCGTCCAGCGCGATCTTCGAGAACGGTTCGCCCTTGGGCTGGCCTTCCAGCTCGCGGATCGCGTCCTGGGTGGACGGGTTGTTCCAGAAGCCGTTGATCACGCCGTCGGCGCGCGACTTCACCATGCCGTTACGGATGGTGTTGGCGATGATGAAGTACCAGGACAGGAAGGACATCACCACCAGGGTGATGAACACCACCCAACCCAGCCAGTCGAAACCCTGGGCGAGGTTGGCGAAGCCCATCTGCTTCATGGCTTCGGCGTTGGAATTGCCCGCCACCTGAGCGGCGGCATCGGTCGGTGCAGGAGTCTGTAGGAACATAACGCTACCCTTGGGAAGTCAAGCGTGAACTGTAGAGGCTGTAACGAGGATTACAGGTTGTTGAGGTTGAAGGTGACCGGAACGCGTGCGTAGCCTTCCACCTTCTTGCCGTTCTTGACCTCGGGATTGAAGCGCCACTTCTGTGCCGCTTCGATCGCCGCGCGATCAAGCTCGTGGTATCCGCTGGACTTGTCGACCTTGATGTCCTTCGGCGAACCGTCGACACCCACCAGGATCAACAGGATCACCGTGCCCTCATGGCGCTGGCGAATGGCCTGTGGCGGATAACGCGGCTGCATCCGACTGTTGTAGCTCAGATCCTGGCCAGCGCTGATGTCGGCCGGGGGAGCCGGCGGCGCCGGTGGGGCCGGCGGCGCGGCGGCAACCGCGTTCTGCGACACCTCCTGCACCGGCGGCGGCGGGGCCGGCGGCGGTGCAGGAGG
>NZ_MUNP01000078.1 GCF_002001105.1 Rhodanobacter sp. C06 | reverse complement strand
TCGGTAAGCTGTCCCACAGCTTCACTCCCCACCCGAGGATGGATCCCCACGCATGCGCCGCCCCCACCGACGCCTGGCCCTGTTCGCGCTGCTGCCGTTGTTGCTGTTCGCAACGCTGGCGCAGGCGGGCGTGCAGCTGGTGGTGCGCGGGGTGGACGAGCCACTGCAGCAGGCGGTGACGACGGCGGTGGAGTTGTCGCAGTACGCGCACCGCGAGGTCAGCGCGGCGCAGATCCGGCGCCTGGTCGCGCAGGCGCCGGCGCAGGCGAAGGCGGCGCTGGAGCCTTACGGCTATTACGCGGCGGACGTCACCGCGCAGCTGCAAGCAGCGGGCCAGGACTGGAAGGTGACGCTGGACGTGCGCGCCGGCGAGCCGGTGAAGGTTGCCACGGTGGACGTGCAGCTCGATGCCACCGCGCTGGCGTTGCCGGCTATCCGCCGTGCGCGCAACGCGATCGAGCGCATGCGCGGCAAGCAGCTGGACGATGCCAGCTACGACTCCGCGCGCGACGCGCTGTCGGCGGCGCTCACTGCGAGCGGTTTCCTCGACGCGAAGCTGGTGACGCATCGCGTGGAAGTGAACGCGGCGCAGCGCAGCGCGGCGATCCGGCTGGCCTGGCAGGTGGGCCAGCGCTACCGCTACGGCGCGGTGCATTTCGAGGGCTCGCAGTTCAACCCAGGCTTCCTCGACCGCTACGTGCCGTTCAAGCCCGGCGACTGGTTCGACCAGGGCCAGCTGCTGCAATTGCAGCAGGCGCTGAACGGCGCGGATTACTTCGCCGTGGTCAACGTGCTGCCGCAGATCGACGAGAAGGCCGACGGCCGGGTCGACATCAAGGTCGAGCTGGAGCCGGCGAAGCGCACGATCTACACCGGCGGCCCGTTCATCGGCACCGACACCGGCTTCGGCGCACGCGCCGGCATGGAGCGGCGCTGGGTGAACCGGCGCGGCCACAAGTGGAAGAACGAGCTGGTGGTGGCGCAGCGGCTGAAGACGCTGTCCACGCTGTACTCGATCCCGATGCCCGGCGACGACCAGCGCAGCTTCAACTTCGGCGCCAACTACCGCGACGCGAACACGGACACCTCGCAGTCGCGCACGCTGGAACTTGTGGGCAACGAGACGCGGCTGTGGCACGGCTGGACGCGCACCCTGGGCATGCATGCGCTGTCCGGCACCTTCACGGTGGGCAAGCGCGGCGACGAACCGGACTCGACGCCCGGCATCGAGCACGGCAGCAGCACCTTGCTGTTCGCCGAAGCCTCGCTGTCGCGCAAGCAAGCGGACAATTTCAACTTCGTGCACGACGGCTGGTCGCTGAGCTTCGCCGCGCGCAGCACTGCGGGCGGCCTGCTCTCCTCGGCCAGTTTCAGCCAGCTCACCGCCGACGCGAAGTGGATCCACGCGTTCGGAGCGAAGCGGCGCAACCGGCTGATCCTGCGCGGCAGTGCCGGCAAGACCTGGACCGACGACTTCGCCGCGCTGCCGCCGCAGCTGCGCTTCTTCGCCGGCGGCGACCGCTCGGTGCGCGGCTACGGCTACCAGTCCATCGGCCCGGAGAACAGCTACGGCCGCGTGCTCGGCGGCGTGAACCTGCTGGTCGCCAGCGCCGAAGTGGAGCACTACTTCACCCGCAACTGGGGCATCGCCACCTTCATCGACGCCGGCAACGCGTTCGACGCCGTCGACTACCGCCCGAAACTCGGCACCGGTCTCGGCGTGCGCTGGCGCTCGCCGGTGGGCATGATCCGGGTGGACCTGGGCACACCGATCCATGACTCGCAGCGGCACGGCGTCGTGCTGCACCTAGTGATAGGACCGGACCTGTGAGCGGGCGCCATGGCAGCCGCTCACAGGCGGCCACGGATGGCCGCACGCGCATCGGTCGCGTTGCGACCGATGCGGCGGAGCCGAGTCCGTGCAACGGACCCGGCGAGTCGAAAACGGGCAGGACAGCCTGTTTTCGACCTGGGCAAGGCTTCGCTTTCGCTTTCGGAATACGGCAAACGCGCATGTGCAAATTGCGGAGGCAGCTGGCTCCATGAAGTGGCTCAAGCGCACCGGCATCGCGATTGCGGCACTGCTGCTGGTGCTGGCAGCCACCCTGTGGTGGCTGCTGGCCACCGGCGCGGGGCTGCGTTTCGCGCTGGCGCGGGCGCAGTCGGCCACGCACGGCGCGCTGCAATGGAAGCAGGCGCAAGGCTCGCTGCTCGGGCCGCTGCAACTGATCGGCCTGCGCTACGACGACGGCCAGGGCATCGTGATCGCTGCGGCACAGGCGCGACTCGACCTGCGCTTCTGGCCGCTGCTGGCGGGCCGCGTGCACGTGCGCGATCTCGACGTGGAAGGCGTCACCGTCGCGCTGCCGAAGAGCGCGGCCAGCAGCGAGACAAGCTCCGGCGGTTTTTCGCTCAAGCCGCCGATCGACCTGCTGCTCGACCGCGTGCACGTGGGCGCGGTGCAGGTAAGCCAGGGCGGCCAGCCCGTGTTCGCCTCCGACAGCCTCGATCTCGCCGGGCAGTGGACGCAGGCCGGCATCGCCATCGACACGTTGAAGCTGCGCGCGCCGGACGGCCATGCGGATCTCGAAGGCCGGCTCGTGTTCGCGCGCCGCGAGCGCGGCGACGGCAAGGCCGCCTTCGCGTGGAAGCTGGGCGACACCACGTACGCGGGCCAGCTCGTCGCCAGCGGCAACGGCACGCAGGCGCAACTGGACTTGAGCCTGCAGCAGCCGATGATCGCGCACCTGCATCTTGAGCTGAGCCAGGACCGCAACTACGACTGGAAGGCCACGCTGAGTGCACCACGCTTCGATCCGAAACCTTGGCTGGGCGACGGCACACTGAAATCGCTGGCGCTGGCCGTGCAAGGCCACGGCGACCGCCACGGCGGCGAACTCGACGGCACGCTGGACCTCAACCAGTACCGCGTGCTGTTGCAGCCGCTGCGCGCGCGCCTCGGCGACGACGGCAAGACGCTGACGCTGCAGCAACTCGCGGTGAGCTCGCCGCAGATCCCGGGCCGGTTCGACGCCAGCGGCACGCTGCAGCTGGACGCGAAACCGCTGGGCGGCCAGCTGGCGGTCCAGTGGAGCGGACTGCAACTGCCCGCCGACCTGGTCGGCCAGCCGTTGGCCAGCGCGGGCAAGCTCGATGCACAGGGCAGCGCCGAGCGCTTCCACGCCACGGGTGACGTCGCGATCGGCCCGCCCGGCAAGCCCGCGCACCTCGCGTTGAACCTGGATGGCACGCCGCAGGCGATCGCCCTGCACTCGCTCACCCTGCAGCAGCCGCAGGGCCAGCTGCAGGTGCAGGGCACGCTGCAACTGCAGCCGGAACTGGGCTGGCAACTCGACGCCAAGGCCAGCCGCTTCGACCCCGGCCAGCTCATCGCCGGCTGGAACGGCGCACTGGATTTCGCGCTCGCCAGCGCGGGCAAGCTGACGAAGGCCGGTCCCGACGCCACGCTGGACCTCTCGCAACTCGGCGGCCGCCTGCGCGACCGCGCCATCGGCGGCGAGGCGAAACTGCACCTGTCGCCCGACAAGGTGATAGCCGGCCGGCTGCGGCTGGTCTCCGGCGGCAGCATGGTGCAACTCGATGCCAAGCCGGGCCGCAGCAATGACGCCGAGCTCAAGCTCGCAATCGCCTCGCTGGGCGACTGGCTGCCGGATGCCGGCGGACGTCTGGACGGCCAATTCGCGATACGCGGGCTGCTGCCGAAGCTGTCCGTGAATGGTCATTTGAACGGCAGCGCGCTGAGCTGGCAGCAGCAGCGCGTGGACACGCTGCAGCTGGTCGCGGGCCTGCCGGACCTCAGCCGCCTCGCGGGCAAGCTGGAACTCACCGCCGGCGGCGCACACCTGGGCGGCCTCGTGTTCCAGCGCATCCACCTGCTGGCCGAGGGCAGCCAGGGCGATCACCGGCTGGAGCTGGATGCGCGTGGCAGCCAGCTCTCCGGCATGCTGGCCTTGCATGGCGCGCTGAAGAACGAGGCGTGGAGCGGCACGCTGTCCACGCTGAACCTCGAACCGCAAGGCCTGCCGGGCTGGCGTCTGCAACAGCCCAGCCAGCTGGCGTGGCGCGACGGCGCCTTCAGCCTCGGCGAACTGTGCCTCACGGCGGGTGATCCGTTGCTGTGCACGAGCGCGAGGCAGGACAAGGCCGGCAACCTCGACGCCAGCTACCGCTTGCGCGCACTGCCGCTGGCCTTGCTGCTGAATGCCGCCGGCGAAGCCGACCTGCCGCTGCGCGTGGATGGCAACCTGCAAGGCGATGGCCAATTGCGGCGCAGCGCCGCGGGCGTGCTCAGCGGCCATGCCAGCCTCGACTCCGCGCGCGGCAGCATCACCTGGACCGAGCATGCCGACGCGCCGCTGCTGAGCTACGAC
Source organism: Rhodanobacter sp. C06 (assembly GCF_002001105.1). GTDB lineage: Bacteria > Pseudomonadota > Gammaproteobacteria > Xanthomonadales > Rhodanobacteraceae > Rhodanobacter_A. Next base: position 25,578 of record NZ_MUNP01000078.1, on the reverse strand, counting down.
GGCTTCGCGCTCGACGCCGAACTCGGCGCCGGCAGCCAGCGTTTCAGCCTGCGCGCCGGCCTCGACCACGGCGGACGGCTGGACGGCCAGCTGAGCCTGAGCGGCAAGCAGCAGGCGTTGGCCGGCCAGCTCGAGCTGCGCCTCAACAGCCTCGCCTTCCTCGAACTGTTCGGCAACACGCTGGCGAACGTGCGCGGCCAGGCCGTCGGCAACTTCCGCCTCGGCGGCACGCTGGCGCAGCCGGCTGTCAGTGGCGGCGCCACGCTGAGCGATTTCGCCGCCGAAGTGCCGGCGGCCGGACTCAAGCTCAGCCAGGGCCGGCTGACCGTGAATGCGCTCGACCTGCACAGTCTGCGTGTCGATGGCAGCGTGCAGTCTGGCGCGGGCACGCTGACGGTGAATGGCGTCGCCGGCCTGGGCGGCGATGTTCTCACCGACCTCGCGATCCAGGGCAAGCAGTTCACCGCCGCCGACATTCCCGCTGCCAAGGTGGTGATCTCGCCCGACCTGCGCCTGCAGCGCGATGCGCAAGGCCTGGCTCTCGGCGGCTCGGTGCTGCTGGACAGCGCCGACGTGAACCTCGACAAGCTGCCCGGTGGCGGCGCCAGCAAGGCCTCGCCCGACGTGGTGGTGGTCGACCGCCCGCAGCCCGAACCTGGCAGCACGCTGCCGTTCACCGCCACGGTGAAGGTGGACCTGGGCCGCAAGACGCACCTGGTCGGCATGGGCCTGGACGGCCACCTCGCCGGCACGCTGACAGTGAACGAGCGCCCCGGCCGCGCCGCCACCGGCCAGGGCCAGGTCACCGTGAGCGGCAGCTACAAGGCCTACGGCCAGAGCCTCGCGATCCAGCGCGGCCAGCTGCTGTTCGCCAGCACGCCGATCGACAACCCCGGCCTGGACATCCGCGCGATCCGCAAGCTCAACCCCAACGCCACCATAGCCGACGGCCAGGAAGTGGGCCTGCAGATCTCCGGCACCGCGCAGCGCCCCGTGCTCACGGTGTTCTCCAACCCACTGATGGAGCAGTCCGACGCGCTCTCCTACCTGATCACCGGCAAGCCGCTGTCGCAGGTGAAGGGTGGCGAAGGCGACATGCTGGGCGCCGCCGCGCAGGCGCTGGGGTCGGCAGCGGGCAACCTGCTGGCCAAGAGCATCGGCTCGAAGATCGGCGTGGACGACATCGGCGTCTCCAGCAACACGGCGCTGGGCGGCAACTCCGCGTTCACCGTGGGCAAGTACCTCTCGCCGCGGCTCTACCTCAGCTACGGCGTGGGCTTGTTCGAACCCGGCGAAGTGGTCACCCTGCGCTACCGGCTCAGCCACCGCTGGAACTTCGAGGCGCAGAGCGCCACCGAATTCAGCCGCGCCAGCTTCAACTACCGGCTCGAAAAGTAAAAACCTGCGGCGCCATCCTGCAACGCCGCATGCCCGCCGCCCCGCGCGGTGGCATGCTGGCGCGTCGGCCACGGCCGCGCCACTTCCCTGACACTGACGAGGTGATCCCATGCAACGCACCCGATGGATCCTGGCCGCGGCGATCGCCGCCGTGCTCTGCGGCTCTCCGGCCCTGGCGGCGACGCCCGCCACGCACGGTCCCGACATCGGCATCGACCTCGCCGGCATCGACCACGCGGTGAAGCCGGGCGACAACTTCTTCGACTACGCCAACGGTGCGTGGCTGAAGACCGCGCAGATCCCCGCCGACCGCTCCAGCACCGGCACCTTCCTGAAGATCTTCGAGCTCACCGAGAAGCACACCGCGGACCTGATCCAGCACGCCGGCGCCAGCCATCCCGCCGCGGGCAGCAACGCGCGCAAGATCGCCGACTACTACGCCGCGTTCATGGACGAAGCCGCAATAGCGAAGCACGGCCTCGCGCCGCTGAAGCCCGAGCTGGCCGCGATAGCCGCCATCGCCTCGAAGGGCGACCTCGCCCGCGTGCTGGGCAGCCGCCTGCGCGCCGACGTGGACCCGATCAACGCCACCAACTTCCACACCGAGAACCTGTTCGGCCTGTTCGTGACCCAGGGCCTGGAAGATCCCTCGCACACCATCGCCTACCTGCTGCAGGGCGGCCTGGCCATGCCCAGCCGCGACTACTACCTCTCCACCGATCCGCACATGGCGGCGTTCCGCACGCAGTACCACGCCTACGTGGTGGCGCTGCTGAAGCAGGCCGGCATCGCCGACGCCGCGGCCAAGGCGGATACCGTAATCGCGCTGGAGACCAAGATCGCCAAGGCGCAGGAAAGCCTGATCGACAGCCAGGACGTGCACAAGGCGAACAACCTGTGGACGATGGCCGACTTCGCGCAGAAGGCGCCGGGCCTGGACTGGGCCGCCTACTTCAAGGCCGCGGGTCTTTCCGGCCAGCAGCAGATCGACGCGTGGCAACCCGCCGCCACCACCGGCCTCGCCGCACTGGTCGGCAGCGAACCGCTGGATGCCTGGAAGGACCTGCTCGTCTTCCACACGCTCAATGCCGCTGCACCGCTGCTGCCGAAGGCCTACGCCGACCTCAGCTTCGGCTTCTACGGCCACACCTTGCAGGGCACGCCGCAGCAGCAGCCGCGCTGGAAGCGCGCGGTGGGCGCCACCAACGTCGACCTCGGCGACGCGGTGGGCCAGCTCTACGTGCAGAAGTACTTCCCCGCCTCGTCCAAGGCCGAGGTGCAGCAGCTGGTGAAGAACCTGATCGCCGCCTTCGACGAACGCCTCGACACGCTGAGCTGGATGACCCCGGCCACCCGCGCCAAGGCCAAGGAAAAGCTGGTCACGCTGAAGGTCGGCGTGGGCTATCCCGAGAAGTGGCGCGACTACTCCACGCTGAAGGTCAGCGCCGACGACCCGCTGGGCAACCACCTTCGCGCGGTGAAGCACGAGTACGAACACCAGCTCGCCAAGCTCGGCCAGCCGGTGGACCGCGGCGAATGGTGGATGACCCCGCAACTGGTGAACGCGGTGAACCTGCCGCTGCAGAACGCGCTGAACTTCCCCGCCGCGATCCTGCAGCCGCCGTTCTTCGATCCGAAGGCCGACGCCGCCGCGAACTACGGCGCGATCGGCGCCATCATCGGCCACGAGATCAGCCACAGCTTCGACAACACCGGCGCCGACTTCGACGCGCAGGGCAAGATGGAAAACTGGTGGACGCCGGCCGACGAGGCCCACTTCAAGTCCGCCACCGCCCAGCTGGCCAAGCAATTCGACCAGTACGAAGCCCTGCCCGGCCTGCACGTCAACGGCGAGCAGACCCTGGGCGAGGACATCGCCGACGTCTCCGGCCTCACCATCGCGTATCTGGCCTACCACAAGTCGCTGGACGGCAAGCCCGCGCCGGTGATCGACGGACTGACCGGCGACCAGCGCTTCTTCCTCGCCTTCGGCCAGGCCTGGCGCTCGAAGATGCGCGACGCCGCGCTGCGCCAGCGCCTCGCCACGGACGTGCACGCACCCGCGCAATTCCGCGCGCTCACCGTGCGCAACCTCGACGCGTGGTATCCGGCGTTCAACGTGCAGCCGGGGCAGAAGCTGTATCTGGCGCCGGACCAGCGGGTGAAGATCTGGTAGGAACTGCCGGTCATCGTGCCGGGAAGCAGGCGCTTGCTTCGCACGAGGCGCGCCCCTTGCGTACATGCAAGGGGCGCAGCGGACGCCGGCTCCGGCATGTCGATCCCGTCCTCCCCCGTTCGTCGCATCGGCACAGCCCACCGGAGAGGAGCAGCCCATGCAGTTCATGATGTTCGTGGTGTCGGACCCCGCGGCCGAGCCCTACGTCCCCGAGCAGGACAACATCGCGGAATGGGTGGCCGACACCACGGTCGGCGGCACGCGAATCACTGGTGACCGGCTGCGGCCGCCGTCACACGCGAAGACCGTGCGCGTGCGCGCCGGCACGACACTGGTCAGCGACGGCCCGTTCGCCGAGACGAAGGAATGGATCGCCGGCTTCGACCTGCTGGACTGCGCCAGCGTCGACGAGGCGATCGCGATCGCCGCGCGCCACCCGATGGCCCGTTTCGGCAGCATCGAGCTGCGGCCGTACTGGCCCCTGGACGTGGAAGAGGAACCACGCCGGCGCAAGGAGCGCGAAACCGGCGCCTGAGTTTGGGCGAGGGTGGCGACTACGCCTGCGCCGCCGTCACCACGATCTCCACCTTCCACGCCGGGTTGGCGAGGCGCGCCTCCACGGTGGCGCGTGCTGGCGCGTGGCCCGGCGTCGCCCAGGCATCCCACGCGCGGTTCATGCCCGCGAAGTCGGCGATGTCGGCCAAGAAGATCTGCGCGCGCAGGATGCGCGTCTTGTCGCTGCCGGCCTGCGCCAGCAGCGCGTCGATCGCCGCCAGCACCTCGCCGGTCTGGGTCTCGATGTCGGCGCCCGCGGTTTCGGGCACCTGCCCCGCCAGATAGACCATGCCGCCATGGATGCAGGCCTCTGACATGCGCGGGCCGGGTTCGATGCGTTGGATCACGACAATACCTCCTCGAAAATGTTGCGCCGCGCCTCGTGGCGCGACGCGGGTCCGTCACTCGGCGGGGCCGTCATGCCACACCCAGCCCCTCGATGCCCGCGATGGCCGCGCCATCGAAGCCGGCCAGCTCGGCGAAATGCCGGCCGCGCTCCGCGTAATCCTTGAACTGGTCGAAGCTGGGCGCGCCGGGCGAGAGCAGCACCACGCCGCCTTGCGGCGTCACGATGCGGGCCATCTCCACGGCCTCGTCGAAACTCTCGGCTTCGCCCAGCGGCAGCTCGGTCTTCGCCTGCCGCAACGCCTGCGCGATGCGCGGGCCGTTGGCGCCTTGCGCGACGATGCGCAGGCCGCTGCGATCCTTCACGGCCGCCACGAATACTGACCAGTCCAGTCCGCGGTCGTGGCCGCCCACGATCACCGTGACCTCGCGCCCGGCGAGGCTGTCCAACGCGGCTAGCGTGGCCTGCGGCGTGGTGCTGATGGAATCGTTGATCCAGTCGATGCCGTCGTGCGCGCCCAGCGGCTGCAGGCGGTGCGGCAGCGGGCGGAACGTGGCCAAGGCTGGGGCGGCGGCGAGCGCGTCCATGCCCAGATCGGCAAGCGCGGCGAGCGCGGCGCAGGCGTTGAGCGCGTTGTGCACGCCCGGCGCCGCCATGCGCGCGAGCGGGAACACCGCCTGCGTGCCGCGCCGGATGTGGCCATCGGCCACGTGCCAGCCCGCGTCGTGGCCGAAGCGCAGCAGGCGCGGATGCCGCTGCACGCGCTCCAGCAAGGCCGCTTGCGTGGCATTGACCAGCAGCGTGCGTGCCGCGTCGGCGAGCTTCAGCTTGTCGGCCACGTAGCGTTCGCGCGAGCCGTGCCAGTCGAGGTGCTCCTCGTACAGGCTGGTGACCACGCCCAGTTCCAGCGGACCGGCTTCGCCGGTCTGGAAGCTGGACAGCTCGATCGCCCACAGGTCGGCCGACTGGCCTTGCAGCTCCAGCATGGGCAGGCCGATGTTGCCGGCCAGCGCGGTGCGCACGCCAAGCGCGCGCGCCAGATGCGCGACCAGGGCGGTGGTGGTGCTCTTGCCCTTGGTGCCGGTGACCGCGACCACGCACGCATCCGGATGCTCCGCGAACCACAGCGCGGTGCCGGAGGTGAACACGGTGCCCTGCGCTTGCGCGGTGGTGACCGCCGGCTTGTAGATCGAGATGCCCGGCGACTTCACCACCACGTCGTAGGCGGACAGCGCCACCGAACCCGGTTCCTGGCCGTAGACGGTGAGTGCCGCATCGAACTCGCGCGCGGCGGCGACTTCGCTGTCGCTGCAGTACAGCGCCAGCGGCAGCTCCGGCAGGCGTGCGTGGATTGCACGGATCGCGGCCCGGCCTTCGCGGCCGAAACCCCATACCGCGACGCGCTTGGCCGCCAGCTCAGCGATGCGCATGGGCATGCCTTGGCTGTAGGAGCGCACCCTGTGCGCGATGGGTTCGCCCGATCGTCGAGGCAAAAAGCCATCGCGCACAGGGTGCGCTCCTACAAATCGATGCGCTCATGCGCCGATGGCCTTGAGCGCCGCCTGCAGCCGCGCCGGCACGCGATGCTCGGCGGAGGGTTCCAGCCACGGCTCCAGCGCCAACTGCGCGGCATCGAGTTGCGGCAGGATCTCGCTGCGGAAGCGTTCGACCAGCGCGTCCTCCTGCCACTCCGGCCGCTGGCTCAGCGCGTACATGGCCGCGCGCGCCTCGGCGCCCTCGCCCACGCATTCGAACGGCTTGTGGTCCTGGTATTCCAAGAGCGCGTCGAAGCCGGCGGCCTGCGCCTCGTCGTCCAGCAGGTTGCGGCCGAAGATCGCCAGCAGGCGCGGCTTGGGCAGGAACGGCGCCAGCGCGAGGAACACGAAGTGGCATTTCGGACATTGCCCGCACCAGCGGTCGGCGGGCTTGGGGCCGAGCAGCTTGAAGTTGCGGTTGCAGCTGGAGAACGCGTCGAAGTACGGCGCGAGCTTCGCGAACGCGCGGGTGATCGCCAGTTCCGAGTACGGCCGCAGCAGCGAGCAGTAGTCGAGGTCGGCGGCCACGTGCGTGTGCAGCCAGTCGCCGAGCAACTGCTCGAAGGCGTAGCCCTTGCTCCACTGGTGGTTCACCTGCTGGCCGTCGTACTCCAGCGTGGCGGCCGAGGCGGAGCGTTCGTTGGCGAACGCGATGGAATCGTGGCCGTACAGGATCGCGGCCACCGCGAGGATCGCCGAGTTCACCGCGGTGACCGGGATGTGGCCGTTCCACGCGCCGCGCTGGTTCAGCTCGAACAGCGCCGGCGCCAGCTCGCGCTGGATGTTCAGCGTGGGCAGGCCGGTGCGCTCGGCGCAGGCGGCGATCAGCGCCGAGTTGCCGACCCACACCGCGGTGGCGTCGCCCCCGATGGACTTGATCGCCTCCACCGCGACGAGGGAATCCTTGCCGCCGCCGATGGGGACGAGGGTGCGCTTGGGGAGGCCGAGCGATGGAGCTTGTGGCGGGGTTGCCCCCTCACCCCGACCCTCTCCCCCCAGGGGAGAGGGAGTGTGGCGAGGGAAGGCGATGCGCCCACGCAGATCCAGCCCATTGCGGTAGGCGAACTCGGCCAAACCGTGCAGATACAACGCGTCGAGCAGATCGGCGGTGGCGTCGTCGAGCGAACCATCGGCGACCTCGATCTTCGGCGGCACGCCGGCCTTGTAGTAGCTCACGCCGGCGATCAGGTGCAGCAGCTTCAGCGCGGCGTCGAACGCGGCCTGCCGCTCGCGCGGCAGCGCCGGCGCGTGCGGAAAGCGGATGCGCTCCACCATGGCCTCGCCATCGTCGAAGGCATAGGCCAGCTCGGCCACGCCGTCGGCATAGCGCGCGTGGAGGAAGCGGAACACCTGGGTCAGGCGGGGGTTGTGGATCGTCGTCACGCCTCAGTCTCCATCGCATGCTCCCTCTCCCCGCCGGGGAGAGGGCTGGGGTGAGGGGCCGGAGCTTGCCAAAGCCTCCACGATCACCTCCAACACGCCATCAATATTCGTCAGTACATCATTGTCCCAGAAACGCAGCACGCGGTATCCCATGGATGCCAGCTTGCGCGTTCGTGCTTCGTCGTATGCCACCTGCTCGCCATGCTGTGCGCCGTCGAGCTCCACGATCACGCCTGCATCCGGACAGGCAAAATCAGCGATGTAGCGGTCTATCTCGTGTTGGCGACGGAATTTCCAGCCTTGCAACTGGCGATTGCGCAGAAAGAACCAGAGCTTCCGCTCGGCGTCGGTTTGCCCAACCCTCAGCCGCCGCGCTCGATCCACATGCAGACGCTTCATCCTTGAAACCTCGCTCCGTTGGCAATCCATCGCGAGCACCCGCCCCTCACCCCAGCCCTCTTCCTCGCTCCTCAGAGCAGGGCCATCCATGGCCCTTCCCCGCGTCCCAAAGGGGAGAGGGAGCAGAGCTTCAAACGTCGATCACGACTTCCTCGGTCTCGCCACGCAGGTTGTACGGCGAGGACATGACCTTGCCGTAGGCGCCGGCCTGGGCGATCAGGATCACGTCGCCTTCCTGCGGCTCCGGCAGGCGGCGATCGCTGCCCAGCACGTCGCCGGATTCGCAGATCGGGCCGACCACCTGGAACAGGCCGGTGGCCGGTTCGTCGAGCCGCGTGAGGTTGGCGATCTCGTGCCAGGCGTCGTACAGCGCGGGGCGGATCAGGCTGTTCATGCCGGTGTCCACGCCGAGGTAGCGCCAGCTGCCCTTGCCCTTGGTCTGGGTGACGCGCGCCAGCAGCACGCCGGCGTCGGCCACGAGGTAGCGGCCCGGCTCCATCCACAGCTGGTAGTGCGGGTAGGCCGCCTTGACCTCGCGCAGCACCTTGTCCAGCGCGGCGATGTCCAGCTTCGCCTCGCCGGGGTGCGAGGGCACGCCCAGGCCGCCACCGATGTTGAGGAAGGCGATGCTGCCGATGCGTTCGGCGAGGCTGGCGAGCTGGTTGAACACCTCGCCCCAGTGCCTCGCGTCGAGCACGCCGGAGCCGAGGTGCGCGTGCAGGCCGCGCACGGTGACGCCGTGGGCATCGGCATGCCTGAGGAAGGCGTCGAGCTGTTCCAGCGGCAGGCCGAACTTGCTGCCGCTGCCGCCGGTGCGCACCTTCTCGTGGTGGCCGAGGCCGCGACCGAGGTCCACCCGCAACACGATCTCGCGGCCGCGGAACAGCTCGCCCCAATGCTCGATCGGATGCAGCGCGTCCAAGGTGATGGTGGCGCGGCTGGCGAGTCCACGCACGAAGTCCTCGCGCGAGGCGAAGTTCGGCGTGAACAGCAGCGGTGCGTTTGCCGGCACCGCCGCGGACACCGCCTCCAACTCGCCCGGCGACACACATTCGAACGCGAAGCCTTCCGCGGCTATTGCGCGCAGGATCGCCGGATGCGTGTTCGCCTTCACCGCGTAGTGCAAGCGATCCACTGCCGCCAGCGCCTTCAGTTCACGCGCCTGTGCACGCACGGTGGGCAGGTGGTAGATGTAGCGCGGCGTGGCCTCGGCGGCGATGGCCAGCAGGCGCTGGCGTTCGCCGTCGCGCCACCACGAGGGCTGCGCCAGCGCCTCGCCGCTGCCGTACAACGCCTGCCAGCTGGGGCCGAACAGCACGCTGTCGTCGGTACGCAACGCGCCGGCGGCGATCAGCAGCTCGTGCAGGTGCGGCAGCAGCTCGTCCACCACGTCCTCGTCCACCACGAAGGTGAGGTTGAGGTTGTTCGACGACTGCGAGATCAGGTGCACGCGCAGCTGGTCGAACTCGGCCAGCACGCTGGACAGCGTGTGCAGCATCGAGCGCATGCCGCGGCCGACCAGGGTGATCGCGGCGCACGGTGCGATCACCTTGACCCGGCATACCTTGGCGAGGTCGCCGGCCAGCGCGGCGATCGCGTCGGAGTCCAGCAGGTTCTCGGTGGGATCCAGCGACACGGTGACGTTGGTCTCGGCCGAGCCGATCAGGTCCACCGACAGGCCGTGCTGCTTGAAGTGCGCGAACACGTCGGCGAGGAAGCCGACCTGCTGCCACATGCCCACCGATTCCATCGACACCAGGGTGATGCCCTTGCGCGCGCTGATCGCCTTCACCGACGGCGCGTGGTCGCGCACCTCGGGACCGATCACGGTGCCTTCCAGCTCGGGACGGTTGGTGTCCTTCACCAAGAGCGGCACGCGCGGCTCGCGCAGCGGCGACAGGCAGCGCGGGTGCAGCACCTTGGCGCCGGTGGAGGCGATCTCCTGGGCCTCCTCGTAGTCCAGTTTCTGCAGCAGGCGTGCGCCCGGCACCTGGCGCGGGTTGGCGGTGAACATGCCGGCCACGTCGGTCCAGATCTCCACCCGCGCCGCCTTCAGCAGCGCGCCGAAGTAGGACGCCGAGGTGTCCGAGCCACCGCGGCCCAACAGCACGGTGCGGCCCCCGCCCTGGTCGGAGGTGGGCTCGCGCGCGATGAAACCCTGGGTGATGAACACCTCGCCCTGCGCGGCGAGGCGCGCGTTGAGCGCGGGATCGGGGCGGGCTTCGACCATCGCCGACAGAAGGCGGGTGCGCTCGTTCTGGTTCGGCAGCGCGGCCGCGGCGAGGCAATCGCGCGCGTCCACCCACTGCGTGGGCAGGCCGCTCTCGCTGAGGAAGGCCGCGCCCAGCGCACTGGACATCAATTCACCATGCGCCTGTACCCGCGCCGACCAGGCCAGCTCGCCCAACCGCGCGGGACCTTCCGCGGCCAGCGCCGCCAGTTCGTCCAGGCGCGCGCCCAGCGTGGCTGGCAGCGGCAGCTGCATGTGCGCAAGCAGGTCGTAGTGGCGTTGCGCGATCGCGCCGGCCGCCGCCTTGCGTTTGCCCTGGTCGCCCTCGCCGCACAGCTGTTTCAGCGCGTCGGTGATGCCGGTGAGCGCGGACACGACCACCAGCACGCGCGCGCCTTCGGCGCGGCGGCTGGCGACCAGCTCGCGGATGTTCTGCCAGCGCGGCAGGGTGGCGACACTGGTGCCGCCGAACTTCATCACGATCCAGGGGGCGTCCGCAGGCAGCGGCGCGGGGGCGTTGGGATTCACGGCTCTCTTGGGCGGTTGGCGGGAAACGATCCCGCCAGTGTTGCGCCGCGTCAAAGCGATTGCAAGATTTTTTGCAAGTGACTTCGTTTGGACGTCCAGACGTCCACTTGTCGAGCCACCCGGCGGCTTGCCGGCGCGCTGCTAGACTGCGCGCTGCCGACCAGGAACCCGCCAGCGCATGACTGCCGCGCCATCCGTCCTGCCCACCGTGCTGCGGGCACTGCCCGAGGCGGTCGTGGCAATGGCAGCCGCCCTGCTCGCCCTGGCTTGCGCGCAATGGTTCGCGCCCGGCCCCGGCAGCGCCGTGCTGGCGGTGGTGCTGAGCCTGTCGCTGGCGCGCAGCCGGCTCGACCGCGACCGTCGCGGCCGCCTGGAAGCGGCCATCGCGCTGCCCGTGGTGGGACTGGCTGCGACCGGCGTCGGCTGGTTGCTGTTGCACGCGCCGTGGATCGGCGCCGCGGCGTTCACCGTGGGCGTGGCGGCATCGGTGTGGCTGCGCCAGTTCGGCGAGTTGGCGCGACGCGCCAGCCGGTTGATTGCCCTGCCCTTCGTGACCGTGCTCACCGTGCCGCATTTGTCCGGCGCGCAGCACGGGCGGCTGCCTGCCGCCGTGGTGCCGATACTGGTGGCACTGCTGGCGCTGGCATGGGTGTCGTTGCTCGACGTGCTGGGCCGGCGCATGGGCTGGCTGGCCGACGGGCGCACACACCACGCGACTGCGCCGGTTCGCGCCCCATCCACCCATGCGCGGCTTTCCGCCACCACGCGCATGGCGTTGCAGATGGTGGTGGCGCTGGTGCTCGCGTTCGCCGTGGGCCATCTCGGTTTCGGCGAACACTGGCCGTGGGTGGTGCTGACTGCCTTCATCGTGCACAGCGGCAACCGCGGCCGGCTGGAGGTGGCGTACAAGAGCCTGCTGCGCCTGGCCGGTGCAGCGGGCGGCTGCGTCGCCGCGGCCCTGCTCGTCACGCCGGCCGGTGCGCACGGCAGCGTGGCGTTGATCCTGCTCGCGCTGTTCCTCGGCACCTGGCTGCGCCAGCTCAACTACACATGGTGGGCGCTGTTCGTCACCGTGGCGCTGGCGCTGCTGCAGAACTACGCCGGCTTGCCCGCAACTTCGGAAATGGCACTGCGCCTGGCGGCGATCGCGGCCGGCGCGGCCATCGGCGTGGCCACCGCGTGGCTGGTGGTGCCGGTGCGTTCCACCGATGTGTTGCGCCGGCGTTTGGCCGACGCGCTGGCCGCGCTGGGCGAGGCGCTGGACCCGACGATAGAACGACGCGGGACGACGGCCTTCGTGCGTGCACTCAATGATGTGGAATCGCTGACGCCGGCGTTCCGCGCGGCACGTGTGCTCGGGCTGCGCCAGCCGGCGGACTGGATCGATGCGCTGTCCGTTTGTCGTGCGCCTGCGCTGGCCTTGATCGAACAAGGCGCTACGCCGGGGAACGTGCGGCGTGCGGTGGGTGCGGCAAGGCAGGCACTGCGGGAGCCGGAGCGCTTGCTGACAGCGTTGGAAGCATTGCGGGATTCACTCCCTCTCCCCGCCGGGGAGAGGGCTGGGGAGAGGGGCCAGTCCGGCGAAAGGACCTGACGAAGTATCGCGTGGCTTCAATGAAATGCTTTCGCGAGCACCCGCCCCTCACCTCAATCCTCTCCCCGGCGGGGAGAGGAGGCGAAGGCGTGCGCTGACCGACTCGTTCGGCGGCACCGCGCAAGTCCGGACCCTCTCCTCACTCCTCTCCCGGAGGGAGAGGAGGCGAAGGCGTGCGCTACGCGCACTGCTTTATTGAACAAAGACGGGGATTTTCCCGATCCGCGCCTGCCACTCCTTCGGGCCCGTCTGGTGCACCGAGGTGCCGGCGCTGTCCACCGCCACGGTCACCGGCATGTCCTTCACTTCGAACTCGTAGATCGCCTCCATGCCGAGGTCGGCGAAACCGACCACGCGGCTCGCCTTGATCGCCTTCGACACGAGGTAGGCCGCACCGCCCACCGCCATCAGGTAGACGGAGCGATGCTTCTTGATCGCCTCGATCGCCGCGGGGCCGCGTTCGGCCTTGCCGACCATGCCGAGCAGGCCAGTCTGCGCCAGCACCTGCTCGGTGAACTTGTCCATGCGGGTGGCGGTGGTGGGGCCGGCGGGGCCGACCACTTCCTCGCGCACCGGATCGACCGGGCCCACGTAGTAGATGAAGCGACCCTTGAAGTCGACCGGCAGCTTTTCGCCCTTGTTGAGCATCTCGACCATGCGCTTGTGCGCGGCGTCGCGGCCGGTGAGCAGCTTGCCGTTGAGCAGCAGCACCTCGCCCGGCTTGAAGCTGGCGACTTCGTCCTGCGTGATGGTGTCGAGGTTCACCCGGCGCGCGTTGGTCGGGTTGTAGGTGAGCTTGGGCCAGTCTTCCAGCGAGGGCGGGTCCAGCGTCGCCGGGCCGGAGCCGTCGAGCACGAAGTGTGCGTGGCGGGTGGCGGCGCAGTTCGGGATCATCGCCACCGGCAGGTTCGCCGCGTGGGTGGGGTAATCCTTGATCTTGACGTCGAGCACGGTGGTGAGACCGCCCAGGCCCTGCGCGCCGATGCCCAGCGCATTGACCTTCTCGTACAGCTCGATGCGCAGTTCCTCGACGCGGTTCGACGGCCCACGCGCAATCAGCTCCTGGATGTCGATGTGCTCCATCAGCGATTCCTTCGCCAGCAGCATCGCCTTCTCCGCGGTGCCGCCGATGCCTATGCCGAGCATGCCGGGCGGGCACCAGCCGGCGCCCATGGTCGGCACGGTCTTCAGCACCCAGTCCACGATGGAGTCGGAGGGGTTCAGCATCACGAACTTCGATTTCGCCTCCGAGCCGCCGCCCTTGGCCGCCACGATCACCTCCACGGTGTCGCCGGGCACCACCGAGACGTTCACCACCGACGGCGTGTTGTCCTTCGTGTTGAGGCGACGGCCGGCCGGGTCGGCCAGCACGCTGGCGCGCAGCTTGTTGTCCGGGTCCATGTAGGCACGGCGCACGCCTTCGTTGACCATGTCTTCCACGCCCATGGTGGCGTCGTCCCAGCGCACGCCCATGCCGATCTTCAGGAACACGGTGACGATGCCGGTGTCCTGGCACAGCGGCCGGTGGCCTTCGGCGGCCATGCGCGAATTGATCAGGATCTGCGCCATCGCGTCCTTCGCCGCGGGCGATTCCTCGCGCTCGTACGCGGCGGCCAGCGCCTTGATGTAATCCACCGGGTGGTAGTAGCTGATGTACTGCAGGGCGTCCGCGACGGACTGGATCAGGTCGGCTTGCTTGATGGCGGTCATGGCGATGGCTTGGGCGGGAATGAGGGACGCCATGGCGATGAATCCATGGCGCGAACCCCTTATTGTGCCGCAGCCCGCACGCGCACCCAAACTTGCGATCTTCTCGCAATTTCTTGCACGGCTATCGGCGCCGAAGGCTCCGGAGTAGGCTCGCCGGGCGGCGCAACGCCAGTCGTCAGGGGAGACCGACGACGTCGCTGGGGCAACCCTTCATCAGTTCGTCTCGACGAAACGCTCTTGCGGATCAACCGTAAGGCGTGGCGGCGACGCGTCGTCGCCCGTGCACGCCCGAATCTTTGCCATCAGGAGGAAGCGCAATGTTCGCGAAACTGCATCGCAAATCCCTGGCCGGCTGCCTCGCCCTGCTGTTCGCAGGCGTGGGCACCGCCGCGTGGGCCGCCGACGTGCGGCCGAACGTCGACATGGGCCTGGCCGCTTCGAACCAGCCCGTGCACGTCACCTTGATCCTGAAATTGCGCCACGAGGCGGCGCTCGAGGATTACATCCGGCAGACCATCACTCCCGGCTCGGCGCACTACCGCCAGTTCCTCGGCACCGCCGAGTTCGCCAGCCAGTACGGCGCCAGCGATGCGGACATCGCACGGGTGCAGGCCTTCCTGCGCCAGCAAGGCCTCTCCAGCACGGTGCTGGCCAGCCACCTCGCGATCGAGACCAGCGCCACGCCGGCCCAGCTCGGCGCGATGTTCCAGGCGCCGATCCACGAGTACGTCTCCGCGCGCAGCGGCCGGCGCTTCCATCGCCCCGCCACCGCGCCACGGATGCCCGCCGCGCTGGCCGGCAGCGTGATCTTCGTCAGCGGCCTCAGCAACGAGCGGCAGTTCCTGTCACACCGCATCAACCTGCCCCAGTTGCCGGCGACGGCGCAGCGAACCTTCACGCTCAAGGCGCTCGCCAAGACGCCCGGCGGCAACCCCACCGCCACCGGCATACCGGGCGACTACACCGTGGGCGACGTGGCGAACTTCTACAACATCAATCCGCTGTACCAGCACGGCATCAACGGCAAGGGTTCGACGGTGGCGATCGTGACCCTGTCCAACTTCTATCCGTCCGATGCGCAGACCTACTGGAGCGACATCGGCCTGGCCACCAAGCCGAACCGCATCACCCAGGTGCACGTGGACGGCGGCGGCGTCTTCGACGGCGGCAGCGGCGAGACGGCGTTGGACGTGGAGCAGTCCGGCGGCATCGCGCCGTGGGCGAACATCATCGTCTACGACGCGCCGAACGCCGGCAACGGCTTCACCGATGCGTTCGCGCAAGCCGTTTCCGACAACAAGGCCGACAGCATCTCCACCAGCTGGGGCTCGCCGGAGATCTTCAACTTCGCCGCGCTCAACGTGAACGGCGCCAGCGACACCGACACCAGCGACGTCGGCGACCTGCGCGCCTTCCACCAGATCTTCCTCGAAGCGGCCGTGCAGGGGCAGTCGGTGTTCGCCGCCTCGGGCGATTCGGGCGCCTATGACACCGTGCGCGGACTGGGCACAGGCACCGGCCCGGGTGAGTTCAGTGCGCCGCTGACCGTGGATTCGCCGGCCTCCGATCCGTTCATCACGGCCGCTGGCGGCACCACGGTGCCGTTCACCTTCGGCATCCAGGGCGACCCCACCACCTCCATCACGCAGGAGAGCGTGTGGGGCTGGGACTATCTGCAGGTCTACCTCGATACCTATGCCCCGACTCCGGGCGGCTGGCGCGCCCAGCTGTTCTCGGTCGGCGGCGGTGGCGGCGTGAGCGTGTACTGGCACAAGCCGGTCTACCAGTGGTTCACCCAAGGCATCCGTCGCAGCGAGCGCAAGCAGGCGCTGGTCTACAACGACCCCAGCGCCGGCCCCACCACCCTGCTCGCCTTGCCCGCGAACTTCAGTGGCCGCAACGTGCCGGACATCGCGCTGAATGCCGACCCGGAAACCGGCTACGTGCTGTATTCCACCACCGACGGCGGCCTGGGTTCGGCGGGCGGCACCAGCTTCGTGGCGCCCCAGCTCAACGGCATCAGCGCCTTGCTGACGCAGAGCATCGGCCATCGCGTGGGCTTCTGGAATCCGCAGGTGTACCTGCTGCAGAACATCTTCGGCTACGGCCCGTGGTCGGCTTTCAACAGCGTGAACGCGGGCGACAACTGGTTCTACTACGGTGCGCCGAAGTACACGCCGGGCGCCGGCATCGGCACGCTCAACGTGGCCAACCTCAACCTGTTCCTGGGCGGTCACTGAGGCCCGCGCACGACTTCCATCGTCGGGACAACGGCCGCGCAAGCGGCCGTTGTCTTTTCCACCGGCGAAAACTCAGAAGCGGAATTCGGCGAAGGCCGAGAACATGTCGATGTTCTCGCCGACCCTTTCGCCATAGATCGTCGCCCGCCCGTGATAGCGGTCGTAGCTCGCGCCGATGCCGAAGTTGCGGTTGAAGTCGTAGCCAAGGCCGAGACCCGCATAGCCGCCATTGCCGCTGTAGCTCTGCGAGCCGAGGCCACTAACGTTCGTGTCGAACGTGGAACGGAACCAGCCGGCGCGCGAGGACAGGTACATGTTGTTGCCGAAGCGGTACTTGAAGTTGCCGCCGAGCAGCCAGCCCGAGGTCTTCGCGCCGATGCCGTAGGTGCCGCCATAGGGGCCTGCATAGTAGGGCACGTAGCCCAGGCCGCTGGCCTTGCCCAGATCGACGTAGCCGCCTTCGGCGCCGAAGCTGAAGGCGCCGGCGTTCCAGTCGTAGCCCAGCCGCACCGCACCGGCGGTATCGGTCTTGTCGTTGAAGCCGCTGTCGTGATAACGCGACTGACCCAGATTGCCGTTGATGAAGAACGCGCCGTCGTCGGCCATCGCCGCGGTCGATGCGGCGGCCAGCAACGCGGCCGCGACGGTGATGTGAATACGCTTGTTCATGGCTTCCCTGTTCGATGTTTTCTGGTGGTGTGCCCGCGTGCCCCATGCGCGCGGGCCGCGCATTCTCGGGAATGCGGCAGCACGCTTGCAACCGCCATTCGGCACGAACATCGGGGCCTGCGCAGCGGCTGCGATATTGCGTCCGTTGGCGGGGACTTGCCGCACGACCGGGCTCCCGCCATGCTCGCCCCGGTCCTTTCCCGCGGCGGGATTCCATGAGCGTATCGACTTCGTCCGGCGGCTATGTCCGCCGTCTCGGCATGCGCGATGCCGCGCTGGTGGTGATGGGCGGCATCATCGGTGGCGGCATTTTCCTCAATCCCGGCATTGCCGCGCAGCGCACCGGCTCGGGGCTGGCGCTGCTGTCGGTGTGGATCGGCGCGGGCGTGCTAACCCTGCTCGGCGCGTTGTGCTACGCGGAGCTGGGCGCGCGTCGGCCACAGGCGGGCGGCAGCTACATATACCTGCGCGAAGCGTTCGGGCCGCTGGCGGGTTTCCTGTTCGGCTGGACGATGCTGCTGGTGATCTATTCCGGCTCCACCGCGGCAGTGGCGACGATCTTCGCCAGCTATGCGGCGGCCGTGTTCGGCCTGCCGGCGGCGGCCACGACGCCGCTGGCCGTGGGCGCGCTGGTATTCGTGGCGGGCATCAACCTGCGCGGCCTGCGGCTTGGCGTGCCGGTGCACAACCTGTTCACGGTGCTCAAGCTGCTGGCCGTGGCGACACTGGTGGTTTGCGGCTTGTTCTTCGCCGGTGCGGGCGCGCCGGTGCTGGCGGCCGATCCGGCGCATGCGGATGCGGGTTTCATGGGCGCGGCGCTGCCGGTGCTGTTCGCCTACTCGGGCTTCACCTATCTCAACAACCTCGCCGGCGAAGTACGCGAACCGCAGCGCACCCTGCCGCGCGCGCTGCTGCTGGGCATGTTCGGCGTGATCGCCGCCTACGCACTGGTCAACGTGGCCTATCTCGCCGTGCTCGGCCATGCCGGGCTGGCCGCCAGCCACACGCCGGCGGCGGATGTCATGCAACGCGTGGCCGGCGGCACGGGCGCGAAGTTGATCGCCATCGGCATCGCTGTCTCCACGCTGGGCTTCTGCAACATCACCCTGGTGGCCGGTGCGCGCGTGCTGCAGGTGATGGGCGAGGACGGCTTGTTCTTCGGCGTGGTTGGCCGACTGCATCCGCGCCACCGCACGCCGAATATCGCGCTGCTGCTGCTTGCGGGCTGGGCCAGCGTGCTGGCGCTGTCGGGCAGCTACGGCCAGCTGCTGGACTACGCCACCTTCGGCGACTGGCTGGCCTGCGCGATCGGCGTGGCCACGCTGTTCCTGTATCGCCGGCGCGACCTCGCCGAGCCCGGCTACCGCGTCCCCGGCTACCCGCTGACGCCCTTGTTGTTCATCGCCACCGTTGCGCTCGTGGTGGTGCAAAGCCTGCGCGACAGTCCGTACAACACCGGCATGGGCGTGCTGATCATGCTGACCGGCGTGCCGGTCTACTGGTGCTGGCGCCGCCTGTTCAGCGCCACGCGTTCCTAGCCGGCCGCGGCAATGCCACAATGCGCGGATACGGTTGAGGAGATCTCGCATGGTGCCAGCCCAAGCCCACGGTGTGCCGGTCGCTCCGGACAGCAGCATCGTGCCCGCGGCGGTGCGCGGCGGCATCGCGGTCGAGATCAACGGCGAGCATTTCGTCCACACCGGCGACCCGCAGATGCCACTCCTGTGGTATCTGCGCGACGTGTTGTGGCTCACCGGCACCAAGTACGGCGGCGCGCACGGCGAGAACGGTTCCGACCTGGTGCTGGTGGACGACAAGCCGGTGTCCGCGATCACCCTGCCGATGGCGAAGCTGGACGGCAAGCGCATCACCACGGTGGAAGGCCTGGCCGCGAACGACGGCGCCCTGCACCCGCTGCAGCAGGCCTTCATCGACGCGGACGCGATCGGTTGCGGCTACTGCACGCCGGGCTGGCTGATCGCCGGCGTGGACCTGCTGAAACGCAAGCCGCAACCCACGGACGCCGACATCGACCAGTTGACCAACACCTGCCGCTGCGGCTGCCAGACCCGGGTGCGCGCGGCGATCAAGCGCGCCGCCGCCGGCAAGGCGGGCCAGGCATGAGCGCGCAGACCTCGAACGGTGCCGCCACGAACGGCCTGCGGCTGTCGCGCCGGCGCTTCCTGCAGATCCTCGCCGGCACCGCCGGTGCGCTGGTGGTTGGCGTGCGCATGGCGCGTGCCGATGAGCCGCCGCTGCCGCCGGAATGGCTGGGCAATCATTTCCAGGAGCTCGGCGCTTACGTGCGCATCGACGCCGAAGGCAACGTGCTGATCGGCGCGCGCGATCCCGACACCGGCACCGGCGTCGCCACCGCGCTGCCGATGATCATCGCGGACGAACTGGACGCCGACTGGAACCGCGTCAGCGTGGTGCCGCTGGGCCTGGGCGTCAGCGCGAACGACAACGGCCAGCCGCGCTGGACCTACGGCCGCCAGCGCGGCGGCACCGGCGACTCCATCCCCGCCGCCTGGGCCGAGCTGCGCCAGGCCGGCGCGCTCGCGCGCTGGCTGCTCACCCAGGCCGCCGCGCGCCGGCTCGGCATCGCCGCCGACCGCCTGCGCTGCGAGGCCGGCACGGTGATCGCGCCGGACGGGCGCCGCGTCACCTACGGCAGCCTGGTCGACGACGCCAGCAAGCTGGACCTGCCGACGCAGACGCCGGCACCGAAGGCGCCGGAGCGCTACACCCTGATCGGCAAGCCGGTCGGCGACGTGGGCGCGCACGCCATCGTCACCGGCCAGGCGAAATACGCGATCGACCATCACGAGGCCGAGGCACTGGTCGCCGTGCTGCTGCACTGCCCGTGGCCGGACGGCAGCCTGTCCAGCATCGACACCGCGCCCGCGCTCGCGGTGAAGGGCGTGGTCAAGGTGATGCACCTGAAGCCCGAACCCGGCCAGCCGCCGGGCCATACCGTGATCGCGCCCGCGGTGGCGGTGCTGGCCGAGAACACCTGGGCTGCACTCGTCGGCCGCGACAAACTCAAGCTGGAATGGAAGCCCGGCGCCGCCGCCGGAACCGGCAGCGGTGCGCTGGAACAGCAGGCCATCGCCCTGCTCGACAGCAAGGCCGCACCCACCACCCGCGTGCGCGACGACGGCGACGTGGACAAGGCCGGCAAGCACGCCGCGTACCGCCTCGAGGCCAGCTACTACCAGCCCTGGCTGGCGCATGCCTGCCCCGAGCCGATGAACTGTCTCGCGCACGTCGACAAGGACCACGCCCGCCTCGTGGTGCCCACCCAGGCGCCGCAGCAGGCCTGGGCCGTGGTGCAGCGCCTCACCGGCCTCGCCGCCGGCAAGATCGAGATCCGCGTGCCGCGCGTGGGCGGGGGCTACGGCCGCCGGCTCGACCACGACTACGTGGCCGAGGCGGTGATGCTGGCCCAGGCGGTGAACAAGCCCGTGCGCCTGCTGTGGACGCGCGAGCAGGACTTCGCCCACGACTGGTACCGCTCCGCCAGCGTGCACAAGATCGGTGCGATCATCGACGCCAAGCGCAACATCGTCGCCTGGAACCAGCGCCTCGCCAGCGCCTCCGCGCTCACTGGCCGCAGCGTACCCGCCGACCGCTTGTGGACGTCCGAAGTGCTGCCCGACCAGTTGCCAGCCGGACTGGTGCCGAACTACCGAAGCGACTGGTACGCGCTGGAATCCACGCTGCCGCGCGGCCCGCACCGCGCGATGCCGCAGCTCGCCAACGCGTTCGCCGCGGAGAGCTTCATCGACGAGCTCGCCCACCAGCTGCGCGAGGACCCGCTCAAGACCCGCCTGCGTCTGCTCGGCGAGCCGCGCAACATCGCGCTGAAGAACGGCGGCATGCTGGACACCGGCCGCCTGCGCAACGTGCTGCAGCTGGTCGCCGACCGCATCGAGTGGAAGAACTGGCTGCGCAGCGTCAACGGCCTGGGGCTCGCGTGCTGGCACATGGACGGCGCCTACGTGGCGCACGCCATCGAGACCTCGCTGCAAGGCGACAAGCTGGCCATCGCGCGCGTCGTCTGCGCGGTGGACGTGGGCCGCGTGATCAACCCGCTCGGCCTCGAAGGCCAGGTCGCCGGCGCCACGCTGGACGCGCTTTCCACCGCGCTCAACCTCGCCATCACCTACAAGGACGGCCAGGTCCAGCAGCGCGACTGGAAGAGCTACCCGCTCGCCAGCATGGCCCAGCTGCCGAACAGCGTCGAAGTGATCGTGGTCGACGGCGGCAACCGCCCGCCCACCGGCGCCAGCTTCCTCGCCATGCCCACCGCGGCCCCCGCGCTCGCCAACGCGGTGTTCCGCGTCAGCGCGGTGCGCGTGCGCAGGCTGCCGCTGATGAAGGAATTCCTGCGGCTGTCCTGAGGAGCGCGCAAGCTTGATCGACCTGGCGCGGGCCCGTTACGCCGAACTAAGCGGAGGTTCGCCATGAGCAATCACGAAACCTATGCCACCGTATGGGATGCCATCGCCTACACGCCGGAGCAGGCGGCAAACCTGCGTGCCCGGGCCGAACTGATGCAGCAAATCGTCGCCATCATCGGCGCCAGCGGCTGGAAGCAGAGCGAAGCGGCCGAGCGCTGCGTCGTGACCCAGCCGCGCATCAACGATCTGCTGCGCGGCCGCGTATCCTGCTTCTCGCTCGATGCGCTGGTGAACATCGCCACGGCGCTGGGACGACGCGCCCATCTCGCACTGGACACGGCCTGAGCGAAATCTGCACGTGTCAGCGCGAGGCGAAGTCACACCATTCCACGCCGCGCCGAAGAATCAGCCGGTCGCAGCCCTTCGGTGGCTGCGGCGGCACCGGCAGCGTATCGCCCAGCTGCCATTTTCCCAGCCGCCGCAGGATTTCTGGCATCTCGGAATCGGCGACGGCCAACGCGTTGCCATCACCATAGCCCGTATGCCCGCGATAGCGCAGGATGCGCGTGTAGTCGCCCACGCCACGCCGCGCATAGACCTCGATCCAGTAGGCGTAGGGCGCATGGCCGGTGGGATAGTTCACAATCACGTCGCCGCGCAGTGGGCCGTGCTCGACGAAGCGCGCGTCTTGATTGTTGTTGCTGCCGCGTGTGTCGTTGACAAACACCGGGTGGAAGCGATCCGCACCACGGTCGTAGGCGTACAGCACCGTGCGGATGTCGCAATTACCGTTCATGCCGGACGTCGAGCAAGTCTGCAGCAGCAACAGCGGGGCGTTTTCCCTCGCGCCCGCATGCACCACCTTGGCCGTGCGCAGGGCGTACGCCGTGTTCGTCCCCGGGTAGGTTTTCGTGGGGCCGTATTTCTCGGAACACTCCACAGCCAGCGTCTTGACCAAGCAGACCGCCAGCGCGCCTGGATCCGTGAACCCCGGCATTGCACTCGGGTCAGGATCACGCGCCACCACGAGCGTCCACTGGCTGACCGTCGCAAACGGCTCGCTCAAATCCAGACGATCAAGCACCTCTGCCGGCTTGCCCTGCCACGTTGGAATCGCCGCGACCACCACTCGGTCGATTTCAGCCGACGGCAACGGTTTCGCCACTGCTGCCGATGCGACGTGCCAAACCAGACACGTCGCGAGCCCTGCGCAGACTCGAAGCGCAACCTCGTCAAGCATGCGTCGCACCAACCGGATCACTATCCGACCTCCCGACCAAGCGGGCAAAAGCATACGCCTCGATCGGGCAAGTTCTCTGGCTGCACGCAGCAGGATACGTGGCAACCCTCAATGGAACTGGTCGCTGGCCGGCACCCACGAGCTCGACGAAGTGGCCGGCACGTGTCCCTTCACCACCGGCTCGGTCGGCGGACAGCCGGGCGGCATCAGGCCGCCGGTGACGCGCGCCTCGGCGCATTGCACGCGGTTGTCCAGCACCACGGATGCCGGTGCTGCCGCGCTCGCCGCCGGCGCGGGCGGCGGCACGCTGGGCACGCTGCCGCCGGGCACGGCCGGCAGGTTGAGCCGGTCGTAGACCTTCTGCGCCGCGGCCGGCGGCGGCGAGTCGGCGTCTCCGCAACCCAGCAGCGCCACCGGCACCAAAGGCATCACCTTGCACTTGATGCGGATGCCGCGCGGCAGGTGGAAGGTGTGCTGCAACGTGGTCTTTTCGGCCGCCTGGCGCAGCGCGGTGTCGATCGAACTCTCGCCGGGTGGCGTCCAGTACGGGTCGAAGCTTGTGGGCTTGTAGCTGATGCCCTTGATCTTGTGGCGCATGACGTTGGTGTCGCCGGTGGGTTTGAGCTGCACGTATTCCGGCACGCTGCCCGGCGCCTGGCCGGATGGCTGGGCGCCGTTGCTCGCACCGGCACCTTCGTGCTCGCCGGGCTGCTCGCCCTCGCCCTTGCCTGGGGCGCCCGTCGTCGCGTGGCCCAGGCCGTGCGAGGTCGGCGGGCCGTTGCCGTGCACGCTGGCCGTCTCGCTGACGCGGCTGCTGCCTTGCGGCTCGCCGGGGCGGGCGTTGTCGCTGCCCTGCGGGTTTGCGTTCGGCGCGGTGCTGACGTCCGGCGCGGCGGTTTCGCCCGTCTTGGCGGCAATCTCGCTCGGCGCGACAGTCGCGGTGGGCGCCGGTGCGGTGGTCGATGGATTGGCCGGTGCCGGCGTGCTTTCGGCACGCGACAATGCCACCGGCGCCGGCTGGCTGATCCGGGTGAGCGCCTGTTCGTTGGCGATCTCCAGCGTGGCCTTGGGCGCCGGCGTCACGCTGGGCGCGGCGGGCGCGGTCTGCGGGACCGCGGCGAGCGGCTGCTCCGCGACCTCGACCGGCGCCGGTGCCTGCAGTTTCGGCAGTTGCCGTGGTGCGTTCGGCGCGGGTGCATTCAGCGTGGTCTGCAGGCTCACCTGCGGCGCGGCTTGCGCCGGCAGCGGCACGGCCTGCAACTCGGGCGCGGGCGGCGCCGCGGGCAGATCCACGTGCATGGGCTGCGCGATGGCCGGCGCCACGGTGTTCGGTGCCACGCGGTCCAGCGCCACGCTGGGCGGCGCGACCACGGGCGGTGCCTGCGGCGGCAGCGTGGGCAGCGCCAGCGAAGGCGGTGGCGGCATCGGCTGGTTGCCTTCGGCCTGCGGTGCACGCACAGGTTGCGGCTGGAACTTCGGCGGCACCGGCGGCTGCAGCGTGGGCTTGGGCAGGTTCACCGGCGGCGGCTGGTTCGCCAGCGGCACCGGCTGCAGCTGCGGCACGGGCGCCGGTTGCGGCAGGCTGGGCGGCGGCGGGGGAGCGGCGACCGCCTTCGCGGGCGGCACGGCCGCCGCTTGCGCGGCGACGGCAGGCGCCGGCCGCACGGTCGCACTCGCACTGCGCCGCACGCCCGGGCTCGTCGCCGCGTGGCCCTGGTGCACCGGCCCCGCCTGGCGCGGCGGTTCGCCCTTCGGCGGCGGCGGCGGCGCGAGATCCGGCAACTCGATGAAGCGCAGCTTCATCTTCGCCGCCGGCGCCTCGCCCACCGGCGGCGGTTCCCACGCTGGCCCCAGGATGAAGGCGAACAGGAACACCAGGTGCACCAGCAGGCTGCCGGCGAGCGCGAACACGCGCCGCCACAACACGGGCGGCCGTGGCCGCTTCCGCGCCCGCTGGTTGAGCATGTGCGAGGAAGCAGCCAGTGGCGAATTCAGCAGCACCTGCGCCGGCCGCTGGGCGGGCGGGTGCGGTGCGTTCGGGTCCGTGGGCAGCGGCATGCGGCGAGTGTAGCGGCCACTGCCGCAACTTCTATTGCCCCGCCGACTGCCTTGTCTGCTTCGCGCGCTGCTCGCGCAACTCCTCGTCCACCGCGCGGATCGGCGTGTCGCTGGGACAGCCGTCGGCGAGCGGCTTGCCGGCGCGGTACAGCGCGATGCACCTGGACAGCGGCGGCGGCCTGGGCGCGTTCGGGTTTGGCGCCAACGGCGCCGGCGCCATGTTCAGGCGCACGTCGCCGTCCTTCGGCGACGGCGGCGGAGGCGGATCGCCGCCGCAACCGCCGGCCAGCATCGCCAGCGAGACCGCGCAGTGGATGCGGACGCCAGGCAGCGGGTGGAAGGTGTGCTTCACCGTGGTCTTGTCCACGGCCTTCTGCAACACGTCGTCGATGGCGTTGCTGCTGCCGTTGCCCCAGTCCTTCTCGAAGCGGGTGGCCTGGTATTTCACCGGGCTGTCGTGCCGCATGATCCGCGTGTCGCCCCGCGGCATGCCCTGCACGTACTCGGGCACGGGCGCGCTGGCGGCACTGGCCGGCAGCATGGCCTGGCCATTGCGGTCGAACAGCCGAGGCGGCGCCACGCTGGCCGCCGGCGCGGGCAGTTGCACGCTGAGCGCGTTCTTCGCCGCCGGTTCGGCGGCATGCCGCGACGGCGTGCGCGGCGGCGGTGGCAACGGCACGGCCGGCGGCGGCGCCTTCGCGGCCGGCGCGGTGGCCGCGGGAATGAAACGCACCTCGAGCACGTCGGTGACCGGCGCTGCCGGCCCCGGCCGCGACGGCGGCGGGCGCATCGCCAGCCACACCATCGCCGCGAACACCAGGTGCAGCAGCACCACGACCGCAAGCACCAGCCACGCCAGCCGATAGCCGCGCGGCGGCTCGCGCCAGCGCAGCTGGCGCAGGCGCGCCGTGGTCGCCAGGTCGAGCGCAAGCGTGCCGTCCCGGTCGGGGCCGGGCGGTGCCGTGTCGCGGGTTGCGGCCTGCGTGCGGTGGACGATGGGAATGCTCCGTATGGGCGACGACGCCGAGAGAACGTCCTCCCATGCCAGCATGGGAGGACGTTCTCTCGGCGTCGTCGCCCATACGGATCATTCCCATCGTCCACCGCACGC
>NZ_MUNP01000066.1 GCF_002001105.1 Rhodanobacter sp. C06 | reverse complement strand
CACGTAGCAGGCCGCGAAGCACTGACGCGCAGTACGAAGCACCAGAAAATCCCCAGCACCGGCAGTCGCCCGAAAGCCCAGGGCAGAAGCGTCATGCACCCGGCTTGACGGGGAAGTCTCCTACGGAGATGTTAGACGCGGCATATCCGTGTGGAATGCCATGCCCCGCAACTACTCTTTGATGTGTGGCGGGTAGTCACCCACTGTGAGTCGTACAAAAATCTCTTCTGCGATGATGCTTGCCGCCCTCTCCATGGCTGGCTTGTCGATGACCTTTGCGTCAACCAATGCATCCGCGATGAGCACAGCGATATCTTGACTCCAGGTATCTTGGGCTATGTATTTTGGGTGGGTCATGGTCTAACGCTTAGTAGACCCCGGATCGGGGCATATGCAACCCATGCTCCACGTCAGCGGCCCACCGTCAAGTGAAGAAATCCATTGTGCGGACAATGCGTTGGACGGCTCGGTCGGCTAGCAGTCGTCGATGTGCCAGCGTGTATATCTGCAAAACGAGGTGATATCTCTTATCACCCCAAAAGGTCAGATATGCACGCCTCGCTCGCTTCTGGCGCGCAGGATGCGCGCCTGCCTTTCCGGGGCCCCTGGGCGGCGGTGAGGCGGGGACGATCAGGCCGCGCAGCGGGCGTTGCCAGGGAGGGCAACGCCTTTTCGCGCGGGCAGGAGCCCGCTCGAAAAGCCCGGCCACGCCTCACGGACGTTCCGTCCATGGATGGACGGAACGCGCCAACCGGGGTGGCCTTCTCTTTGGGTTACTTTTCTCTTGGCCACGCAAGAGAAAAGTGACTCGGGCGCCGGCAGGCGCACGAAACTGCTTTGAAACTGGCGAAGCATAGAGGCAAGGCCTACCCCCTCACCCCATCCCTCTCCCCCAACGATGAAGCTGTTGGGGGAGAGGGGGAGTATCGAGCGGCAGAGGAGAGAACACGCGGGCGTCAGCCCACCACCGCCAACCGCATCCCGAGATCCAGCAGCGGCGCCGCCACCAGAATCCGCGCCAG
Organism: Rhodanobacter sp. C06; assembly: GCF_002001105.1. Classification (GTDB taxonomy): domain Bacteria; phylum Pseudomonadota; class Gammaproteobacteria; order Xanthomonadales; family Rhodanobacteraceae; genus Rhodanobacter_A. The sequence continues at coordinate 29,080 of NZ_MUNP01000066.1, read as the reverse complement.
CAGCAAACCAATGATCACCACGGTCGGCGAGAAGTCGATCATCCCCACCACCAGCCGACCGCGCAGCGGCCGCAGCAGCGGATCGACGATCACACCGAGTAAGCGCTGCAGCGGCTGGCGCTGGTCGGGGGCGAACATGCTCATCAGCGACCAGCCGAACACCAGCACCAGGTAGAACAGCAGGGCGAAGTCGAGCAGTTCGGCCAGCGACAGCACGAGCAGGCCAAGGAAGTGCGGCAGCAGCCCCATCAGCGCGAACAGCACCAGCCGCTTCAGCAGCATCGCCAGCCACGCCACCAGCAGGGCGGCGAGGTTGAGGCGGCGCCAGTTCGGCAGCACGCGGCGGATCGGCGCCAGCACCGGGTTGGTGTATCGGTAGATGAACTGGCTGAGCGGGTTGTGGAAGTCGGCGCGGCAGGCTTCGGCGGCGGCGCGCAACAGGAACAGCGTGGCGACGGCGTCGAAGGCGAGTTCGACCAGCAGCGCGAAGGCGTTGAGGAGGTAGCTCACGAATGTGATTCCTGATCCAGGGCGGCGGCGAGTTCCGTGCCGCGGCGGGTGGCGGCGGCAATGGCGCGGGCAGTCATGCGCGGCAGCCCGTCGGCGGCGAAGCTTTCCAGCGCGGCTTGGGTGGTGCCGTTCGGCGAGGTGACGCGGCGGCGCAGTTCGGCGGGGTCTTCGCCGCTTTCAGTGAGCATGCGGCCGGCGCCGAGGCAGGTCTGCGCAGCCAGCGCGCGGGCGGTGTCGCGCGGCAGGCCCTGCGCTACGGCGGCGTCTTCCAGCGCTTCGACCAGGGCGAAGAAGTAGGCGGGGCCGGAGCCGGACAGCGCGGTGACGGTGTCCATCAGCGTCTCGTCGGCGATCCAGCGGGTGAGCCCGGCGGCGGCCAGGATGTGCTGCGCCTGCGCCCTCTGTGCGGGGCTGACCCGGCCGTTCGCGCACAGGCCGGTGGCGCCGGCGCCGATCAGCGCCGGGGTGTTCGGCATGCAGCGGACGATGGGCAGCGCGCCCAGCCAGCGTTCGAGCTGGTCCAGCCGCACGCCGGCGGCGATCGAGATCACCAGCGGTCGCCGCCCCTGCAGGGCGTGGCGCAGCTCGCCATGCACCTTGGGCATGGCCTGCGGCTTCACCGCCAGCAGGATCACGTCGGCGTCGGCCACCGCGAGCCGGTTCTCGGCGAAGGTCGCCACGCCGAAGTCGCGGCCCAGCCGTTCGCGCGTTTCGGCCAGCGGGTCGGCCACGCGGATGTCGGCCGCCGCATGGCCGGTGGCGAGCAGGCCGCCGATCAGGCTGCGGGCCATGTTGCCGCCGCCGATGAAGGCGATGCGTGTCATGGGGAAAATCCTGGATGGAGGAGACGGCCGCATACCTTACCGGAGGCCGTGCCGCCGTGCGTCGCGGCGGTTTCGGTGACGAAGTGCGCAAACCTCCGCGAAGGCTGGCCGCGCGACCCGTGCCGCGAGTAGTATCGGCTCGCTGCAAGGGGGAGCCGGATGGCCGGGTCGCATGCGCGCAATGCGCGCGGCGACCGCACCTCGCCTTTCCGCCGCAGCCATCGCCACAGCATCCGACGACGGGTCGAGGGGAACCACAGATGGATATCGCCGAACTGCTTGCCTTCTCGGTGAAAAACAAGGCTTCGGACTTGCACTTGTCCGCCGGCCTGCCGCCGATGATCCGCGTGGACGGCGACGTGCGCCGCATCAACATCCCGCCGCTGGAACACAAGCAGGTGCATTCGCTGGTGTACGACATCATGTCGGACAAGCAGCGGCGCGACTACGAGGAGTTCCTGGAAACCGACTTCTCGTTCGAGATCCCGGGCCTGGCGCGTTTCCGCGTCAACGCATTCACCCAGAACCGCGGCGCCGGCGCGGTGTTCCGCACGATTCCCTCCGAGGTGCTCACGCTGGAGGATCTCGGCTGCCCGAAGGTGTTCAAGGAGCTGATCGAGCAGCCGCAGGGCCTGATCCTGGTGACCGGCCCGACCGGCTCGGGCAAGTCGACCACGCTGGCGGCGATGGTCGACCACATCAACAAGAACGAATACGGGCACATGCTCACGATCGAGGACCCGATCGAGTTCGTGCACACCTCGCAGAAGTGCCTGGTCAACCAGCGCGAGGTGCACCGCGACACGCACGGTTTCAACGAGGCGCTGCGCTCGGCGCTGCGCGAGGACCCGGACTTCATCCTGGTGGGCGAGTTGCGCGATCTGGAGACGATCCGCCTCGCGCTGACCGCGGCGGAAACCGGCCACCTGGTGTTCGCCACCGTGCACACCAGCTCGGCGGCCAAGACCATCGACCGCATCATCGACGTGTTCCCCGCCGGCGAGAAGCCGATGGTGCGTTCGATGCTGTCCGAATCGCTGCGCGCGGTGATTTCGCAGTCGCTGCTGAAGAAGACCGGCGGCGGCCGCCTGGCGGCGCACGAGATCATGGTGGCCGTGCCGGCGATCCGCAACCTGATCCGCGAGGACAAGGTGGCGCAGATGTATTCGGCGATCCAGACCGGCCAGCAGTTCGGCATGCAGACCCTGGACCAGTGCCTGCAGGACCTGGTCAAGCGCGGCCAGGTGGCGCGCCAGGAGGCGTATGGTTACGCCAAGAACAAGGATCTGTTCCGCTAGGCGCGGGCAGGCAAGATCACGATACCGCAGCCGTTCCACTGATTCGCGTCTCCCGGAGGAGACCAGACCATGAGCGAGTTCGATTTCACCTCCTTCCTCAAGCTGATGGTGCACAAGCAGGCCTCGGACCTGTTCATCACCGCCGGCGTGGCGCCGTCGATGAAGGTGCAGGGGCGCATCGTGCCGATCACGCAGAGCCCGCTGTCGATGCAGCAGTCGCGCGACATGGTGCTCAACGTGATGACGCCCTCGCAGCGCGAGGAGTTCGAGAAGACCCACGAGTGCCAGTTCGCGATCTCCGCGCAGGGCGTGGGCCGCTTCCGCGTATCGTGCTTCTACCAGCGCAACTGCGTGGGCATGGTGCTGCGCCGGATCGAGTCGAAGATCCCCACCGTCGAGGAGCTGAACCTGCCGCCGGTGATCAAGCAGCTGGCGATGACCAAGCGCGGCATCATCGTCTTCGTGGGCGGCACCGGCACCGGTAAGTCGACCTCGCTGGCGTCGATGATCGGCTACCGCAACCAGAACTCGACCGGCCACATCATCACGATCGAGGACCCGATCGAATACGTGCACAAGCACGAGGGTTGCATCATCACCCAGCGCGAGATCGGTATCGACACCGACAGCTGGGACAACGCGCTGAAGAACACCCTGCGCCAGGCACCGGACGTGATCATGATCGGCGAGGTGCGCACGCGCGAGACGATGGAGCACGCGATCGCGTTCGCCGAAACCGGCCATCTGGTGCTGTGCACCCTGCATGCGAACAACGCGAACCAGGCGATGGACCGCATCCTGCACTTCTTCCCCGCGGATCGCCGCGAGCAGCTGTTCATGGACCTGTCGCTGAACCTCAAGGGCGTGGTGGCGCAGCAGCTGATCCCCACGCCGGACGGCAAGGCGCGCCGGGTGGCGGTGGAGATCCTGCTGGGCACGCCGCTGGTGCAGGACTACATCCGCCAGGGCGAGATCCACAAGCTGAAGGAAGTGATGAAGGAGTCCACCCTGCTCGGCATGAAGACCTTCGACCAGAGCCTGGTCGAGCTCTACCACGCCGGCGAGATCAGCTACGAGGACGCGCTGCGCCACGCCGACAGCGCGAACGAGGTGCGCCTGCGCATCAAGCTGGCCCAGGGCGGCGACGCGCACACGCTGTCGCAGGGCCTGGAGGGCGTGGAAGTGGAGCAGACCCGCGGCGGCGACAACTTCGGCGGCGGCTTGCTGCAGCGCTGATTCGCATGAGGAACGCCGGAAGCGGCCCGCTCTTGTTGTAGGAGCGCACCCTGTGCGCGAATGGCTTTTGCCCTGATCGAAGCACCAGAGCATTCGCGCACAGAGTGCGCTCCTACAGGTTCATCGAAACGAAGAAGGCGCCCGTCGGGCGCCTTCTTCGTCGAGGCCGTGTGGCTTGGCTTATTTCAACGTGGTGTGGCTGGTGATCACCAGGCCGCTGTCGTCCACGTGCGCCTCGGCGTCGATGCTGTCCACGCGCTGCGCCTGGGCTTCCATCGCGGTGAACTGCGCCTTGGAGCGGGCCGCGTCGGCGGCGGCCTGGGCGGCCTCGTCGGCAGGCGTGGTGTCGCCGTTGATCGTGGGTTCGTCGCTCTTGCTCATCTCGGCGGCGGCGGCGGCGAGGCTGTCGGACTTCATCTCCATGAACTTCAGCCAGTCCAGGTACATCGCGCCGGAGAGATGCATGCGCAGCATCTGGCCGGCGCCGCCCGCCGGATCGTGCAGCGTGGCGGCGAGCTTGGCGTCCTCGCCGACGCCGATGCCGAGCGCGAGGGCCTTGTCGCCGGTCGCCAGCCAAGCCGGCTGGCCGAGCATGGTGGCCATGTCCTTCGGCAGCGCCACCGGCGCACCGCCGGCGCCGGGTTTCAGCTTGGCCAGCGCGGGCACCATCATCTGTCCGGTGGCGAGCAGGCCGCTGGGATCGCTGGTGCCGAGCACCACGCGGCCGCTGAAGTCCGGCAGGCTGCTGGTCTTGTCCGCGCTCAGGCTGTCCAGCGCAAGGCGCAGGCCGAGCAGGTTGCCGAACGGCGGGAGCGCCGCCTTCGGCATCGCCTCGCCCAGCTTGGCGAAGCCGTCGTTGAGGTCGACCAGCATCGGGCAGGTGAACGGCTTGGCCGCCACCGCGTCGGCCTGGGCCGACCAGAACGTGCGCAGCGCAACCACCGGCAGCGCGAGGCTGAGGTCGAACGGCGCCGCGCTGCCGCCGCCGAGGCCGGGCAGCTCCACCTTGAGGCCGCTGAAGGCCTTGGCGATGTCGTCGGCCAGCGCCACGTCGAAGCGGCCGTCCTGGTGCTTCGCGTCAAGCCGGGTGTAGCCGAAGCTGATCGACGGCACGCGCGCGGCGATGCGGCTGGCCTCGGGAGCGCAACTCGGTGAGGTCTTCAGGAGGTTCGCCACCGGCTCGCCGGTCTTCGCCGACTCGGCGCCGGCATGGGCGTGCTCGATCGCGGCGACCAGCGGGTCGCTGCCGGAAATCACCAGCGGCAGCGCGCGGGTGAGGTCGAGCTGGCCGACCAGCCACTTCGCGTAGCCCTTGTCCTTGGCCAGCGCGGCGAGCCGGCCGTCGTCCTGCAGGCTTTTCGCCGGGCGGTCCAGGCCCAGGGTCTGGCGCAGCAGCGGCGTGGCGGCGTCGACCGGGAGGATCGCCGCCACCATCTGCTTGCCGACCACGGCGAGCACCAGCTCGGTGCCGGAGGCGGGGAACAACTGCCTGCGGTAGCTCTGCGTGCCGATGGTGGCGGTATCGAGCCGCTTGCCATAGGCGGTTTCCAACCGGCCCACGAAGCCCTCGAAAGCCTTCGGGTCGGTCAGTTCGAAGCGCAGCACCGGGGCCATGCCCTCGCCGTAGAGCGCGAAGCGGCCCTTGAGGTCGAAGCCGTTGGCCTGGGCGAAGGCCTCGATGGTCTTGCCCTTGAGTTCGGCGGTGAAGGCGCGCACCAGGCGCGCGGCATCGGGATCGTTGGCCTGTTCGCGCGTGGCGAAGGCTTCCATCTGGGCCACCTGCGAGGGCAGCTGCAGATCGGCCTGGGCGAGCAGCGCCTGGCGCGTGTCGTCGTCCAGCACATCCAGGTTGGCGGCCACGTACGGCGTGTCGGCCGGCACGAAGGCCAGCGGCGCGTTCTTGTCCTTGTGCGAGCAGGCCGCCAGTGCGACGCAGGCCAGTCCCAGCGCGATGAAGCGCGTCCTCGATTGCATGGTGTTCCCCGATGGTGGATGCCGCTGCGTGCAATTATGCCCGCTTTGCGGCTTGCTGCGGTGCAAGACGGACGGCCATCCGACCGTCCGCGTGATGCGCCGGGAGCGGCGGTCAGCGCGCCAGCAGCTCGGCCAGCACCGCCATGCGCACGAACACGCCGTTGGCCACCTGTTCGAGGATGCGCGACTGCGCGCCGTCGGCCACCTCGTCGGCGATCTCGATGCCGCGGTTGAGCGGGCCGGGGTGCATCACCAGGCAGCCCTTGGCGGCGCGCGCGAGGCGGCGGTTGTCCAGGCCGTAGCGGCTGAAATAGGCGGCTTCGTCGGGCAGCTCGGTGGCGGCCATGCGCTCCTTCTGCAGGCGCAGCATGATCGCCACGTCGGCGCCCGCGATCGCGCTGTCGAAATCCTCGGTGAAGCGGCACTGCGGGAATTCCGAGGCTTCCGGCAGCAACGCGGCGGGGCCGCAGAGGCGGATCTCGCCCGTGCCCAGCGCGGTGAGCGCGTGCACGTCCGAACGCGCCACGCGCGAGTGGCGGATGTCGCCACAGATCGTCACCACCAGGTTCTCGAAGTCCGGCCGGTGCTGGCGGATGGTCAGCGCGTCGAGCAGGCCCTGGGTGGGATGCGCGCGGTTGCCGTCGCCGGCGTTGACCACCGACACGCCGCTCATCGCGTGGCGCACCAGTTCGTCCGGCGTGCCGGAGACCTTGTGGCGCACCACGATCGCGTCCAGGTGCATGGCCTCCAGCGTGTGCAAGGTGTCGTACAGGGCCTCGCCCTTGGCGGTGGAGGAGAAGCCAAGGTCGAAGTTGAGCACGTCGGCGCCCAGCCGGCGCGCGGCCAGCTCGAACGAGGTGCGGGTGCGCGTGGACGGCTCGAAGAACAGGTTGAGCACGGTGCGCCCGGCCAGCGTGTCCAGCTTGCGGGTGCCGTGCGCGCAGGCGTCGCGCACCGCGATGGCGCGATCGAGCAGGCGCTCGATGCTGGCGCGCGGCAGGTGTTCCAGCGTGGTGAGGTGGCGCAGGCGTGTGGTCATGGCGGGGCGGCGGGAGTGGAAAGATCGGAAGTGGACGCAGGTTCGGCGAACCAGCGTTCGAGGATCACGGCGGCGGCCTCGGCGTCGATCGCCGCGGCATCGCGGCGGCGCTTCAGGCCCGCGGCGCGGGCGGCGGCGAAGCGGCGCGCGGCCTCCTGCGAGCTGTGGCGCTCGTCGATCAGCGCCACCGGCAGGGCATAGCGTTGCTGCAGCGCCGCGGCGAAGCGGCGGGCGCGCCGGCTGGCAGGCTGTTCCTCGCCGGCCAGCGTGAGCGGCAGGCCCACGACCAGGGTGTCGGGCAACCAGTCGCCGCGCAGCGCATCCAGTTGCGGCCATTCCGGTTCGCCGTCGCGCACCGCGAGCACGGCGAGCGCGCGGGCGCTGGCGGTGAGCGCATTGCCCACCGCCACGCCGATCAGCTTGCTGCCGACGTCGAAGCCGAAGGCACAGCTCATGCGTGGCCCGCGTAGCCGGGCAGCTGCAGCGGGTCGACGCCGACCAGGCCGGCGGCGGCGCTCCAGCGGTCCTCCAGCGGGGTGTCGAACACCACCCGTTCGCAGGCCTCGGCGGTGAGCCAGGCGTTCGCCATCAGCTCCTGCTCCAGCTGGCCGGCGTCCCAGCCGGCGTAGCCCAGCGCCATGATCGCCTGGCGCGGACCTTCGCCGGCGGCCATCGCCACCAGGATGTCGCGCGAGGTGGTCACCGACCACGAAGCGTTGATGCGGTAGCTGGACTCCCAGTGGCCGGGCTCGCGGTGCAGCACGAAGCCGCGTTCCTGCTGCACCGGGCCGCCGATCAGCACCGGCGCGTCGGCCAATTCGGGATCGCTGCACTCCAGCTTCATCTGCGCCAGCACGTCGCCGAGGCGGTACTGCGAGAGCTGGTTCACCAGCAGGCCCACCGCGCCTTCCTCGCTGTGCTGGCACAGCAGGGCCACGCCGCGCGAGAACGGCGGCTCGGCCAGCCCGGGCATGGCGATCAGGAAGTGGCCGGTGAGGGTGGGCGGTTCGGTGCGGCTCATGCGCTCATTGTAAGCCCGTACCGTGAAGAGTCGGCAGTTGCGCCGCGATCTATTTGCTTCGCAGCACGCCGCCCGGCAGGAACTGCCAGGTGCGGGTGATGTAGAGCTCGTCCACCTTCGCCTCGGGCGGCAGTGGCGGGAACGGCGCGGCCAGCCGCACGATGCGCTCCGCCGCGGCGTCCAGCAGCGGCTGGCCGGAGCTGCTGATCACGTCGATGCTGTGGATGCTGCCGTCGCGGTTGATGCCTACCGTGAGCAGCAGGTCGCCGTGCAGCTCGCGCCGGCGCGCCTCTTCCGGGTAGTTGAGGTTGCCCACCCGCTGCACGCGGTCGGACCAGCCGCGCATGTAGGCGGCATAGACATACTCCTTCGTGTTGGCCGAGATGTATTTCTTGCGCGGGCGCTTGGCATAGGCCTGGGTCTGGTGGCGCAGTTCGGCGGCGAGCTGGGCCATCTCCTGCTGGCGGCGCAGCTCCTGCGCGCTGGGCGCGTCCTGCGGCGGCACCTCGGTCTGCGCGGTGTCGCTGGCCACGCTGAAACGGCTCTGGCCGCTGGTGGTGACCATGCGCTGCGGCGTGGCCTCGCGCGGCTGCGGCGTGGCGGCGTCGATGTTCCGCATCGCCGTGCCGGGATCGGGCTTGGGCAGCGCGCCGGAGAACGGTTGCGAGGGCCGCGCCGCATGGTCGCTGGTGCCGCCGCCGCGGTTGTTCGCCTGGGCCAGGAAATCGGCCTGGTCCGGCGCCTCGCGGTTGGCCACGTTGACCAGGGTGACGTCCAGCGTGGGCAGGCTGGGCGTGGGCTTGGCGAAATGGAACGTGATGCCCAGCAGCAGCACGCCATGCAGCAGCAGCGAGAACAGCAGGGTCGCGCCGATCGGGTCGGCGGCGGGGCGTGCAGCGGTGGAACTCACGGAGCGCGGCTTCCAGCAGGGCGCTGCTCGAGGGCATCGAACAGCAGGCCCGCGATATTAAGCCCGAATTGCGCATCCAGCTCGCGCGCGCAGGTCGGCGATGTGACGTTGATCTCGGTGAGGAAATCGCCGATCACGTCCAGACCCACGAAGCGCAGGCCGCGCCGGCGCAGTTCCGGCGCCACCTGGGCGGCGATCCAGCGGTCGCGCTCGCTGAGCGGCACGCCTTCGCCGCGGCCGCCGGCGGCGAGGTTGCCGCGGAACTCGTCGCCCTGCGGGATGCGCGCCAGCGCGTAGGGCACGGGCTCGCCGTCGATCAGCAGGATGCGCTTGTCGCCCGCACTGATCGCCGGGATGAACTTCTGCGCGATGGCGAAGTGCCGGCCCTCGCCGTGCGGGCCGCCGGCCAGCAGGGTCTCCAGCATCGAATTCAGGTTGCTGTCGCCGGCCTTCACGCGGAAGATGCCGCGCCCGCCCATGCCGTCCAGCGGCTTCAGCACCGCCTCGCCGTGTTCGGCCACGAAGCGGCGCAGGTCGGCCGGATCGCGCGAAACCAGGGTGGGCGCGCAGCATTCGGGAAACTGCAGCGCGAACAGCTTCTCGTTGCAGTCGCGCAAGGCGCGCGGGTCGTTCACCACGTTCACGCCGCCGCGCTGGGCCGCCTCCAGCACCATGGTGTCGTAGATGAACTGGGCATCGACCGGCGGATCCTTGCGCATCAGCACGATGTCCAGCTCGCGCAGGTCGCGCCAGCGCGCCTCGCCGAGGCTGAACCAGTCGTGCGCATCGTCGCGCACCGCGAGCGGGCGCAGCCGCGCCCATGGCGCGCCGTCGCGCAGCGCCAGGTCGCCCTGTTCCAGGTAGTGCAGCGTGTGGCCGCGGCGCTGCGCCTCCAGCAGCATGGCCAGGCTGGTGTCCTTGGCCGGCTTGATCGCGCCGATGGGGTCCATCAGCACCGCGACCGAGAGGGGCATCGTGATTCTCCGCGAAAGGTCTTGCGGCGCGGAGCGCCGGCGACGGGGAGGACGATGTTCGCCCACGCCGCCGGTCGCGACAAGCCTGCGCACCGTTCCTGGGTTGATTGGAGCATCCCTTGTGCCGCAGAAGGTTCAAGCCTGCCGGTGAGGGTCACATTGCGCGCTCGCGGGACCCCTCGTGACGCGAATGTTGCTTGACGCGCTGGCAGGCAGGCAGTAAACAACGAGGCCTGTGCATCCCGCCGCAGAGCGGGTGTCGCGGATCGCGATGCTTGTCTTGTTTTGTCATGTGCACCGGCGGCATGCTTGTTGCCTGTCTTGGTGGTTGTCCTGGACCCGTCTTTGGGTGACAGGGGGGGAGTAATGAATCTGAACGCGAACGCGAATGGTCTGGCCGGCCTGCGGGTCATGGTGATCGATGACTCCAAGACCATCCGTCGCACGGCAGAGACCTTGCTGAAGAAGGAAGGCTGCGACGTGCTGACTGCGGTGGACGGCTTCGAGGCCTTGGCCAAGATCGCCGACCAGAAGCCGGCCATCATCTTCGTCGACATCATGATGCCGCGGCTGGACGGCTACCAGACCTGCGCGCTGATCAAGAACAACCCGCAGTTTCGCGGCACCCCGGTGATCATGCTGAGCTCCAAGGACGGCCTGTTCGACAAGGCGCGCGGCCGCGTCGTGGGCGCGGAGCAGTACCTCACCAAGCCATTCACGCGCGACGAACTGCTCGGCGCCATCCATCACCATGTCAGTACGGTTCCCAGCCGCTGACCGCAGATTCTCGGGGGAACCTGTGGCCGAAATCCTCATCATCGACGACTCGCCGACCGACGTGCGCGTGCTCACCACGCTGCTCGAACGCGCGGGTCATCAAGTCGCCTCCGTCGGGAACGCCGAGGAAGGCATCGAGCGCGTGCGCAGCACGCCGCCCGCGCTGGTCATCATGGACGTCATCATGCCCGGCATGAACGGCTTCCAGGCCACCCGCACGCTCACCCGTGATCCGGCCACGTCCGAGGTGCCGATCGTGATGATCACCACCAAGGCGATGGAGACCGATCGCGTGTGGGGCCTGCGCCAGGGCGCGCGCGCCTTCATCACCAAGCCGGTGAACGAGGGCGAGCTGCTCGCCTGCATCAACCAACTGCTGTCGAGCGCGGCATGAACGCGACCGCCGGGCTTACCCCGTTCGAGATCCTGGCCCGCTACGAGCGGCTGTCGTTGGAGCATGCCTCGGACACCCGCGAGCGGATGGACGCGCCGGGCCTGTGGCGCGGCATCGGCTATCGCGTGGGGCCGCGCATGCTGGTCAGCGAGATCGGCGAGATCAACGAACTGCTGGCGATGCCGCCGCTCACCGCGGTGCCCGGCACCCGGCCGTGGTTGCTCGGCGTGGCGAACGTGCGCGGCAACCTGATGCCGGTGGTGGATTTCGGCCGTTTCCTGTTCGACGAGCGTACGCCGCAGACCGACCGTGCCCGCCTGCTGGTGGTGCGCCAGGGCGGCGGCAGCGTGGCCCTGCTGGTGGACGAGGTGTTCGGCCAGCGCACGGTGGATGCGGAGCAGCGCCGTGCGGCCGGGCAGGAAGACGATCCGCGGCTGGCGCGTTTCGCCGAGCAGCGGGTGGGCGAGGGGGAGCAGCAGATGGCGATATTCAACATGAGCCGGCTGGTGCGGGCGCCCGATTTCCGCCAGGCCGCGGCCTGATCCCGCGGCGAGCGCATGCAGCAGGTCCGGCGCCGCCAGGGGCCGGAAATTCCAAGATGGCAGGTCCAGGATCCGTTCCCGTCCATGCTGGCGGGGCCGATCCGGTGAAGTAGACGGACGAGGTGAACATGAGCACTACAGGGGGCGTCGGCAAGGAGCGTGGGAATACCGCACTCATTGTCCTGTTGCTGGTCGCGATCGGCTTCGCGGCACTGGATTTCTGGCAGCTCAACGTGAAGAACGGCGAGGATCGCCAGGCGGTCGCGCTGACCACGCAGATCCAGGTGCTGTCGCAGCAGACCGCGAAATTCGCGCTGGAATCGTCCGACGGCAACGCCGATTCGTACAAGGAGCTGGAAAGCACCCGCAACGCGATCGACTCGGCGGTGCGCAAGCTGAACAAGGGCGACGCGGCCACCGGCATGCATGCCTATGCCGACAACAACACTTCGCCGGTCGGTCGCGCCGCCAGCGCGTTGGACGGCGCCTGGAAGCAGCTGGACGGCGACATCGGCAAGATCCTCCAGAACAAGGCCGTGGTGCTCGACTCCGGCCAGCGCGCGGCCACCGTGTCGCAGCAGATGCCGCTGCTCAATTCCAGCATGGACCAGGTGGTCAACATCCTGCAGCAGCGCAACGGCAGTGCCGAGCAGATGCTGGGCACCTCGCGCCAGATGCTGTCGGCCGACCGCATCATCCGCCGCGTGCAGGAAGTGCTGCAGGGCGGCGACAACGCCCAGGCGGCTGCCGACGGCCTGCAGCGCGACGCGCAGCTGTACGGCAGCGTGCTGCAGGGCCTGATCGAGGGCAACCCGGGCAGCGGCGTGCGGCCGATCGGCGACGCCAACGCGCGCAAGATCCTCACCGGCATGCAGGACGACTGGGGCAAGCTGGCCGATCCGCTGGCCAAGCTGGTGTCCGCTTCCGGCAACCTCGCCACGGTGAAGCAGGCCGGCAACAAGGCCTCGCTGGATTCGCAGTCGGTGCTGCTGCGCGCGAACGACCTCGCCGAGCAGATCGGCAAGCTGCCGTTGCGCCGCCTGTTCCCGAACGTGTGGTGGGGCCTGCTGGCCGCGATCGGCGCGGTGGCATTCGCCCTGCTGCTGGTGGTCAGCCTGGTGCGCGACCAGCGTCGCCGCTTCGCCGAGTCCACCTCGCTCAACCAGCGCAACCAGGAGGCGATCATGCGCCTGCTGGACGAGATGGGCGCGCTGGCCGAAGGCGACCTGACGGTGAAGACCACGGTGACCGAGGAGATCACCGGCGCGATCGCCGACTCGGTGAACTACGCCATCGACGAGTTGCGCACCCTGGTGACCACGATCAACGAGACCTCCGAGCAGGTCTCCTCGTCGGCGCAGGAAACCCAGACCACCGCCCGCCACCTGGCCGACGCGGCCGAGCAGCAGGCGCAGCAGATCAGCACCGCGACCGGCGCGATCAACGAGATCGCCAGCTCGCTGGACCACGTGTCGAAGAACTCCGCCGAGTCGGCCGACGTGGCCGAGCGCTCGGTGCAGATCGCCTCGCACGGCGCCGAAGTGGTGCGCGAGACGATCTCGGGCATGGACTCGATCCGCGACCAGATCCAGGAGACCTCCAAGCGCATCAAGCGGCTGGGCGAATCCTCGCAGGAGATCGGCTCGATCGTGGAACTTATCAACGACATCGCCGAGCAGACCAACATCCTGGCCTTGAACGCGGCGATCCAGGCGGCCTCGGCCGGCGAGGCCGGCCGCGGTTTCGCGGTGGTGGCGGACGAAGTGCAGCGATTGGCGGAACGCTCGACCAGCGCGACCAAGCGTATCGAAACGCTGGTGCAGACGATTCAGTCCGACACCAACGAAGCGGTGAACTCGATGGAGCAGACCACCGCCGAGGTGGTGGCCGGTGCGCGCAAGGCGGAGGATGCCGGCAGCGCGCTGGGCGACATCGAGCGCGTGTCGCACGACCTGTCCGCGCTGATTCAGAACATCTCCAGCGCAGCACGTCAGCAGTCAGCGGCGGCGACGGACATTTCGCAATCGATGAACGCGATCCGGGAAATCACCTCGCAGACCTCGCAGGGCGCCAGTCGCACCGCCGACTCGATCGGTACGCTGGCGCAGCTGGCCAGCGATCTGCGGCGTTCGGTAGCGCACTTCAAGCTGCCGGGATGATGGCGATATTTACTGACTGGGGCAGTCTCGATGGTGGCGCGGCCCCGTGCCGCGCAACCGCTGAGGGAAGTGCATGAGACTTCAAGACCACATCGATTTCACCACCCTGCAGTGGGTTCGTCCCGAGCTGGAACAGACGCTGGCGGATGCTCGCGAAGCGCTGGAATCCTATGTCGACAACCCGGCCAGCGACGAAGCCATGCGCGCCTGCGCGAGCGGCCTGCACCAGGTGCAGGGCACGCTGCGGATGGTCGAGTTGCCCGGCCCCGCGATGGTGGCGTCGGAAATGGAAGCGCTGGCGGTCGCGCTGCTGGAAGGGCATGTCGCGCAGCGCGAGGAAGCCTATACCGCGCTGATGCGCGGCATGATGCAGTTGCCCGACTACCTGGAACGCCTCGCCGGCGGCCACCGCGACGTGCCGGTGGTGCTGCTGCCGCTGTTGAACGACCTGCGCGCCAGCCGCGGCCAGGAGGCCTTGCCCGAATCGGCGCTGTTCCGCCCCAACCTCGACGCCTTCCTGCCCACCCAGGCGCCTGCCGCGATGAGCGAGGCGCAGGCCGAGGCACGCCGTGGCGAGTTGGTCGAGCTGCGCCTGCAGTTCCAGCAGCACATGCTTGCCTGGTTCCGCGGCCAGTCGCAGGCGCAGCCGCTGGCCGGCATGCGCAAGGCGCTGCTGGCGATCGCCGCGCGCTGCTTCCACGTGCATGGCCGACGCCTGTGGTGGATCGCCGCCGGCGTGGTGGAAGGACTCGAGCGCGGCATGCTCGTGGCGCATGCGGCCGAATTGCGCCAGCTGATCGGCAAGGCCGACCGGCACATCCGCCAGCTGATCGAGCAGGGCGAGGACAGCCTGCGCGGCGGCGAGGCCGACGACCTGTGCAACCGCCTGCTTTACATCGTGGCGCAGTCGCGCCAGCACAGCCCGCACATGGAGCTGCTGCGCCGCACCTATGCGCTGGACAATTTGCTGCCCGACGCCGACGAACTGGAACACGCCCGCGGCTCGATGGCGGGACACAACCGCGCCCTGCTCGATTCGGTGGCGAAGGCGCTGAAGGACGACCTGCTGCGCGTGAAGGAAGCGCTCGACCTGTTCCAGCGCCAGCCCGGCGCCGATGCGGCTTCGCTGGAGCCGCAGTGCGAACTGCTCGGCCGCGTGGGCGATACCCTGGGCATGCTGGCGCTGTCGGTGCCGCGCCGGGTGATCGAGGAGCAGCGGCGCGTGCTCGACGAGATCGTCAACAAGCTGCGCCCCGTCGACGAGGACATCCTGCTCGACGTGGCCGGCGCGCTGCTGTACGTGGAAGCCTCGCTGGACGACCACATCGAGAGCCTGGGCGCGGGCGAGGAGCCGCACGACGGTACCGTCGCGCCGGGCCTGCCGCGCAGCGAGGCGCAAGGCATCCTCAGCACGGTGATGCAGGAGGCGGTCCGCAACACCGAAAAGGTGAAGGAGGCCATCGTCGCCTTCGTCGAATCCGGCTGGGAGCACGCCGGACTGACCGCCGCACCGGCCCAGATGAGCGAGGTCGCCGGCGCCGCGCGCATGCTGTCCGCCGAGCGTCCGGCCGAGCTGGCCGAGGGCATCGGCCGCTTCATCCACAACGAGCTGCTGGCCGACCGCCGCGTGCCCAGCAGCACGCAGATGGATCACCTGGCCGACGCGCTGGCCGCGCTGGAGTACTACCTGGAAGCAGCGCGCGAGCATCGCGGCGGCCTCGCGCACATCATCGACGTGGCCGAGCACAGCCTCGGCCAGCTCGGTTACTGGCCGCTGCCGGCCGAGCGGCCGCTGTCGGCCGTGCCGGTCGACGCGCCGGCGGCCGAGGTGCAGGACAGCGGCGAGGACACCTTGTCCGAGTCGGTGAGCCTGTATCCCGGCAGCGATGCCAGCCAGCTGTTCGTCGCGCCGGAAGTGCCGCGCGAGGCGCCGGCACACGACGTCGACGGTCTGCGCTATGCGCAGACCGAAGCCACCGCGCCACCGATGGCTGGCGACGACGCCGACTGGATCGAGATCGAGGAAGAGATCGAGGAGCAGGTGCCGGCGAACGCCGCACAGGCCGGCGCATTCCGTTTCGATCACCAGGCCGAAGGCATCGACGACGACATCCGCGAGATCTTCGTGGAGGAGATGCAGGAGGAGATCGACAACCTGCGCAGCGCCGAAGGCAGCTGGCTGGCCGATCCCGCGCGGCTCGACGCGTTGACCCCGATCCGCCGTTCCTTCCACACGCTCAAGGGCTCCGGCCGGCTGGTCGGCATCCCCGCGCTGGGCGAGTTCGCCTGGCGGGTGGAGGACATGCTCAACCGCGTGCTCGATCACACGGTCGAGCCGCACGCAGGCGTGCAGGCGCTGGTACGCCACGCCATCGATGCGCTGCCACAGCTGCTCGCCTCGCTGAAGGGCGAAGGCGTGCCGCATGCGCCGGTCGAGGCGATCCAGCAGACCGCCAGCCGGCTCGCCGGCGGCGACGCGTCCGCACGGATCGAGGACCATGCGCCGACCGCGATGGAAACCGTGCGGCGCACCGTGCGTCGCCGGGTGCCGCGCCTCGACGCCGCCGCCGCCGCGATTCCGGCCGCCGGTCTCACCGACACGCAAAGCGTCCCGGCCCCGGAGCCGGCCGAGCCGCCGGTGTCGCTGGCGATCTCGCCGCTGCCCTCGGTCGACCCGGTGTTGCTGGAGATCCTGCGCAGCGAGGTCGCGCAATACCTGCAGGCCATCCGCACCGCGATCCAACGCAGCAGCGGCGAATTGCCGGTGGGCGAGGACCTGCTGCGCGCCGTGCATACCTTGCATGGCGCGATCGCGATGGTCGAGATTCCGCTGCTCACCCAGCTGCTCTCGCCGCTGGAGAGCCTGCTCAAGCGTGTGCGCGGCGTCGGACAGGCGCTACCGGTGGAGGGTGTGCG
Organism: Rhodanobacter sp. C06; assembly: GCF_002001105.1. GTDB lineage: Bacteria > Pseudomonadota > Gammaproteobacteria > Xanthomonadales > Rhodanobacteraceae > Rhodanobacter_A. Next base: position 12,506 of record NZ_MUNP01000066.1, on the reverse strand, counting down.
CCTGCTCGACCGCTCGGCCGACGTGGTCGACCACGTGATGGCCCAGTTCGACGTGGCCACGCCGCAGTTGCCGAACGTCGACCTGCTCACCACCCAGCTGATCGAGTTGCGCGACCGCTATCCGGAGTCGCAGGTGGCGCATGTCGGCGCCGAAATCCACGCGGAGGCGGCGCCGTCGCCGGTCGATTTCGCGGCCCCCGCCGACGCCACGGACGAGCCCGAGGCGCCTGCCGTCGCGGAGCACACGGCACCGGCGTCGCTGCCGGAGGACGGCGCGCACGACGACTACGCCAGCGAGCTGATGGCTGCGCTCGGTGCCTTCGAGCCGCAGGCACCGAGCCTGGCCGAACGCGAAGCCGCCGAGCATGCCGCCGCCGAGCGTCTCGCGGCCGAGCATGCCGAAGCTGAGCAGCGCGCACACGCCGCCGCCGAACAGGAAGCGGCCGAACGCGCCGCCGCCGAGCAGGCGGCACAGGCGAAGGCCGAACAGGAACAAGCCGAACGCGAGCAGGCCGAACAGGAACGCCTCGAACAGGAGCGCATCGAACAGGAGCGTGCCGAGCAGGTACGGCTGGCGCAGGAGCGCGCCGCCCGCGAAGCCGCCGAGGCGCAGATGCGCGCAGCGGCGGAAAAGGCCGCGGCGGAACAGCGCGCCGCGGAAGCCGCGGCGGCGGAACAGGCTCGCCTGGACGCGCAACGCGAGGCCGAGGCCGCCCGCGCCGCCGCAGTCGATCATGCGGCACCCGTCGCCGCCGTGGCGCTCGCCGACACGGGCTTGCCGATCGACGCCGACCTGCTCGAAGTCTTCGTCGAGGAGGCGCGCGAAATCCTCGACCACGCCGACGGCGTGCTGGCGCAGTGGCATGCCGAGCCGGCCGCGGCCGGACATCTGCCCGAACTGCAACGCGACCTGCACACGCTCAAGGGCGGTGCGCGCATTGCCGGCCTGATGCCGGTAGGCGATCTGGCCCATGCGATCGAGACGCTGCTGGAGAAGCCGGTGGCCGATGCCGCCCAGGCGATCCCGCTGATCGGCGTGCTGGAGGCCAGTTTCGACCAGTTGCACACCATGGTGCAGCAGGTGTCGCAGGGGCAGGCGCCGACTTATCCGCAGTCCACGATCGACCATCTGCTGGCGCTGGCCGGCGAGCAGCAGTTTGCCGACGACGCGGCGCTGGCCGCCCGGGCGGCGCCGCCGGCGCAGCCTGTCGTGCCGCTGCCCGAGCTGCTGCCCGCGGCAGAGGGCGTCGACGTGCCTTCCGCGCAGGAGCAGATCCGCGTCCGCGCCGAACTGCTCGACAACCTGGTGAACCATGCCGGCGAGGTGGCGATCTACCGCTCGCGCCTGGAACAGCAGGTGTCCGGCTACCGCTTCAACCTGGTCGAGCTGGACCAGACCGTGCAGCGTCTGCGCAGCCAGCTGCGCATGCTGGAAATCGAGACCGAGGCGCAGATCATCGCGCGCTTCCAGCGCGAGCACCGCGAGGCCGGCAGTGCCACCGTGTTCGATCCGCTCGAGCTCGACCGTTTCTCGCAGCTGCAGCAGTACTCGCGTGCGCTGGCCGAGTCGGTATCCGACTTGGTGTCGATCCAGGGCATGCTGGACGAGCTGACCCGCCAGGCCGAGAACCTGCTGGTGCAGCAGTCGCGCGTCAGCACCGAGTTGCAGGAAGGCCTGCTGCGCACGCGCATGCTGCCGTTCGACACCATGGTGCCGAACCTGCGCCGCACCCTGCGCCAGGCCGCGCAGGAGGAAGGCAAGAGTGCCCAGCTGTACGTAGACGGCGCCCACGGCGAAATGGACCGCAACCTGCTCGACCGCATCAAGGCGCCGTTCGAGCACATGCTGCGCAACGCCGTGGCGCATGGCATCGAATCGCCGGCCCAGCGCCGCAAGGCAGGCAAGCCGGCCGAGGGCGCGGTGCGCATCCGCGTGGCGCGCGAGGCCACCGAGGTGGTGGTGCGCGTCAGCGACGACGGCCGCGGCCTCGATCGCGAGGCCGTGCGCAAGCGCGGCGTGGAGCGCGGCCTGATCCGCGCCGACGCGCGCCTCAGCGACGACCAGTTGCTCGCGCTGATCACCCAACCTGGCTTCTCCACCGCCAGCACGGTCACCCAGCTCGCCGGCCGCGGCGTGGGCATGGACGTGGTGGCGAACGAGATCAAGCAGCTGGGCGGTTCGCTGGCGATCGAGTCGCAACCGGGGCAGGGCACCACCTTCGTGCTGCGCCTGCCGTTCACCCTCGCGGTGACCCAGGCGATCCTGGTGCGCATTGGCGAGAGCACCTTCGCGATCCCGATGACCTCGGTGCAGGGTGTGGCGCGGATCGGCCCCGACGAGCTGGCTGCCAAGCTGGCCGAGCACGAGCCAGCGTTCGGCTACAACGGCGAGCAGTACGGCATCCACGACCTGGCCGAGTTGCTGGGCCTGCCGCCCGGCGCGGTGCCGGAGGGCGAGCAGCCGCCGTTGCTGCTCACCCGCGCCGGCGACCTGCGCGCGGCGATCCGCATCGACGCGGTGCTGGGTTCGCGCGAGATCGTGGTGAAGTCGGTCGGCCCGCAGGTGAGTTCGGTGCCCGGCGTACTGGGTGCCACCATCATGGGCGACGGCTCGGTGCTGGTGATTCTCGACCTGGCTCCACTGGTCCGCCACGGCGTCGTGCGGCGCGAGCAGCGCCTGGCCGAAGGCCTCAGCGCGGTCGAGCTGCCGACGATCGAGGAGCTGCGCGCGCGCCCGCTGGTGATGGTGGTGGACGATTCGATCACCATGCGCAAGGTCACCGGCCGCGTGCTGGAGCGCCACGAATACGAAGTGGGCACCGCGAAGGACGGCGTCGACGCGCTGGAGAAGCTGCACGAGCGCGTGCCCGACCTGATGCTGCTGGACATCGAGATGCCGCGCATGGACGGCTACGAGCTGGCCACCCACATGAAGGCCGATCCGCGTCTGCGCGACATACCGATCATCATGATCACCTCGCGCACCGGCGAGAAGCATCGCCAGCGCGCGTTCGACATCGGCGTGGACCGTTACCTCGGCAAGCCGTACCAGGAAGCCGAATTGCTGACCCAGATCGGCGAGGTGCTGGAGCAGCGCGCCATGGCACTGCTTGCACGGGAGCCGCACCATGCTTGAAGCGCGACCCGCGGTGGCGCTGCTGTTCGACGATGCCGAGTTGGGTGGCCACCTGCACCAGGTACTGCAGGAACACGGTGCGCGGATCGTGCATGAGGGCACCGTCGCGGGTTTCGACGCCGCCTTGCTGAGGCAGCTCGATCCCGACGTGCTGGTGGTGAACCTCGACGAGGAGGACGACGCGGCCTTCGATCGTCTGGTTGAGATGATCGATGGCGATCGGCCGAGCCTGGTATTCAACGACGCCCGCGCCAGCCGTGCGCTGAGCGGCTGGGATCGTGCGCGTTGGGCCCGTCACCTGGCGGTCAAGGTACTGGCCAGCGGCGACGTGGACCCGCCGCGGCCAGCGGATGCGCTGGTAGTGGAGACGGCACCGATGGCGGTCGCCGCGACGGCCGTCGCCCCGCTCGCGACGCCGCCGGCCGAGCCTGAACCCGTGCCCGTGCCCGTGCCCGAGTTGGCCAGCCACGCGGCGGCCATTCCGGAAGCGGCCGTGCCGGATCGGTCGGAGCCGGTCGAGTCGCCGTTGCACGACGATGCGCACGAGGCGCAGAGCCGTGCCGCATCGGAGGATCTGGAGGCGGAGCTGGCCGCCCTGCTCGCTGCCGACGAACCGCTGCCGGACGAGGACGCCGCGCCGTCCGCGCCACGCGAGGAATTACCGCTGCACGACGGCGATTTCAGCTACGCGATGTCCCGCGACGACGAGCTGCTCGAGGTGCCGGTCGAGCCCGTGGCGCCGGTGGTGGTGGCGAAGGCGCCAGCCGCCCCGGAAAGCTGGGCGCTGGTCGACGACGCTGCTGCCGTGCACGCCGATCCGGTGCCTGCCGGCACCGGGGATTTCGGCATCGAGAAGATGAGCGCTGCCGATTTCCTCGCGCCGGACGTCGAACCGGCGACCGCGGAGTTCCAGCCGACGATGAGCCTGGAACTGGTGTCGATGGAAGAGGCGGTGGCGCCGCAGGCCTGGGAGCCGAACGAGATGCTGCTGGACGAGCTAGGCAGCGTGCCCGGTCGCGTGGTGCTGCTGGGGGCCGCCGTCGATGGCCTGGATGCGGTATGCGATTTCCTGGCGACCCTGCCTGCCACTGCACGGCACACCATCGTGCTGACCCAGCATTTCGGCGGCCAGCCGGTTGCCGCCGTGCTGCAGCTGCTGACCACCCATTCCAGCCTGCCGGTGCGGTTGGCCGCGCACGGCAGCCGCGCGCGCAGCGGCGAAGTGCTGCTGGTGCCAGCCGAGGGCCAGGTGCAGCTGCGCCGCGATGGCAGCGTCGAGCTGCGCAACCATGACGGCGCGCAGGAGTCGTCGATCGACGCCAGCTTCACCATGGCAGCGAACATGTTCGGGCGCGACGCGCTGGGCATCGTGTTCGCCGGCAACTCCACCGATGCGGTGGCCGGTGCGCAGGCGATCCACGACCGCGGTGGCCAGGTCTGGGTGGAGGCCGCCGACGGCGAACATTACGCCGACATGGTCAGCGGCATCTTCGCCGAACGGCTGGTGAGCTATTCCGGAACGCTGCACGAACTGGCGGCGCACCTGATCGAGGTCTATCCATGAGCGACGCATTGTTGCCCCGCGAAATCCGCTGCGTACTGGTGCCTTCCGGCAGCCTGCGCCTGCTGCTGCCCAATACCACCGTGGCCGAGGTGATCACCCAGCCTGCCCACGAGACGGTGGAAGGTGCGCCCGACTGGCTGGTCGGGCGCATCACCTGGCGCGGCTGGCGCGTGCCGCTGGTCTCGTTCGCCCGGCTCGCCGGTGCGGGCGAGGGCGACGCCGAGTTGACCGTGCGCGTGGCCGTGCTGAAGGCGCTGGGCGGCCATCCGAAGCTGCCCTTCGTTGCCGTGCTCACCCAGGGCTTCCCGCGCCTGACCACGCTGAACGCCGAACTGATCATCCCCACCCACGACGGCAACGCACTGCCACCCGGCGTGCGCGCCCAGGTACTGGTGCGCGACGACGTGGCGGTGATCCCCGACCTCGAAGGCATCGAGGCGGAGCTGGTGCAGTTGCTGCAGCTGGACCGGGACCCACCGGACGAGCCGGAGACGCTGGACGGCGTCGCCTGACCTAACGCTGGCGGGCCCGGTTCGGCAGCGTGGTGTTCCTGCGGACAGGCGCGATGTTCTTCGTTGCCGCGAGGGTGGGCGGGCGGCCTGCCTTTCACGGTGTAGCCAGGGCATTCCTCGGCGTCGCGGTGACCTTCTGGTGCCGCAGGCGCGGCAGCTGCGAGTAGTCGTCCATACGGCCGATCAGAAATCCCCGTGCAGCGCCTGCAACGCGGCCAGTGCCGCCAGTCCTGCGGTCTCGGTGCGCAGGATGCGCGGGCCCAGCCGCAGGCCGTGGAAGCCGGCCGCCTGCAGCAGGGCGATGTCGCGTTCGCCCAGACCGCCTTCCGGTCCCACCACCAGCAAGGCGCCGGCGTCGCCGGGATGCAGTTTCCGCGTCGACGATTCCGCCTCGGGCAACAAGGCCAGCCGCAGTGCACCGTCGTCGGCCAGTGTCGCCAGCCAGGCCGGCAAGGTCTGCGCAGGGAGGATCTCGGGCAGGCTGGCGCGGCCGCATTGCTCGCAGGCGCTGGCCGTCACTGCGCGCCAGTGCGCCAGGCGCTTCTCCGCACGGGTCGGATCTAGCTTCACTTCCGAGCGTTCGGTGAGCAGGGGCACGATGCGCGCCACGCCCAGCTCGGTGGCCTTCTGCACGATCAAGTCCATCTTCTCGCCGCGCGCCACGCCTTGCGCCAAGGTCAGTCGCAGCGGGGATTCGCGCGCCACGGCCTGCCGCTCCAGCAGCTGCACCCGCACCTCGCGCTTGTCGACGCTGCGGATCGTGGCGGCATAGTCGGCGCCGTCGCCGTTGAACAAGGTCAGCGGATCGCCAGGCGCGAGACGCAGCACCCGGGCCACGTGCTCGCCGGCCTGTGCCGGCAAGGCGACTTCCGCGCCGGTGGCGAGCGGCAGGTCGACATGGATGCGTATCGTGCGCATGCGGGTGGCTTCGCGACAAAGCGCAAGCATAATCGAGCCGATGCGCAGGCTGAACGCCGGCGCGCCGCAAGGACGGCGGCGCTTGCTTGCCGCCGGCGGCGAGTACAGGATGAGCACGTCACGGAGCGGCAGGAGGTAACCGCCATGCTCAAGACCACCATCCTTTCGTTGTCGGCGGTGCTCGGCCTTGGCCTCGGGGCAGCCGCGGCGGCGCAAACGGCACCGTCCGCGCCACGCGCACCGCATGCCGTGTCGACGGCCGCGGCCACGCCATCCACCCCGCAGCAGCATCCGCTGATCAAACCGGGCGACCGCAACTGTCTCCGCGACACCGGCAGCCTGATCCCCCCGAAGAAGGGCGAGTGCCTGCAGGGCGCCTTCGGGCGCAGCTACAGCGCCAAGGAGCTGCGCAGCACCGGCCAGCCGAATACCGCCGATGCCCTGCGCATGCTGGATCCGGCGATCCACTGATCGCCGCCGTCGAAGCGTCCTGGGGGTTCAGTCCGCCACGGCGTGCGCGATGCCCGCCGTCGCGACCTCGACCAGGTGGTCGATCTCGGCCTCGTTCACCACGTAGGGCGGCATGAAGTAGATCACGTTGCCCAGCGGGCGCAGCAGTGCCTCGTGCTGCAGGCCATGCAGGTAGACGCGCAGGCCGCGGCGTTCGGCGGCAGGCCAGGGCCGGCGCGTGGCCTTGTCGGCCACCAGTTCCACCGCGGCGATCATGCCGGTCTGGCGCACCTCGGCCACGTGCGGGTGGTCGCGCAAGGCTTCCAGCCGTCGCGCGAGATGGGCGGCCAGCGCGCGGTTGCGTTCCAGCACCGGTTCGTCGCGGAAAATCGCCAGCGTGGCCAGTGCCGCGCTGCAGGCCAGCGGATTGCCGGTGTAGCTGTGCGAGTGCAGGAAGGCCTTGCCGCTGTTGTATTCGGCATAGAAGGCCTCGTACATCGCATTCGTGGTGAGCACCGCCGACAGTGGCAGGGTGCCCCCGGTGAGGCCTTTCGAGAGGCACATGAAGTCGGGCGACACGTTCGCCTGCTCGCAGGCGAACAGCGTGCCGGTGCGGCCGAAGCCGACCGCGATCTCGTCGGCGATGAAGTGCACGGCGAACTCGTCGCACAGCCGGCGCAGGCCGGCGAGGTAGTCGGGGTGGTACATGCGCATGCCGCCCGCGCATTGCACCAGCGGTTCCACGATCACCGCGCAGGTTTCGTGCGCGTGGCGCTCCAGCAGCGCGCGCAGTTCAACCAGCCGGCGCGCGGCCACCTGCGCGGGCGTCTCGCCGGGCTCGCCTTCGTAGGCGTCGGGCGAGGGTGCCAGGATCGGCGTGAGCAGCAGCGGCGCATAGGTCTTGCGGTACAGCGCCACATCGCTTACCGACAGCGCGCCCAGGGTCTCGCCGTGGTAACTGCCGGTGAGCGCGATGAAGCGGGTCTTCTCGCCATGGCCCTGATTCAGCCAGTAGTGGAAGCTCATCTTCAGCGCCACCTCGATCGCCGCCGAGCCGTTGTCGGCGAAGAACACCTTGTCCAGCCCCGGCGGCGTGAGGCGCACCAGCTGCTCGGCCAGTTCGATCGCCGGCGGATGGGTGAAGCCGGCGAAGATCACGTGCTCCAGCGTGCGCGCCTGCTCGGCCAGCGCGGCGGCGATGCGCGGGTTGGCATGCCCGAACAGGTTGGTCCACCACGAGCTGATGCCGTCGAGGTAGCGGCGGCCTTCGGCGTCGTGGAGCCACGCGCCTTCGCCGCGCACGATCGGTACGAGCGGGATCGTCTCGTGGTCGCGCATCTGGGTGCAGGGATGCCAGATATGCTTCAGGTCCCGCGCGGCGAGCGCGGCATTGCGGTCGATGAGGTTCGTCATCCGGATATGATCGTTCCGAGTAGACGGGCACTCAAGCGCGCGGGACCTGTCCGGAAAATGCGTTTGAAAACTCTGAAGAAAATCCTGGCGGCCGTGGCCGTGCTGTTGCTGGCCGCCACGGTCCTGCTGTGGTGGCTGCCTGTGCGCTGGGCCTTGCCGCTGCTGCAACCGTCGTTGCACGGCCTGCGCCTGCAGCAATTGCACGGCAGCGTGTGGAATGGTCGCGCGGAGCAGGTGCTGGCCTCGAACGGCCGGGACTTGGGTCGGCTGCAGTGGCAGCTGTCGCATCGTGCCCTGCTCGGGCAGGCCGAAGTTCAGCTCGACTTCGACGGTCCGCAGTTCGAGTTCCACGGCCAGCTGCGGAAATTGTCGGCAGCCCAGGTCGTCTGGAGCGGCGTGCAGGGCCGGGTGAATCTCTCCGCACTGACCGACCCGCGCCTGCGCCTGCCGCTGGGCAAGCCGCAGGGCGAGCTTGACTTGAACGCGGAACACGCGCTGCTGCAGGGCGGCTGGCCCATGCAGTTGAAGGCCGTGCTGCACTGGCGACACGCTGCGCTGCGCACACAGGGCGGTGAAGTGGTGCTGGGCGATTGGGATGGCCAACTCGATGCGCAGAACGGCGTGATCCATGCACAATGGCAGGATGACGGCCAAGGCCCGCTGCGCACCACCGGCGAGTTGCAACTGAGTCCGCTGGGCTGGCGCCTCGCGGCCGAGCTGCAAGCGCGGCACGATGATCCGGTCTTGCGGCACTGGCTCGCTGCGCTGGGCAAGCCCGGTGCCGACGGCACGGTGCACGTCGAACGCCGCGGCGGATTGGCCGCATCCACCTTGGGAAACACCGCACGATGAAATCCGAACTCGCCGCGACCGCCCTGACCGCCGCCCGCGAAGCCGCCGCCGCCGCCGCCGAGGTGATCCTGCATTACTGGAAGCGCGGAGTGGTGGTGGAGATCAAGGGCGATGCCACGCCGGTGACGATCGCCGATCGCGAAGCGGAACAGGCGATACGCAAGGTACTGCATGCCGCATTGCCCGAGGCTTCGATCTACGGCGAGGAGTACGGCCTCGATGGCGGGCGCGACGGCCTGCTGTGGCTGGTCGATCCGCTGGATGGCACCAAGAGCTTCGTGCGGCGCACGCCGTTCTTCTCCACCCAGATCGCGCTGATGGACCGCGGCGAGCTGGTGCTGGGCGTGTCCAGCGCGCCGGTCTACGGCGAGACGATGTGGGCGAGCCAGGGCGACGGTGCGTGGTTCGAGGGCGAACGCGTGCGCGTGGCCGGCACCACCGATTTCGCGCAAGCCTCGATCTCCACCGGCAACGTCAAGACGCTCACCGGCGACACGCGCTGGGGCGCGCTGGGCGCGATGATCCGCGACTCCAACCGCATCCGCGGCTACGGCGACTTCTGCCACTACCACCTGCTGGCGCGCGGGGCGCTGGATCTGGTGATCGAATCGGATGTGAACATCCTCGACATCGCCGCGCTGGCGGTGATCGTGCGCGAGGCCGGCGGCGTGTTCACCGATCTGGACGGCCAGCCACCCACGCTGGACACGCGCAGCGTGCTGGCCGGCACCCCGGCGATCCATGCCGAGGCCTTGCGTCGGCTGCGCTGCTGAGTCGCGCGCTACAATCGCCGGATGCCCAAGCCGCCCATCATCCACGCCACGCGCGACATCGAGCACAGCCGCTTCCTGCGCGCCGAGCAGGTCGATCTGGAATTCTCCAACGGCGAGCGGCGCACCTACGAGCGCATGAAGCCCGGCGGCCTCGGCGCGGTGATCATCGTGCCGATGCTGGACGCGGAGACCGTGCTGCTGGTGCGCGAATACGGCGTTGGCCTGGACCGCTACGAGCTCGGCCTGCCCAAGGGGCGTCTGGACCAGGACGAGACCGCCGAGCAGGGTGCAAACCGCGAGCTGAAGGAGGAGATCGGCTACGGCGCGCGCAAGCTGAAGATCCTGCACAACCTCTCGCTGTCGCCATCGTACATGACCCACATGGCGCACGTGGTGCTGGCGCAGGAACTGTATCCCGAGCGCCTGCCCGGCGACGAGCCCGAGGAGCTGGAAGTGGTGCCGTGGAAGCTCGCCGAGCTGCACACCCTGGTGGCGCGCGACGATGTCACCGAGGGTCGCTCGATCGCCGCGTTGTTCATGGCGCGCGAATACCTCGCCGGCCGGATGCAGCTGTCATGAGCGCGCCGTTCGAACACCCCCTGCTGTGGCAGATCGGCACGCTGGCGCGCCGTGCGGGCGAGGCGATCCTGGAGGTCTACGCCCTAGACTTCGACGTCGAGTTGAAGGACGACCGCTCCCCGCTCACCGCCGCCGACCTTGCCGCGCAGAAGGTGATTGCCGAAGGCCTGGCGCACATGGAGCCCGTACTGCCGCTCGTTTCCGAAGAAGCCAAGCAGGCGTCGTGGGAGCAGCGCAAATCGTGGGCGCGGCACTGGCTGGTCGATCCGCTCGACGGTACCCGCGAGTTCGTCAAGCGCAACGGCGAGTTCACGGTCAACATCGCGCTGATCGAGGACCACCGGCCCGTGCTGGGCGTGGTGCTGGCGCCGGTCACCGGCGATCTGTACGTCGCCGCGCGCGGTATCGGCGCGTGGTGGCAGGCGGAAGAGGGCGGCGACTGGGAGCGCATCGGCACGCGCGCGCTGGCGCGGCCGGCCACCGTCGCCGGCAGCCGCTCGCACGGCGGCGCGCAGGAGGACACGCTGCGCCGCCTGGTCGGCGAGGACCACGTGCTCCAGCCGCTGGGTTCCTCGCTGAAGTTCTGCCTGCTCGCGCGTGGCGGCGCGGACGTCTACCTGCGTCGCGGCCCCACCAGCGAGTGGGATACCGCCGCGGCGCAATGCGTGCTGGAGGAAGCGGGCGGCGCCGTGCTCGACCTGCATGGCCGGCCGCTGCGCTACGACCGCGGCGAATCGCTGCTCAATCCCGAATTCATCGCGGTGGGCGACGCCGGCCTCGACTGGCCCGCCAAGCTGCGCGACGCCGGCTTGCCATGAACGACGCCGCGCGGCACGGCCTCGACGAACTGCTGACGATCATGGCGCGGCTGCGCGATCCCGCACATGGCTGCCCGTGGGATGTACAGCAGGACTTCGCCAGCATCGCGCCCTACACCATCGAGGAAGCCTACGAGGTGGCCGATGCGATCGACCGCGGCGACTTCGGCGAGCTGCGCGAGGAACTGGGCGACCTGCTGCTGCAGGTGGTGTTCCATGCGCGCATGGCGGAGGAGCGTGGCCTGTTCGACTTCGCCGACGTGGCGCAGGCGATCAACGCCAAGATGATCCGCCGCCACCCGCACGTGTTCGGCGAGGCGAAGTACGCCAACCTCGAGGCGCAGAAGCAGGCCTGGGAAGAGCTCAAGGCCGCCGAGCGTGCCGCCAAGGGCGAGGCACACGACGCCAGTGCGCTGGCCGGCATCTCGCACGGCCTGCCGGAGTGGAAGCGTGCCACCAAGCTGCAGCAGCGCGCCGCCACCGTGGGCTTCGACTGGCCCGACCATCGCCCGGTGCTGGACAAGCTGGCCGAGGAAATCGACGAGGTGCGCGCCGAGTTCGATGCCGGCGCCGATCCCGCGCGGCTGGAGGACGAGATCGGCGACGTGCTGTTCGTGGTGGCCAATCTCGCCCGCCACGCCGGCGTGGATTTCTCGCGCGCGTTGCGCCACGCCAACGCAAAGTTCGAGCGGCGCTTCCGTCGCATGGAACAGTTGGCCGACGATGCGGGCGGCAGCCTCGCCGCCCACGATCTACCCGCGCAGGAGGCGTTGTGGCGGCGCGCCAAGCAGGACGAACGCTGATTGCCGCTACCCGGGCAGGAGCGCACCCCCGGATCAAGTCCGGGGCAGGCTCTGTGCGCGAATGCCTTTGCCCTGATCGAAGCACAAAGTCATCGCGCACTGGGTGCGCTCCTACGGACCTTCGGTCGGATCAACGCGGCTTGCAACCTTTTGCCGCTGCCATGCATCAGAACCAGTCGACACCCAGACCAGGAGTTCCGCCATGCGCCGTGCCGTCCTTGCCCTGCTGCTGCTCGCCCCGCTCTCCGTCTACGCCGCCAACCAGTGCAAGTACCAGGCGCCGCGCAACCTGCAGCTCGACCTCGCCGGCGTGCGCGGCGTGCAGATCGACGTCAACAGCTACGACCTGCACGTGAACGGCGCGTCTGGCGCGAAGCAGCTGGTGGTGAACGGCCGGGCCTGCGCCTCCGACCAGTCGCTGCTGGACAAACTGCAGATCACCCAGCGCCGCGAGGGCGACCAGCTCATCATCGAACTGGGTGGGCAGAACAACTTCTCGTTCCACCTCTTCGGCAGCTCCTACACGAATCTGGAAGCGAACGTACAGTTACCGCCGGAACTGCCGGTGACGGTGCGCGTGGGCTCCGGCGACGCCACCGTGGCCGGCGTGCAGCAGCTGCGCACCATGGTGGGTTCGGGCGACCTGCATGTCAGCAACATCAGCGGCGCCTTCAGCACCAGCGTGGGT
>NZ_MUNP01000055.1 GCF_002001105.1 Rhodanobacter sp. C06 | reverse complement strand
CTGTTTGCGCTGGTCAACCTATGGATGGCGCGCGGGATACTGCTGCAACCGAGATAGGGTTGCTGCGTCCGCCGTGGCCTGAAAAGGCTGGCGGCGGCACGAAGAACATGGAATGGGGCTCGCGGGCGGGAGCATCTTGCCTGCCGCTGGCTCAAATACGCGCCGAGAGCATGAGGCGGTGATTGATCAGACCATCCTTAGGCGAGCCTCAAGCGCTTCGAACGTGGCGCGCTCGGTACTGGGCGCCACTCGCTGCAATTGGCGTCATAAGCTTCATCCTTCTTCGGTGGCGTCTCGTTGCCTAACAGTTCAAACCTCTTCTACCGCCGCTTCTGCTCTGTTGTCTTTGCTCTTGCTTCTGCGCGCAGGAGCGCGCTGCTTTTCCGGGGCCCCTATGCGACGGTGAGGCGTGGACGATCAGGCCGCGCAGCGGGCATCGCCAGGGATGGCGATGCCTTTTCGACCGGACAGGAGTCCGGCCGAAAAGCCCGGCCACGACTCACGGACTCGGAGGGCAGGAGGCCCGGAGAGCGTCGCATCGGGGTGCTCTTTCTCTTTGGCTACTTTCTCTTTGAGCACGCAAAGAGAAAGTAGCTCGGGCGCCGGCAGGCGTCCGAAACCGCTTTGAAACTTGCGAGTGAAGAGCGAAGAGCCCCTCTCCCCAACCCCTCTTCCTCGCTCCTCAAAGCAGAGCCATCCATGGCCCTTCCCCGCATCCGCAAGCGGGCGAGGGGAAGAAGGGGCGCCGCCCCATATCGAAGCCAGCGCCGGGTACCGGAAGACTTTGAGCCGGCTTTTACATGACCGGCGCGCGCATCGCGAGGATCAACGTCGCCTCGTCGCGCGACAGTCCACAGCAGGCGACCAATTGCTCCACATCGGCGCCTTCGCGCGCGAGCTGCTTGGCCAGTTCCCACGAACGTCCCGGCGAGGCCGGCCGTTCCACCTGGCCGAGTTGCCGTTCAAGCCGGCCCAGCGCAGTCACCAGCATCGAGGTCGGCACGTCGGTGCTGGTGCCGGCGGCGTTCTGCCACAACGCATCGACGCGTTGATGCAGCCGACGGGACTGCCGCCACAGTCTCAGCAGCAGGAGGGTCTGGCCGGTGGCCAGCAGGAGCAGCGCAAGTACGCCCAGTTCAAGCCACATCGTCGTCTCCCTCCAACCGGTACAGCCGGCGCGCGTCGAGCAGGGCCACGAAGCCATCCCGCCAAGGCAGCACGCCGCTGACCGGATCGTCGTCGCGGCTGGCACGGCCCGGTGGCGGCGGCGCGATTTCCAGACCGTCGCGGTCGATCAGCTCGCCGACCGCGTCGACCTTGAGGCCGAGCGAGTGGCCGGCATGCGCCAGCATCACGATGCGCACCGCGAGCGGATCGGCGGCAGGCTCTGCCGGCAGGCCCAGCCGCCGGCGGCCGTCCATCACCGGCACGATGCGCCCGCGCAAGTGGCGCACGCCGAGCAGGTCGGCGGCGGCGCCGGGCACCGGGGTCAGTTCCTCGTCGCGGATCACCTCGCTGACGTCGGTCAGCCGTGCGGCATACAGCTGCGCGCCGATGCGGAACGACAGCCAGTGGCGATCCTCCGGCATGTTGCCGGCGGGCGTGGCGCTCATGGGCAGTCTCCCGAGTCGGCAACGCGGGTCATGGCATCGCCCTGGTCTGGCTTGCGGCGGCGGCCGCCGCGTTCGCCCGCACCTCGGTGACCGGCGTCCGCGCGCCCTCCACAGCGGCAGGAGTCCCGGCATGTGCGCTCTTGGCCGCCTCGGGCGCCGCCGTCTGCAAGGGCTCGATCACCTGCACGGTGGGCAACATGCCCGGCGCGGTCGCTTCGGCGATGCCGGGTTGCCGGTCGAGTTCGCCGATGGTGCTGCGCTCGCGCTGCGGCGCCGAGCCCTCGCCCATCACCACCACCAGCACGCGGCGGTTCTCGTTGCGGCCTTCCACGGTGTCGTTGTCGGCCACCGGATGCATCTCGCCCCAGCCGATGATGCCGAGCCGGTCCGGCACGATGCCGTTGTTGACGAACAGCCGCGCCACGCTGCCGGCACGCGCGGCCGAGAGTTCCCAGTTCGAGGGATACAGCGCGGTGTTGATCGGCACGTCGTCGGTGAAACCCTCGACCCGCAGCGGATTGGCGAAGGCCGCCAGCACCGCGGCGAGGTTGTGCAGCACGCCCTGCGCCGGCACGGACAGCTGCGCCACGCCGCTGGGGAACAGGATGTCGGTGCGAATCTCGATCTCCAGCCACTGCCCGTTGTTGCGCACCACCACCTGCTTGCGGTCGATCAGCGCCTGCAGCGCCTTGCGCACATCGGCCTCGATGCGCTTGAGGTTGGCCGGTGGCGCGGTCTGGTGGGCGATGTCGCGGCCGTTGCCGCCCTGCAGCGCCACCGGATGCGGCGGGATCGGCACGGCGATCGGCACCGCCGCGGACCCCGCCTGCCCGGCCGGCGCGGCGATCGCGGGATTGACGTTGTGCGGCCGCACGCGGGTGGGCGGCAGCGGCGCGATCGCGTGGCTGGAGCCGTTGAACGCCTCGATCAGCGATTCGGACATCACGCGGAACTTGCCCTCGTTGACCACCGAGACGGCGTACATCACCACGAAGAAGGCCAGCAGCAGGGTCATCAGGTCGGCATAGGGAATCGCCCACGCCTCGTGGTTCACGTGGTCCTCGTGCTTGTGCCGCCTCATGCCACGTAACCCTGCAGGCGCGCCTCGATCTGGCGCGGGTTGTCGCCCTGGGCGATCGACACCAGGCCTTCGATCATGATCTCGCGCATGCGCGACTGCCTGCCGATCAGGCCTTTCAGCCGCGCCGCCATCGGCAGCATGAACAGGTTGGCCAGCGCCACGCCGTAGATGGTGGCAACGAATGCCGCCGCGATGCCGTGGCCGAGCTTGCTCGGGTCGGCGAGGTTCTGCATCACCGCCATCAGGCCCATCACCGCGCCGATGATGCCCAGCGTGGGCGAATAGATGCCGGCGTTCTCGTACACCTTGGCGCCGGCCAGGTCGGTGGCCTCGCGGGTTTCCAGGTCCACTTCCAGCACGCCGCGGATCGCCTCCGGCTCGCTGCCGTCGACCAGCAGCTGCAGGCCTTTTTTCACGAACGGGTCGGACTCGGACTCGATCTGCGGCTCCAGCCCGAGCAGGCCCTGCCGGCGCGAGATCTCGCTCCAGCCCACGATGCGGCTGATCAGGTCGTGCGGCCTGTGCTGCGGCGGCTTGAAGACCATCGCCATCATCTTCAGCGCGCGCTTGAGCACCTTGCCCTGGTTCTGCACCAGCAGCGCCGCCAGCGTGCCGGCAAACACGATCACGAACGCGGCGGGGTTCCACAGCGCATCGACCGTGGAGCCCTTGAGGATGGTGCCGACGATGATGACCACGAAGGCCAGGATCGTACCGATGATGCTGATCAAATCCATGATGTTAGAGCCTGTTTACGATCCCCAAGCGCCCCGCGCCGGGAGCTGTTTGCGCGCAGGCCAAGGAAGAACGAAGGCACGCGGGGAGGCGCCATGGATGGCGCCGGCTTTGAGGAGCGAGGAGTGGACGTCCGTCCACGACTGAGTGATGACGCAGGCATGCGGGCAAACAGGGCCGGCCCCGGAATTGATAGGTGCTGGGGTTGCCATCGAGTGGCCGCCATGCGGCAGCGCGCGGCTTGACCTGCCAGCCAGGCAGGCGCTGCGCCACGCCCTACCACCTGGCGGCCACTCGATGACAACGCGGGGGGCTTGGGGATCATAAACAGGCTCTTAGCCGGTCTGCGCGAGGGGGAGGGGAAGTGGCGCGGCGCCGTCGGCGAGGCCGGCCAGCTCCATCACCAGCGCCAGCCGGCCGTCGCCGGTAACGGTGGCGCCGGCGACGCCGGGCACGTCGGCGAACAGGTGGCCGAGCGGCTTGACGATGACGTCCTCGCGGCCGAGCACCTCGTGCACCAGGCAACCCAGCCGCTGGTGGCCGATGTGCAGCACCGCCACGTGGCGCACCGGCTCGGCCGCCACGCCGGCCCAGTCGACCAGGTCGACCAGCGGCAGCGCGCGACCGCGGTGGCGCGCGACCAGGCGGCCGTCGAGCAGGCAGTCCTGGCCCACGGCCAGTTCGAATACTTCTTCCACGTTGCCCAGCGGCAGCGCCAACAGGCGGTTGCCGGTGCGCACCATCAGCACGCGCAGCACGGCGAGGGTGAGCGGCACGGCGAGTTCCAGCTCGCTGCCATGGCCCAGGCGCGAATGCACGGCCAGCGTGCCGCCCAGCTCGGTGATGCGGGTCTTCACCACGTCCATGCCGACGCCGCGGCCGGAGACATCCGACACCGTGGCGGCGGTGGAGAAGCCGGGCCGGAAGATCAGTTCGTAGCACTCGGCTTCGGACAGCCGCGCGGCCTGTGCCGCGTCGATCACGTCCTTCTCCACCGCCTTGCGGCGCAGGATTTCCGGGTCCATGCCGCGGCCATCGTCGCTCACCGTGATCACGATGCGCTCGCCGCGCTGGCTGGCCGACAGCACCACGCGGCCCTTGCGCGGCTTGCCGGCACGCTCGCGCGCGTCGGGCGCTTCCACGCCGTGGTCGAGCGCATTGCGCAGCAGGTGGATCAGCGGATCGGCGAGCGACTCGACCAGGCTGCGGTCGAGATCGGTGCCCTCGCCTTCCAGCACCAGTTCCACTTCCTTGCCGAGCTGGCGGGCCAAGTCGCGCACGATGCGCGGGAAGCGCTGGAACAGGCGGCCCACCGGCTGCATGCGCATGCCCATCACCGCGCCCTGCAACTCGTCGGTGATGCGGTCCAGTTCGCCGGCCGCGGCGGCCAGCGTCTCGCCGCCGTGACGCGCGGCGAGGCTGAGCAAGCGGTTGCGCGCCAGCACCAGTTCGCCGGCGTGGTTGACCAGCAGGTCCAGCCGCGCGGTGTCCACGCGCACCGTGGTCTCGGCGGCCGGCGGTGTCGCATGGCGCGTGGCGGGCGCGGGTGTGGCTTGTGCAGATGCAGGTGTCGAGGCAGGCACCGTGACCGACATCGCGGCGACGCCGGGCTGGCCGCCCGTGTCTTGCAAGCCGGGCTGACCGCCCTGGCCATGCAGCGTGTCCAGCAGCGCCTCGAATTCGTCGTCGTCGATCGTCGCGGATGGCGCCGGTGCCGGCGGCAAGGTGGCCGGCGCTACCGTGCCCGGCGCGGCGGTGCCATACAGGCTGTCCAGCAGCGCCTCGAACTCGCTGTCGTCGATGGCACCGCCCGCCGGTTCGGGCGACGGCGCAGGTACGGGCGCCGGTGCAGGTGCGGCGGCGGGCTTGCCGCCACGCGGCAGCAGCGCCTGCAGCAGTTCGGGCGGCGGCACCGCCAGCGGCGTGCCGGCGCCCAGCGCGGCCATCATCTCGACCAGCCGGTCCAGCGTCTGCAGCAGCGCGTCCATGTAGCTGGCGTCGAGTCGCACCACGCCGTTGCGGGCCAGGTTGAGCAGGTCCTCGGCGTGGTGGCACAGCTGCACCATCGGCTCCAGCGCGAGGAAGCCCGCGCCGCCCTTCACCGTGTGGAAGGCGCGGAACACGGCATTCAGCAGCTCGCCGTCGTCCGGCGCCGCCTCCAGCCCGACCAGCTGTTCGCCCAGCCGCTCGACCAGTTCGCCGGCCTCGACCAGGAAGTCCTGGCGCAGCTCGTTGTCGAAATCCGCGTTCATCGTAGAGCCTGCTTATGCTCCCCAAGCACCCCGCGCCGGGAGCTGTTTGCGCGCATGCCAAGGAGGAACGAAGGAGTGGACGTCCGTCCACGACTGAGTGATGACGCAGGCATGCGGGCAAACAGACCCGGCCCTGCGGGTTGCCATCGAGTGGCCGCCATGCGGCAGCGCGCGGCTTGACCTGCCAGCCAGGCAGGCGCTGCGCCACGCACTACCACCTGGCGGCCACTCGATGACAACGCGGAGTGCTTGGGGAGCATAAGCAGGCTCTTAGAACCCGAATTCGCTGAGCAGCCGGTCGGCATCCTCCTGGCTGGTCACCTTGGCCACGTCGACCGGCGCCTCGACGCCGGCCAGCGCGCCGGTGAGGCGCACCAGTTCCAGCAGCGAGGATTCCACCGTGCCGATGAAGCTGGCGACCTTCTTGATGCGCTGGCCGGTGAGGTCCTGCCAGGACTGCGCCACCACCATGTCGGCGAGGCCGTCGCGGCAGCTGTCGGCGAAGCCGGCGGCTTCGCGCGCCAGCGCAGCGGCGGGGTCGTCGCCCTCGGCCTGCTGCAGCACGTCCCAGGCGTTGCGCGCCAGCGACTCGGCCTGCGGGCGCAGGCGTTCGGCGAAGTCGATGCTGCGGTTGGCGGCGTTCGCGCTCATTTCCAGCACGTCCTGCAGGTGCTGGCGCGCGTCGGCCACGATGCCGGGCACGCCTTCCTGCGCCAGCTCGCCGCCGAGGCGGCGCACGGCGTCGTGCAGTTCGCGCGCCAGCTGGCCCAGCGCACGGAACAGGTGCTGCTCGCGCTGGCGCACCATCGTGTCCAGCGCGTGCTCGAAGGCAGGGCCTTCCGGGCTGTTCAGGAGATCGCGCAGCTCGGGCGGCAGGCTGTCGTCGACGGCGAGGGGAAGGACGGCATTCATGCGCTGGCTCCGCTGGCGGCGATCCGTTCGAAGATCTTGGTGAGTTTTTCCCTGAGCGTGACCGCGGTGAACGGCTTGACGACGTAGCCGTTCACGCCGGCCTGGGCGGCGGCGATGATCTGGTCGCGGTTGTTCTCGGCGGTGACCATCAGCACCGGCAAGCCCTTCAGCGCAGCCTCGGCGCGGATCGCGCGCAGCAGGTCGATGCCGGTCATGTTCGGCATGTTCCAGTCGGTCACCACCAGGTCGAACGGCTGGCTGCGCAGCATGATCATGGCGTTCTCGCCGTCGTCGGCTTCCTGGATCAGCGTGTTGGTGAAGCCCAGCTCGACCAGCAGGTTCCTGACGATGCGCCGCATGGTGGAGAAGTCGTCCACCACCAGGATTTTCATGTTCTTGTCCAAACGTCTGCTCCGGGTGCAATGGGCCGCATGCGGCCCCGGGGATGGTGGGGTGGCGTGGACTCAGTCGCGCCAGCCGGCCAGCTGCGCGCGCAGCCGGAGCACGGCCTGGCCGTGGATCTGGCACACGCGCGACTCGCTGACGCCGAGCACGGCACCGATTTCCTTGAGGTTCAATTCCTGTTCGTAGTACAGCGACATCACCAGCTGCTCGCGCTCGGGCAGCGCGGTGATCGCCTCGACCAGTGCCGCGCGCATGCCTTGGTGCTCGATGCCCTCGTCCGGGCCGAGGCTGTTCTCGTCGGCCACGTCGAGCACGCCGGTGTCCTCGCCGTCGTCCGAGGAGGTGAGGCTGAGCAGGCGCGAAGAGGTCGCGTCGGCGAGCACCTGGTGGTATTCCTCCGCGCTCATGCCGAGCCGGCGCATCACTTCGGCGTCGTCCGCCACGGCGCCGGTCTCGGCCTCGATCCGGCGGATCGTCTCGGCCACTTCGCGGGTCTTGCGATGCACCGAGCGCGGCGTCCAGTCGGCGCGGCGCAGCTCGTCCAGCATCGCGCCACGGATGCGGATGCCCGCAAACGTCTCGAAGCTGGCGCCCTTGTCGTGGGCAAAGTGGCGCGCTGCCTCCAGCAAACCGATCATTCCCGCCTGGATCAGGTCGCCCACGTCGACGCTGGCCGGCAATCGCCCCATCAGGTGATAGGCGATCCGCCGGACCAGCGGCGCGTGCCGACGTACCAGTTCGTCGGCACTCTCGCGGGAGAGTTGCAGATATTCCGAAGCCGCGTTCATCCCGGCATACCCCCGGCCGGAGCCGTCCGGCCACCGAAGAAGGAGATACGGTCGAGACCCGCATGCTCGGGCTCGATCCACTTATCGACCGCACCGGCCAGTTTCTTGAATGCCCGCGCCGAGGGACTGGACGGCCACAGCTCGACCACCGCGGCCTGGCGCCGGATCGCCTGACGCAGGCGCTCGTCGTGCGGCACCCAGCCGCTGAATTCGATCGCCACGTCGAGGAAGCGGTCGCTGACCCGCGCCAGCTTCTGGTGCAGTTGCCGCGCCTCGCCTTCGTTGCGCGCCATGCTGGCGACCATGCGCAGGCGGCGCACGCCGAAGTCGCGGCTGAGCACCTTGGCCAGGCCGTAGGCGTCGGTCAACGAGGCCGGCTCGTCGCACACCACCAGGATCACCTCGGCGGCGGCGGCGGCGAACATCGTCACGCTGTCGGACAGGCCCGCGGCGGTATCCACCAGCAGGTACTCGGGCGGCCGCGCCAGTTCGTCGAAGGCGCGGATGATCGCGGCCAGTTCGTTGTTGCCCAGCTGCGCCAGCCGGCGCGCGCCGGAACCGGCCGGTACCACCTGCAGGCCGCAGGCCGCGGGCAGCAGCAGCTCCTGCAGCGTGCATTCGCCGTCGAGCAGGTGGCCGATGTGGCGCGACGGCGCGAGGCCGAGCATCACGTCGACGTTGGCCAGCCCGGTGTCGGCATCCAGCAGCATCACCTCGCGGCCGGCGCCGGCCAGCGCCACGCCGAGGTTCACCGCCAGCGTGCTCTTGCCCACGCCGCCCTTGCCGCCGGCCACCGCGATCGTCTGGCAGTGCCGGCGCGAAGTCGACACCGCGGCAAGCAGGCCGTCGGCCTGGTGGCCGGCGCCCGCCTCAGGCACCACGCGGCCAACCATCGCGGCCAGCATCTGCTTCAGTCCCGAAGCCTGGTTCATCGCGAGCACCCCGTTCATGCCTGCGCCACGGCGAGGCCGAAGCGCTCGGCCATCAGATCGTCGTCGGGGAGCTCGCTCTTGAGCGACTGCGCGGCGCGGCACACCAGCACGCGCGCGTCGGCGGTGGCGATGTCCTCGGGCACGCGTTGGCCGTCGGTGACGTAGTCCAGCGGCAGGCGATTGCGGATCAGCACCGACAGCGCGCCGCCCAGCTTCGGCGCCTCGTCCAGCTTGGTCAGGATGCAGGCGTGCGGCTTCAGCGCGCGGTAGGCGCGCACCGCGTCCTCCAGCGAGGAAGTCTGCGCGTTGGCCGCCAGCACCAGGCAGGAACGCAGCTCGCCGGTGTCGGCGAGGATCTCCAGTTGCTGCGCCAGGCGCGGGTCGCTGCCGGCCATGCCGGCGGTGTCGATCAGCACGGTGTGGCGGCCGGCGAGCATCTCCAGCACCTTGCCCAGGCTGCGCGCGTCGTAGGCGGGATAGACCTGCACGCCGAGCAGGCGCCCGTAATGCTCCAGCTGCGCGGCGGCGCCGATGCGGTAATGGTCGGTGCTGACCAGCGCCACGCGCCCGGCGCCGTGGCGCATCACCGCCCTCGCAGCGAGCTTGGCGATGGTCGTGGTCTTGCCCACGCCGGTGGGGCCGACCAGGGCGGTGACGCCGCGGCCGTCGTCGCACAGCTGGCGGCCGCTTACCGCGAGGCTGCGGCTGAGCATGCCCAGCGGCAGGTAACGCGCCTGGTCGGCGTTGAGCTGTTCCGGCAGTTCGGCCACCAGCGTGCGCGCGACGTCGGCCTCGATGCCGAGCCGGGTCAGCTCGCGCAGGATGCGCGCGCGCAGCGGCTGGCGCCGCTCCATGTCGTTCCACGCGAGACTGGACAGCTGCAGCTCCAGCATCGCGCGCAGGTCGCCCAGCTCGTTGCGCAACTGCGCGGTGTCGCGCGCGGCGCGTTCCATCAGCGGGTGCACCGCGGGCGGTTCCGCCGCGACCGCGGCGACCGGCGGTGCGACGGTGTGCAGGCGACGCGGCGCGGGTGGCGGTGGCACCGACGGCTTCGCGGGGGCGACCGGCGTCGACGCCTGTGCCGGAGCCGCAAGCGGCGCCGGCTCGGCCTTCGCTTCCTTCGCCTCCGGTGCGGACGGCGGCGGCGCGGCGGGCGCGCCGTGCCGGGCGGCCTCGCGCACCAGCGCCTCGTCGTAGTCGATCGCGGCGATCACCTCGATGCCGTCGTCCATCCGGCGCGTGGACAGGATCACCGCATCCGGCCCCTGCTCCTCGCGCACCTCGCGCATCGCCTGGCGCATGTCGGACGCCACGAAACGTTTGATCTTCATGCGTGCTTGCTCCGCGAGCGGAATCCTGGAGTCGCGAGCGGTGATCCGTCATCAGCCAGGACGCCGCAAGTCCGCCGCGCCGACCGCTTTTCCGAATTCCGCATGCCGATATCCAAGTCCCTGCTCCTCAACGCCCCAAGGCCTGCACCAGTCGCACCCGACGGTTGTCGGGCACCTCGTTGTAGGCGAGCACGTGCAGGTTTTGTGCCACGTGCCGGGTGAAGCGCGCGAGCCACGGCCGCAGCAGCGGCGCGACCAGCAACACCGCGGGCTCGCCGCTCATTTCCTGGCGGCGCGCGGCCTCGGCCACGCTCTGCTGCAGGCGGTCGGCGAGGCCCGGTTCCACCGCGGCGCCCGCCACGCCGCCGGACATCGAGCCGAGCAGGATCTGCTCCAGCTCCGGCGCCAGCGTGATGACGGGGACCTCGGTGCCCAGCCCGGCGATCTCCTGCACGATCTGGCGGCCCAGCGCCACGCGCACGGCGGAGGTGAGGACGCCGGGATCCTGACTCTGCGCCGCGTGCTCCGCCAAGGATTCGACGATGCCGCGCATGTTGCGGATCGGCACCCGCTCGGCCAGCAGGTTCTGCAGCACCTTCACCACCACGCCCAAGGTGAGGCGCTTGGGCACCAGGTCCTCGACCAGCTTGGGCGCGCCCTGCGCGAGGCGGTCGAGCAGTTGCTGCACGTCCTGGTGGCTGAGCAGCTCATGCGCGTGGCCTTGCAGGATGTGCGAGAGATGCGTGGCGATCACCGTGGCCGGATCGACCACGGTGTAGCCGTAGCCCTGTGCCAGCTCGCGCTGGCCCGGCTCGATCCAGACCGCTTCCAGGCCGAACGCCGGGTCCTGGGTGGCGATGCCGGGTACCGTGCCGTGCACCTGGCCGGGGTTGATCGCGAGCAGGCGCTCGGTGTGGACCTCGGCCTCGCCCATCGGCACGCCCATCAGCATGATGCGGTAGCTGTTGGGACCGAGGTCGAGGTTGTCGCGGATGTGCACCGCGGGGATCAGAAAGCCCAGTTCCTGCGACAGCTTGCGGCGCACCGACTTGATCCGCCCCATCAGTTCGCCGCCCTGGTGCTGGTCCACCAACGGGATCAGCCGGTAACCCACTTCCAGGCCCAGCGGATCGACCGTGGTCACATCCTCCCAGCCCAGCTCCACGCGCTCGGCCGGCGCCACCGGCGCCGGCGTCGCTGCGGTATCGGCGGCGAGCTGCTCGCGTGTCTCGCGCTGGCGCTTGAACAGCAGCCACGCCGCGCCGCCGCACACGCCGCCCAGCAGCAGGAAGGCGAGGTTCGGCATGCCGGGGATCAGCCCCATCACGCCCAGCACCACCGCCGCCACCGCCAGCGCGCGCGGCTGGCCGAACACCTGGCCGGCGAGCTGGCGACCCATGTCCTGCGCGCGCGAGACGCGGGTGACGATGATCGCGGTGGCCACCGACAGCATCAGCGCCGGCACCTGCGCCACCAGGCCGTCGCCGATGGTGAGCAAGGTGTAGGTCTTGGCCGCCTCGCCGGCGGACAGGCCGTGCTGCATCACGCCGACGAAGAAGCCGCCGACGATGTTGATGATCAGGATCAGGATGCCGGCGGTGGCGTCGCCACGCACGAACTTCGAGGCGCCGTCCATCGAGCCGTAGAAGTCCGCCTCCTCGCGCACTTCCTGGCGCCGTTCCCTGGCTTGCTCCTGGGTCAGCAGGCCGGCGTTGAGGTCGGCATCGATCGCCATCTGCTTGCCGGGCATCGCGTCGAGGGTGAAGCGTGCGGTGACCTCGGACACGCGGGTGGCGCCCTTGGTGACCACCACGAAGTTGATGATGGTGATGATCGCGAACACCACCAGGCCCACCGCGAAGTTGCCGCCGATCACGAACTCGCCGAATGCCTCGATCACCTTGCCGGCGGCGCCGGGGCCGTCGTGGCCGTGCAGCAGCACCACGCGGGTGGAGGCGATGTTGAGCGCGAGGCGCAACAACGTGGCCATCAGCACCACGGTGGGAAACGCGGCGAATTCCAGCGGGCGCATCACGTAGACCACCGCCAGCAGGATCACCAGCGACAGCGCGATGTTGAAGCTGAACAGCATGTCGAGCAGGAACGGCGGCAGCGGCAACATCATCATCGCCAGCATCACCAGCATCATCACCGGCGCGCCGACGCCCCGTCGCGCCAGCTGCTTGAAATTGCCCAGTACCTGCGTGCCCGTCATGGATTTGACTCGTGACTGCTTGTTGATAAAGGAACAGGCTGTTTCCGACAGCCTGTCAGCGATAAGGACCCATCAGGTCGGGATCGACCTCGGGGTTCGGCACGGCCGGCGGCGCCTCGCCCTGCGCCGCAGCCTGCTTCAGCTGGTAGACGTAGACGAGCACCTGGGCCACCGCCACGTACAGCGCAGCGGGGATTTCCTGGCCAAGCTTCGTGCTTGCATACAAGGCGCGTGCCAGCGGCGGCGCCTCGACCAGCGGAATGCGATGGCTGCCCGCCACCAGGCGGATCTGCTGGGCCAGCACGTCGACGCCCTTCGCGATCACCCGCGGCGCGCCCATGCGGCCGTCGTCGTATTTCAGCGCGACGGCGAAGTGGGTGGGGTTGACCACCACCACGTCGGCCCTGGGCAGTTCCTCCATCATGCGGCGGCGCGCCTGCGCCATCTGCACCTGGCGAATGCGGCCCTTCATCTCGGGGCTGCCTTCGCTCTCCTTCATCTCGTCCTTGATCTCCTGCCGGCTCATGCGCAGCTTCTTGGTGTGGTCGTACTTCTGGTACAGCGCGTCGAGGCCGCCGATCAGCGCCAGGATGCTGCCGAACCACAGCGCGGCCTGGCCCAGCAGGCCCAGCGCCTGCGCGATGCCCGCGCTCACCGCGCCGCGCCCGGTGGCTTGCAGCGCGCCCTGCCAGTGGCGCAGCAGCAGCGCCAGCACGGCGCCGATGAACAGCAGCTTCAACAGCGCCTTGCCCAGTTCCACGAGGCCGCGCAACGCGAAGATGCGGCCCAGGCCCTTGATCGGATCCAGCCGCTCGAACTTCGGCTCCAGCGCCTTGCCGCTGAAGTTCAGCCCGCCCAGCAGCAGCGGTGCCGCGAACGCGGCCAGCAGCGTGGCCAGCGCCACCGGCGCGAACAGCGCCAGCGCCTCGCGCAGCGCCGCATGCAGCACGCGCCCCGGCAACGCGTCGGAGAACAGCGCCTCGCGCGAATAGCCCAGGCCGAACCCGAAGATGCGCCGCGCATGCTCGAACGACGCCGGGCCGCCGGCCATCAACGCCGCCACGCCGGCCAGCACCACCGCCGCGCCGGAGAGGTCGCGCGATCGCGGGACCTCGCCTTTCTCGCGCGATTCCTTGAGCCGTTTTTCTGTCGGCTGTTCGGTTTTTTCCTGGTCGCTGTCGTCACTCATCGCTCAGCCGCCGAGCAGATGGCGCATCAAGGTCCACGCATCGCCCTGCAAGGCTTCGAACGCGCCCGGCAGGCTGCGCAGGGACAGCCACAGCGCGATGAAACCCAGCGACACGGTGATCGGGAAACCCACCGCGAACAGGTTCATCGACGGCGCCGCGCGGCTGATTGCCGCGAAGCCGATGTTCACCACCAGCAGCGAGGTCATCGCCGGCAGCGCCACGCGCACCGCGCCGCCGAACAGCTGCACGCCGAAGGCCAGCACCGCGTGCAGTCCGTTCGCATCGAGCGCCGGACCGCCCGGCGGCAGGCTGCCGAAGCTGTCGGCGAGCAGCGCGATCAGGCGCAGATGGCCGTCCATCGCCAGGAACAACAAAGTCACCAGCACCAGGTAGAACTGGCCCAGCACGTTCGCGCTGCCACCGGCCTGCGGATCGACCACCTCGGCGAAGCCCAAGCTCATGCTCTGCCCCACCAGGCCGCCGCCGAACTGCACCGCGTCGAACACCAGCTTCAGCACGAAGCCCGTCGCCGCACCGATCGCCAGCTGCCCCGCCAACCCCAGCATGCCCGCCGCGCTGAGCACATCGGGCGGCGCCGCGTGCGCCAGTGGCGCCAGCACCAGGCTGAGCACCACCACCACGCCCAGCCGCACCCGCATCGGAATCACCGAGGCGCCGAACACCGGCGCCAGCAGGCACAGCCCGCTCACCCGCGCCAGCGCCCACAGGAAGCGGTCCAGCCACGGCAGCAGCCAGGCCACATCCAGCGTCATCACCGGATCACCCCCGGCAGGCTCTCGATCAGCTGCGTGGTGTAGTGCACCAGCAGGCGCAGCATCCACGGCCCCGCGATCAACGCCACCAGCGCCATCGCGATCAGCTTGGGGATGAACGACAACGTCATCTCGTTGATCTGCGTGGCCGCCTGGATCACGCCGATCAAGAGGCCCACCGCCAGCGCGGTGAGCAGCAGCGGCGCGGCCACCAACATCGCCACGTAGAGGGCGTGCTGGCCGATTTCCATGATGGATTCGGGGGTCATCGGGCACGATCCTCCCTCTCCCTCAAGTGCAACTTGGGGGAGAGGGTCGGGGTGAGGGGGGCTTTTGCTTCTACGTGTCCGTGAATTTCAGAGCGGTTTCGTGCGCCTGTCGGCGCCCGAGTTACTTCTCCTTTGCTTGTCCAAAGGAGAAGTAACCAAGAGGAAACGACACCCCGATGGCGCGCCCTCCAGGCATCCTGCCTTCCGGGTGCGCGGGCGGGTTCCGGGGTTTTCCGACGGCACCTCCATGTGCCGGCGGAAAGCTGGCCCGCATCCCTGCGGGCCATCCTGCGGACTTTCCTCCACCCGCCCGCCGCGCCATAGGGGCCCCGGGTAGAGCAGCGCGCTTCCGGCGCGCACTTTTCAGAAGAGCAAGAGCACCCCGCAATGAGCGGCGCTCTGCTTTTGCTGTTGCTTCTGGCGCGCACGATGCGCGCCTGCTTTTCCGGGGCCCCTGGGCGGCGGTGAGGCGGAGACGAGAAGGCCGCGCAGCGGGCGAGTCCAAGGATGGACTCGCCTTTTCGCGCGGGCAGGAGCCCGCTCGAAAAGCCCGACCCCGCCTCACAGACTTGCCGGGCAGGACGCCCGGCAAGCGCCAACCGGGGTGGCCTTTCTCTTTGGTTACTTTCTCTTTGGCCACGCAAAGAGAAAGTAACTCGGGCGCCGCAGGCGCACGAAAGCTCTTGGCAGTCCAACCCGCCGCAGGCAGGCGTCCAGGCGAGCACCCGCCCCTCACCCCAACCCTCTCCCCGAAGGGGAGAGGGAGTGAACGTCAGCACGGCGCTCACGTGTAGAAGCTCCCGGCCAGGGTCCCCAGCAACAGCGTCCACCCGTCCACCAGCACGAACAACATGATCTTGAACGGCAGCGAGATAATCATCGGCGAGACCATCATCATGCCCATCGACATCAGCACGCTGGCCACCACCAGGTCGATGATCAGGAACGGGATGAACAGCAGGAAGCCCATCTGGAATGCGGTCTTCAGTTCCGAGGTGAGGAAGGCCGGCATCGCCACCTTGAACGGCACGTCGGCCTTGCTGGCGTAGGGCTGCTCGCCGGCCAGTTTGGTGAACAGCGCGAGGTCCGCCTCGCGGGTCTGGTCGAGCATGAAGCGCTTGAACGGTGCGGTGGCCGCGGGCAGCGCCTGCTCGGCGCTCATCTGGCCGTCCATGTACGGCTTCACGCCGTCGGCGTAGGCGCGGTTCAGCACCGGCGACATCACGAACAAGGTGAGGAACAGCGCCAGCCCCAGCAGCACCTGGTTCGGCGGCGTGGACTGCGTGCCCAGCGCCTGACGCAGGAAACCCAGCACGATGATGATGCGGGTGAACGAGGTCATCATCAGCAGGATCGCCGGCAGCAGGGTCAGCACCGTGAGCAGTGCCAGCATCTGCAGCGACAGCGTCCAGTTCTTCGCGCCGCCCGGCGCATCGTGCACGGTCAGCACGGGGATGCCCGCACCGCCCAGGCCCGCCGGGCTGGCCGGCATCGACGGGGTCGGCGTGGCCGGCGCGGCCTGGGGCGCGGCCGACGCGAGCAACGGCAACAGCAACAGGGCGAGCGCGAGCCAGCAGCGCGCGGCGAGTGAGCGATGCCTCATCACGACTTCGCCTTCCAGCGCGACAGCAGTTGCGCCATGTTCGGAACCGCCGGCAGCGGCGCCGGTACAACGGGGTCGGCCGGCGCCGCACCCTCGTAGACATGCAGGGTGCGCATGCCGCCCGGGCCCACGCCTACCAGCAGGCGCTTGCCGTCGGCGTCGAGCAGCAGCACGCGGTCGCGCGCGCCCACCGCCATCGTCTCCACGCAGCGGATGCGCCGCCCGCCCGGCCGGCTGCGCGCCTGCATGCGCCGCGACATCCAGCCAGCCACGAAAATCAGCGCCACCACCGCGGCGAGACTGAGCAGCACCCGCAACAGCTCGCCGCCCACATTGACGTCCGCCGCGGGCAACGCTGCAGGTGCCAGCGCCATCCGAATCCCGAACCCCGAATCCCGAATCACGGCTCAATCACCGCAACTTGCGCACGCGCTCGGCGGGGCTGATCACGTCGGTCAGGCGGATGCCGAACTTCTCGTTGATCACCACCACCTCGCCGTGGGCGACCAGGGTGCCGTTGACAAACACATCCAGCGGTTCGCCGGCGGCGCGGTCCAGCTCCACCACCGAGCCCTGGTTGAGCTGCAGCAGGTTGCGGATGCTGATGCGCGTGCGACCGACCTCCATCGCCAGGGTCACCGGCACGTCGAGGATCATGTCGAGGTTGACTTCGCCGGCGCCGCCGCTGCCACCACGCAGCGCATCGAACTGGACGCGTTCGCCGACGTCGTCGGCAAGGGCTTCGGTGGACTGGTTCATGCGATTTCTTCCCGGCTGGACAGGTCGCCGCCGGTGCGCACTTCGCGCCGGCCGACCTGGTTGTGGAAACGGATGGCATTGCGGCCGTTGGCCTGGCCGTAGCGGCCGCGGAACAGCGGCACGTCCTCGGCGTAGACGGTGGCGAGTTCGGGCAGCTGGATCGGCAGCACGTCGCCGGGCCGCAGGTGCAGGAACTCGCCGAGGGTGAGCTCGATGTCGAGCAGCTGCGAGCTGAGCGGCACTTCGGCGTCGAGCACCTCGTCGCGCAGCAGCTCGGCCCAGCGGTCGTCGCGGTCGACGCGGTCGCTCTGCACGCCGGCGTCGAGCAGGGTGCGGATAGGCTCGACCATCGCGTACGGCAGCGTCAGGTGGATCTCGCCGCCGCCGCCGTCGAGTTCGACGTGGAAGCGCGACACCACCACCGTCTCGGTGGGGCTGACGATGTTCGCGAACTGCGGGTTGATCTCCGAGCCCTGGTATTCGAACTGCAGGCCCAGCACCGGCGCCCAGGCTTCCACCATCGCCGTGAACAGCTCGCCCAGCATGATCTGGATCACGCGGTTCTCGGTGGCGGTGAAGTCGCGGCCCTCGATGCGCGCGTGGAAACGACCGTCGCCGCCGAAGAAGTTGTCGATCACGCTGAACACCAGGCGCGGCTCGAACACCACCAGCGCGGTGCCGCGCAGCGGCTTGATCCGCACCAGGTTCAAATTGGTTGGCACCACCAGGCCGTGCACGTACTCGGCGAACTTCTGCATCTTCACGCCCAGCACCGAGACCTCGCAGGTCTTGCGCAGCACGCTGAAAACGCCGGTGCGGAAGTAGCGCGCGAAGCGGTCGTTGACCATTTCCAGCGTGGGCAGGCGGCCGCGCACGATGCGGTCCTGCTGGGTGAAGTCGTAGGAGATCGCCGTGCCCGGCGCCAGCGGCTGGTCACCGCCGGTTTCCACCGCGCCGTCGGTCACGCCGTCGAGCAGCGCGTCGATCTCGTCCTGGGAAAGCAGGTCGCTCATCGCCGGCGTCCCGTCACTGCATCACGAAGCTGGTGAAGTACAACGCGTCGATGCCGGGCCGGCCCAGCCGCGCCTGGACGATCTTGCGCACCGCGGCCAGCGCCTGCGCCTGCAGCTTCTCGCGGCCGGCGGCGTTGCTGATGATCGAGTACTCCTGGTTGCTGAACAGCGAGACCAGCGCGTCGCGGATCACCGGATCGGCGGACTTCGCCACCTCGATCGCCTTCGGGTCGTGCGCCATCAGGGTCACCGCCACCTGCAGGTAGCGCAGCGATTCCTCGTCGCGGAAATTCACCACGAAGGGCGGGTCCATCGGCAGGTACAGCTCGGGCTTGGTGTCCGTCGCGGTCTGCCTGGCGGCGGCCGCATGCGCGGCCTTCTGCGCCTGCCAGGCGTAGCCGCCACCGGCCAGCACCAGCAACGCCACCACGCCGATCAGCAGCGGGCCGCGTCGCTTGCGCGCCGCCGGTACCGGTGCCGCTGCGGTCTGTTCCTCGTTGGCCATGAAATCCTCGATCCGCGGGTTTGGAAATTGCGCGTCGCGACGCGCCCACCCGTCCAATGCAATCCATGTGCCATGCCCGGAAAGCCTTGCGACAAGGGGATTGCGGGGGTTCGTGCGGTGGTCGGCGGCGCTTTCTTGACGCGTGCCGGAAGCCCGCCGCGACGCGCGTCCGTCGCGCGCGGCACGACGCGTGCCGACACCGCCGACGCGGCGACGGCCGTGCGGATTCCGGGTTCTCAGGTTCTCAGGCGAATGCGTCGAGCAGGCCGATCCGGCTGCTCGCGGCGGGCAGGCTCACGCCCTGCACTTCGCCGATCTCGTCCGCAGTCGTCGACCCGCCCTGTCCTTCGCCGCGCGCGCTCTGGTCGCCGCGGTTCTGCTGCTGTCCCACCTCGGCGTGGCCCAGCGCGAGGCCATGCCGGGCCAGCAGCTGATCGAGTTGCGGCAGGCTCTGCTGCACCGCGGTGACGGCGGCCGGGTGCTGCGCGCTGAACACCACGTCCACGCGGTCGTGGTTCACGCTGAGATGCACGTCGATCGAGCCGAGATCCTCGGGATGCAAACGGATCTTCGCCTCCTTGATGTCCTGCTGGCCCAGCCACAGCACTTGCTGGCCGAGTTCGCCGGCGAAGCCGGGGCTGCCCGGCGGCGACGCCAGCTGCAGTTGGGGCAGCGTCGGCGTGGCGGGTGCCGGGGTCGGCGCTGGCGCGGTGGCCAGCGCCAGCGCTTCCAGGCCGTGATCCTTGTGCGTGTCGGTGTCGCCGGCCACGAGCGCGTGCTCCGCGTTGCCCAGTGCGGCGGCGAGGTTGGCGTTCGGCGCAACGGTGGCGACGGCCGCGGCCAGCGCCTTGTCGTCCAGTGCCTGGCTCTGCGGAAGCACGGCGGCCTTGGCTTGGCCCGAGGCCGCGCCGTCCGCCGACACCGTGGCATCGTCCGCCGTGGACTTCGCACCCGGCACGCCGTTCGCCACCTGGCCGAGCATGGCGAGCAGGGCGCCGGCCAGCGTGGCGGCGCCCTGCTCGCCGGGTGTCGAGGTTTTCGTCGGGTCCGCCGTCTTCGCCGTGGCGGCGGCCCCGGCATCGCCCGCCTCGGCGGCGATGGGCGCGGCTTGGGCCACGAGCAGGGCGATATCGGCCTGGGTGGCGTCCGTCGACCCGCGTGGCACGGTGGGCGACGTACCCGTCGCCGACGCGGCTGACGCCGCGGATGTCGTGGCAACCGTCGACACGTTCGACCCCTGCGCGGGCTTCGCCCCCGCATGCGTGGTGGATGAATCGGCCGGCGCGCGCGCAGCCGGCGCGGATGTGGACGACTTGTCCGCCGGCGGTGGCGTGTCGGTGGGCCGCGCGCCGCGCGCAGCCTGCAGGTGCTGGTCGAACGGATTCGGTGCCGGGCTGTTGCCTGGCACGGCGGCGGGCGCGCTGCGCACGCTGCTCGCGGCAGGCAGCTGGGGAAGCATGGGGGCCGTCGTCATGGCGCAAGGATTCCTGTGCTGGCGGACAAGCGCTTCATCGCGACCGCCGTTGCTGCATGCGTTCGTCGACCTCGGCCTGTTCGCGCCGCTCCTCGGCGCGGCGCTCGTGTTCCTGGTGCTGCGCGACCACGCTGCCCAGCGCGCTTTCGCGCGCATGCGCCTGCTGCCAGGAGTCGCGCACCTGGGCTAGCCGGCGATGCTGGCGGTGCACCTCGGCGCTCTGCTGGGCGATCGCCTGGTCGATGCGCGCGACGAATTGCTGGCGGTTGAGCAGCGCGCTGACGCTGACCCCACCCTCGCCCGCGGCGGCGTATTCGTTGCGGTAGCGCTCGAGTTCGCCGAGCTGGTGTTCGGCCTTCGCCAGCTGCTGCTGCTGCGTGGCCAGCTTCGCCAGCGCGTCCTCGGTCTGCTGGTGGGCCTGGTCCACCGCCGGCTGCAGGCGTTTCGAGCGGGAGTTCATGCGGTTACCTGTTCGGCGAGCTTGCCGAGCCGCGCCACGGCGGCTTCGAGCGTCATCGGTTCGTCGACCTCCTGCTGCAGGAAGTCGCGCAACTGCGGCCACAGCTCGATGGCCAGATCCACCTGCGGATCGGAGCCCTTCTGGTAGGCGCCCACCGCGATCAGGTCACGCTGCTGGCGGTAGGCGGAATACACGCGACGGAAGCACTGTGCCGCCTGCAGATGCTCGCGCGCCACCACCTGCGGCATCACCCGGCTGATCGAGGCCTCGATGTCGATCGCCGGATAGTGGCCGGCCTCGGCGAGGTCGCGCGACAGCACGATGTGGCCGTCCAGGATCGCGCGTGCGGCGTCGGCGATCGGGTCGTGACGGTAGTCGTCGCCCTCGGTGAGCACGGTGTAGAACGCGGTGATCGAGCCGCGCCCCTCGGCGTCGTTGCCGGCGCGCTCGACCAGCGCGGGGAGCAGCGCGAACACCGATGGCGGATAACCCTTGGTCGCGGGCGGCTCGCCGATCGCCAGCGCGATCTCGCGCTGCGCCTGGGCGTAGCGGGTCAGCGAATCCATCAGCAGCAGCACGCGCAGGCCCTGGTCGCGGAACCATTCGGCGATCGCGGTGGCGTACTGCGCGCCGCGCAGGCGCTTCAGCGGCGGCGCGTCGGCGGGCGCGGCGACGATCACCGCGCGGCGGCGACCTTCCGCGCCCAAGGTGTGCTCGACGAATTCCTTCACCTCGCGGCCGCGTTCGCCGATCAGGCCCACCACCACCACATCGGCGTCGGTGTAGCGCGTCATCATGCCGAGCAGGGTGGACTTGCCCACGCCGGAGCCCGCGAACAAGCCCAGGCGTTGGCCGCGGCCCACGGTGAGCAAGGCGTTGATGGCGCGCACGCCCACGTCCAGCGGCGCGTCGATCGGCTTGCGCGCCATCGGGTTGATCGGTTCGTTCTTCAGCGCGGCATGCTCGTCGGCAGCTAGCGCGCCCTGGCCGTCCAGCGGCAGGCCGTCGGCGCCGACCACCCGGCCCAGCAACTGCCGGCCCACCGGCAGGCCGCCGCTGTGCGCGCAGGGGCGCACGCGCGCGTTCGGCAACACGCCGTGCATGTCGCCCACCGGCATCAGCAGCAGGCGTTCGTCGGCGAAGCCCACCACTTCGGTTTCCAGCGTGGCGCCGTCGGCGGTGTCGACCAGGCAACGCGCACCGAGCGCGGCCTCGCAGCCTTCGGCTTCGAGGGTGAGCCCCACCACGCGGCGCAGACTGCCTTCCACGCTGAGCGGGCGCGCCGCGGCGGCGCGGGCGGCGTGCCGCGCGAACTGGCGCTGCCAGCGAGCGCGGCGCGCGGCCGGATCGGCCACGGCGTTCATGCGGCGTCCTCGTGCGACCCGGCGGCCTCGCCGAGCACGGCATCGACCACCGCCGCGAGGCGGGTTTCCACCCGCGCGTCGAGCCGCGAGTGTTCGCTTTCCAGCCGGCAGTCGCCGCGCGCCAGCGCGGGATCGGCCAGCAGTTGCCAGTGGCGTTCGGCCGCGCCGAGTTCCCGCAGCAGGGCCAGATCCTGCGGATGCAGGTGCACGCGCAATTCACGGGTCGCCGCAGGCAGCGCGTCGGCCGCCTCGCGCACGGCGCGTACGACCAGCTCGGGCGACAGTTGCAGCTCGTGCGCGACCACCCGGCCGGCCACCACCATCGCGAGGCGGGCCAGCTCCTGCGCCACCTGTTCGTCGAACGCCTGCAGCGGGCGCGCCGCCGCTTCATACACGGCGTCGAGCTGCGCCAGGCGTTCGTGCAGTTCCTGCGCCGCCACGGCCCGCCCTTCGGCGAGGCCAGCGGCGCGTCCTTCGTCGCGCGCCTGCTGCTCCAGCGCCTCCAGCTCGCGCACGGTCGGCTGCGGCAGCGCCGCGTCGTCCTGTGCCGCCGCCGGCTCGGCGCCGACCTGCGGCAGTTCCCAGCGCCGGAAATCCATCGCGGCATCGTGGATCGCGGCCGCCATCAGACGTAGTCATCCCCGCCACTGCCCAGGCTGAGCTGGCCGGCGTCGGCGAGCTTCCTGGCCGCGGCCAGCACTTCCTTCTGCGCCGCGTCGACCTCGCTGAGCCGCACCGGGCCTTTCACTTCCAGGTCGTCGCGCATCATGTCGGCGGCGCGCTTGGACATGTTCGCGAAGATCTTCTCGCGGATCGCCGGCTCGGCGCCCTTCAGCGCGGTGATCAGGATGCCCGACGGCACCTCGCGCAGCAGGGTCTGCATGCCGCGGTCGTCCAGTTCGGCGAGATCCTCGAACACGAACATCAGATCCTCGATGCGCCCGCCCAGCGCCTCGTCCTGGCCGCGGATCGCGGTCATCAGCTCGGCTTCGCGGCTGCTGTCCATCGCGTTGAGGATGTTGGCGGCCGCCTTCAGGCCGCCCACGTTGGCGGACTTCAGCTTCTTGGTGTTGCCGTTGAACTGGCGCTCCATGATCTCGTCCAGCTCGTTCAGCGCATGCGGCTGCACGCCGTCGAGCGTGGCGATGCGCATCACCGCGTCGGAACGCACGCGCGGCGGCAGGTAGCCAATCACCTCGGCCGCCTGGTCCGGCTCCAGGTGCGCCAGCACCAGCGCGATGATCTGCGGATGTTCCTGGTTGATCATCTCGGCGATCGCGCGGCTCTCCATCCACTTCAGCGATTCCAGCCCCTTCGAGCTGCGGCCGAGCAGGATGCGGTCGATCAGGCCGCCGGCCTTGGTCTCGCCCAGCGCGTTGGTGAGTATCTTGCGGATGTATTCCTCGGTGCCGACGCCCAGCGAGGTCTGCCGGCCCATGTCTTCGTCGAGCTTGTCCAGCACGTCCGTCACCTGCTCGCGCGAGACGCTGGAGAGCGCGGCCATCGCGCTGCCGACCGCCTGCACGTCGCGCGCACTCAGGTGCTTGAGTACTTCGGCCGCATCCTGCTCGCCCAGCGTGAGCAGCAGGATCGCCGCCCGCTGCGCGCCGGTGACGGGCGCCTCGTGCCGGTTAATTGCCATCTTCGTTCACCCAGTTCCTTACCACTTGGGCCACCTGCCGGGAGTTCTCGCCGACCATGCGCTTGGCCTGGCCGATGCGTTGCTCGTAGGCCAGCGCCGGCGTCGCGTCGAGGCGCGCTGGCTGGACGCCGGCCAGTTGGCCGTGCGACGCGGATTCGTCGTCGCCCACGCGCACGGACACGGTGGGCAGCGGCGCCGCCAGGATTTCCTTCGCCGGCCCACCGCGCAGCAAGCCCTTGAGCAACGGGCGCAGCAGGCCGAACGCGACCAACAGCGCGATCAGCACGCCGAGGCCCTGCTTGATCAGGTCCAGCGCGCCCGGGCGCTCCCACAGCGGCGTCGCGGGCGCCGCGTCTGGCGCGGCGTTGCGGTGGAAGGCCTGGTTGATCACGCTGACGCTGTCGCCGCGCGCGGCGTCGAAACCCACGGCGTTCTTCACCAGGTCGGTGAGATGCTGCAGTTCCTGCGGCGTGAACGGCACGTCCCTGGCACCGCTGGCGGCGCCGGCGACGGCCGCCGCGAGCTTGTCGTCCACCACCACCGCCACGGTGAGGCGGGCCAGCCGGCCGGCCGGATCGCTGACGTGGCTGATGGTGCGGTCGAGTTCGTAATTGCGCGTGGCGCTGCTGGAGCTCTCGCCGTCGCGGCTGTTCGTGCTGGTCGACGCCGTGTTGCCCGGCGCGGCGGCCGCGCCGGCGTTCGGTTTCGCGGCGGTGGGCTGCGCCACCGTCGCCGGCGGCTGGTTGCTGAGCGCGCCGGGCACGCCGCCGGCGGCGGCACCACCGTCGCTGCGCTGCTCGCTGCTGACCTGCTCGCTGCGCAGCGCCGGATGATCGTGGCCGTAGGTTTCGCTGGCCTTCTCGGTCTGGCTGAAATCCAGGTCCGCGTTGACCTGCGCGCGCACGCGGCCGGGGCCGACCAGCGGCGTCAGCAGCTCCTCGATGCGCTGGGCATAGGTGTTCTCGATGCGCGTGGCCAGGCGCAGGCGGTTGTCGCCGGTCTCGCCGGGCGCGTCCGCATTGCCGGTCAGCAACCGGCCCTGCTGGTCGACCACCGAGACCTGGTTGGGATCCAGCCCCGGCACGCTGGACGCCACCAGGTGCACGATCGCCGCCACCTGGCCCGCGTCGAGCTGGCGGCCCTGGTACAGCGTGAGCAGCACCGAGGCGCTGGCGCCGCGACTGTCGCGGATGAAGGCCGAAGGCTTGGGCATCGCCAGGTGCACGCGCGCGGCGCGCACCGACTGCAGCGAGGCGATGGTGGAGCCGAGGTCGCTCTCCAGCATCTGCTGGTAGCGCGTGCGCTCGGCGAGGTCGCTCATGCCGAACGGCGAGTCGCCGGCCGGCGGCGTGTTGATCGCGGCGCTGCCCTGCGGCAGGCCCTTCGCCGCCAGCCGCAGCCGCAGCGCGGCGAGGTCGGCGGCCGGCACCATGATCGAGGTGCCGTCGCTGCCCAGCTTGTACACGGTGTCGGAGGCCTGCAGCTCCTGCGCGATCGCGGCGGCGTCCTTCTGGTCCAGCCCCGCGTACAGCAGGCCGTAGTTCGGGCCGCGCGACCACAGCACCACCGCCACGCCCAGCGCCACCGCCGCGGCCACCGCCACCAGCAACACGAGCTGGCGCGCCGCCGGATTGCGGGTGATCTGCTTGAGGGAGTCCAGGCGCGCGCCGCTGTTGTTGGCGGTCGTCGCGATGGCGTTGTCGGCCATGCTGCTGCTCGTCGGTCAGGGCTGTTCGGTGATCGGGGCGTCGGCGTCAGACCGACATGTTCATGACGTCCTTGTAGGCGTCGACCAGCTTGTTCTGCACCGCCACCGCGGTGCGCAGCGAGAGATCCGCCTTCTGCACCGCGATCATGGTGCGGCCGAGGTCGGCGCCGGGATCGCCACGCTCGAAGCTCGCGGCCATGTTGCCCGCCTCGACCTGGCTGTTGCCCACCGCGGCGATGGACTGCCGCAGCAGCGTGGAGAAATTCGCCGGGCCGCTGCTTGCCGGCGCCTGCACCGCGGTCTCCGGCATGCGCACCTGCGCCGTCATCTGGCGCATCTGGGCAAGCAGGTTGTTGACGTCGATCGTGCTCATGCCGCGGTGTCCATGCCGATGGGTGGAAGACGGAATCCCGTCGCGCGACGGGTTTGCAG
Organism: Rhodanobacter sp. C06; assembly: GCF_002001105.1. Taxonomy (GTDB): domain Bacteria; phylum Pseudomonadota; class Gammaproteobacteria; order Xanthomonadales; family Rhodanobacteraceae; genus Rhodanobacter_A. The sequence goes on along the minus strand of NZ_MUNP01000055.1, from coordinate 6,306 downwards.
GGGATGAATGCAGGAGCCGTGCCAGTGGTTTTTTCCGGGACTCGGGATACGGAGCGCGGTGGCCTTTGCCGTTCCGGATCCCGAGTCCCGTATCCGCAATCCCGGCTTCAGGCGGCGAGGCCGTTCGCCTGCAGACCGTACTTGCGCAGCTTCTCCACCAGCGTGGTGCGCTGCATGCGCAGCAGGCGCGCGGCGTGCGCCACCACGCCGCCGGTGGCGTCGAGCGCCTGGCGGATCAGCCCCACCTCGATGTCGGCGAGGTGATCCTTGAGGTCGATGCCGTCTTCCGGCAGCAGGCGCTGCGCCTCGTCCACCGCATGCACCCCGCTCATGGCCGCCGCCGACGCATGGACATCCTCCATCAGTGCCAGCAATGCTGCGCCGTGCACTTCCTCGCCGACCGGCCCGTGGCGGTATTTCGTCGGCAGCTCGCTGGCCCGCACCTCGCCGTGCGGGCACAGGATCGCCATGCGCTCGACCAGGTTCGCCAGCTCGCGCACGTTGCCCGGCCAGGCGTGCTCGCGCAGCGTGTGCATCGCGCCGGCGCTGAAACGCGCCACGTCGAGGCCGCGGCGGGCCAGGCGCTGGTTGAACTCCTCGATCAGCACCGGCAAGTCCTCCAGCCGTTCGCGCAGCGCCGGCAGTTCCAGCGGGAACACGGAGAGGCGGTAGTACAGGTCCTCGCGGAACTTGCCTTCACCGATGGCCTGTTCCAGGTCGCGGTGGGTGGCGGCGATGATGCGCACGTCGCAGCGCTGGGTCTTGCTGCCGCCGACGCGCTCGTACACGCGCTCCTGCAGAACGCGCAGCAGCTTCACCTGCATCGGCAGGCTCATGTCGCCGATCTCGTCCAGGAACAGCGTGCCGCCCTCGGCCAGCTCGAAGCGGCCCTTGCGCGCGCTGATCGCGCCGGTGAAGGCGCCCTTCTCGTGGCCGAACAGCTCGCTTTCCAACAGCTCGGCCGGAATCGCGCCGCAGTTGATCGCCACGAACGGCTTGTCGCGGCGGGAGGATTGCTCGTGGATGGCGCGCGCCACCATCTCCTTGCCGGTGCCCGACTCGCCCAGCACCAGCACGGTGGAATCGAACGGCGCCACCTGGCGGATCAGCGCATTGACTTGCACCATCGGCGCCGAATGGCCCACGAAGCGCAGCGCGGTTGACTGGCCGCCGAGCAGGCGCGTCTGGACGCTGCGCAGCGCCTCGGCCACTTGCTCGTAGCGCAGCGGAAACTCCAGCACGGCCATGCGCGTGGCGGACGGCGAGGCCATCCGCGCGCAGCGCTCGGCCAGCGGCGCATCGGCGGCCACCAGCATCGGCACATGGTTCGCGGCGTCGCCGAGCAGGGCCAGCTGGCGTTCGGCCGCGGCCTCGCTCTCGACCTTGCCGACGTAGACGGCCTGCCAAGCGTGGGTGGACTCGTCGACCGATCGGCATTCGGCGGCAAGCTGCGGCCGGTAGCCCAGGAAGTGAAGCGCCGACAGCACGGCTTCTGCACGCGCCGCATCGGACTCGATGACGAGGAAATCGAATTTCTGCACAGCCTCTACTCCTACCGCCCTTGTCGCAGCTACTCCGCTTCCAGCGGAGCGCGTCGTTCGTCAGTGCCGGCTTTCCGTCGCCGGCTTGATGAACGGGGAGCAACAAGGGGGCCAACTTTGACGGCGGTCGCGACGGCAAAGCGTCGCCCGGCTGCAAGAAGACGGCGGCCGCAGCGCGCCTGCATGCGCAAGAGTTTGCCGCAAGCGCATGACACGAAAGGTCTTTGCGAAAAATCGGTGCCGTGACGAAGCCATCCGGAAGCACGTGACGGCCGTCGAAAAAATCTCTGCCCGGATCACGCAAGTGTGATCGATATCACATGCGAAATGACAACTCCGTCGGAGCGTCAGCCGAGCTGCTGGCGCGCCTCTGCCACTTTGCGTCGGTGATGGCGGAACACGAGGCGCTCAATCGCGTCACTTGTCGCGTCCCCCTGCACGGCGAACTCGACGAAGCCCCGGCTTTCGTCGATGGTGCGCACCATCCGGCCGGCCAATTCCAGCGGCAGGCTGCGGCAGGCGTCGAAGCGCAGGCGCAGCAGCAGGCCCTCGCCGGCCGGCAGCAGCGCAACCGGCAACACGGCGCCCATGGCGTTGAAGCGCAGCGTCCGGCGCGGCGGCAGCGCGGCGGCGGGCGCCAGCAACTGGTTCACGATCTCCACCAGCGCGGTGAGCTTGGCATCCATGCGCAGCATTTCCTGCATCAGCGGGTTGTCGTCGTCACCAAGGTCGGCGCGGCGCTCTTCCAGCGCGGCCAGCGTCGCCAGGGTGTTCGCGTTGCGCTCGGCCAGCCGCTGCAGCAATTCCGGCGACGGCGGCCAGGCCAGCGGCTCGCTGTCGGCGTGCAGGTGTTCCTCGCTGCTCAGGCGTTGATCGAATTCTTCCCAGCTGCTGGCAGTCATGTCGGCTCCGCGTGGCTATCCGGGCCGTCGGCCGGCCCAAGGCTGATGTTGCCGCAGCACGATGCTCGCCGGACGCCCGCGGATCAAGCGCGCCGCGGTCGCGACACGATGCGCCGACCGGTCGCCGCACTCAGCCGGCGAGGTCGACGTAGGCGCGCAGGGCCTGGTGCGCGTAACCGTGGCGGCCTAGCGCGTCGGTGACCTCGGTGCGCGCACGCGCGGCCAGATCCAGCATTTCCTCGTTGCAGGCCAGCAGCTGCTGCAGCAGTTCGCGGCTGCGCGTGTCGTGCGGATGGCCAGCACGCAGCAGCGGCTGGCGCTCGGCGTCCAGCCCGGGCAGGCTGTCCCAGTGGCCTTCGCGTGCGGCCGCCAGCATCGAGGTGCTGACCGCCAGCGCGCGCTCCAGCGGGACGTGTCCCGCAGTCACGCGGCGCTCCCGGCCCGGCCGGCGAGGTAGGCGTCGCGGATGCCGTTCCAGCCGTCGCGCACCGGTTCGAGCAGGCGTGCGCACTCGACCAGCGCCTCTTCGTCATTGTTGAGCTGCGCGAACAGCAGGCGGCGATTGACGTAGTCGTAGAGCGAGTCCAGCCGCTGGGCCACCGAGCCGCCGGCCTCGTGGTTGAGGCTGGCGCGCAGTTCCCCCACGATCGCCACCGCCTTGGTGACCACGGCGCCCTTGGCGGGCACGTCGCCGCGACGCAGGTGCACGCGCGCCTGCGCGATGCGCTCGATCGCGCCATCGAGCAGCATGGCGATCAGCTGGTGCGGATCGGCACCTTCCACACGGCCCTCGGCGCGGGTCTGCTGGTACATCGCGCTGGCCTGGCGCATGTAGGCGTTCGTCATGACCGGGCCTCCGTCACTTGTTCGATGAGTTGCTATTCAACATCGCCTGCAGCGAGCTGGTGAGGTAGCTGCTGGTGTTGTTGAGCGAGGACATCAGCGTGTCCAGCGCGGTGTACTGCTGGCGCAGCTGGGTCGCGTAGACATTCATGCGCGCGGTGAGCGCCGTCGATTCCTGGCTCAGGTTGCTGAGCTGGTTCTGGATGCTGGCGGTGCGCGTGGCGAGGATGCCGTTGCTGGAGGTGAAGCCGTCCAGCATGCTGTTGAGCCGGGTGGCGTAGCCGTTGGTGCCGGCGAACAGGTCCTGCACCGCGCCCGGGTTGCTCTGCAACGCGCTGCTCAGCTTGCCGCTGTCGGAGGACAGCGTGCCGTCGGCATTGCGCGTGATGCCCAGCGCCGCCAGCGAGCCGATGCTGTTGCCCGCCACGCTGCTGCTGAGCATGCTGTTGACCTGGCGCTGCACCGACATCAGCGTGGTGTCGCCCAGCAGCACCCCGCCCTGCTTGGAGGTCGGGTCGTAGCTGCTCAGCGTGCCCACGGTGGAGATGTAGCTGTTGTAAGCGTTGACGAAGTCCGAGACCGCGCCGCTCGCTCCACTGGTGTCCTGGCTCACCGTCAGCGTGGTGGAACCGGTGGCGGACAGGTTCAGGGTGACCCCGTTCAGTGCGCCGCTGACCGCGTTGCTGGCGCTGGTCACCGCGATGCCGTCGATGCTCAGGCTGGCGTCGCTGGCCTCGTTCGATCCGGCCGTGTTCAGCGTGGTGGCCAGCGCGGACAGTCCCGCGCTGCTGCCGCTGCCCGCGCTCACGCTGAAGGCGTTGGCCACGCCGGTCTTGGTGGAGGTCAGCAGCAACTGCGCGCCGTTCGTGCCGTTGACGATCGTGGCCTGCACGCCGGGATTGCCGCTGGACTGGTTGATCGCCGTGGCGATGGTGCTGATCGAGTCGGTCGCCGAGACATTGAGGTTCATCGACTGGTTGCCGACGCTTACCGTCAAAGTTCCGGCGCCCACCGCGCTGCCCGACGCGTAGGCGGTGCTGGCCCGCTTCTGCGCGGTGGCCAGGTGGTTCACCGTCAGGTTGTAGGTGCCCGGCTGCGCGTTGGGCAGCGTGCTGGTGGTGCCCAGCATGCTGTCGCCCAGCGTGGCCGTGTAGCTGTTGAAGGTGAGGCTGCTGCCCAGCTTGCCCAGCGTGGTCTGCAGCGAGTTCAGCGCACTGCCCAGCGCGGTCAGCCCCGCCTCCTGCGCCTGCAACTGCGTGGTCTGGTTGCTGATCTGCTGCGACGGGCCCGCCTGCTTGGCATTGACCAGCGCGGTGATGATGGCGTTGACGTCCAGCCCCGAACCGATGCCCGCCGAGCTGAGCAGGCCGCTGCCCGGGCTGTTGGTGCTGCTCAGGCCGCTGCCTGCGCTGCTGCCCGTGCCAGTGGTGGTGGTGCCGACGCCGGAGATGGAAGTCATGGGACTGTTCCTGTGGTGATTCGATCCCGATCGACGGGGATTCAAGAATCACAGGCAAAACTCACGCCAGCTGCATGGGCTTTGCCTGAAACCCTCGTGGCGACGGCGACTCCGTTGCGGGAGCCGCCACCGCCCGGGGCAACCATTCGCGGCGCGACCGGCCCGCGAATGGTTGCTCCGTCGCCGTCACTGCAGCAGCTTCAGCGCCATCTGCGGGTTGGAGTTGGCCTGGGCCAGCACCGAGATGCCTGCCTGCTGCAGCACATTCGCCTTGCTCAGCGCCGCCGTCTCGGCCGCGAAGTCCGCGTCCTGGATGGTGGACTGCGAGGCCTGCAGGTTGGTGCTCTGCGCCGCCACCGTGGCTATGGTGGACTGGAAGCGGTTCTGCACCGCGCCCAGCTGGGCGGCGAAGTCGGCCACCGACTTCAACGCGACGTCCACCTGGGAGATCAGCGCATTGGCGCTGTTGACGGTCTGCACGTTGCCGGTGGCCAGCGAGCCCGCCGTGGCGATGCTGCCCGAGGCATCGGTGGCCGTGGTGGAACCGTTCACGTAGGCACCGCTGGTGATCGCGGCGGTGGTCACCGCACCGCTTGCGGCCGCGCCGCTGTCGGCCACCGTGAAGCTGCCGTTGGCGAACAGGCTGACGCCGCCGTTGCCGTCGACCGCCGCACTGACGCCGGTGACGCCTGCGGCATTGATCGCGTCGGCCAGGTCCTGCACGCTGCCGGCCTTGCCGGAAAGCGCAACTGCCTTGCCGTCGGTGCCGGTGATGGAAATCTTGCTCAGGTCCATCGTCTGGGCATTGCCGCTGGCGTCGACGAACGCGCCGCTCAGGTTGCCGGTTTCCACCTGGGCGATCTGGCCCATCGCGGAGGCCTTCACGCTGGTGCCCAGGCTCACGCTGATGGTCTGGCCCACGTCGGCGCCGACCTGGAAGCTCTTGGTGCCCAGCGAACCGTCCAGCACCTTGGAGCCGTTGAACGTGGTCTGGTTGGCGATGCGGGTGATTTCCGCCAGGCGCTGCTGCACTTCCTGGTCGATCGAGGAACGGTCCGAGGCGGTGTAGGTGCCGTTGGCGGACTGCACGGCCAGGTCGCGGATCGCCTGCAGGTTGGCGGTGACCTGATCCAGCGCGCTGCCGGCGGTCTGCGCCAGGTTGATCGCGTCCGAGGCGTTCGCGCTGGCCTGGGACAGGCCGCCGATCTGGGTGGTGTAGCGCTGCGCGATCGCGAAGCCCGCGGCGTTGTCGGCCGCGCTGTTGAGCTTGAGGCCCGAGGACAGGCGCATGGTGGCGGTGGCCAGCGCGCTCTGCGACTTGGTCAGGTTGTTCTGCGCGTTCAGCGAGGAAACGTTGGTGTTGATGACCAGTGACATGGGATGTCTCCTAATTAAGCGGTCTTGAAGCTGTCGGATACCTTCTCCGGCGGTGCTCCTAGCAGGCTGTTGAGAAGCACCGTCTCGCGCCACTCTCGATAGCCGCGATCTATGCATGACGGTCGTGATGGTGGGCGCATGGCGCGTTTTCCCGCCCTGCGGACGCACGTCTCCCACCGTTGCT
>NZ_MUNP01000076.1 GCF_002001105.1 Rhodanobacter sp. C06 | reverse complement strand
CGGCGGTACGGCAGCGGGGGCCGGGGGCACGCTGTCGATCGGCGTGGCTGCAGTGACTGGCGGCGGCTCGGGTGGCGCGTCGAGGGCAACAGTGTGCTGGCGTTGCGCGCCGGGGCAGGGCGTGGCCTGGTAGCTGGCTTCGCCGTGCGCGCCCGTGCATCGGTACACCGTCTGCGCGACGCAGGGCGCCGACAGGCCGACGCCGAGCAGCGCGAGGACGATGGGCAGGGCAGACAGGTGCGGCATCGTTCGTTCCGCCGGACCGAGGCTCAGAAGGCGGCCTCGTGGTCCTCGGCGGCAAAGCCCAGCGTCACCGCGCCTTCGCCCACATTGACCATGCCGGTGATGCTCATCGGCGCCTCCAGCAAGGTGACGCCGCATGCGTCGCAGGCCGTGCGCAGGCCGGTGTAGCCGGGCAGGTGCGACAAGACGGCGAGGTCGCCGCCGTAGCTGGCGCACACCATCGGCACCAGCAGGCCGGCGCGCACGCGAGCGGCGGCGTAGTCGAACAGCTGCTGCGCGCCCTGCTCGAAGCCGCGCGCCTTGCCCACCGGGCCGGTCTCGCCGCGGAAGCAGCGCAGGATCGGCTTGATGTCCAGCGCCGAGCCCAGCATCGCGCTGAACAGGCCCACGCTGCGGTCGTTCTTCTTCTTGGCGCGGGCGCGCAGGTAGTACAGGTCGCGCGGCAGCATGTAGCCGTAGCTGTGGTTGGCGATGTGGTTGAGCCGTTCGCGGATCGTGGCCGGTGCCTCGTCCGCGGCGATCAGCCGGGCCGCCTCCCAGATCGCCGGCGCGGCGCCGGCGAAGATGTTGCGGGTGTCGATCACCCGCAGCAGGAACGGGCCCGGGATGCCGGCCGGCTCGCGCACCTCGCGGTAGCCGCGCAGCACCGCGAAGCTGGCGCGCACCACGTTGTCGTGGATCGGGCTGCGGGTGGCGGTGATGGTGAGGCTGAACACGCAGTCCTGCTCCAGCACCAGGCGTTCCAGGAACAGCTGCTGCACTTCCTCCGCCGTGGTCGGTTCGGTTTCCGCCGAGTGGCTGCGGTTACCCAGGCGGCGGCTGATGAAGCGCTGGATCTCCGCCGGGTCGCGATCGTCCATGAAGGTTTCGCCGTCGACTTTCACGGTGATCGGCAGCACCGTGATGCGGTGCTCTGCAAGAAACGCCTGCGGCAGATCGCAGGCGGCATCCATGGTCAGCCCCATGCGCATGTGTCATCCCCCTCAGAATGGCGTCTGCAACATAACACGCTAAGGCGCGCGCGAAACTCGGAAAAATGGAGAGGCGGGGCGCCGTGGATGCCCGGGCAACCGGCCGGTGTCGGCTCGATTGCATCGGGCTGCGTCGAGGCATCGCGGCCGGCAGCGATGCGGCAGCGTGCTCAGCCGCCGCCTTTGCGCAGCGCCTGCTCCAGCACATCCCACGGCGTGGGGCTCATGTGCATGCCGATCATGCGCAGGCCTGCGGTGGGGATACCGGCGGCGCGCACCGAACGCTTCAGCTCCAGCAGCGATTCCGGATACAGCAGCGCGCCGTCGGGGCCCAGCGGCTGCACCATCTCGGCGGTGTGCAGCAGGCGCGCGTCGGCGATCCAGCTCATCACCATCGGCTGTTCGCCCTCGGTCACCGGCATCACCACGATGGCGTGGCGGCCGGTACCGATCGGCGTGGGCCCGGCCACCCCGCGCACGTCGGCGCGGCGCGGCGCACGCGCGAGGTCGTCGGGGGCCAGGGTGTGCGGCGCGGCGAGCATCGCGCGTACCACCGCCACGTTGCGGTCGCGGGTGTAGATCGGGATGCCGCGCGCGGCGTACTCGCGCAGGCCGGCCATGTGCCAGTAGAACGCGGTGGAGGCCACCACCGCCTTCACCGGCAGGCCGGGAAAGCGGCGTGCCGCCTCGGCCAGCACGCGCGCGGCGTAGGCGGGCGCGATCGGTGCGTCGAGGATCACCAGGCCGTCGTCCTGGCGCACGATGGTGCTGTACCAGGAGCCGGGGATCTGCACGATGCCCGGCGCGATCTCGGCGATCGGCTTCTTGGGGTCGGGCGCCTGGCCCGCCGGTTCGCCGAGCGCGAGCTGGTCCAGGGTCGTGTGCAGCGCCGGCGCGCCGGGTTGCATCGCGAACGTGACCGCGTCCGGCGCACCCAGCACCTGCACGGTGGCGCGGGTCACGCTGCGCAGTTCGCTGCCGTTGCGCAGGTAGTCCGACTGCAGCGGGTAGCGAATGCCGTCGAGCAGCATGTAGTTCATCAGTTCGGTGCGGTCGTGCAGGTCGCCCCAGGCATTCCAGGCGATGTCGCCGCTGATCGCGCGCGAGGCGGTGCGCACGGTCTCGATCGCGCTGGGCAGGCCGCTCAGCGCATCCAGGTAGATGCGCACCGGCCAGCGGCCGTGGTGGAACGCCAACACATGCTGGGGCAGGCCGTGCAGGATGGCGTCGGGTTGGCGCGTCAGGTCCGATGCGCGCTCGGCCAGCAGCAGCGCGCGCACCGGCTCGTCGGTCTGCCAGGAAGGTGGCGCGTCCAGCCGCAGTGAGGACACCACGCGCCCGGCGACGCGGGTGTCGGTCTGCTGCGCGGCGCCGTCGTAGAGGGTGCGCAAGGTGGGCGTGGGCGCGGCAGGATCGGCGTGCAGCGGGGTTTCCTCGACCAGCCGGCGATCGCGGCGCAGGTCGTCGGTGACGGCCAGTCGCGAGACGCCGGCGAAGACATGGGGCGGGTCGGCATGGTCGAACTCCACCACGTCGTAGTTCGCCGCCACCGCGGTGCTGCGGATTGCGGCGACGTGGTGGAGGTCGCGACCGTGGCCCATCGCGGCCAGCGCCTGTTCGACCAGCGCGTGCGCGCCGGCGTCGACGGGCGCGGCGACGGTGCCGCCGATCGGCAAGGCGAGCAGCATGCCGGCGAGCAGGCGACACGCGGTCGCGGCGCCCCGTTCGCGCCAGGGCGCGCTACTGGTCCCGATGGCCTTGCTGATGCGCATCTTGCCGCTCCGTGCTCGTCGCCGTCGCGGCAGGGTGCCGTGGCGACGACGAGCCCGGCAGCCGTCATGTGACGGGCGGTGCGCTGCGCGAGCCGGGCGGCGGCGATCGTGGGATGGGCGGTCGCTGCGTATCGCCGCTCCGAATGGCGGCGGAGGCGCGCCGCACTCTAAGATGGACGGACACAACTGGCCTATCGCCGGCGTGGCGTCGCCGGTAACGCGCAGCGAAGGTTTGCTGCGCCGACCTCAAGGGGTCCCATGAAAGAAAAGCAAGAGATCGTCGCCAACTGGCTGCCGCGCTACACCGGCACCCCGCTGGAGCAGTTCGGCCGGCACATCCTGCTCACCAACTTCGGCCACTACGTCGACCTGTTCGCCGACTGGCACGGCGTGGAGGTGCATGGCCGCGACCGCCCGATGCCGAACGCCACCGCCGACGGCATCACCCTGATCAACTTCGGCATGGGCAGCCCCAATGCCGCCACCGTGATGGACCTGCTCGGCGCGATCACGCCGAAGGCCGCGCTGTTCCTGGGCAAGTGCGGCGGGCTCAAGAAGAAGAACCAGATCGGCGACCTGGTCCTGCCGATCGCCGCGATCCGCGGCGAGGGCACCAGCAACGACTACCTGCCGCCCGAGGTGCCGGCACTGCCCGCGTTCCAGCTGCAGCGCGGCGTCTCCACCATGATCCGCGACCTCGGCCACGACTACTGGACCGGCACCGTCTACACCACCAACCGCCGGGTCTGGGAGCACGACGAACAGTTCAAGGCCTACCTGCGGCGCACCCGCTGCATGGCGGTGGACATGGAGACCGCCACCATTTTCGCGGCCGGATTCGCGAACGAGATCCCCTGCGGCGCACTGCTGCTGGTTTCCGACCAGCCGATGATCCCCGAGGGCGTGAAGACCGAGGCCAGCGACCGCAAGGTCACCGAGAAGTACGTCGAGGCGCACATCCGCATCGGCATCGAGGCGCTCAAGCTGGTCCGCCGCAACGGCCGCAGCGTGAAGCACCTGCGCTTCGATGAGGATGGCGAGGGCGAGTGAGGCGGGTTCGCCGACGCAGGGCGGCCCGCATGCGCCGGGGGGTCATTCCCTGCTGATCATGCGCGCTTCCTTCCGGACGACCGGGAGAAAGCGCGCAGGCTGGAGTTCGCGATGACAGAGCGGCAGACGGATCAGGTGGCGGATTTCCGGGAGCGGGCGCGATTCGCGCTGGGCCGCGGCGACCAGGCGCTGGCGGAACAGTCCTTCGCCTGCGTGCTGGACAGCGAGCCCGGCGACCTGGAGGCGCTGCAGTTTTTGGCCGCGCGCCATTTCGAGCGCGGCGAAGCCACCCGGGCGATCGAGCATCTGCAGCAGGCGCATCGTGCCCATCCGCGCGAGGCGGGGGTGCTGCACCAGCTGGGCACGGTGCGGATGGCGCTGGCGGATCATGTGGGCGCGGCCGCCGATCTCGACAAGGCGCTGGCGCTGGCGCCAGGGATGTTCGTGGCCCGTCTGCGGCTGGGCGTGGCGCTGGAGCAGCTCGGGCGGCCGCACGACGCGCTGGTGGCGTATTTCGCCGCGATCAGCGCGGCCCAGGCGCAGGGGCGCTGGCTCGACGACGCGACCACCGCGCCCGGCATCCGCGCAGCGGTGCAGCACGCGATGCGCCATGTGGATGCCGGGCGGCACGCCTTGTTCGACGGCATGCTGGAACCGCTGCGCGAACGCTACGGCCGCGCGGAACTGCGCCGTGTCGAGCAATGCCTCGCGATCTACCTGCACGAGCAGCTGGCTAACCTGCCCGATCCGCGGCAGCAGCCGAAGTTCCTGTACTTCCCCGGCATTCCCAGCCGGGCCTATTACCCGCGCGAGCGCTTCCCGGAATTCGGGGCGCTGGAGGCGGGCACCGCCGCGATCCGCGCGGAACTGCGTGCGGTGCTGGAGCAGTCGCGGGACCTGGAAGCCTTCCTCAAGACCGACACCCGGGAGCAGCTGGAGACCATGCTGCGCGGCTCGGGCGCGCAGCCGGCGGCGTGGGACGCCTATTTCTTCTACCGCCACGGACAGCGCTACGACGCGCACTGCGCGGCCTGCCCGCAAACCACCGCGCTGGTCGAGCGGATGCCGCTGTCGCGGATCCGCGAACACGGGCCGGAGACGCTGTTCTCGGTGCTGCGTCCCGGCACCCACATCCTGCCGCACCGCGGCGTCACCAACACGCGCCTGGTCACCCACCTGCCGCTGATCGTGCCGAAGGATTGCGCGCTGAACGTGGGTGGGGAGATCCACGAATGGCAGGAAGGCCGCTGCGTCACTTTCGACGACACCTTCGAGCACGAGGCGTGGAACCGGAGCGACCAGACCCGCGTGGTGCTGATCATGGACTGCTGGAACCCCGACCTCAGCGAGCCGGAGCGCGTCGCCATCGCCACCCTGGTCGCCGGCATCGGCGACTTCAACCGCAGTTGCGGATTGCCGGGAAATTGAGGTGAGGCCTGGCGTGGCGGGTTTCGAATGCCGCCTTGGCATGATCCAGTCAATGCAACAGGCCATGTACCGACTGCGTGTCGCCTGACATTTCCCGAATGTTGTTGCCGCAAATATGTGCGGCCGAGGCGAAATTTCAAATAAGCACTTTGGCCGGCCAGATTGCCTCCGATGCAAGACGGTGCATGCCATTGCATGCAACGACATGGGTCATGCAGATATCGAGGTTGCCATGTTGCAATGCGATCATTCGCGCGTGATTTTACGAGGTGCACGCAACATATACCGTTCATCTCAAAATATCGAAAAATATTGCGTAAATAGCTAGTTTATAAAGAATAAATCGCGATTTCTTGTTTGTTGACTTTGCGTTAGACGGATGTTTACTGTCGATGCGCTTCTAGCGATGCGCTGGATGCAATGCGGTTGCTGCGGCTCGACATGGTTTCGTTCCAGATGGGTGTGCGCACTGGGGGAGTGCGCAGGAACCAGGCAGGGCCACGCAACGCCGTGTCGGCCAGCAATCAAAGAATGCCGTCATTTTCACTGGGGAGTTTTCAATCTCATGAATTCCACGAAGTTCAACAACGGGGCGCGTCGCTCCGCGGTGCGCCGCACCGCGCTGGCTCTGGCCATCGCCGCAGGCGTCGGTTTGTCCGGGCAGGTGCTGGCGCAGGCCACCACCGGTTCCGTGTTCGGTACCGCGCCGGTGTCGGCGGGCGAGACGGTTCGCATCGTCAACAACCAGACCGGCCTGACCCGCGAGGTGGCGGTCGGCAGCGACGGTCGCTATGGCGCCAACCAGTTGCCGGTGGGTGACTACACCGTGTCGCTGATGCAGGGTGGCAACGTGGTTGCCACGAAGGATCATGTGACGGTGAGCGTAGCGGGCGGTACGCCAGTACCGTTTGCCGTTGCCGAAGCCGGCAAAAACGTGCAGAACCTCTCCAGCGTCACGGTCACGGCCAACTCGTTGCCATCGATCGACGTGTCCTCCACCCGCCAGACCTCGGTGATCACTGCGCAGCAGCTGAAGACGCTGCCGCTGGCGCGCAACGCCGAATCCATCGCCGTGCTGGCGCCGGGTGTCGCCGGCGGCAACGCCAGTCTGGGCACCGGCCCGGCCGGTACCCCGCTGATCTCCTTCGGTGGCGACTCGACGGCGGAAAACGCCTACTACATCAACGGCTTCAACACCACCGACCCGGTGGGCAACGCGGGCGGCATCGCCCTGCCGTACTTCGCCATCGCCGAGCAGCAGACCATTACCTCCGGCTACGGCGCCGAATACGGCCGCTCCACCGGCGGCGTGATTAGCCAGATCGGCCATCGCGGGGGCAACGACTTCCATGCTGGCGCCTATGTGACTTGGGCGCCGACTTGGGCGCAAAGCGGCTACGACAACATCTACTACGCGAACCCGGCGTCGACCACGGCGGGCCAGCAGCCAGGCGACATCTACGTCAATCGCCGCAAGAACGAAGACTGGAGCACGGTTTACGACGCCTACATTTCGGGCCCGCTGATCAAGGACAAGCTGTTCTTCTACATCACGGCCGAGGCCCAGCACGACAGTACCAAGTCCACCGGCTCGGTCAATGCGCCTTACTACAACTCGCACAGCACCACCTCACCTAAGCTCTACGGCAAGCTGGACTGGAACATCAACGACAGCAACGTCCTTGAAGCCACCTACGCCTCGAGCAAGGAAGAAGACCTCTCGAACAACGCCTACAACTACGACTACAGCAACAACAGCATCGGCAGTTTCAACTCCATCAACAATCCGCTGTACTCGAGCAAGTTCGACATCGGCATCCTGAAGTACACCTCGTACATCACCGACAACCTCACGCTGAGTGTGCTGGCCGGCAAGATGAAGAGCACGTACTACAGCCAGCAAGTGGCCTATCCGGGCTTCGATGTACTGCTGGCCGGCATATCTGGCGTTTCAAACCAGAACCCGACCGTTCCGGGCTCCGGCAACACGAACAACAACCCGCTTACCATTCCCTCTCCGGACCACAAGTCGACCGAGAACAACTTCCGTCTGGACCTCGACTGGAAGTTGGGCGATCACGACGTGAAGTTCGGTATCGACAACATGCGCAGCACGGACATCAGCGACGGCAGCCAGAGCGCCGGTCCGGGGTATTACTGGATCTACGGCAAGGAAGGGTCGAAGAACTTCTCCTCGCCTACCCTGTCGTGCAACGCCCTGGGCCAGTGCGTCGACAACCCGATCAACTACCCCAATGGCGGTGCGGTGGGCGGTAACAGCTACTACGTCGTGAAGCGGACGTATGGCGGCGTGGCCTCGTTCACGGTGGAGCAGAAGGCGCAATACATCGAGGACAACTGGCAGGTCACGCCGAACCTGCTGCTGAACCTCGGCCTGCGCAACGACCAGTTCACCAACTACAGCGCAGGCAATCAACCCTACATCCGGGAGACCTCGCCGCAGTGGCAGCCGCGCCTGGGCTTCAGCTGGGACATCTTCGGTGACAGCAGCGCCAAGCTGTATGGCAACGTGGGGCGTTACTACCTTGCCTTGCCCACGGGCCTCGGCGTGCGCATGGCAGGCGCCAATGCCTACCTCAACGAGTACTACACCTACTCGTCCATCGATTCGAACGGCATTCCGCAGGGCCTGACATCGGTTCACACGAGCGCGACGCCATACTCGCCCGACGGTGAGTACGGCACGCCGAAGGACCCGAAGACGATTGCCGCCTCGGATCTGAAGCCGATGTACCAGGACGAGTACGTGCTGGGTTTCCAGAAGACGCTCAACGCGTTCGGCCAGTCGCTGGTCTGGACCTCGCAGGCGACCTACTCGAGGATGAACAACATCATCGACGACACCGGTACCGTCAATATGCCTGCCGACGCGAATCCGACCGCGTTCCAGACGGACATCCTGGTCAACCCCGGGCGCAGCAACCAAGTGCGCTATCTGGCGACCGACGGTACCTACAAGACCTACATCTGGAACCCGCACACCGCGTCTGCTGCAGGAAATGTCGTGGGCTTCCCCGCAGCGTTCCGCAAGTACTACAGCCTGGAAGAAGCCCTCGAGCATCCGTGGGACGGCAAGTGGATGGGCAAGATCGACTACGTGTTCGCCAAGAGCTACGGCACCACGGAAGGCCCGACCTACTCGCCGCTCGGCCAGATCTCCAATGCCTCGGCCGCTGCCGGTGGCGGCCAGTCCGCCTCGATCAGCGAGGCTTGGGACTTCCCCGAACTGATGCAGTACTCGAACGGCGAGCTGCCGAACTCGCATCGCCACACGCTGAAGGCCTACGGCACCTACGCGATCACCCCCGAGTGGTTGGTCAGCGGCCTGTATATCGTCCAGTCGGGTGCGCCCATTACCTGCCTGGGTGCTTGGGGGCCGGGCCAGACCGATCCGGACGGCTACGGCGAGGCTTACCACTGGTGCGACGGTATGCCGTCGCCTCCGGGCAAGGCCGGCCATACGCCTTGGACCCATAAGCTCGACCTGTCCGTCAGCTACATCCCGGAGTGGGCCGGCAAGCACCTGACTCTGCAGGTGCAGGTCCAGAACGTGTTCAACGAGCAGCACGACACGGCTTACATCGTTACCCACGATGGCGTGGGTGGTGCACCGGACACCGCGTACAAGCTGCCGATCGGCGGCGTCACGGGGTATGCGGTGGAGCAGCCGCGGTTCGCAGAGTTCAGCGTCAAGTACGACTGGTAAGAAGACAGCTCCCTCGCCTGGCGCCATCGCAAGTCGATGGCGTCAGGGGGAGGCGAGAAGCAGGATAAACAAGGCCGCCGGGAAACTGGCGGCCTTGTTCGTTTCAGCGTCCGAATCTTTCGTGAAGCGGCCGCAACCATTCCATATATGGCGCGCTGTGCGACGTGTCGGCGCGGATGGGCTCGCGCACCTGCGCCGCGCTCGCCGTGCTCAGCACTTCGCGTTGGGTCTGGTGCGGCGTGAGGCAGGCGGGATCGAAACGCAGCTCGCAGAACGCGAGCAGGCGGCGGATCTGCGCTTCCGGCTCGCGTACCAGTGTTTCGTAGGAGTAGTCGAGCACGTGCTGCGGATGGCGTGCGAGCCAGAACGCGCTGAGACGTTCGTAGTCGCGGTAGCACTCGGCCATCTCGTCGAGGTCGTAGCTGTAAGACACTCCATGCCGGAACAGGTGGCGATAGCAGGAGAAGCAGGTCTCCACCGGATCGCGGTGGCAGTGGATGATTCTTGCGCCCGGCAGCATCAGGCGTACGGCGCCCAGCAGTGGCCAGTTGGCGACGTTCTTGTCGGTGAAGCGAGGGCTTCGCTCGCGCCAGCATGCGGTACGGGCCAGGTAGTCCTTGCCGAGTCGGTGCCAATCGTCGGTGGTGGCTTCGCTTGCCCACTGCGGGAAGGGCTGGCCGCGGCGGCGCGATTCGTCTTCGATGACCTGGGGCAGGTCGGGGATTTCGTTGGCGCCCTCGACGTCGGGATGCGTGGCAAGGATATGCTCGACCAGCGTGGAACCCGAACGCGGCATGCTGGCGATGAAGATGACTTCGTGGCCCAGCGCCGGATCCATCGGTGCAGGCACGGGCGCGCGGAAGGCTTCCATGATGCGGTCGATCTTCGAATGTTCCGCAGCGGCATCCCACTCCACCAGGCGGCGCTTGTCCGCATTTGCCTGGTGCAGCGCCTCGAAGGCGCCGGCGTGGTCGTGCTGGTCCTCCAGGGCCCGGTACAGGCTGAAACCAAGCATCACCCGCACGTCGGGCTGGATGCCCGGTTGACGCAAGGTCTGGCGGAGCTGCTCGACATCAGCAGGACTCAGCGATTCGGTCTTGAGGTTGGCCAGCCCGTGCCACGCCTCGGCGCGCCCGGGTTGCAGGCGAAGCACATGCCGATACTCGGCCACGGCACGCGGAATGTCGCCTTGCATGGTGGCGATGTCGGCTACGCCGATCCGCGCCAGCGGGTGCCGTTCGTCCAGGCTCAGCGTGTGGCGAAAGGCCTCGTCGGCATCGCGCAATTGACCCCGCTGTTTCAGTGCCTTGCCAAGGTTGTACCAGTTCGATGCCTGCCCGGGCGCCAGCTCACAGGCGCGACGCAGATGAATCAGCGCTTCGTCCAAGGCGCCGGCATCGTGCAGGGCGCAGCCCAGATAGGTCCGCATGTTGGCGTCGGTGGGCCGCTGCGCGACGGCCTTGCGCAGCCAGTCGGCAGCCTTGGCGGCGTGGCCACCCATCAGGCAGGCAACGCCGTACAGGTATTGAGCGTCGGTCAGCGCGGGATTTGCAGCCAGTACCTGCGTCAGCGCGCGCTCGGCATGGTCAAGCCGGCCTTGGCCGAGCGCCTTGCCGGCTTCCGCCATCAACTGGCCGATATGGGCAGAGGTTGGAGGCGGAGACATGGTTCAGGCTGAGTGCCAGGCCTCCATGCCGCCCGCCACGTTGTGCACGTGGCTGAAGCCGTGCGCGGCGAAGCGTTCGGCCACGCCTTGGCTGGAGATGCCGCGCTGGCAGACGAAGGCGAGTTCGGTGTCCTTGGGCAGGGCGGCGAGCGCCTCGTAGCCTTCGTCTTCGAGGATGCGCGCCTGCGGCAGCGCGGGCAGCTGGGCACGCGCGGCGGCCGGGCGTACGTCGATCAACACGATGCTGCCGGCGGCGAGGCGCTGCTGCAGTTCCTGCACGGTGAGCGATTTCACTTCCTGCGCGCCGGGGAATTTCAGGCTGAGGCCTTCGCCCTGCACGGTGGAGACCCAGTCGATCACGATGCCCTTGGCGCGCTGGGCGCTGGCGGGGTCGAAGTGCACTTCCAGGCCGTTCGCGTGCGCCACGATGTCGTGCTCGCTGGCCGGGGCGAGCTGGAAGCCGGCGCTGTGGTCGGGGCCGATTTCCAGATGCAGCGCCAAGCCCTGCGCGTTCGCCGTGCCTTCGCGGATCGCCTTGGCGGCGGCGTCGGTGATGGTGATTTCCGGCGGCGTGCGGTCCGGCGCGGCGACGCCGAACAGCGTGTGCAGTTCGCCGCTGCCGTACATCTGGCGGATGATGTCGGCGCCGCCGACCAGCTCGCCTTCGACGTAGAGCTGCGGGATGGTGGGCCAGTCGCCGTAGGCCTTGATGCCCTCGCGGATTTCCGGATCTTCCAGCACGTTCACCGTGTGGTAGTCCGGCAACAGCTCGTTGAGCGTGTTGGTGGCGGCGGCGGAGAAGCCGCAGGCCGGCTGGGACCGGTTGCCCTTCATGAACAGCACCACGCGGTGGCTCTTGAGCAGGGACTCGATGCGTTCGCGGGTGGCGGTGTCGAGAGACATGGGGGGTTCCGGAAGAGACACGCCATGATACCGCCGATATGCTGGCGCCCGTTGGCGGCTTCAAGCCGCAGGCGCGGCCGCAAGCATGTCGCGAACCACCGACAACGCGGCTTCGGCCCACAGCGTGTACTGCGCGGCCGAGGGGTGCAGGCCGTCGTCAGCGGGGAGATCCACGCGTGGTGCTGCTCGCGGGTTGCCGAAACCTCGATCTTCGCGAAACCGAGCGCGGGTTGCAGGCAAGCCGGTGGAGAACATTGGGAAGACGGCAAATCGAGACAATTGGCGCTTGTGTCGTCGAGTCGCCCGCTGTCAAGCTGCTTGTCAGGCAGAGAGGTGAGTCCATTCCATGGCAGCGCGTATCTTCGCTTTTGCTCTTTTCTGCATCATGTCCCTGGGGTGCCTCACCAGTGCCCATGCACAGACGGAGGATGAACTGCTCAGCCGGTTCCGCGCACAAGCCAACGACTTGGCACGGCGCCAGTACCTGCTCGCCCGCATGCCGGACTTGTCCGCGTCCGACCAATCCTTTGCCCGCCAACTGCTGTCCACCGTGGACTGCGAGCTGGGATTGTACGATCTGGCGATACGCGACTTTCCGTTCGATGACCGGATCGCGCTGCGCCGCCCCCTGCCATGGGTCAGTCAGGCGCTGGACAACGCCGCCTACGGCATCATTTCCGAGGTGCATGGCGCCGGCAATGTCATCGCGGTCAATGCGGCGGATGCGGTTGCCAAGCTGGCCGTCAAGCGGCGCATCGTACTGGTCAACGAAGCGCACGATGATCCGCACACCCGCGTGCTCATTCTTGCCTTGCTGCCGCGTCTGCGTGCGCTGGGCTACGACTATTTTGCCGCGGAAGCCCTCACCGAAAGCGGGAACGCGCTCATGCGCCGGGGTTACCCCATCGAAAGCAGTGGCACCGAATACTTGAGGGAGCCACTGTACGGGGACATCCTGCGGGAAGCCATCCGGCTCGGCTACACCATCGTGGCGTACGACCCCATCAACCAGGTGGCCGACCGCGACGATGCCCAGGCCGAGAATCTCGACCGCAAGGTGTTCGTCCGCGATCCGCATGCGCGTCTGTTCGTCATGGCCGGCTATGCGCACATCGACAAGGCCAAGGGGCACCTTGGAGGCATCGAGCCCATGGCCATGCGCCTGCAGAAGCTCACTGGCCTGGAGCCGCTGTCTGTCGACCAGACCCAGTTTCGTGATGTCGAGCCGTCGCCGCATGCCGACCCGTATCACCAGATCATCGATGTCATGGAGATGGACCAGCCCTTTGTGCTGCAGCTTCACGAGGGCAACCGCACCTGGAGCTCCGACCCGTGGCGTCATGACGTGAGCGTGGTACTGCCGCCCATGCGCGGGCAGCAGCGGCCGGACTGGCTGTCGCTAGGCGGAGAGCGGCAGAGATGGCCCATCGATACCGGGCTGTGCCATGGCGTGACCCCATGCGTGGTAGAGGCGCGTTACGGCAGCGAGCCAGACGATGCAATCCCGGCCGACCGTTACACCTTTCTGCACGCGCCGGCAGCCAGCGAGCTGTTCCTGCGCGTGGGCACGTATCGGCTGCGTGCATGGGACGTGGCCGGCAAAACCCTTGGTGAAGCCACTATCCAGATCGCCGCGCACTGAGCTGCGACTTGGCCAGACCCGTATGGGTTCGACGCGGCGCGGGCCGATGCAGTGGTGCCCGGTCTTCAGGAGTGCTTCTGCCACCTTGTATCGAAGGCCGGGTGCACAGGGGTTTTGACAGGGGTTATGGAAGCGACGGGTTCGCAAATCGTAAAATATTCCTGATTAATAGAAAGATAATGCGCTTTCTACATAAATTCGCAACTTCTTGATTGTTGACTTTACGTTAGGCAGATGTTTAATCTCGGTGGGCACGAAGGCAGTTTGCATGCAGGCCGTGACCACAATCTTGCGATGGATGATCCCGGTTCGGATGTTTCTAGAGATGTCTGGCCTGTTAGTTCGACTTGCTTGATTTCCGGTGCCGCGCTTTAGGGGGCATGGTGGGTCTCTGGCAGATGCCAAGACGTTGCCATGCCTGCTTGCAGTTAAGAAGTCGTCTTTATTTCGCTGGGGAGTTTTTAATCTCATGAATGCCATGAAACTCAATAATGTGGTGCGTCGTTCCACGGTGCGCCGCACCGCGCTGGCGGTGGCCATCGCTGCCGGTGTCGGTCTGTCAGGGCAGGTGCTGGCGCAGGCCACCACCAGCACGATCTTCGGCACCGCACCGGTCGCGGCCGGCGAGACCGTGCAGATCGTCGGTGGCTCCGGTTTCAACCGCACGGTGCCGGTGGATAGCGCGGGTCACTACACGGTGACGGTGCCGGTGGGCACGTATACCGTGAACCTGCTGCAGAACGGCAACGTGGTGCAGTCGCAGGCCAACATCACGCCGAGGGTGTCGGGCGCGCAGGCGGTCAACTTCACCGAGGCTGGCGCAAACGCGAAGAACGCGCAGAACCTGTCCACGGTCACGGTCACGGGCAACGCCCTGCCGGCGATCGACGTGACCTCGACCCGCGAGGCCTCGGTCATCACCGCCGAGCAGCTCAAGCACCTGCCGCTGGCGCGCAGCGGCGAGGCGATCGCGTTGCTGGCTCCGGGTACGGTGGCGGGTGCGTCCGAGCTGGGCGCTGGTCCTACTGGTGAACCGCTGGTGTCCTTCGGTGGCTCCTCGGTGGCCGAGAACGCCTACTACATCAACGGCTTCAATACCTCCGACCCGCTGGGCAATTCGGGCGGCATCACCTTGCCGTACGGTTCGATCGCCCAGCAGGAAACCCTCACCAGCGGTTACGGCGCCGAATACGGGCGCTCCGCCGGTGGCGTGATCAGCCAGATCGGCAAGAGCGGCACCAACGACTGGCACTTCGGTGGCCAGGCACAGTTTGCCCCGATGGCTCTGCGCAGCAATTACATCAACTACCACTACAACAACCCGCTGGTGACCACCCCGGGTCGCACGGCCGGCAGCATCTACGACTTCCGCAACCGCAACACCAGCTGGGAAAACATCTACGACGCCTACATCAGCGGCCCGCTGATCAAGGACAAGTTGTTCTTCTTCATTTCGGCGGAGTCCGACAAGCAGCAGACCACGGCGGTCCAGTCGGTCGGCCTGAGCAACGTGTACTACCGCCAGTACAGCATGCCGAAGTTCTACGCCAAGCTGGACTGGAACATCAACGACAACAACACCTTGTCGCTGACCGGCGTGAGGAACCAGCAGTCCTATTCCGCCTCCATCTACAACTACAACAATGCGCCGGGGAACAACTACGCCCAGAACTCGGTGGGTAGCTTCAGCAGCTACGACCAGCACACCAAGAATGCCTTCGGCATCTGGATCGCCAAGTACACCTCGTACATCACCGACAACCTCAGCCTCGAGGCGATGTACGGCAAGATGACGGGCACCTACTACACCGAGGTCATTCCTTACGCTGGCTTCGATCCGACCCTGCCGAACATCCTCGGCGCGTCCTCGCAGAACCCGGCCTACACCGGCGGCAGCCCGGGCGGCATCAGCAACAGCAACACCAACACCAACATCCCCAACCCCGGCCACAAGTCGAGCACCACCAACCTGCGCCTCGACCTGGACTGGAAACTGGGCCAGCACGATATCAAGTTCGGTATCGACAACATGACCACCATGGACATCGGTGCCGGCAGTGCGATGAGCGGCCCGGGCTATGCGTGGGAATACGCCCAGGCGCCCAGCGCCACCAAGCCGATCGCCGGCTCGGTCGTTGGCACGGCGCCGTTCGTGGACGCCACTGCCAACTACCCGAACGGTGCGTCAGGCTATTACGTCGACCAGTACCGCTTCATCACCAACAGCACGGTGAAAGTGAGCCAGCGCGCGCAGTACGTCCAGGACAACTGGCAGGTGCTGCCCAACCTGCTGCTGAACCTCGGCCTGCGCGATGATCAGTTCACCAACTACAACCCCGATGGCGTCGCCTACGTGCGCTTGACCAAGCCGCAGTGGGCGCCGCGTCTGGGCTTCAGCTGGGATGTGTTCGGCGACTCCACGTTGAAGGTATACGGCAATGCCGGTCGCTACTACCTGGCACTGCCGTCCGGCGTGGCGATTCGTGAGGCATCCGGCTCCTTGTACACGCGCACCTACTACACCTACTCGGGCATCGATGCGAACGGCATCCCGCAAAACCTGACCCCGATCGTCGGTACCGGCCTGGGCAACGTCACCAGCGCAGGTCAGCCGGTGTCGGCCAACAACGAGTACGGCCAGCCGCTCGACCCGAATACCGTGCGCTCGACCAACCTCAAGGCTGAGTACCAGGACGAGTTCGTGCTGGGCATGCAGCAGCAGATCACGCCAGCCTATGTGTACGGCGTACAGGCTACCGTGCGCAGGCTGGGTCGCATCGTCGACGATGTCGGCGACACCACCACCCAGTGCGCGCAGTTGATGGCGCAGAACCCGGGCGTGCCGGGCGTGGATTGCGGCAACATCCAGGCCAGCGTGCTGATCAACCCGGGTTCGACCAACCGTTTCCAGGTGAAGAACGACAACGGCGGCTACAACTACTACACCGTGTCGCCGGCGCAGTTCGGCTTCCCGGCGGCCAAGCGCAAGTACTACGCGCTGGAGGCCTACCTGGAGCATCCGTGGGACGGCAAGTGGCAGGGCAAGATCGACTACGTGTTCTCCAAGAGCTACGGCTCGACGGACGGCCCGGTACAGTCGAACATCGGCCAGGGTGGCAACTCGGTGTCGGCCACCACGCAGTGGGACTACGGCCAGCTGATGCAGTACGCGAACGGCGTGCAGGCAAACTCGCGCAAGCACGTGCTGAAGGCCTACGGCACCTACCAGATCGCCCCGGAATGGACTGCCAGCGGCATCCTGACGGTGGCTTCGGGTACGCCGAAGGCCTGCTTGGGCTACTACGGTCCGGACCAGACCAACCCGGGGCTGGGCTACGGCGACTACACCCACTGGTGCGGCGGCGTGCCGGCGCCGAGCGGCACGACGGGCTATACGCCGTGGATCCATCCGCTGGACCTCAGCGTCGAATACCGGCCGGAGTGGGCGGACAAGAAGCTGGCCTTCCAGCTGCAGGTGCACAACGTGTTCAACGAGCAGAAGGCAACGCAGTACCGGGCGAACTACGGCAGCACGACCAACCCGCGTTCGACCTACAACTCGATCTACGCGTCGGAGACGCCGCGCTACATGACCTTGGGCGTGACCTACGACTGGTAAGGCTTGATCGCCGCCTGCGCCGGGGTACATCCCGGCGCAGACGGGCAAACGAGCAAGGCAACAAACAAGCAAGGCCGCCGGGAAACCGGCGGCCTTTTGCGTGGACCGGGTGTGCGGAGGGGAGGTTGCTTCAGCCGCCGGTGCTGCTTGCCAGGCGCTCGCGAAGTGGGTGCAGCAGTTCGCCGTAGCGCTCGCGGTAGCTGACCCCGGCCTTGAGCGGCTGGCGCACCTGCGCCGCGCTGGCGGTGCTGTGCACGGCGCGCACGGTCTGGTGCGGCTGGAGACAGGCGGGATCGAAGTCGAGGCCGCAGAAGTCCAGCAAGCGACGGATGCACGATTCGGAATCAGCCAGCAGGGCCTCGTGCGGGAAGTCGAGCAGGTGCTGCGGGTAGCTGGCCAGCCAGTGGCCCATCAGGTGCTGGTAGTCCTGATGGTGCATCACCATGTCGTCGAGGTCGTAGCTGAAGTGGGCGCCGTTGCTGAACAGCTGGCGGTAGCAGGCGAAGCAGGTTTCCAGCGGGTCGCGGTGGCAGTGCACGATGCGTGCGCCGGGCAGCATGGCGCGGATCGCGCCGACGTACTGCCAGGTGACCAGGTTCTTGTCGGTGAAGCGCGGACGCGCCTGCCGCCAGCGGGCGGTGCGTGTGAGGTAGTCGCGACCCAGTCGTGCCCAGTCCGCGGCGGTGGCCTCGGCGACCCAGTGCGGAAACGGCATGCCGCGCCGCTTCGACTCGTCCTCGATGACCTGGGGCAGATCGGTGATCTCGTTGGCGCCCTCCACCTGCGAATGCGAGGCGAGGATCTGTTCGACCAAGGTGGAGCCGGTGCGCGGCAGGCTGACGATGAAGATCGCCTCCTGGCCCAGGCGCGTGTCTAGCGGCGCGGTCACGGGGTCGGTGAACGCCTGCATGATCTGTTCGACCCGCTTGCGCTCGGCCTGGGCGTTCCAGCCCACTTCACGGCGCTTCAGCGCATTGGCTTCGCCGAGGGCGGCATAGGCTCCGGCGTAGTCGCGATGGTCCTCGCAGGCCTTGGCCAGGGCAAAGCCGATCCGAACCCGTGCATCCGCCGTTGCCCCGGGCTGGTGGAACGCCCGTTGCAACTGGGCGAGGTCCCGGTCGTCGAACGCCAGCGTTTTCAGGTTGGCAAGGGCGAACCAGACATTGGGTTCCATCGGTTCGCGGCGCAACACTTCGCGGTAGTTCGCCACTGCGGCGGGAATGTCGCCCAGGATCGCCTGCGCGTCCGCCAGGGTAATGCGCGATCGGGTGTGCGCGGGGTCGAGGCGCAGGGCCAGCTGCAACACCTGGCAAGCGTCCGCGGCGCGGTATTGCAGTTTCAGCGCCTTGCCCAGGTTGTACCAGGAGCTCGCCATGCGCGGGGCCAGTTCGCAGGCCCGCTGCAACGCCGCCAGCGCGGCGTCGATCTGGCCGCATTCGTACAGCGCGGTGCCGAGGTTGGTGTGCAGGACGGGATTGTCCGGAGCGAGCGCGAGCGCCTGCTGCAGGTATTCCACCGCCTTCGCGGGTTCGCCGCGCATCTGGCAGACGATGCCCAGCATGCGGTGCGCCTCGGCGTGATCGGGGGCCATCGCCAGCACGCCGATCAGTGCCCTTTCGGCATCGTCGAGTCGTTCGTTGCCCAGCGCGCGGCTGGCCTCGGCCAGCAGGCGCGTGGCGGTGGGCGACAAGCCGGCAGTATGGCCGGGCGTTGCTGAAACAGGAGGGTTGGGCGCCATGTGTCGCGGATTCCTCAGGATGGCGTCGAACCGCCGATCAGTGGCCGATCTCGGCCGCCCACGCTTCCATGCCGCCCGCCACGTTGTGCACGTGGCTGAAGCCGTGCGCGGCGAAGCGTTCGGCCACGCCTTGGCTGGAGATGCCGCGCTGGCAGACGAAGGCCAGTTCGGTGTCCTTGGGCAGGGCGGCGAGCGCCTCGTAGCCTTCGTCTTCGAGGATGCGCGCCTGCGGCAGCGCGTGCAGTTGGGCACGGGCGGCGGCCGGGCGTACGTCGATCAACACGATGCTGCCGGCGGCGAGGCGCTGCTGCAATTCCTGCACGGTGAGCGATTTCACTTCCTGCGCGCCGGGGAATTTCAGGCTGAGGCCTTCGCCCTGCACGGTGGAGACCCAGTCGATCACGATGCCCTTGGCGCGCTGGGCGCTGGCGGGGTCGAAGTGCACTTCCAGGCCGTTCGCGTGCGCCACGATGTCGTGCTCGCCGGCCGGGGCGAGCTGGAAGCCGGCGCTGTGGTCGGGGCCGATCTCCAAGTGCAGCGCCAGGCCCTGCGCGTTCGCAGTGCCTTCGCGGATCGCCTTGGCGGCGGCGTCGGTGATGGTGATTTCCGGCGGCGTGCGGTCCGGCGCGGCGACGCCGAACAGCGTGTGCAGTTCGCCGCTGCCGTACATCTGGCGGATGATGTCGGCGCCGCCGACCAGCTCGCCTTCGACGTAGAGCTGCGGGATGGTGGGCCAGTCGCCGTAGGCCTTGATGCCCTCGCGGATTTCCGGATCTTCCAGCACGTTCACCGTGTGGTAGTCCGGCAACAGCTCGTTGAGCGTGTTGGTGGCGGCGGCGGAGAAGCCGCAGGCCGGCTGGGACCGGTTGCCCTTCATGAACAGCACCACGCGGTGGCTCTTGAGCAGGGTTTCGATGCGTTCGCGGGTGGCGGTGTCGAGAGACATGGGGAACTCCGGAGGGGACACATGATGATACCGCCGATATGCGGCGCCGCCGCGCGGCTTCAAGTTGGTTTTGCTCGTCATTCCCGCGAAAGCGGGAATAACGGCAATGGCTCAGGAAGTTTCCAGCATGTCGCGAACCACCGGCAACGCGGCCTCGGCCCACAACGCGTACTGCGCCGCGGAGGGATGCAGCCCGTCGCCGGCAAGCAGACTGGCCTGCCGGCGCGAGATCGCCGTGATGTCGGTCCAGCCGGCACCGCGATGCGAGGTCTCGTCATGGGCGGCGGCGTTGTACGCATCCAATTCCGCCGCGATGCGCGCGATGTCGCGGCCGCAGTCGCGGGCGAACGGGGTGACGCCCCAGTCGGGGATAGACAGCACCAGCACGCGGTCGGCGCGGTCGCCGGCCAGGGTGATCGCGCGCTGCAGCAGGCG
Organism: Rhodanobacter sp. C06; assembly: GCF_002001105.1. GTDB lineage: Bacteria > Pseudomonadota > Gammaproteobacteria > Xanthomonadales > Rhodanobacteraceae > Rhodanobacter_A. The sequence continues at coordinate 12,740 of NZ_MUNP01000076.1, read as the reverse complement.
GCGGAACTCGCCGCGATACTCCGCCACGGCGCGGCCGCGATACTGGTTGTTGACGCCGATCAGCAGGCTGACCAGGTCCCAGGGCGGCACAAAGCCGGCCGCAGCCATCGCGGCGGACAGCTCGTCGGTGGTCCAGCCGGTGGTGGCGAGGATGGTCGGCTCGGCCAGCGGCACGCCCTCGTCGCGCAGCGCGGCGGCCAGTTGCACGGGCCAGCGGCCCGCCGCCGGCACGCCTTCGCCGATGGTGTAGGAGTCGCCGAGGGCGAGATAGGTCATCAGGGACATGCGGGGGTCTCGATGCTCTTCTCCCTGCGGGAGAAGGGTGGCGCGAAGTGCCGGATGAGGGTAGCGGCAGAGTGTAGCGGCCGGGACGATCGCGCCCTCGCTCCAAGCCCTGCCAGGACCCTCATGGGTGTCGGGTCATGGCAAGGTCCGGTTCGCGCCGTGCGCAGATTCCGCGCCGACCGGGTCCTGCAGGGCGGCGCGTTACAGCGGCGCGTCGAAGCACGGCGGCCGACGCAGGTACTCGCGCCGCGCCGACGTCCACACGCCCAGCCCGAAACCCAGCGTGACCAGCAGCAGGACGCCGCCGCCAAGGGCGTGACCCAGCGCACCGAGCAGCCAGTAGCCGCCCCAGTACGTCACCATTGCGCCCAGCGTCACGCCGAGGTCGACCAGGCCGCGACCGAAGCTGCCCTCCGGACCGACCAGATGCACCGCCAGTGCGGTGAGGCTGGCGCCCACGCTGACGATCGCCGCGGTCAGCAGCATGCGCACTGGTTCCGCCGCGTGGGTGAGCACGATGCCCAGCCCGGTGTAGGCCACGGTGCCGAGCACGGTGATCGGCACCAGCACGGTGAGCGCGTCGAGCAGGGTCTGCTGGAAGTCGGCGCGCGTCGGCGGCGCCAGCGTGAGGTAGAGGTCGGCGAGGTTCGGCCGCATCTGCCGCATGCCGCGGCCGAGCTGCGGGAAGCGCGCCACGCCCAGCAGGATCGCGTAGGCGCCCACCATCACCGCGTTGAAGCGCTGGCGATGCATCACCGCCACCACGTAGAACGTCACGATCGCCGCCACCAGCAGCAGGCGCAGCGCGATCGCCTGCGGGTTGTCGTGCGGCAGCAGCAGCCGGCGCACCAGCATCATGCGCAGATGCCAGGTAGGCCTGCGGCGATAGCGCAGCAGCGCCTGTTCCATCGCGCGTTGCGAGGTGCCGTCGAAGATCGCGCCGATGCGCTTGCCCAGCTTGCCGCGGCGCGCGGGTGTGCCGTCCAGGCTTCGCACCCGGGTGCGTCCGAGCTGGGCGTTTTCCAGTGGTGAGCTGTCCGTTTCGCGGTCTTCGATGCGCAGCATCGCGCCCAGGCTGAGCCTGGCGATCAGGGCTGCCAGCAACAGCGCCAGCGGCATGGCCCATGGCGAGGCAATCAGCGCGCGGGCGATCTGGCCGGCCAGCCCCGGCTGCCAGCCGGCCAGCACGAACAGGCCCCACACCAGCAGGTTGATGTAGCGCGTGGAACTGGCCGCCAGCCCGATGGACGCCAGCAGCAGGATGGTCGTGCCAGCCAGCAACGCATGCGGCACGCCCAGCAGCAGCGCGGCCAGCGTGGGCAGCAGTACCCACTGCGCGACCTGCAGCGCCCCCGCCGTGGCGAGCCGCGGGCGGAAGCCGGGCAGCAGGAAACTCTCGGGCCGGCACAGTCCGCGCAGGCACATGCCCAGCATGGTGAACCAGAACCAGGCGCCGAAGGCGAGCAGCGTGGCGGCCACGCCGGCGATGTCCATGCCGATTGCGGGTGTGCAAGCCAGCAGGATCGCGGCGACCAGCCAGGTCAGTTGCAGCAGCAACGCGCCGACCAGCAGTTGCCGGCATGGCTGCAACCACAGCTGCCACACCGCCCTCATGCCAGCTCCACGAACAGGTCTTCCAGCGTGGGCGTCTCGATGCGCAGCACAGCGCTTTCGCGTGTGGCCAGTGCATGCAGGCTTTCGACGTTCGCATCCTCCACCAGCAGTTGCGCCTCGTCGCCCTTGAGCGTGGCCTTCAGCAGGCCGGCGACCACCGGTGCCTGCGGCCAGCCGCCCGCGCGCACGAGCACGGCGCGGCGCAGGTGTTCGCGCAGCTCGGCCAGCGGCCGGGTGAACTGGATCGCGCCGTCGCGCAGCAGGGTGATGTCGGCGTCGGCACGTTCGAGGTCGGCGGTGATGTGGGTGGAGAAGATCACCGTCTTGCCCGGCGCCTTCATCAACTCCAGCAGCTCGGCCATGAAGGCGCGGCGCGCCTGCGGGTCGAGGCTGGCCACCGGTTCGTCCAGCACCAGCAGGTCGGGTTCGGGCGCGATGGCGCGCACGATCGCCAGCTTCTGCCGCTGGCCCTGCGACAGCTCGCCGATCTTCTGCTTCGGGTCGAGTTCCCAGTCGCCGAGCAGGCGCGCGGCCAGCGCGTGGTTCCAGCGCACGTAGAACGCGGCGGTGAAGTCGAGGTAGGCGCGCACCTTCATCCACGGAAACAGATCGAAGGTCTGCGGCACGAAGCCGATGCGGTGCATGCGTTCGCCGCCGGGTTCGGTCATCGCCTCGCCGAACAGTTCCACCGTGCCTGCGTCGATCGGCGAGAGGCCCAGCAGGCAGCGCAGCAAGGTGGTCTTGCCGGCGCCATTCCTGCCCAGCAGGCCGATCACCCGGCCGGGCGGCACGTCCCAGTCGATGCCGCGCAGCACCTCGCGCTGCTTGAAGGATTTGCGCAGGCCGCGCACATGCAGCACGGGCTCGATCCGCGCGTCGGCGACGGGCGCCGTCGGTACCGTGGCGATAGTCGACATCCTTGCGCATGCTCCCCTTGGCGAGGCGGCCAATGTGCCACGCAGATGGGGTCAGAGTCAGTTTTCCTGACGTTTCGGCTTGACCGGGAGATGCGGAAAACTGACTCTGACCCCGCTCCTCACTCCCTGGCCAGCCCATGACCACCCTCAGCGGCAAGACCCTGTTCATCACCGGCGCCTCGCGCGGCATCGGCCTGGCGATCGCGCTGCGCGCCGCGCGCGACGGCGCCAACATCGCGATCGTCGCCAAGAGCGGCGTGCCGAACCCCAGGCTGCCCGGCACCATCCATACCGCCGCCGCCGAGATCGAGGCGGCCGGCGGCCGCGCGCTGGCGCTGAAGTGCGACATCCGCGACGAGGCCGAGGTGCGCGCCGCGGCGGCGCAGGCGGCCGAGCACTTCGGCGGCATCGACATCGTGGTGAACAACGCCAGCGCGATCTGGCTGGCCGGCGTGGAGGGCACGCCGATGAAACGCTACGACCTGATGCACCAGGTCAACACGCGTGGGACCTTCCTCGTCACGCAGAGCTGCCTGCCGCATCTGAAGCAGGCCGCGAACCCGCACGTGCTGATGCTGGCGCCGCCGCCCAGCCTCGACCCGAAGTGGTTCGCGCCGCACACCGCCTACACCATCGCCAAGATGGGCATGAGCCTGTGCGTGCTGGGCATGAGCGCGGAATTCGCGCCGCTGGGCATCGCGGTGAACGCGCTGTGGCCGCGCACGGTGATCGCCACGGCGGCGATCGGCATGATCGAGGGCGTGCGTGCCGAGCAGTGCCGGCGACCGGAGATCGTGGCCGATGCGGCGCATGCCATGCTCGTCCGTCCCGCGCGGGAATGCACCGGCAGTTTCGCGATCGACGAGGACGTGTTGCGCGAGACCGGCGTGCGCGATTTCGACCCTTACGCGGTGCAGCCAGGCCAGCCGCTGCTGCCCGATCTTTTCCTGGGCTGACCCGGCGTCAGGGCGCGCAGAGCGGCCGTAGGCGGTCGGCGCCGGCACCCACGATGCAGAGTCGGCGTCCAGTTCCACGGGCGCCGCCGCTTCGGGGAAATCGATGAACAAGCCCGTCCCCTTCCCGGCGTGCCTCCCCGGCGAAGCGGGGTACGGGGATGTGCCGGCCCCGGGCGGAGCAGTGGTCGATGGGGCGCAGCAACTGCCCGTTACACTGCCCGCATGGCTGGACGTTCTTCCCGCGCCGAGCTGCCGTTGTTCCCGCTGTCCACGGTGCTGTACCCGGGCGGACGGCTGGAACTGCGCATCTTCGAGCCGCGCTACCTCGATCTGGTGCGCGAGTGCACGCGCGACGAGCGCGGCTTCGGCGTCTGCCTGATCCTGCAAGGGCGCGAAACCGGCGAGCCGGCCCTGCCGGCGGCGGTGGGCACGCTGGCGCACATCGTGGATTTCCATTACGGCGCCGACGGCTTGCTCGGCATCGTGGCCGAGGGTGGCCAGCGCTTCCGGGTGCGGCGCACACGGGTGCGCGCGGACGGCCAGCTGCGTGGCGAGGTGGAGTGGTGGCCGGAGGAGGCGCACGTGCCGGTGCCGGTCGAGCTCGCCTTGCTGCAGACGATCGCCGAGCGCCTGGTCGAGGCGATGGCGCCGCAGTGGCGGCAGGTGCCGCGCGAGTGCTACGACGACGCGCGCTGGCTGGGTTTCCGGCTGGCCGAACTGCTGCCGCTGGGTGGTGACGAACGCCAGCGCCTGCTGGAGCTTGCCGACCCGCTGCAGCGCCTGGCTGAGCTGCGCGACATCCTGCCGCGCTTCCAGAAGGCCTGACGCATTCACGCGCGGCGGTGGGCCGGGCAGGCGCATGTCGATCTGCGTCGTCGAAAGATCTTTCGAAGCGCCGCGTGCGCAAGGCCCGAGCCGTCATCGACCCGGATGGATCCGCACGGCGCTGTCATATCCGCGCCGTCCGGGCGGGATTACAATTCGCGCCGAATCACTTGCCTGCATGGATCCGCCACACGGGTGTCGCGAAGGGGGCGATACGTGGCGATCAAATCCGGGGGAGGGAGTATGGACGCTACAGGTGCGAAGCCGCTGGGGTGCGTGATCTGGTTCGGACAACCGGATGCCCGCGAGCGCAAGGGACTGGCTGAGGCCGGATGGCATCTTCGCGTGGCCGGGGTGGACGCCGACGCTGGGGTGCGCGAGGGCGGCGACGTGGTGGCATTGGCGGACCTGCGCCAATGCGACGCGCGCGCCATGCCGGTGATGCGACGCCTGATGACGGAGCATCCCGCGCTGCCGTGGATCGCCCTGATCCCGTTCGACACGCAGGCGCGGCATCCGCAGGTCAAGCGCATCCTGCAAGGTTGCCGCGATTTCTTCAGCACGCCGCTCGATCTGCCGCGCCTGCTCGCGGCACTGGCGCGCGCCGCCGCGGGGCCGCCGCCCGTGACGGAGTCGGCGGTCGACCTGCCCGAGCTGGTAGGGCGCAGCGCCGCACTGGCGACGGTGGCGGCCAGCCTGCGCAAGTACGCGCCGGTCGATCTGCCGGTGCTGATCACCGGCGAGACCGGCGTCGGCAAGGAAGTGGCCGCCCGCGTGCTGCATCGACTCTCGGCGCGCGCCATGCAGCCGTTCGTGGCGATCAACTGCGGTTCGCTGCCGCTCAACCTGGTGCAGTCCGAATTGTTCGGCCACGAGCGCGGCGCGTTCACCGACGCCACCACGCGGCGGATCGGGCACATCGAGAGCGCGGCCGGCGGCAGCATCCTGCTGGACGAAGTCGGCGACCTGCCGCTGGACGCGCAGACCAACCTGCTGCGCTTCCTGCAGGAAGGCGTGCTGCAACGCCTTGGCAGCAGCCGGCCGGTCGAGGTCGACGTGCGCGTGATGGCCGCCACCCATCTGGATCTGGAACACGCCGTGGCGACGGGTCGCTTCCGCGAGGACCTGTACTACCGGCTCAACGTGCTGCGGCTGCAGGTGCCGCCGCTGCGCGAGCGCGGCGACGACGTCGACCTGCTGGCGCAGCATTATCTCGAACGCTTCCGCGAACGGCAGGCCTGCGCCGCCCGCGGTTTCGACGACGCGGCCTTGCAGGCGATGCGCCAGTACGCGTGGCCGGGCAACGTGCGCGAGCTGCGCAATCGGGTGCAGCGCGCCGCGGTGCTGGCGGAAGGCGCGCTGATCAGCGCGGCTGACCTCGCCCTGCCGGTCGGCGCGACGGAACACGCTGACCTGGCTGGCGCCAGCCTTGGTGTCTCCCGCGCCTCGGCCGAGCGCGAGACCATCGCCGCCTGCCTGCGCGAGTGCCGGTTCAACATCAGCGAGTGCGCGCGGCGCCTGCAGATCTCCCGGGTCACCGTGTACCGCCTGTGCAAGAAGCACCGGCTGGAGTTGCGCACACCGTAAGCGGCGTCGGCAGGCGGCGGGCGGCCTTCGCCGATCCCTGTGCCGGATCGGCGCGGATCCGGCGGTTGCCCGTGGGATAATGCCGGCCTCACGCGCATCACCTGGCCGGATCCTGCGATCGCGGACGTTTCGCGACGCTCCGGGCGAACACGGGAACAGGGCCGGGGCGCAACCTGGAGTGCCCCATGCCGCAACACGATTCGACCCTGCCTTCCTCCCTGATCGGTCTCGGCCAGCGTTACTGGCTGCCGGTGTACAAGCCGCGCGAGCTGGTGCTCGACCACGGCAAGGGCGCGCGGGTGTGGGATACGGAAGGGCGCGACTACGTCGACTTCGGCGCCGGCATCGCGGTGAATGCGCTGGGCCACCAGGATCCCGACCTGCTCGCCGCGCTCACCGCGCAGGCGCACAAGCTGTGGCACGCCAGCAACGTGTTCTACACCGAGCCGCCGCTGCGGCTGGCCGAGGAGCTGGTGCAGACAAGCAATTTTGCCGAGCGGGTATTCCTGTGCAACTCCGGCGCCGAGGCGAACGAGGCGGCGATCAAGCTGGTGCGCAAGTGGGCGGCCGCGCAGGGGCGCGCACCGGAGCGGCGCGTCATCGTCACCTTCAAGGGCTCGTTCCACGGCCGCACCCTGGCCACCGTCACCGCCACCGCGCAGCCGAAGTACCAGGCCGGCTACGAGCCGCTGCCACAAGGCTTCCGCTACCTCGACTTCAACGATGTGGCCGCGCTGGAGGCTGCGTTCGCCGCTGGCGACGTCGCCGCGGTGATGCTGGAGCCGGTGCAGGGCGAGGGCGGCGTAGTGCCGGCCGCGCCCGGGTTTCTGCAGCGCGTGCGCGAACTGTGCGACGCGCACGGTGCGTTGCTGGTGCTGGACGAGATTCAGTGCGGCATGGGCCGCACCGGCACGCTGTTCGCCCACGTGCAGGATGGCGTGCGGCCCGACATCGTGACGCTCGCCAAGGCGCTGGGTTGCGGTTTCCCGATCGGCGCGATGCTGGCCGGGCCGAAGGTGGCCGAGGTGATGCAGTACGGCGCCCACGGCACCACCTTCGGCGGCAACCCGATGGCTGCCGCGGTGGCGCGTACGGCATTGCGCAAGCTGGGCTCGCACGAATTGCTGGCGAACGTGGTGGCGCAGGCGCAGGCGTTGCGCGACGGGCTGGCGGCGATCGATGCGGAACTGCACCTGTTCGACGAGGTGCGCGGCCGCGGCCTGATGATCGGCGCAGTGCTGGCCGAGGCGCACCGCGGCAAGGCCGGCGAGATTCTCGACCACGCCGCCGCGCACGGCCTGCTGCTGCTGCAGGCCGGCCCGGACGTGCTGCGTTTCGTGCCGCCGCTGACGATCGACGCCGAGGAACTGGCTGAAGGACTGAAGCGCCTGCACGCGGCTCTCCGCGCCTTCGCGCAGGTCTGACACCGACGGAGACTGACGATGAAATACCTGCACACCATGGTGCGCGTGCGCGACATCGATGCCTCGCTGCGTTTCTACTGCGGAGGCCTGGGCCTGAAGGAAATGCGCCGCATGGAGAACGCCCAGGGCAAGTTCACCCTGGTGTTTCTTGCCGCACCGGACAGCCCCGAGGCGGAAGTCGAGCTGACCTACAACTGGGGTTCGACCGAGGATTACGGCAGTGCGCGCAACTTCGGCCACCTCGCGTTCCGGGTGGAGGACATCTATGCCACCTGCCGGCGACTGATGGACATGGGCTACACCATCCATCGCCCGCCGCGCGACGGTCACATGGCCTTCGTGCGTTCGCCCGACCTGGTCTCGGTGGAGCTGCTGCAGGACGGCCACCTGCCGCCGGCCGAACCCTGGGCCTCGATGCCCAATGTCGGTCAGTGGTGATCAGCTCTCGCCGGAGCGCGGCTTGCCGATGCGGAAGCGGCAGGCCTGCCCGCCGCGCAGCAGGCATTCCATGTGCTGGATCGGCCGTCCGGTGGCCGCTTCCATGAAGGCGAGATCGAAGCGGCACACGTCCGGGTGCTGCTTCGCCAAGGTGTGGAACACGCAGTTGTACGCCTCGACCTGGGTTTCGCCGTCACGCTTAACGGTGGACGCTTCGTAGCCCAGCGCGTCGAGTTGCTCGGCGAGCCGCGCGGCGATGGCGGCGTCATCCGCGCCGTCGACGCGGCTGGCCGCGGCGCTGCCCAGCTCCTGCCCGATCGTGGCCAGCAGTGCCTGCACGCCGGCCTTGCCGGCGCTGGCGTACAGGTGTTCGAGGATGCCGGTGGCGATCAGGCCGTAATTGCGCGGAAACAGCTCGCGCCCCGCCGGCAGCAGCAGGTAGCGCGCCTGCGGCCGGCCGCCGGTGGGCTGCGCCATGCCGCGCTCGACATAACCCGCGGCGATCAGCGCGGCCAGATGCTGGCGCACCGCGTTATGGGTGACGTGCAAGGCTTGGCACAGCGCTTCCACGCTGGCGCCCTGCGGCGCGGCCAGCAGCGCCCGCAGCAGTTTCTGCTGGGTCTGGCCGAGCTGGTGCAGGGCGCTCACCGGTTTCATTGCACCTTGGTCGGAAATTGCGCGGCGATACCGCCGGCCAGCGCATCGGCGATGGTGTTCATGTGTTCCTGCATCATCACCCAGGTCTTCGCTTCGGCCGCACTGTCGCCGCCCATGATCTCGCCGATCTGTGCCTTGTGGTCGGCCACGTGCTCCAGCAGCAGACCTTGCACCGTGGCCTCGGGCCAGTTCGCGGGGTTCGCGCCGTGCAGGAATTTCGCGATCTCGCCGGCATTCGTGGACAGGTCCTGCATCGCCTTGTCGCTGGCGGCCTTGTCGCCGGCGTGTTCGGCATCGGTCAGCGCCTTGACGCCGGCCCAATGCCCGGCGAGCAGTTTCAGCATGCCCTTGCCGGCGTCGGCGCCGTAGAAGCCGGCCACGGCATTGGCGATCTGCCTCGCGTTCACGACCACGTCATCGGCAGCCTTGGTCGCCGCCGCCGTGTTGCCGGCCTTTACCGCCATTGCGTAGGCGCGGGTGTGCACGATGTGGCCGTGCCACAGGCTGCGGAGCGCGGCGTGGAGTTTCGGCGCGGCCGGTGCCGCGGCGGCTTGCGGTGCGGCTTGCATGGCCGGCATGGTCGGCGCTGCAAGCGTGACGGAAGACAGGCCCAGGCCCAAGGCAAGGGCGCAGGCAATGGTGAGGGATTTCATGGTGTCTACTCCTGTGACGGGTCGCCGGATGGCGACCCCGTCATCCTGAGTGACGGCCAAGAATAGTAAATATATCCATGTGTAAAGCCAGTCGCGGAGCGATTGTCACGCGCCGGCTCAGCGTGCCTTGGCCTCCGCCAGTGCCTCGCGTGCGGCTTGCAAGGTATCGGCGATGTCCTGGTCCGAATGCGCGCTGGACAGGAAGCCCGCCTCGAACGCGCTGGGCGCGAGGTACACGCCGCGCTTCAGCATGCCGTGGAAGAAGCGGTTGAACAGCGCCGTGTCCGCCGCGGTGGCCTGCGCGTAGCCGGTCACCTTTTCCGCGCTGAAGAACAGGCCGAACATGCCACCCACGCGATTGGTGCTGAACGGCACGCCGGCAGCGTCGGCCACCGACTGGAAACCGTCGCAGAGCAGGCGGGTGCGCGCGGCCAGCGTGTCGTGAAAGCCCGGCGCCTGGATCAGCTCCAGCATCGCGAGGCCCGCCGCCATCGCCACCGGATTGCCGCTGAGCGTGCCGGCCTGGTAGATCGGGCCGGCCGGCGCGATCTGTTCCATCAGCTCGCGACGGCCGCCGTAGGCACCCACCGGCATGCCGCCGCCGATGATCTTGCCGAAGGTGCTGAGGTCGGGCGTCACGCCGTACAGCGCCTGCGCGCCTCCCAGCGCCACTCGGAAGCCGGTCATCACCTCGTCGAAGATCAGCAGCGCGCCGTGGCGCGTGCACAGTTCGCGCAGGCCTTGCAGATAGCCGTCCACTGGTGGGATGCAATTCATGTTGCCGGCCACCGGCTCGATGATCAGGCCGGCGATCTCGCTGCCGTGTTCGGCGAACATGGCCTTGGCCGCATCGAGGTCGTTGTAGGGCAGGGTGAGCGTGAGGTCGGCGTTCGCCTTGGGCACGCCGGGCGAGGTGGGCACGCCGAAGGTGAGCGCGCCGGAACCGGCCTTCACCAGGAAGCTGTCGCCGTGGCCGTGGTAGCAGCCCTCGAACTTCACGATCTTCGCGCGGCCGGTGGCGCCACGGGCGAGGCGAATCGCCGACATGGTGGCCTCGGTGCCCGAGTTCACCATGCGCACCATCTGCATCGACGGCACCAGTTTCACGATGGTCTCGGCCATCATCACTTCGGCGGGGCAGGGCGTGCCGAAGGAGAGGCCGTTCTTCACGGTGCGTTCCACTGCCTCGCGCACCGCGGGGTGGTTGTGGCCCACGATCATCGGCCCCCACGAGCCCACGTAGTCGACGTAGCGCCTGCCTTCCACATCCCATAGGTAGGCGCCGTCGGCGCGCGCGGTGAAGAACGGCTCGCCGCCCACCGACTTGAACGCGCGTACCGGCGAATTGACGCCGCCGGGCATCAACTGGCGGGCGCGCTGGAACAGTTCGTGGTTGGTGCTCATCGGTGGCTTCTCAATCGGCGGGGTAGAGGCGGGCGAAACGCTGCGTGGCGGAGCGCACGTCGGGCGCGGCGAACACCGCGGAGATCACGGCGAGGAAGTCCGCGCCGGCTTCGACCAGGGAGGACGCATTGTCCGGCGTGATGCCGCCGATCGCCACCCGTGGCACGCCCAGCGTGGCGCTCTGCCGCAGCAGGTCCAGCGGCGCGCGTGCCGCCTGCGGCTTGGTGGGCGAGGGGAAGAACGCGCCGAACGCCACGTAGTCGGCGCCGGCTGCTGCGGCGGCGCGGGCGCGTTCGAGCGAGTCGTAACAGGACACGCCGATGATCGCACCAGGGCCCAGCGCCACGCGGGCGGCGGCCACGTCATCGTCGTCGCGTCCCAGGTGTACGCCGGCGGCGCCCACCGCGACGGCCAGCGCGACGTCGTCGTTGACGATCAGCGGCACGGCGTGCGCGTCGCACAACTGCTTGAGCGCAGCGGCTTCGGCATGGCGCCGCGCGGCATCGGCGGTCTTGTCGCGGTATTGCAGCACCCGCGCGCCGCCGGCCAGCGCCTGCGAGACAGCCGTCGACAGGTCGGTGCGCGGGCCGTCGGTGATCGCATACAGGCCGCAGTGCGGGAGTTGGATGGATGTCATGGCGTAGGGTTTTTCGTGGCTTCGTGGAGCGCGGGCGAGCGCCGCGTGCTTTCGCAACGGCAGGCGAGTTGCGAGAATGCACTATTCGCCCTTGAACAAAGAAGCACGACGATGAGCCAGAGCTCCACCGAAACCGCCACGCTGCGTAAATGGATGTGCGTGGTCTGCGGCTACATTTACGACGAAGCGCTGGGCGTGCCGGAAGAGGACATCGCCGCCGGCACGCGCTGGGAGGACGTGCCCGAGACCTGGACCTGTCCGGATTGCGGCGCCACCAAGAGCGACTTCGAGATGATCGAGGTCGACTGATCGCCGATGCCTGCCCGCACCCGGCCCGTTTTCGCCATGTTTCCGCCTGCGAGCGGGCCCGCCGATCTGCTGTGATGCTTCCACGCGCAAGCCATGCGCGTCATGCGGAAGCATCACCATGCAGCAGTTCATTCCGTTCGAAGATGACTGGGACATGCTCGACGCGATCCGTCCCGAAGCGTTGATCCCTTACCGCGTCGGCGTGGCGCTCGTCTCGCCGGCCGACGTCGCTCAGTCGACCGTTCCCAGCTTGCCCTCGATCGCCAGCGTGTCGCCGTTGCGCACGCCGATCCGCGCGGCCGTGCCTGCCGACAGCTCCAGCACGTAACGCGCCGGCCCCGTGCTGGGGTAGACCGGGCACGGATCGGCTTTGCACGGTTGCACGTCGACTTGCGCCGACACCAGCTTGCGCTCGGCATCGAAGTACAGGATGTCGAGCGGGATCAGCGTGTTCTTCATCCAGAACCCGCGTGGCGCCGTATCGGGAAACACGAACAGCATGCCGTGGTCCGGTGCCAGCGAGCTTCGCATCATCAGGCCGTGTTCGCGTGCAGCCTCGTTGGTGGCGAGCTCCACCGAGTAGTGATGCCCGCGCAGGGTTACGCTGACGGGTGCAGTGTCAGCGGGGTACGCGCAGGCGTTGCCGCCCAGTGCCAGCAGCGCGGCGGCGAGCAGGAATCTCAGCATGGCGTGATGTCTCGCATGGTCTATGGTCGGGGCAGTGTAGAGCCGCGCATCGTGGTGGCTTCGCCGAAAAATTTGCGTGCCGCCCCTTCCCAGTCGCGCGGCGCGGCGCTATGATTCTCGCCCCTTCGACGAGCCGCCTTTCGTCGAAGGGTTCCTCGACAACGCGACGTGAAATTTTCTCCTCGCGCTTGTTGACGACGGGAAAAACCGATGTAGAATGGGCGGCTCACCGGGACGAAATGTCCTCTAGCGGAAAGCTCCGCGGTGGTTGGATCTTTGACAGTGTGCACAGGTGAATTGTGTGGACGCCTTGCGCTGGCGGGTCGATGACCTGTCCAAGCAATGCA
>NZ_MUNP01000031.1 GCF_002001105.1 Rhodanobacter sp. C06 | reverse complement strand
GCGGCGGTGGCGGCGGCTCGATGAAATTCACCTGCACGATCTGTTCTTTCTTCTCGTGCTTCTGACCGGGCGGCGCCATCGGCGCGAGCAGGATCAGAAACGCAAACGCATGCAGGCCGATGGCAAATGCCAACGCCAAGGTGCGTTTCCAACTGAACGCCTCGCGCTCGGTGTCTTCGTTACTTGAGGCCATCTGTCACTATCTGGAGCTGGGAACGGAGAAAGCGTCGCCGCCGATCCGGCAAGTCCCGTCCGGCATATGGACGGAACGCGCCACTGGGGTTACGCAGGGAAGGTTTCAACGGTACAACAGCATCTGGCTTTTGTATAGCGCTTGCGGGGCAGGCAGATGGACGTCCATCCACCCCGCGTTTCCTTGCCTGGCAATCACTTGCCCACGTGCGCCTTGCTCAGCCAGTCCTTGGCCTTGCTGGCGGTCTCCGGGTCCTTGGCGGCTTCCATCATGGCGGTGACCGCGGCAGGCTTGTCCTTCAACTGACGCTCCGTCTCGGCCAGCACCATGTAGGCCTGTCCCTTGTGCTGCACACCTTTCGCAATGCCCTGCTTGAGGTACTTGCGCGCGTCGGTGAACTTCTGGTCCTGGAAGTAGACGCGACCCAGCGCGACGTCGAGTTCGCCGTCGCTGGCCAGTGCCGCACCCTTCTGGTAGTAGCCGATCGCCCGGGTGTCGTTCTCGCCGATCACCGAGGCATCGCCGGCCAGCTTGTAGTTCGCGGCGCTGGGCTTGATCGCGCCCTTGGCCACGCCGTCGTCGAAGGCGCCCAGCGCCTTGGCGCTGCCGCTCTTGGGATCGCCGCCGTTCTGTGCCTGCAGCAGATAGGCCTTGACCAGGTTGATCCAGTCGCCCTCGTCCTTCAGCGCGCCGTTCGCGCGGCCCTGCTCCAGCACCTTGATCGCGCCGGCGTAGTCCTGCTGCTGCAGCAGGATCGCGCTGGCGTTGTGCAGCATGCCGCTGTCGGTGGGGTTCTTCTGGTATTCGTCGACGGCCATCTTCGACGCGTCGGCACCCTTGCCGGATTCGGCGTAGCTGGCCATCAGGACCTGGTTCCAGGAATCCTGCGGCTTGTCGGTGAGCGTCTTGGCCTTCTGGATGGCCGCGATCGCCTCCGGATACTTCTCGAGGCGGTAGTAGTCCATGCCTTCCAGGCCGTAGGAGTCGGCGGTTTCCTTCTTGCCTTCGGTGCGCCACTTCGCGATGGTGTCCAGCGAAGCCTGGTACTGCTGGTCGGCGGCGTACAGCTGGGCCAGTTCATACATCAGCTGGAAGTAGGTGTCGTTCGGCATCACGCCGTTGTCGATCGAGCGCTTCAGCAGCGGAATCGCAGCCTTCACGTCGCCCGCGTTGTAGGTGACGTTGGCGAGACCCTGCAACGCGATCGCCTGGGCGTACTTGCTCTTGCTGCCGTCGACGATGGGTTGGAGGATCTGCTCGGCCTTGGCCTTGTCGCCGGCGTTCACGGCGTCCAGGCCCTCGTTCAGCGCCTTCTGTTCCTTCTCGCTGGTCAAGTCGAGCTTCGGCGCGACGCGCGCGGTGTTCGGATACTGCACGGCCGGCTTGTCTTTCGATGCCTTGTCCGCATGGACGGGAGCGGCGGCGAAGGTGAACGCGAGCGCGGCGCCGGCCAGCATCGTGAACAGGGGCGTGTGCTTCATGGCGATCCTCGATTCCGGGTTTTACGCAGTGCAAGGTGCGCAGGGGATCGTTGAGACTACCTTGTGCGGTGCGTGCGTGACAAGTTGCATTGCGGCAAGAAAGCTCTTGTCAGATCAATGACTTGCGTGAAAGCGATCCATACGCCGGCGAATTGACCGACATTTCCGGCCTGCGCCGTGGCGAATCGCACCGGGACCGCGGTCACACCGCGCGCGTGATGCATCGCGCACTAATGCACTAATGCATTGATGATCGCCGGCGCGCCGATCGCGCGGCAGGGTCGGAACCCTGCCGCGTCGTCGCTCAGATATCGAGGTTGGCGACTTTCAGCGCATTCGCCTCGATGAAGTCGCGGCGCGGTTCCACCGCCTCGCCCATCAGCATCGAGAACATCTGGTCGGCGGCGATCGCGTCCTCGACGCCGACCTGCAGCATGCGGCGGGTCTCCGGGTTCACCGTGGTCTCCCACAGCTGCTCCGGATTCATTTCGCCCAGGCCCTTGAAGCGCTGGATGGTGCGGCCCTTCTTCGCCTCGTCCAGCAACCAGCCGCGGGCCTCGGCGAACGAGACGACACCGCGCGTAGCGTTGCCGCGGCGAACCACCGCCTCGGCCTGGATCAGTCCGGCCAACTGCTGGCTCACGTGGAGGATCGGGCGGAACTCGGCGCCGGCGAAGAACGGCTGCGGCAGCAGCAAGGTGTGGCTGAGGCCGTGCTGGTCGCGCACCACCTCGATCGCCGCGGGCTGTTCGCCCTGCGCGGAGCGCAGCGACAACCGGTAACGCGGCTTGCCCAGCCCACTGGCGGCCAGGCGCTGCGCGACGCCGTCCAGCCACACCTGCATCGCGGCCGGATCGGCCCAGCGCTCCGGCGTGATCGGGGTGTGCTCCAGCAGGGCCGACAGCACGCTGGTGTCGAAGCGGTGGCCGAGGCGCTCGATCTGGTCCAGCGCGCCCTGGTAATCACGCAGCAGCTTCTCCAGCGCCGCACCGGTGATCGCCGGCGCATGCGGGTCGGCCACCAGTTCGGCGTTGTCCACCGCGCTGGAGATCAGGTAGGCGTTGAGCGCCGCGTCGTCTTTCAGGTACAGCTCCTGCTTGCCCTGCTTGAGCTTGTACAGCGGCGGCAGGCCGATGTAGACGTGGCCGCGCTCGATCAGCTCCGGCATCTGCCGGTAGAAGAAGGTGAGCAACAGGGTGCGGATGTGCGAGCCGTCCACGTCCGCGTCGGTCATGATGATGATGTGGTGGTAGCGCAGCTTGTCGGGGTTGTAATCCTCCTTGCCGATGCCGGTGCCGAGCGCGGTGATCAGCGTGCCGACTTCGGCCGAGGACAGCATCTTGTCGAAGCGCGCCTTCTCGACGTTGAGGATCTTGCCCTTCAGCGGCAGCACGGCCTGGGTCTTGCGGTTGCGGCCCTGCTTGGCCGAACCGCCGGCGGAGTCACCCTCGACCAGGAACAGTTCGCACAGCGCCGGATCCTTCTCCTGGCAGTCGGCGAGCTTGCCCGGCAGGCCGGCGATGTCCAGCGCGCCCTTGCGGCGGGTCATCTCGCGCGCCTTGCGGGCGGCTTCACGGGCACGCGCGGCGTCGACCACCTTGGAGGCGATTGCCTTGGCTTCGTTCGGATGTTCCAGCAGGAACTCGCCGAGCTTTTCGTTGACGACCTGCTCGACCACGGTCTTCACCTCGGAGGACACCAGCTTGTCCTTGGTCTGCGAGGAGAACTTCGGGTCGGGCACCTTCACCGACAGCACGGCGATCATGCCTTCGCGCATGTCGTCACCGGACAGGGCCACCTTGGCGTTCTTCGCCAGGCCTTCTTTTTCGATGTAGTTCTGCAGCGAGCGGGTCAGCGCGGCGCGGAAGCCGGTGAGGTGGGTGCCGCCGTCGCGCTGCGGGATGTTGTTGGTGAAGCAGAACATCGTCTCCTGGTAGGAGTCGGTCCATTGCATCGCCACCTCCACCACGATGCCGTCCTGCTCTGCCGTCAGGCTGATCACGTTCGGATGCAGCGCGGTCTTCAGCTGAGCCAGGTGCTGCACGAACGAGCGGATGCCGCCTTCGTAGGCAAACGTGTCCTGGCGGCCTTCGCCGCGCTCGTCCTTCAGCTCGATGGTGACGCCGGAGTTGAGGAAAGCCAGCTCGCGCAGGCGCTTGGCCAGGATCTCGTAGTGGAAGTCGATGTTGTTGGTGAACGTGGCCGGGCTGGGCAGGAAGCGTACCAAGGTGCCGCGCTTGGACGACGGGCCGACTTGCTTCAGCGGGTACAGTGGCTCGCCAAGCGCGTACTCCTGCAGGTATTCGTGCCCGTCACGATGGATGGTCAGCCACAGGTGGTCGCTCAGTGCGTTCACCACCGACACACCCACGCCGTGCAGGCCGCCGGACACTTTGTACGAATTCGCGTCGAACTTGCCGCCGGCGTGCAGTACCGTCATCACCACCTCGGCGGTGGAACGGCCCTCCTCCGGATGGATGTCGACCGGGATGCCGCGGCCGTTGTCGCTGACGCTGACCGAACCGTCGTCGAGGATGGTGACCACCACCTTGTCGCAATAGCCGGCCAGCGCTTCGTCGATCGCGTTGTCGACCACCTCGAACACCATGTGGTGCAGGCCGGTGCCGTCGTCGGTGTCGCCGATGTACATGCCGGGACGCTTGCGGACCGCTTCCAGGCCCTTCAGCACCTTGATGTTGCTGGAGTCGTAATGCGATTCGTTGGTGGGTTCGTTCATGCGACTTCCGGTTCTTGGTGGTGCGGCAGACGCGGCCTGCAAGCCGTTGAGCTGCGGTGCAATCCTCGATTATAGCAGGGGCGCCAGGCGGCCCTGTTCCACGTGGAACAGCTGGTGCGGCAAGCCGCGCAAGGGCGCCGGCAAGTCGGTGCCGGTCACCAGAACCTGCGCACCGCTCTCGGCAAGCTGGGCGATCACCGCGGTCTGGTGTGCCTCGTCCAGCTCGGAGGCGAGGTCGTCGAGACAGATGATCGGCCAATCACCGTGCCGCTCGGCGTACAACCGCGCCTGCGCCAGCATGCAGCCCAGCGCGGCGAGCTTTCCCTGCCCACGCGAGAGGTGTTCGCGCTGTGGGGCGTGTTCGAACGCCAGCGCCCAGTCGGCACGATGTGCGCCGAGGCTGGTATGACCACGGGCGAGGTCGCGGCCACGCTGAGCCTCCAGCTGCCCCCGCAAATCCGCTTCCTCGGACCAGCCCCGCCGGTAACGCAAGTCGGGCTCACCCAGCTCCGGCAGCAAGGCGGCGACGCTGGCGTGCAATTGGGGGCGCAGGCCTTCCAGATAGTCCCGGCGATGACCATCGATCCAGTCTGCGAGACCCGCCAGCTCGGTTTCCCATGGCGCATACAGCGGTGAGCCCGGTTCCGTCCCCGCGCGCAACAGGCTGTTGCGTTGCTTCAAGGCCCTCTGGTAGCGCCGCCAGGCATCCAGGAAACCGTGTTCCACGTGGAACACACCCCAGTCGAGGAAACGGCGGCGCTCCTCGGCACTGCCAGCGATCAAGGCATGCGAACCGGGTTCGAAGCAGGTCACGGCGCATTCCGCGATCAATGCACCGAGATTTGCGCCCTCGCCTTCCAGTCGCGCCTCCCAGCGGGAAGCTTCGCGACCCAAGCCGAGGCGCAACAAGTGGTCACCCGATTGCCGCAATTCCGCGAACACGGAAAGACGCGCGGCACCACGGCACAGCAAGGCTTCCCGCGCCCCACTACGGAAGGAGCGCGCATGCGAGAGCAGGAAGACCGCCTCCAGCACGCTGGTCTTGCCCGCTCCGTTTGCGCCCACGAAGACGTTGAGCCCGGATGCGAGCGTCAGATCGACGTCGTGCAGGCAGCGCAGGCCCTGGATGCGCAGGCGTTCCAGCCTCATGCCGACCGACGCCCAAAGCAAGAACGCCGGAGCGTCTGGCGACGACTCCGGCGTTGCTCGCTTTTGCCGTGTCCGACCGACGGCATACGTCAGAGGCGCAAGGGCATGATCACGTGGCGAGCCTGCTCGCCATCGTGTTCCTGCACGAGGCAACTGGACTGTGCGTCGCGCAGGCTCAGCCGGGCCTGTTCGCCGCGCAGCGCGGAAAGCGCATCCAGCAGATAACCCACGTTGAAACCGACCGCGAGATCGGAGACATGGGTGTCGGCCTCGACCTCTTCCACGGCTTCTTCCTGTTCCGGATTGTGCGCCACGATGCGCAGCTTGCCCGGCGACAGTTCGAGCTTCACGCCGCGGTACTTCTCGTTGGACAGGATCGCGGCGCGCTGCAGCGCACCGCGCAGTACCTCGCGATCGAGGATGGCGGTCTTGTCGGCACCCAGCGGAATCACCGCCTCGTAATCGGGGAAACGACCATCGATCAGCTTGGAGGTGAAGGTGACGCCGCCGCGGCGCACGCGCAGATGGTTTCGGCCGAATTCCAGCTCCACCTCGCCCTCGCCGGGTTCCAGCAGGCCGATCAGCTCGTTGACGCCCTTGCGCGGGATGATGATCTGCCGGCGCGCCTGCACCGAGGTCGCCAGGCTGGTTTCCTTCATCGCCAGGCGATGGCCGTCGGTGGCCACGCAGCGCAGGCTGTGCTCCTGCAGGTCCAGCAGCATGCCGTTCAAGTAGTAACGCACGTCCTGGTTCGCCATCGCGAACGCGGTGCGCTCCATGAGGTCGCGCAGCGCCTCTTCCGGCAGGCTGACTTTCTCCACCAGTTCGATCGAGTCGATGGTGGGAAATTCGCTGGCCGGCAGCGTGGTCAAGGTGAAGCGGCTGCGTCCCGCGGTCATCGCCACGCGGTCGCCGTTGAGCTTGAGCTCGATGTTGGCGCCGTCGGGCAACGCGCGCACGATGTCGAAGAACTTGCGCGCCGGGATGGTGATCTCGCCGTCGGCCAGCTTGTCGGCCGCCGTGGTGGCGATCATTTCCACTTCCAGGTCCGTGCCGGTCAGGGACAGTTGCCCGTTAGCGACCTTGACCAGCAGGTTGGCAAGTACCGGCAGGGTCTGACGGCGTTCCACCACGCCAACGACCTGTTGCAGCGGCTTGAGCAGAGCTTCTCGTTGAATGCTGAATTGCATGTCTGCGCGTCCCCTATGCCTGCTGTTCTGTCTTTGAAAAGAAAGTTAGTGGTTGTAGTAGGCGGCGTGGATAACTTTTCCTCGCCAATAATGCTTTTGAAATCAATGCTTTGCTGGATTTTCAGGGTGTGCGGAAAGCCGTGCTTTCGAAGTGGGCGGAATGTGGATAACTTTGCCGCCTCGTTCGTTCACGCATTATCCACAGCTTCCCACCCAGCTTATCAAGAACTTGTGCGCCTGCCGGGCGAAAAACTCAACCGGTAAGGGTGCGGATCAGTTGTTCCCAGTCCTGGCGCATGCGCGCGTCGGCCTCGCACAGCTTCTTGATCGTGCGGCAGGCGTGCAGCACCGTGGTGTGGTCGCGCCCGCCGAAAGCCTCGCCGATCTCGGGCAGGCTGTGGTCGGTGAGTTCCTTGGACAGCGCCATCGCCATCTGCCGCGGCCGCGCCAGCGAACGCACGCGCCGCTTCGAGAGCAGGTCCTGCAGGCGCACGTTGAAGTATTCGGCGGTGATCTTCTGGATGTTCGGCACCGTCACCGCCTGGGCATGCGTGGCCAGCAGGTCGCGCAGGGTTTCCTCCGCGAAGTCGATGGTGATCGGCTTGCCGTAGAAGTTCGCGCGCGCCGCCAGCGTGTTGAGCGCGCCTTCCAGGTCGCGCACGTTGGAGCGGATGCGCTTGGCCAGCAGCATCGCCACGTGCGCGTCCACCGCCACGCCCTTGTCCTGCGCCTTGGCGAGCAGGATCGCCGCGCGCGTCTCGAAGTCCGGCGGCTCGATCGCCACCGACAAGCCCCAGCCCAGGCGCGACTTCAGCCGCGGCTCCAGCTTGTCCACTTCCTTGGGATAGCGGTCGCAGGTGAGGATGATCTGCTGCTTGGATTCGAACAGCGCGTTGAAGGTGTGGAAGAACTCCTCCTGCGTGGTGTCCTTGCCCGCGAAGAACTGGATGTCGTCGATCAGCAGCGCATCCACCGAGCGGAAGCGCAGCTTGAACTGGTCCATGCTCTTGGTGCGCAGCGCCTCGATCATCGAGCCCACGAATTGCTCCGAGCGCAGGTACAGCACCTTGCAGGCGGGGTTGTTCTGCCGCATCAGGTTGCCGGCCGCGTGCATCAGATGGGTCTTGCCGAGGCCGGTGCCGCCGTACAGCAGCAGCGGGTTGTAGGCGCGGCCGGGGTTCTGCGCCACCTGCATCGCGGCGGCCTTGCCCAACTGGTTGGATTTGCCCTCGACAAAGGTCTCGAAGGTGTAGTGCGGGTCGAGGTTGTGGGTGAAAGCCGGTGCGGGCGCCGCGACCGGCTCGGCCACTGCGGCGGCGCGGGGCGCGGCGGCGGGCTTGGCGACGGTACGCGGCGCGCTGGAACCCACTTCCAGCCGCACCGGCAACTCGCGGCCGGCCAGCTGCCGGAGCAGCAAGGCGATCTGCGTCAGGTAGCGCTCGCGCACCGTGTCCAGCGTGTACGGGTTGGGGGCGAACAGGGCCAGCCCGGTGTCGTCCTCGCGGGCCTGCAGCGGCATCAGCCAGGTATGCAGATCCTCGGCGCTCAATTCGCCTTCCAGACGCTCCAGGCAGCGCCGCCACAACTCACTCATGAATGTTTCTCGTCCACAGGCAGGGGCGCTTGCGCGCAGGGTGGACGGAGAAGTCTAGCAGCACGCTCCAGCCTGCCGATCCCCGAATCGTCCACACGGATATCCACAGGCCACGGCGAGGCGCGTCGCGCGGCAAACCGCGCCGATTTGACATCGCAGCCCGCGGGCCCGCATAATCTCCAACCTTTTTATCCACATACCCTTCCCTTCGGAGCCACGCCATGAAGCGGACCTTCCAGCCCAGCAAGCTCAAGCGCGCCCGCACCCACGGTTTCCGTGCCCGCATGGCCACCGCCGACGGTCGCAAGATCCTCAACGCCCGCCGCGCCAAGGGCCGCAAGCGCCTGATCCCGTAAGCGACGCGCGCGCCATGCACCCTGCCGGCCTGCCGCGCGAGTTGCGGCTGCGTCTGGCCGGCGACTTCGCAGCGTTGCGCACGAGCAGCGGTCGCTTAGGCGGCCGCTGTTTTCATTTGCGCTACCGGCCCAACGGACTGGGGCATGCGCGGCTGGGCCTGGCGATTTCCAAGCGGGTGTCCAAGCGTGCGGTGGAACGCAACCGGCTGAAGCGCCTGCTGCGCGAATCGTTCCGCCGCATCCGCGACCAGCTGCCGCCTGTGGACGTGGTGGTGATGGCGCGCGACGTGGCCGCCGGCCTGCCCGGCACGGAGCTGCTGGCCGAAGCCGACGCGCTGTGGCAACGCCTCGCGGCGATCCGGCTTGCGCCGCCGCCCGCCGCCGCACCCGCGGCATCCGATCCGCACCATTGATGCCGACGGATACCGCCGCCACAATCGCGCGTTGACCTTTCCCTTTCTCCTGTGGCCGCGTGCTGCGTGGCGTCGTTTGGATCCGTGAGCCGATGAACCAGACCCGCAATTTTCTCCTGTTCGCCCTGCTCGCCGTGGCCTACTTCCTGTTCATGGCTTGGGAGAAGGACTACCTGACGCCGCCGCCGGCGCCCGCCGCCAGCAGCAGCGTCGCGAACGCGGCCAGCGCGCCCGGCGTGCCGAACGCCCAACCCGGCAGCGCCCCCTCGTCGCCGTCGATCAGCAACGCCACCGGCGCGGCCGCGCCCTCGTCGCTGGTCACGGTCACCACCGACGTGCTGCGCCTCACCATCGACACCCGCGGCGGCAGCCTCGTGCAGGCACAGTTGCTCGACTACCCGGTAGCGCCGCGCACGCACAAGGATCCGAACCCCGCGCCGGTCTCCCTGTTCGACAACACCGACACGCATTACTTCGTGGCGCAGAACGGCCTGGTCAGCAGCAGCGATCCCGCCGCCGCGGACCAGCCGAACCACCTCGCCGCGTTCGCCGCCGCGCAGTCCAGCTATACGCTGGCGCCGGGCCAGAACGAGCTCGACGTGCCGCTGACCTGGCAGGACGCCAAGGGCCTCACCGTCACCAAGACCTACCGTTTCACCCGCGGCAGCTACGTGATCGCGCTGGACCAGAAGATCGCCAACGGCGGCACTGTTGCCTGGCAGGGCAATGCCTACACCCAGCTGCTCCGCACCGAGCCGCCGCACGCCGGCAACTGGCTGAAGAACATCTCCAACCCCGAGTCGCGCAGCTTCCAGGGCGCGGCGTGGTACACCGGCGAGAAGTTCGAGAAGCTGCCGTTCAAGGACTTCAGCGAGCCCAAGGACACGCTCAACGGCGACTTCAAGAACGGCTGGGCGGCGATGCTGCGGTTGTACTTCTTCGCCGCGTGGATTCCGCCGGCCGGCGAGACCCTGCACTACGCCACCGACACGGTGAACCCGGACAGTGCGCACCCGCGTTACCTGATCCGTGCGATCGGCCCCACGCTCAGCGTGGCGCCGGGACAGAGCGTGGATGCCAAGGCGCGCCTCTACGTGGGCCCGAATGTGCAGGGCAAGCTTGACGCGATCGCGCCTGGGCTGGACCTCACCATCGACTACGGCATGTTCAAGGCGATCGCCGTGCCGATGCACGGCATCCTGTCGTTCTTCCATTCCCTCGTGAAGAACTGGGGCCTCGCGATCATCCTGCTGGTGCTCGCGATCAAGGCCGCCACCTGGAAGCTCACCGCGATGCAGTACCGCTCCAGCGCGAAGATGCGCAAGCTGGCGCCGCGCGTGCAGGCGCTCAAGGAGCGCTACGGCGACGACAAGGTGAAGCTGCAGCAGGCGCAGATGGAGCTGTACAAGAAGGAGAAGGTCAACCCGATGGCGGGTTGCTTCCCGGTGCTGATCACCCTGCCGGTGTTCTACGGCCTGTTCTACGTGCTCGAGTACTCGCTGGAACTGCGCCACGCGCCGTTCCTGTGGATGCCCGACCTCAGCGCGCCCGACCCGTACTACATCCTGCCGATCATCTACGCGCTGGTGATGCTGGGCACGCAGTGGTTGAACCCGGCCACCGTGGGCATGGACCCCACCCAAGCGAAGATGATGAAGGTGATGCCGCTGCTGTTCACGGTGATGTTCGCCTTCTTCCCCGCGGGCCTGTGCCTGTACTACGCGGTGAACGGCCTGGTCGGCCTCGGCCAGCAGTGGTGGATCACCCACCACGTGGATCGCGAGGAAGCGGCGGCCAAGGCGGCCTGATCCGCTCCCGCTGCTGACGACAAACAGCTGCGACCGGGCGACCGTCGCAGCTGTTTTCGTTGGTGAGCACTGCCCCGAAACTGGAGTTGAAGCCCGTTCGTCCTGAGCGTAGCCGCGCAGCGGTGCACGCGGGGAGCAGCCAGGGATGGCTGCAACTTTGAGGAGCGGGGAAGTCGAAGGACCCGCACTCACTTCCTCGATCAGCGCCTGTGTAAAGTTCCCCCCATGACCGCCGCCCCCACCGACACCATCGCCGCCATCGCCAGTGCGCCCGGCGCCGCCGGCGTGGGCGTGCTGCGCGTGTCGGGGCCGTTGGTGCCGGCGATTGCGCAAGCATTGCTCGGTCGTGCGCCGCGTCCGCGCCATGCGCAC
Source organism: Rhodanobacter sp. C06 (assembly GCF_002001105.1). GTDB lineage: Bacteria > Pseudomonadota > Gammaproteobacteria > Xanthomonadales > Rhodanobacteraceae > Rhodanobacter_A. Next base: position 22,476 of record NZ_MUNP01000031.1, on the reverse strand, counting down.
TTCGCCACCTTTCGCGACGCGCGGGGCGAACCGATCGACCACGGCCTACTGCTGCACTTCCCCGCCCCCGCCTCCTACACCGGCGAACACGTGCTGGAACTGCAGGGCCACGGCAGCGCGGTGCTGCTCGATGCACTGCTGCGCCGCGTCTGCGAACTCGGCGCGCGTCTGGCGCGCCCCGGCGAGTTCACGGAGCGCGCCTTCCTCAACGGCAAGCTCGACCTCGCCCAGGCCGAAGCCGTGGCCGACCTGATCGCCGCGCGCTCGCAGGCCGGCGCACGCGCCGCGCTGCGCTCGATGGAAGGCGTGTTCTCGCGCAAGGTCGAAGGGCTGCTGCAGGCGCTGATCGCGTTGCGCGTGCACATCGAAGCCGCGATCGATTTTCCCGAGGAAGAGATCGATTTCCTCGCCGACCCCGCCATCGCGCAGCAACTCGACGCGCTGCGCACGCAACTCGCCGAACTGCTGCGCGAAGCGCAACGCGGCCTGCGCCTCAACGACGGCCTGCGCGTCGCCATCGTCGGGCGACCCAACGCGGGCAAGTCCAGCCTGCTCAACGCGCTGGCCGGCAGCGAGCGCGCCATCGTCACCGCCATCGCCGGCACCACCCGTGACGTGCTGCGCGAAAGCGTGGCGCTCGACGGCGTGGCGCTGGAACTCGCCGACACCGCCGGCCTGCGCGACACCGACGACGAAGTCGAACGCGAAGGCGTGCGCCGCGCGCACGGCGAACTCGTGCGTGCCGACGCGGCGCTGCTGGTCACCGATGCGCAACACGCTGAAGCCGATCTCGCCCTGTTCGCACACCTGCCCGCTGGCGCCAAACGCGTGGTGCTCGTCAACAAGATCGACCTCGCCCACGCCGTGCCGCATGCGGAAACCCGCGACGGCACCCGCTGGCTGTGGGCCTCCGCGAAAACCGGCGACGGCCTGGCCGCGCTGCGCGAACACCTCAAGCAACTCGCCGGCGCCGGCAGCGGCGAAGGCGCCTTCAGCGCCCGCCGCCGCCACGTGCTCGCACTCGAAGCCGTGCGCGTCCATCTCGACCACACCGCCCACGCGCTTGCCACCACCCGCGCGGGTGAACTCGCCGCCGAGGAACTGCGCCAGGCCCAGCACGCACTGGGCGAAATCACCGGCGACTACACCAGCGACGACCTGCTCGGCGCGATCTTCGGGTCGTTCTGCATCGGGAAGTAGCCGACGCGGTCAGTGCGGGAGCAAGGTCGCCACCTCGCGTGCCGACGGCATGCCACCCTGCGCCCCCAGCTTCGTCACCGACAAGGCGGCGGCGGCGCAGGCCTTGCGCACCGCCGCGGGCAGGCCTTCGTGCAGGAATACCGCGAGCGCGCCGTTGAAGGTGTCGCCGGCGCCGGTGGTGTCGATCGCGTCGACTTTGAAGCCGGCTTGGTGCGCGGGTTCGGGGTGGGCGTCGTCGCGGTACCAGGCGCCTTCGCCGCCGCGGGTGAGCACCACAGGACAAGGCGCGCGGCGCATCAGTTCACGGAAGTCCGTTTGCTCGTCGGCGCCCAGTACGGTGGCGAGTTCGTGCTGGTTCGGGGTGAGGTAGCTCGCGAGGCTGAGCCACTCGGCGGGCAGCTTCTGTGCGGGCGCGGGGTTGAGGATCACCGGCACGCCTTCGCGGCGGGCCAGGCGCAACGTGGCTTCGACGGCATCGAGCGGGATTTCCAGCTGCACCAGCACGGCGTCGGCGCGGGCGATGGCGTCGCGCGCGGCTTCGACCTGGGCCAGGCTGACGCGCGCGTTGGCGGCGGGCACCACGATGATCTGGTTCTCGCCTGCGGCGACGGTGATCGAGGCGCTGCCGCTGCCCTCGTCGTCGATGCGGGCGACGTGGGCGAGATCGATGCCTTCGTGCGCGAGGCCCGCGTGCAGCTGGTCGCCGAAGGCGTCGCGGCCCAGCGCGCCGATCATCGCCACCTCGGCGCCCAACCGCGCGGCGGCCACCGCCTGGTTCGCGCCCTTGCCGCCGTGCGCGGTGAAGAAGCGGCTGCCGAGCAGGGTTTCGCCAGGGCCGGGAAAGCGCGGCGCGAGCGTGACCAGGTCCATGTTGATGCTGCCGACGACGACGATGCGGGGCATGGGGGGTTTCCTGTGTGCTGTTTGGTGCATCCCGCTTCCGCTTGCGGGAGCGGGTGGCGGCAGTCGGGAGAGGGCAAGCAGTACGACGAGGCGACCCTCTCCCCCAGCCCCTCTTCCTCGCTCCTCGAAGCGAGGGTCATCCATGACCCTTCCCGGCGTCCGCAAGCGGGAGAGGGGAGCAGAGCGCAGTGTGCCTTTGCGGGAAGGAAGCGCAAAGCCCAAACAAAACGCCCGCCGGGGTGCGGCGGGCGTCGAGGTGTGGCGATCAAGCGTGCCGTCAGTGCATGTGCTCGATGCCGGCGTCGCCGGGTTCCAGCGCGGGCGCGGGGCCGGCCACGGCGAGCAGGGACTGCGCGTAGCCGTCGCCGATGCTGAGCGTGGAGACTTCGTCCCAGGCGAAGAACGAGGCCTGGCGCATCCATTCCGCGTCGGGGCTGAGTTCCTGCAGGTAGAAGCCGTCGTCGTCGACGCGGACGAGGTGGCCGATGTAGCAGACCTCTTCTTCTTCCTCGGTGTCCACGTGCACGCCGATCACCGGCGACATCGCGCCGGCGGCCTGCACGGCCTCGCGGATGCCGTCCAGCGGGAAGCCGCGCGGCAGCTGCGGGGCGATGCCCTTCAGTTCCAGCGCCTTGGCCATGAAGACGTGGTGGCGCTCCGGCGACTCCAGCTCGGAGATGTCGCGGTGGCGCATCACGTAGATGCCGTCGTCGGTGATGCCGTCGCCGAGCACCCACAGCAGGATGAATTCGCGGCCGACACCGCCCACGTAACCGCAGAAGCTGCCGTGTTCCAGCTCGTTGCGCCACAGGCGCACCATCGTCCGCTGCTGCTGGGCCTCGCGCAGCTGGGCGCGCAGGCCATTGGTCTTGAACTCGAGAATCTTTGCCATAACGGGTCTATTTTAACAGAACGCCCTCCCTGGCTTGTTCAGAGGATGTTTTCGGGTAATTTCGGCTAACGTGCAAGTAAAATACACAATAACCGCCAAACAGCGCGTCATGTTGGCGTGGCCGGAAATCGGCGCTGAACCAGCGACAAATTGCTCGCCTCACAGGATATAGCGGCTGAGATCCTCGTTGCTGACCAGGTTTCCTAGGCTCTTGTCTACCTGTTCGGCGTCGATCAGGTATTTTTCGCCGGATTTGTCAGCCGCATCGTATGAAATCGTTTCCAGCAGCCGCTCCATCACGGTGTGCAGGCGGCGGGCGCCGATGTTCTCGGTGCGCTCGTTCACCTGGTAGGCCACCTCGGCCAGCCGGTCGATGCCGGAATCGGTGAACTCCAGGCTCACGCCTTCGGTGCCGAGCAGGGCCACGTACTGCTTGGTCAGCGCGTTGTGCGGCTCGCGCAGGATGCGCTTGAAGTCGTCGACGCTGAGCGCCGACAGCTCGACGCGGATCGGCAGGCGGCCCTGCAGCTCCGGGATCAGGTCCGACGGCTTGGCCAGCGAGAACGCGCCCGAGGCGATGAACAGCATGTGGTCGGTCTTCAGCGGGCCGTACTTGGTGGAGACGGTGGAGCCTTCCACCAGCGGCAGCAGGTCGCGCTGCACGCCCTCGCGGCTGACGCCGGCGCCGCCCCATTCGGAGCGCTGCGCGATCTTGTCGATCTCGTCGAGGAAGACGATGCCGTTCTGCTCGGCGGCCTCCACCGCCTGGGCGCGGATCTCTTCGTCGTTGATCAGCTTGGCGGCCTCCTCGTCGACCAGCAGCGGGCGGGCCAGCTTGATCGCCAGCTTGCGGTGCTGGCTCTTGGCGCCGCCCAGGTTCTGGAACATCTGGCGCAGCTGCGCACCCATCTCTTCCATGCCGGGCGGCGACATGATCTCCACGCCCACGTTCATGGCGAAATCCAGCTCGATCTCGCGCTCGTCCAGCGCGCCTTCGCGCAGCTGTTTGCGCAGCTTCTGGCGGGTGTCGCTGTCGGTGCTCGGCGTGGCGGCCTGGTCGTGGCTCCAGTCGGTGGGCGTCTGCCGGCGCGGCAGCAGGGCGTCGAGGATGCGGTCTTCGGCGCGGTCCTCGGCCTGCGTGCGCACGCGCTTCATCGCCTGCTCGCGGGTGAGCTTGTAGGCCACGTCGGCGAGGTCGCGGATGATCGATTCGACATCCTTGCCCACGTAACCCACCTCGGTGAACTTGGTCGCCTCCACCTTCACGAACGGCGCGTTCGCCAGCGTCGCGAGGCGGCGCGCGATCTCGGTCTTGCCCACGCCGGTGGGGCCGATCATCAGGATGTTCTTCGGCGTGATCTCGTTGCGCATCGCCGGTTCCAGCTGCATGCGCCGCCAGCGGCTGCGCAGCGCCACCGCCACCGCGCGCTTGGCGCCGTGCTGGCCGATGATGTAGCGGTCGAGTTCGTTGACGATTTCGCGGGGGGTCAGTTCGGACATGGAGTCACCGGAAGGTTGGATTTTTGTCCGTCATCCCGGCGCAGGCCGGGATCCAGTGACGTGAGCGCTCGATCAGGCCGCGAGGCTCTGGATTCCGGCCTGCGCCGGAATGACGGCAATGAAGCGATGCAAGTAGCGACTTACAGCTCTTCGATCGTGGTGTTGTGGTTGGTGTAGATGCAGATGTCGCCGGCGATCTTCAGCGCGCGCTCGACGATGCCGCGCGCGTCCAGCTCGCTGTTCTCCATCAGCGCTAGCGCGGCGGACTGCGCGTAGGGGCCGCCGGAACCGATCGCGATCAGGCCGTGCTCGGGTTCCAGCACGTCGCCGTTGCCGGAGATCAGCAGCGAGGCCTCCTTGTCGGCCACCGCCAGCATCGCTTCGAGCCGGCCGAGGCGGCGGTCGGTGCGCCATTCCTTGGCCATCTCCACCGCGGCGCGGGTGAGGTTGTTGCCGTGCTTGTCCAGCTTCTGCTCGAACAGCTCGAACAGGGTGAACGCATCGGCGGTGGCGCCGGCAAAGCCGGCCAGCACGTTCTGGTCCTTGCCGAGGCGGCGGATCTTGCGCGCGTTGGCCTTCATCACCGTGTTGCCGAAGGTGACCTGGCCGTCGCCGCCGATCACGACCTTGCCGTTGCGGCGCACGCTGATGATGGTGGTGGCGTGGAAGGATTCCATGGAGGCTCCGCAGATGGGAATGCCGCAGAGGTGGGGCCGGGGAAGGCCCGCTTCAACGTCCCCGGCCGCATCCGTCCGCGAATGTCCCGGTCGGGCATGGCATCGTTTGCGCCATCCACATGGCGACGAGGTGACATTCGTCAGTAGTCGATCACCTGGTCGAGGCGCATGCTGGATCGGTGCGAATCCCGTCATGGAGGGTGCCATGTCCAGCCAGACCATGAGCGACCCGGCGTCGGCGCCCAGGGCGCCGACGCCTCTGGCGGCGCCTTGGCTGCATGGCGCGGGTGCGACCATCCTGATCGCCATGGGCTTCTTCTGGCTGGGGTGGGGCTACGGTTACGTGCCGAAGCTTTGGCCGATTGCCTCCACGCAGACCGGGCTGGGTTTCGGATTGGGTTGGATGGTCGTGTACGCGGCCACCATCGTGCTGCTGGTGACGGCGATCCGGGCATGGCGCAAAGACCATGCCCGCCTGCGGATCGCGGCCGTGCCGGGGGCCGAACTGTGGCGCAGGAACAGCCAGTCGTTCCGGCGGATCACGATGTTCGAAGGGATCGGCTGCGGTCTGGTGGTGGTGCTGGCGCTGACGCTGCATCGACCGGATCTGATGGCGGCCGGCATCAGCCTGGTGGTGGGTCTGCACTTTCTGCCGCTGGGCAGACTGTTCCGTATGCCGATCTATTACGGTGCCGGCGCCGCGGTGGTGGTGGGCGATCTGCTTTGCGTGGCGCTGTTCAGCGGTCCCGCCGTCACGGTCGCCGTGGGCATCGCCACCGGCGCCATCTTCTGGATCACCGCGATCCGCATGTTGCTGCACAGACAGGGGCTGGCACGGGAGCTCGGGTCGGGCATCGACGAAGCCGCACAGGTTTCGTTCCGCGCAGCGCCGCGGAAGGAATGAGGCGACAGTTCAGCGCTTGTGCTTCGCTCGCGGATGCGCCGCGTCGTACACCTTCGCCAGGTGCTGGAAATCCAGGTGCGTGTAGATCTGGGTGGTGGCGATGTCGGCGTGGCCGAGCAGTTCCTGCACCGCGCGCAGGTCGCCGGAGGATTCCAGCATGTGGCTGGCGAAGGTGTGGCGCAGCAGGTGCGGATGCACGTGCTTGGCGAAACCGTGCATCAGCGCGAGTTTCTGCAGCCGCGCCTGCACGGTGCGCGGGCTGATGGTCGCGCCGCCGCGACCGCGGAACACCGGCGCTTCCGCGGTGCCGTCTTCGGCCGCACCCAGTGAGCGCAGCGCGGCCACGGCGTGGCGGCCCACCGGTACGATGCGCGTCTTGCGGCCCTTGCCCAGCACGCGCACTTCGCCGCCGTCGAGGTCGAGGTCGCCCCAGCGCAGGCCGACCAGCTCGGACAGGCGCAGGCCGGAGGAATAGAACAGCTCCAGCATCGCGCGGTCGCGCACGCCCAGCGCGCCGTCGCCGCCCGCTTGCACCAGGCTGGCGGCCTCGTCCACGTCCAGCACCACCGGCAATTTGCGCTGCACCTTGGGACCGCGCACGCCGGCCAGCGGGTCGTGTGCCAGCGCGCCTTCGCGGCTGAGCTGGCGGAACAGGCTGCGGCAGGAGGACAGCAGGCGCTGCAGGCTCTTCGGCGCCAGTCCCGCGCGATGCTGGCTGGCGACGAACTGGCGCAGGCGGTTCGGTTCCAGCGCGGCGAATTCGTCGACCCCTTGCGCCTCCATCCAGGCGGTGAGCTTGGCGAGATCGCGGCGGTAGCCGTCCACGGTATGCGGCGAGGCCTGCCGCTCGCCGGCGAGGCGGGCCAGCCAGGCCTCGACCTGCTGCGCGGGCGTGCTCACGGGCTCACGTCAGGTCGTGTGCCCGTGCCAGCGCGGCGGTGACGGTGGCGGCGATCATCTTCAGGAACAGCGTGCCCATGCCGGGCTGGAAGCGGTCCGGGTCCTGGCTGCCGATCGCGAGGATGCCGGCCTCGCCCAGCGGCATCAGCGCCGCCGAGCGGATCGCGGCAGCCTCGTCGCCGAACAGCTGCGCCAGCTTGTCGGCCGACATCCGGCCGGAGACGGGCTCGTGCCGCTGCAGCAGCTCGGCCAGCTCGGGCAGCTCGGCGGCGCCGCCGCCCACCTGGCGCAACCAGTCCGAGCGCGGCAGGTCGGGGTTGTTGCCGAACAGCAGCAGGCGCACCTGCTCGGTGTGGAAATCCTCGCTGAGCCGCGCCATCACGGTGCGCGTGGTCACTTCCAGCGTGTTCGCGCGCAGCAGCGCCACGGTCAGCGCGTGCACGCGTTCCATCAGCCGCTCGTTGTCGGCGGCGATCGCGGTGAGCTCGGCGAGGCGGCGCTCCAGCTCCGCGTTCTTCTCGCGCAGCTGCTGCAGCTGGTAGGTGGCCAGCGAGGCCACCGCGCCCTGCTCGCGCGGCAAGGTGAGCTGGGCGGCCAGCTCGGGGTAGTCGCTGAGGAAGGCGGGGTGCTGTTTCAGGTAGGCCGCGACAGCGCCGGCCTCGGTGGCGTCGTCGGACAGCGGGACGTTCATGCGCGTTTTCCTCGGGCCGGTCATGCCCCGAGTGTGCGATGGACGCGCGCGGGGATCAATCCAGCCATTCGCCTTCGAACACGAATGCGGCCGGGCCGGTCATCCACAGCGTGTGGCCGGGGCCGCGCCAATCGATGCGCAGCACGCCGCCGGGCAGCGCCACCCGAACGCTTTCGTCCACCTCGCCGCGCCGGCGCAGCACTGCCATCGCGGCGCAGGCGCCGGTGCCGCAGGCCTGGGTCCAGCCCGCGCCGCGCTCGTGCACGCGCAGCTTTAGGTGGTCGCGGTCGAGGCGCTCGACGAAGCCGGCATTCGCCCCCTCGGCAAAGCGTGCATGCGTGCTGAGCGCCGGGCCCAGCCGCGCCGGTGCGTCCGCCGCCAGCGTGTGCGTCATCACCACCGCGTGCGGATTGCCCATCGACACCGCACCGATCTCCAGCGTGGCGCCGTCGACCTCGATAGCGTAGCGATCCGCCTCGGCCGCCGCCGCGAACGGGATGCGCGCCGGCACGAACGCCGGCTCGCCCATGTCCACGGTGACTTCGTGCGTGGCGAGCAGGCGCACCGTCACCGGGCCGGACGGGCTCTCCAGTCGCACCGCGTCGCCCAGCGCCAGCGCGCCGGCGCGATGCAGCCACGCCGCCACGCAGCGGACGCCGTTGCCGCATTGGCCCGAGGGCGAGCCGTCGGTGTTCCAGATGCCGTAGTAGTACGCGCAGGCGGGATCGCGCGCCGGCTCCACGCTGAGCAGCTGGTCGAAGCCGACGCCGGTGCGACGGTCGGCCAGTGCGCGGATGCGCGCCACGTCCAGCGCGAACGGCGCGCTGCGGCAATCGAGCACGACGAAGTCGTTGCCCAGGCCGTGCATCTTGGAGAAGCGCAGCATCGCTGCGCTCAGCGCGTGGTGGCGGGCGCGGCGCCGCTGCTCGCCGGGGCCGGCGCCGATTGCGCGGGCGTGGGCTGCGGCGGCACGTGGACCGGCGGATGCGGGTTGTTCGGCATGTACAACGGACCCTTGTTGCCGCAGCCGGCAAGCAGGGCGGCGGCGAGGCAGAGCGGCAGCAGCAGCGGACGGCGCATGATCGGACACCAGAGGGAAACGGGTGGGAAGACGCACGCGGCGACCGCGGTCGCCGGGAACGTCCGCAGTATAGCGAGCGCATCCGCGCGGCTTATCATGCGCACGCCCCCGCCCCGGAAACCCCGATGAACCCGATCGAACTGCTGCGCCTGCCCGCCACCGTGCTGCTGGTGCTGGCGGCGATCCTGCTGCTGCTGTGCCTGCTGCAGCTGGTGACGCTGCGTCGGCGCCTCGACGCGGGCGCGCGGCTGGCGGCGTGCTGGCACGGGCTGCTGTGCGTGGCGTGTTTCGCGCTGGCGGTGCTGCTCGGCACGGGCTGCTGGGCGCTGCGCGGCTATCGCCTGCTGGGCGAGGAGGCGCCGGTGGTCGACATCGACGCGCACATCCTCTCGCCTCAGCGCTGGGCCGTCACGCTCGCCTGGCCCGACGGCAGCACGCGCCGGCTCGAACTGGCGGGCGACGACTGGCGCGTCGAGGCGGTGGTGCTGAAGTGGAAACTGCCGGCCGTGCTCGCCGGCCTGCCGCCGCTGTACCGGCTCGACCGCATCGACGGCCGCTACGACGATCCCGCGCAGGAGGCGAGCGCGCCGCGCACCGTGGTCGGCCTCGGTTCCGCCGACGGCTTCGACCTGCTCGACCTGCGCCGGCAATACCCGCGCGCGCTGCCGATGGTGGATGCGGTCTACGGCAGCGGCGCCTTCCTGCCGCTGGTCGACGGCGGCCACTACAGCGTGAGCCTCGCCCGCGATGGCGCGTTGGTGGCGCGGCCGGACGCGGCCACCCGGCAGCGCATCAGCTCGCCGCTGGGCGGTTAAGCGGCGGAATCGCCATCGATCCGCCGCAGGAACGCCAGCACCCGCTCGCCGAGCAGGGCTGCGGCTGTCGGATCGTGTTCGGTCAGGCTGCGATCGCTGAACAGATGCCGCGCGCCGGGGTAGAGGAACAGCTCCGCCGTGTCCACCATGTCGGCGACCTCGCGCGCCACCTCCACGTCGCCCAGCGCATCCTGTTCCATCACGTGGATCTGCAGCGGCAACCCCGCCGGCCAGGGGCCGAACTCGGTCGGCGGCACGCAGGCGTGCAGCAGGATCGCGCCCCTCGCGCCGTCGCGCGTCTGCGCGAGCTTTTGCGCGGGCAGCACGCCCAGCGAGAAGCCGAGATAGACCGCCGTGGCCGGCAGCGACGCGGCCGCCTCGACGCCACGCGCGATGAGCGTGTCGAAGCCAAGACGCTCCGCATGCGCGATGCCGTCCGGCAGCGTGTCGAGGCATGCGCCGGCATACAGGTCCGGCGTGGCGACCCGGTGCCCGGCTGCGCGCAGTTCCTCGGCGAACGCGAGAATGCCCGGCGTGAGGCCCTGGGCATGATGGAACACAACGACATCGGCCATGGCGATGGACTCCGGTGGGGACGGCGGATGATAGACGCGCGGCCGTCCGCCGTCCGTGTGCCGGATGAAATCGACGCAGGAACTTGAACCGCGGCCGCGCTAGATTCGCGTCGCCACGAGGGCGTAGCCATGCGCCTCCCGTGGCATCCACATCACCGGGGAGACGCACATGAAGAAGCTCACAGGGGTTGTTTCGGCCGCCATGCTGGCGCTGGTCGCTGCCGCCGCTTTCGCCGCGCAGCCGGTACGCGATGTCAGCGGCCATCGTCATCCGAACATCGCCGCTGCGCAGCGGCTCACCGACCAGGCCTACCACCGCATCGTCGCCGCGCAGCAGGCGAACGAATGGGACATGGATGGTCACGCGGCGAAGGCGAAGGATCTGCTCGACCAGGCCAACCGCGAACTCAAGGCGGCGGCGGAAGCGGCGAACCACGACCGCAAGTGACGGCCGCGGCGCGCGCGTGAATCGCAACCCGGCCTTGCCGCCGACGCGGCGAGGCCGGATCGACGGGGAGACCAAGCGATGCGAAACCTTTCACCCTGGTGCTGCGCCAGCCTGCTGTTCGTCAGCGCCGCCGCGCAGGCGGCCAGCGACGGGCTGGACCGCATCACGGTCTACGCCGGCACCTGGCACACGCAGGCCGAACACTACGCCACGCCCTACAGCAAGGCCGGCAAGGAAACCGGCACGCTGCACAACGACTGCTGGCGCGGCCGCATGTTCTACGCCTGCGAGCAGATCGTGGACGGCCAGTCCAAGGCGCTGGTGGTGTTCGTGTACGACGCGGCCAAGGGCAGCTATGTCACCCACCCGATCCCCGCCGACGGCAGCGCGGGCGGCGACGGCACGCTGACGATCGACGGCGACCGCTGGACCTTCCCGTGGCAATTCAGCGACCACGGCAAGACGGTATACGCGCGGGTGGTCAACGTCTTCCACGGCCGTGACCGCATCGACTACCGGCAGGAATACTCGCTCGACCAGGTGCACTGGACGCCGATGGCGACGGGGCGGGAAACACGGGAACCGTGAGGCATCGCCTCACAGCGGCGTCAACCAGTACGAACCCAGCAACACCGCGACCGCCACCACGAGCAGCGCCGCGAGGCGACGGACCCACCGCCAATAGCGCAGCGGTTCGACCGTCCGCGCGATGCGCCCCTGGTTCGTGGGCAGGTTGCCGCTGGCCAGCGCGTAGACCAGCAGCGCAAGCAGGATCGCCGCGGCGGCCGCCAGGGGCCAGTTGTGTCGCAGGTGCTCGAGAAAGTGCATGGACACGGCGCTTGCTGGCAGGCCCGCTTTCCCGGGATGGCGACGGATGTTCAGGCAGCCCGGCACAACCGTCAATTGGCGCGTCGCCGGTGCTGGCCTCTCGCCCGCGAGCCGCGGACTGGCCTCACCCCAGCAGCTTCTCGTAGCGCCAACCGTCCCCGCCGTCCTCGTAGTAGCTCTCCAGCGCAGCCAGTCGGCGGTAGCCGAGGCGCTCGTACAGGCGCGCCGCGCCATGGTTGTCGGCGCGCACTTCCAGGCGCAGGGAGCGGCAGCGGCGGCGGCGGGCGAGTTGCTCGGCGGCGGCGAGAAGGGCCGAACCCACGCCCTGGCCGCGCGCGGCGTGGTGGGTGGCGATCGAGTACAACCGCGCCACGCCGCTGCGCTTGCGGAAGAACACCACGGCCGTGCCGAGGAAGCGGTGCGGGCCGGTGCTGGCCACCAGCACCTTGGCGCTGTCGCTGTCGAGGTGGCGGCGGAATTGCGCGCGGCTCAGCCGGTCGCTGTCGAAGCTGTGCTCCTCCAGCGTCACCAGGTCGTCGAGGTCGGAGAGTTCGGCGGAGCGGATGCGCACGGCGGCGGCTGGCGTCATTGGATCACGGCCTCGGGTGACGGCGGATGCGGCCGGCCGCGCAGCAAGTCCGTCGGCCGGGGCGGACTGTAGTGCCGGGTCGGCGGTGCGGCAATCGCGATGCCGGGCGGACGCTCAGAAAAGGTTCAGTGCCACGCCTTGTGGCGCGGTCTTGCTGTGCGACACTGCGCGCTCGCGACTTCGCCGCCCTGCGCGCAGGGCGCTTCCCCGCAATCGCAAGCCTGAGTGGTGACATGGCCCGTCTGGTCATCGTGGTCGAGAAAGCCTCCGACTGGGGTTCCTACTACCCGTCCGTGGACGTGGTCAGCGCAGCGGACTACCTGCGCGAGCCGGCGGGCAGCGACGACGAGCGCACCCACGTCATCAACCTGTGCCGCAGCTACAAGTACCTGGGCACCGGCTACTACGTGTCGCTGCTGGCCGAGGCGCGCGGGCACAAGGTGATGCCCTCGGTGCGCACCATCAACGACCTGGGCCGACGCTCGCTGTACGGCGTGGACATCGAGGATCTCAACACCAATCTCACCCACTTCCTGCCCGCCGGCGGCCGCGACACCACCGATTTCGGCATCCTGGTCTACTTCGGCGAGACCGCCTATTCCGCGCTGCAGGATCTCTCGCGGCAGGTGTTCGAATCCTTCCCCTGCCCGCTGCTGCGCATCGAGTTCGAGCGCGACCGCGTGTGGCAGGTCAGTTCGATCAAGCCGGTGGGCCTGCACACGCTGGACGATGCCCAGGAAGACGCGTTCGCCGAGGAGCTGGACCGCTTTTCGCGCAAGCTCTGGCGCAAGCCGCGCGCGCGCAAGCTGTACCGCTACGACCTCGCGATGCTGGTCGACCCCAACGAACAGATGCCGCCGTCGAACAGGAAGGCGCTGAAGCAGTTCGTCGCCGCCGGCAAGGAGCTCGGCATCGAGGTCGACACCATCGGCAAGAACGACTACCAGCGCCTCGCCGAATACGACGGCCTGTTCATCCGCGAGACCACCGCCAGCGACAACCACACCTACCGCTTCGCGCATCGCGCGGAGAAGGAAGGCATGGTGGTGATCGACGACCCGGCGTCGATCCTGCGCTGCACGAACAAGATCTTCCTCAACGACCTGATGGTTTCGCGCAAGCTCGCCGTGCCGCGCACCGAGATCCTCTACCGCGACGACGGCAAGGGCATGAAGGAAGTCGCGGCCCGGCTTGGTTACCCGCTGGTGCTGAAGATCCCCGACGGCTCGTTCTCGCGCGGCGTGGTGAAGGTGGAGAACGAGGAGGCGCTGGGCAGGGCGAGCGGTGAACTGTTCCAGCACAGCGCGCTGCTGCTGGCGCAAGAATACGTCTATACCGAATTCGACTGGCGCATCGGCGTGCTCAACCGCGTGCCGCTGTATGCGTGCAAGTACTACATGTCGCGCGGCCATTGGCAGATCTACAACCACGGCGCCAAGGGCACGGCGAAATCCGGCGGGTTCAAGACGATCGCGGTGGACGACGCGCCGGCCGAAGTGGTGAAGCTGGCGCTGAAGGCCACCAGTGCGGTCGGCGACGGCTTCTACGGCGTGGACCTCAAGCAGGTCGGCGACAAGCCGGTGGTGATCGAGGTCAACGACAACCCGTCGATCGATGCCGGCGTGGAGGACGTCCATCTCGGCGAGGAGTTGTACCTGCGCGTGATGCGCGAATTCCTGCGCCGGATGGAACGCAAGCGGCAGGGCATCGGCACGCGGATGTCCCAGCGCGAGCACGCCGGCAACTGACCTGTCGGCAACGGGATGAGATCGTGCCGGATGCCGCATCCCTGCGGCACCCGGCACCGGGCGCGCTCCCTCGCGCGATGCACTCCCTGGCCCGCGGCATCCCGGCGGCGGGCCGTTCCACTGCCAGATGGAATTCAGTGACGGCGCGTCGCGTGCACGCGCCGCGCATGCCGCCATGCAAGCCATTGCCGCGGCAGGCCCGGTTCGAGGATCAGCAGCAGCGCCAGCGGCGCCAGCAGCAGCCACACCAGCGGCGCCCAGCCCAGCAGCGCGGTATGCGCCGGCACCAGGGTGGTGACGAGCAGCGCCGTGCCGATGGCCAGCCACAGCAGGGCGATGGCGAGCAGGCGGTCGTGCCGGCGGTGGTCGATGACGGTGGGGCGCATGGCGGCTTCCTCGCGGGGCGATGGAGCCAGCATGCCGACGGGCTATCTCAAAACCCGCGACAGCAGCTGAGGCAGTGTCGGTTTGGACGTTGTAGGTCGGGATTCATCCCGACTTCCCGCCCGGGCAGCGTCGATGTCGGGCTGAAGCCCGACCTCCGTACAATGGACGTCCATTCCCAGGAGCAGCGCATGAGCCAGCCCGCCCAGTTCGCCGTGTTCGGCCACCCGATCGCGCATTCGCTGTCGCCGCGCATCCACGAGGCCTTCGCGCGGCAGTTCGGCATCGCGCTGGAGTACCGCACCATCGACGCGGCGCCGGCGGACTTCGTGGCGGCGGTGCGCGGGTTCTTCGCCGCGGGCGGCGCGGGCGCCAACGTCACCCTGCCGCACAAGGGCGCGGCCTTCGCGCTGGCGGACGAGCGCAGCGCGGCGGCCACCCGTGCCGGCAGCGCGAACGTGCTCACCCGCCTCGCCGACGGCCGGCTCGCCGCGCACAACACCGACGGCGACGGCCTGGTGCGCGACCTTACCGAGCGCCACCGCGTCGACCTGCGCGGCCACGACGCGCTGATGCTGGGTGCGGGCGGTGCGGCGCGCGGCGTGGCGTGGTCGCTGCTGGACGCGGGCGTGCAGACGCTGACCATCGTCAACCGGACGCCGGAAACCGCCGATGCGCTGGCCGATGCGATCGGCGAGCCGGCACGCGTGCACACGCGCTACTGGAACGACCTCGCGAACCTGGGCAGCTACGACCTGATCGTCAACGCGACCTCGGCCGGCGTGCTGGGCGGCGGCCTGCAGCTGCCACCGTCGCTGGTGGGCGCCCGCGCGCTCTGCTGCGACCTCGCCTATGGCGCGGCGGCGATCGGCTTCCTCGCCTGGGCGAAGGCGGCCGGCTCGCGCTACGCCTTCGACGGCCTCGGCATGCTGGTGGAAACCGCGGCCGACGCGTTCGCGCTGTGGCACGGCCGCCGTCCCGACACCGAGCCGGTGTACCAGGCGCTGCGCGCCGGCTGATCGAAAGGTCGCCGGCGACCGCCGGGGCGATGGTCGCAAGAAAACGCCGGACCGATTTGACCCCGTCTAAAAATCCCGGTGCCAGCATGCCCGGCACAGGGGGTGACGGCGCCTGCTCGGCGGACGGGAGAAGTCACGGGCAGGCCCACACGCAAGGGGAAATCGCATGCTGCGCATGGGAGTGTTCGCTCGCAGCCTGGCCATCGCCGGGCTGACGTGCTTTGCCTGCAGTGCCTACGCCGCCGCCGATGCCGGCGCCAGCCCGATCGGTTCGTCCAACACCACCACCGCCGATCCGACGGTGCCGCGCCCGCCGGGCCAGCCCTGCGTGGTGCAGCTGTTCAGCAACGACACCTTCAACGACTTCGGTACCCGCCCCTACAGCTACGCGCCGCCCACCGGCTGCGGCACGCGCTGGGCCAAGGTGGTGCTGGAGGCGGATTTCTCGGTGACCGCGGGCCGCCAGTTCGACCGCACGGCGATGATCTGGCTGGGCGGCGTGAACCTGTACTTCGGCACCACGGCCGAGCCTTCGGCCACGGTGGCGCGGAGCTGGCACGTGGAGCGCGACCTCACCGACTACAGCGCGCTGCTCAGGAATACCGGCCAGGGCCAGGCGATCCTGTGGAACGGGGTGGACAGCACCTACACCGGCGTGCTCCACGGCAGCGCGAAGCTGCTGTTCTATCCGGCCTCGGGCCGGGCGCCCGCGCCGCGCGTGCCCGACCAGGTGATTTCGCTGGGCAGCGATCCGGTAGGCAACATCGCCAACCTGTCCACGTCTACCGACCAGCTGGCGAAGACCCTGAGCCTGCCGCGCAACGTGGAACGTGCCTACCTCGACGTGTTCGCGCAAAGCCAGCACAACGACGAGTTCTGGTACACCTGCGTGCCCGATCAGTACGCCGCCCTGGTGAACGAGTGCGGTGGCGGCAACTTCCGCGAGGCCGAGGTGAGCATCGACGGCCAGCCGGCCGGCGTGGCGCCGATCTATCCGTGGATCTACACCGGCGGCATCGATCCCTACCTGTGGCGGCCGGTTCCCGGCGTGCAGACGATGAACTTCATGCCGTATCGCGTCGACCTCAGCCCGTTCGCGGGCGTGCTCAGCGACGGTGCGCAGCACACGGTGGCGGTGAGCGTGGCCGGCGCGAACAACTACTTCTCCACCGCCGCGACCCTGCTGGTCTACCAGGACCGCCATGCGCGCCAGATCAGCGGCCGCGTGACGCGCAACACCCTGATCGACCAGGCGCCCGTGCCGACCATCGCCAGCACGCTGGACGGCACCGGCAACGGCGACATCACCACGAACCTCTCGCGCCACTTCGTGATCGAGGGCTACGTCGACACCTCGCACGGCCGCGTGCAGAACTCGGTGGACCAGACCGTGAGCTTCGCCGATACCCAGGCCTTCACGATCAACGCGAGCACCTATCGCCAGGTCACCGACCAGCTCACCGCAATGGACGGGGTGAGCCGCAGCCGCATCGGACCGATCGTCACCCGCGAGTACCGGCAGCAAGTGAGCTATCCGCTGCACGTGGACTACGACCAGCCGGTGGCCGCCGACGGCAGCTTCGCCGCGGCCACCACGGTGCAGCAGGGCTACTCGTTGCATCGTTCGCGGGCGTTCGCCGGCATCACCCTGTATGCGGACCACGTGGACAACACGGTGAACAGCGCCGACACGCTGGACTTCGACGCCAGCGGCAACCTCACCGGGCACAGCGGCCAGGCCAGCACGCAGGCGTTCGCCTTTGGCGACAGCTGGGGCGGTTGCTACCGCGCCGACGTGGCGTCGGCAGCGGGCGCAGTGACCGCGTACAGCAGTGGCCAGGGCTGCCCCGGCGGCCAGAACGGCGTGTACTGGTTCAGCCATCCGGATGGCTCGCCCGACCAGGGCGACGCGCTGCTCGACTGGTGAACGCGCGAGCGCGAGTCATCGGCCTGACATGATGCGCCGCTAGCTTGCCGCCACGGTCGCGGTCGTCCATCGGGACGGCCGCGACCGCGGTTCCGGTCAGGCACAGGTGTCATGCAAGCTCTCGCAACCTTCGTTTCTCGCCGCAAGCTCTGGCTGGGCGGCCTCCTGGTGCTGATCCTCGCCGGTGGCGGCTGGTGGCACTGGAACGCGCGCGCCGCGGCCGCGCCGGGGGCCGACGACAGCGGCACGCGCATCCTGCTGGGCCTCGCCGGCGACGCGTTGCACGACGGTCGCCGAGTGGCGCCGGTGGGCAGCAACGCGTTCGAGTTCTACTTCAGCGTGCTGCAGTTCGACCCGCACAATCGCACCGCGCTGGACCAGTTGCGTGATGCGTTCAAGCCGGCCAGCCAGGACGTGGAGCGGACGATCGCCACGGGCGACCTCGACGAGGCGCAACGCGAGCTGCAGCTGCTGCGCGCCTACGATGTCGGCAACTACAAGTACGACCCGGCGCGCTACGAGATGCATTCCAGCAACTACCGGCTGGCATTGCTTGGCAGTTACCTCGATGCGCAACGCAAGCTGCAGCGCCAGCAGCACGCGGAGGAAGCAGCGGCGATCAGCGCCCGGCAGGTGGATGCGGCCGTGCCGCGATAAAGCCGCTCAACCCGCGAGGTAATCGTCCTTCAGCCGTACGTAATGCGCGGCCGAATACAGCAACTGCGCGACCTGCGCGTCGCTGAGCACGCGCACGAACTTCGCCGGGTTACCCAGCCACAGCTCGCGTTCGCCGACGACCTTGCCCGGTGGTACCAGCGCACCGGCGCCGACGAAGCCGTGCTTCTTCACCACCGCGCCGTCCAGCACGCTGGCGTGCATGCCGATCAGGCAGCCGTCCTCGATGGTGCAGGCATGCACCACCGCGGCGTGGCCGATGGTGACGTCGGCGCCGATCAGGCAGGGGAAGCCCGGGCCGTAGGGGCCGGCGTGCGCCACGTGCACGATCGCGCCGTCCTGGATGTTCGTGCGTGGACCGACGCGGATGGCGTTCACGTCGCCGCGCAGCACCGCGCCGGGCCAGATCGACACATCCTCGGCCAGCACCACGTCGCCGATCACGCTGGCGGCGGAGTCGACGTAGACGCGTTCGCCGAGGACGGGGGCGATGCCCTTGTAGCTGCGCAGGGGATTCATCCGTGCATTGTACTTTCCCTCCCCCGTAGGTCGGGCTTCAGCCCGACACACCGGGCGCACGGGGAATGTCGGGCTGAAGCCCAACTACGGCCCGACCTGCGGCCCGCAACGATTCAGCCGCGTTCCGCCTCCAGCACCCGCATCGTCTCGCGATAACCCGCCTCCACCGCGCGCTGCCAGTCCTTCCAGTCCAGCATGCCGATGTGGTCCAGCGGCGGGGTGATCAGCCGCTGCGCCAGCGCGCGGCAGCGTTCACCGGTCTCCTCGCTGTTGACCATCGCGGCGCGGGTAAGCGTGGAGACCAGGCCGGGCCAGCGCGGGCCGCGGCGCTGTTGCAGCAGCAGGCGCCACCATGGCGGCGTGGCGAAGGCCTCGATGCCGCTGCGCAGTTCGATGTCGGCGCGGATGCTCACCGCGGTGAGGTGGGCGAGGCCGTCGGCGGCCATCACGTCGGTGGGCAGGTTGTCCACCAGCGCGCCGTCCACGTAGACCTCGCCGTGGTGCAGTACCGGCGGCAGCACGCCCGGGATCGCGCTGGAGGCGCGCAGCCACAGCCACAGCGGCCCGTGCCGGTGCACCACGCGGCCTGCGCCGGAGAGGTTGGTGGTGACACAGAAGAACGGCGTGGCGAGGTCCTCGATGTCGATCGCGCCGAACGCCTCGCGCAGCAGCAGCGCGGCGCGGCGGCCACGGGTCAGCGCCACCAGCGGCAGGGTCCAGTCCGACAGCGGACGACCGCGCACGAAGGCAGCGTGGTATTTGCGCATCATCGTGGCGGTGTCCCAGCCGTCGGCCACGCCGGCGCCGATGATCGCGCCGATGCTGGTGCCGCCCACCGCGTCGAAGGTGTGGCCGGCTTCGCGCAGCGCCCGGATCGCGCCGAGATGGGCCAGCCCGCGCGCGCCGCCGCCGGCCAGCACCAGGCCGCGACCGTGGCCGCTGACCAGCCGCGCCACCCGCGCGATGTCGTCCTCGCCGCGGATGTGGTGGTGCATCAGCTCGCCGCTGAACTGGGCGCGCCAGCGTCGCGCGGCGCCGTGCTGCACGTCGTGCCCGGCATGCAGCAGCAGCAGATGGCGCGGGCGATGCCGTGCGCGCGAGGGGTGGCCGGGTGCCGCCTCCGGCCACGGTCGCGCCTGCTGCGCCGCCAGCGCGGGCAGCAGCAGCACGTCGGCCTGGCGCAGGCAGCGCTGGCGCCACAGCGCATCGCCGCTGCTGTCGAGGTAGATCACGAAACGCACCTGCGCCTCGCGTTCGGCAAACCAGTCGCTGCCGCGGCCGGCGCCCAGCTCGGCGTCGACCACCAGGCAGTTGCCATGCGCCTCCAGCGCCTGGCCCAGCTGCAGCGCCAGCGCGCGTACCGGCACGTCCGCATCCACCGGCAGGATCGCGAAGGTGCGCGGCTTGTCCGGCGCGGCGTCGCGGCGTTCGTTCTGCAGCAGGCGCTGCACCGCCACGCGGGCCACATCCAGCATCGCGCGCGGGTGGTGCTCGATCAGCGCCTCGAACGCGGCGCGGTCCAGCCGCAGTAGCTCGGAATCGCGCAATGCGCGCACGCCCAGGTGATGTGCGCCGCCGCTGAGCAGGCTGATCTCGCCCACGCATTCGCCGGCGGCGAGCTGGTGCAGCACGGTGGTGGGGCCGTCGAACACGCCGAGGCTGCCGCTGCGCAGCAGGTACAGCGCGTCCGCCGGCTCGCCGGCCTTGTACAGGTACTGCCCGCCGGGCAGGCACAGCCAGCGCAGCTGCCGCGCCAGCGCCGCGCGTTGCGCGTCGCCCAGGTGCGCGAACATCGCGGTGCGTCCAAGCAGTTCGGCCAGATCGGTCGGCGACATGCGGCGGATGCTACCCCTTCCCGATGACAGCCGACCCCGTCACACGGCCACGCTTGATTTCGCCGGGGGCGCTCGCCACGCTTCCGGTTCGAAAGGAGCCTCCATGAACCACGACAACCCGCTGCTGGCCGACGATGCGCTGCCCGCGTTTTCCCGCATCCGTCCCGAGCACATCGCGCCGGCGATAGCCGACATCCTGGCGGACGACCGCGCCGCGATCGATGCGCTCACCGCGGCCGGCGCGCCGCGCGACTTCGCGCACGTGATGCTGGCGCAGGAGCGGCTGGAGCAGCGCCTGGCCCGCGCCTGGGCGCCGGTCTCGCACTTGCACTCGGTGGCCGACAATCCCGCGCTGCGCGAGGCCTACGCCCCGGCCGAGGAAAAGCTCACCGACTACGGTCTCGAACAAGGCCAGAACCGTGCGCTGTACACCGCCGTGCAGGCGGTGGCCGACGCGCCGGGCCATGCCGCGCTGGGCCGGCCCGAGCGTGCGCTGGTGGAACACGCGCTGCGCGATTTCCGGCTCTCCGGCGTGGCGCTGGAAGAACCCGCGCGCACGCGCTTCCGCGAGATCGGCGTCGAGCTCAGCAAGCTTTCCACCGAGTTCTCCAACGCGGTGCTGGACGCCACCGACGCCTGGCACGAGCACGTCACCGACGAGCGCGACCTCGCCGGCGTGCCCGAGTCCGGCCTGGCGGTGCTGCGCCAGTACGCGAAGGAACAGGAGCTGGACGGCTATCTCGTCACGCTGAAGCAGCCCAGCGTGCAGGCCGTGCTCACCTACGCCGACAACCGCGGCTTGCGTGAACGCCTGTACTGGGCCTACCAGACCCGCGCCTCGGAGCAGGGCCCGCACGCGGGCAAGTACGACAACAGTGCGCGCATCGAACGGATCATGGCACTGCGCCACGAAGCCGCCCGGCTGCTCGGCTACGCCAACGCGGCGGAGGAATCGCTGGCCACCAAGATGGCCGGCACGCCCGTCGAGGTGATGGAGTTCCTGCACGATCTCGCCGCGCGCGCGAAGCCGGTGGCGCAGCGCGAGCTGGCCTCGCTGCGCGCGTTCGCGCGCGACGAGCTGGAGCTGGCCAACCTCGAGCCCTGGGACGTGGGCTACGCGTCCGAGAAGCTGCGTCAGCGGAACTACGCGCTCGACGAGGAACAACTCAAGCCCTACTTCCCGCTGCCTGCGGTGATCGACGGCCTGTGGGCGATCGTGCACAAGCTCTACGGCATCCGCCTCGCCCCGCGCGAAGGCGTCGACGTGTGGCATCCCGAGGTGCGCTATTACGACGTGCAGGACGCCGACGGCCGCGTGTTCGCCGGCGCCTACGTCGACCTCTACGCGCGCACCGGCAAGCGCGGTGGCGCGTGGATGGACGTGTGCCGCGCCCGCTTCGACGACGGTGCCGCGAAGCAGCTGCCGGTGGCCTTCCTCACCTGCAACTTCGCGCCGCCCACCGAGGGCCGCCCGGCGCTGCTCACCCACGACGACGTGCTCACCCTGTTCCACGAATTCGGCCACGGCCTGCACCACCTGCTCACCGAGATCGCCCTGCCCTCGATCGGCGGCATCGACGGCGTGGAATGGGACGCGGTGGAGCTGCCCAGCCAGTTCATGGAGAACTTCGGCTGGAACCGCGAGGCGCTGGACCTGTTCGCGCGGCACTGGCAGACCGGCGAGCCGCTGCCCGAGGAACTGTTCCAGCGCATGCTGGCCGCGCGGCATTTCCACGCGGGCCTGTTCCTAGTGCGCCAGCTGGAATTCGCGCTGTTCGACTTCAGCCTGCACCTGGGCTACGACCCCGCCGCGGGTGCGCGCGCGCTGGCCGTGCTGGAAGAGGTGCGCAAGCAGGTCGCGGTGCTGCATCCGCCGGCGTGGCAGCGCTTCCCGCACGCGTTCAGCCACATCTTCGCGGGCGGCTACGCGGCCGGCTACTACAGCTACCTGTGGGCCGAGCTGCTCAGCACCGACGCGTTCGGTGCATTCGAGGACGCGGCGAAGGAAACCGGCAGCGTGATCGACCCCGCCACCGGCGCGCGCTTCCGCCGTGAGGTGCTCGCGGTGGGCGGCAGCCGCCCCGCGCTGGAAAGCTTCGTCGCCTTCCGCGGCCGCAAGCCCGAGCCGGAAGCGCTGCTGCGCAGCCACGGGCTGCTGGACTGAAGAAAGAAAAGGAGCGCCTTGCGGCGCCCCTTTCTCATAGGAAGAGATTATTTTCTTTCGCGACCAAGCAACTAAGGAAACTCTGATTTTGCCCCGTGGTCGAAGCTCGACCTGAGGACGGATGTTACGCGATGACGCCGAAGCAGATGAGCCTGTCGATGGAGCACGACGCCGGTTTCGAACGGCACCGCAAGGCGACGCG
>NZ_MUNP01000059.1 GCF_002001105.1 Rhodanobacter sp. C06 | reverse complement strand
GGTCTTCGACCGATACATACGAGAACATGCCAAGCTGCTGGACGTCGGGGCTGCGCATCGGATCGGGCGGTCAGTGATTGAGAACGTCTATGACCGCGGCGGCGCGCGGAGGTTTCTCAACAGCCTGCTAGCGCCTCGATGCGCTCACGCAGGCGATCCGGGGCATCCAGCGAACGCTTGTGTTCCAGCGCGTCGATCAGGGCAAGCAACACATCGTCCATCAAGCGCGCATCCGCCGGCGTGCATCGATGCAGCGCAGGGTTCGAGCAACCATCCATCTCATGCCGCCGCCATTGCCGCCAGCTTGGCGACGGTGTTGATGTTGCGCGCCGTGCCGGCCTTGGCCGCGGGAATGCGCAGGCGCGAATCGGCCATGCCGTCGCCGTAGTGCACGTAGATCTCGCGCCGGCCCAGCGCCATCGCCTCATGCTTGCGGCCGCTGGCGTGTTCCAGCGCGTCGGCGGGCGGCGGGCTGTCCAGGAAGATCGCCACCACGCGATTGCCCGGTGCATCGGGAAACGGATTGGCCGCCCGCACCGCGGCCATCTCGGCCGCCGTGCGCACCAGCACGCCCACCGGCTTGCCGGCGTATGCCGCCAGCGGCGACTCCAGTGCCGCCACCACCTCGCGTTCCGGCAGCGCACTGCGAAACACCACGTTGCCGCTGGCGATGTAGGTGCGCACGTCAGCGAAGCCCGCCTGTTCGCACATCGAACGCAACTCGGCCATCGGCAGCTTGCCGGTGCCGCCGACGTTCACCGCGCGCAGCAGGGCGATCCAGGTCTGCATGCGGAGTCCTCGCTGCCCGGGCTCGGAGGCAGTGCGTCGCCGGCCCGCGCTCATGCCTTGAGCAAGCCCAGCTGCACCAGGCTCTCGGCGGTGGCGACCACGGCATCCGCGTTCGGGCGCGGTGCCCAGCCGAGCAAGCGCTGCGCCTTGACGCCGGTGGCGTTCTTGTACTTGCCGAGTTCGGGCAGTATCTGTTTCACCGCCGGATCGCGCAGCGCGGCGAGCCGCACCAGCCAGTTCGGCAACTGCAGCGTGGGCACCCTGCGGGCCGCCGTGCCCAGGCGATGCTTCAGCACCAGGGCGATGCCCCGGATCGACATGAAATCCCCGGCCACCGCGAGGAAACGTTCGCCCTTCGCGGCGGGGTCGCTCATCGCGCGCAGGTGCAGGTCCGCCACGTCGCGCACGTCGACCACGCCGAAGCTCAGCTTCGGGCAGCCGGGCATGGCGCCATCCATCAGCCGCTGCACCAGCAGGATCGAGGTGGAGTAGTCCGGCCCCAGCACCGGTCCGAACACGCCGACCGGATTGACCACGGACAATTCCAGCGCGCCACCCTCGCGCGCGATGAAATCCCAGGCCGCGCGCTCGGCCAGCGTCTTGGACTTCGCGTAGGGCTGCACGTCGTCGCCGGCCGGGTCGGTCCAGCTGCTCTCGTCGAACGGCGCCGCCTGCGGCGGGTGGCCGTAGCCGACTGCCGCGAACGAGGAGGTCAGCACCACGCGCTTCACGCCTGTATCGCGCGCGGCACGCAGCACGCGCAAGGCACCTTCGCGCGCGGGCACGATCAACTCGTCCTCGTGCTTCGGCAGCGTCGGCGGAAACGGCGAGGCCACGTGCAGCACGTAGTCGCATCCGGCCACCGCTGCCGCCCAGCCCTCGTCGCGCTCGAGGTCGGCCTCGGCGAAGCTGAGCCGCGCGCCCGGTTCGGCGCCGCCCTGCTTCAACATGGCGCGAACCGCGACCTCGCGTTGCAGGCTGCGCACCGTGGTGCGCACCTCGTGGCCCGCCGCCAGCAGCTGCAGGATGCAGTGACTGCCGATGAAACCACTTCCGCCCGTCACCAGTACCTTGCTCATCGCCGCTCTCCCCGCCAGTCCGTTCAATGTGCCGGAACCGTGCTCAGCCTTTGGACGGAATCTTCAGCCCGCGCTGCACCGCCGGCCGCGCCAGTCCGCGTTGCAGCCAAGTGTCGACGTGCCCGAAGCGCTCGTATTCCACCAACTCGCGCGCCTCGTACCAGGTGATCAGGTTGTTCACCCAGCCCAGCGTGGCGATGTCGGCGATGGTGTACTCCTCGCCCATGATCCACTCGCGCCCGGCGAGGCGCTCGTCGAGCACGCCGAGCAGGCGCTTCGACTCGTTGACGTAGCGCGCCAGCGGCCGCTTGTCCTCGTATTCGCGGCCGGCGTATTTGTGGAAGAAGCCCACCTGGCCGAACATCGGCCCGATCGAGGCCATCTGGAAGTGCACCCACTGGATCGTCTCCCAGCGCCGCGCCGGATCGGCCGGCAGGAACCGGCCGCTTTTCTCCGCGAGGTATTGCAGGATCGCGCCGGATTCGAACAGGCCCAGCGGCTGGCCGCCCGGGCCCTGCGGATCGATGATCGCCGGAATCTTGCCGTTCGGGTTCAGCGCGAGGAACTCCGGCAGGTGGCTCTCGTCCTTGCCGATGTCGACCAGGTGCGCCTCGTAGGTCAGCCCGGTTTCCTCCAGCATGATCGACACCTTCACGCCATTCGGCGTGTTGAGCGAATAGAGCTGGATGCGGTCGGGATGCTGCGCGGGCCAGCGGCGGTTGACGGCGAACGCGGACAGATCGGACATGCGGGACTCTCGTCGGGGACAGTCCGCCCATGATGGGCATCGCGCCATCCCGCTTCAATGGCAGGCGGCCACGCGGGCCTTTGCAAACGCGTCCGCCGCCCCCATCACGGACGATGCTCCCGGCCTGCGTCCTCCGGGCGTAAGCTGGCCAGATCTTTTCGTACCACTGCACCGGAGTATCCCCATGCCCCATACCCGCGCCTATGGCACCCCCGCCGCCAGCCAGCCGCTGGCCCCGCTGGCCATCGAACGCCGCGCCGTCGGACCGCACGACGTCAGGATCGACATCCTGTACTGCGGCGTCTGCCACTCCGACCTGCACACGGCGCGCAACGAGTGGGGCAACACGCTCTACCCGTCCGTGCCCGGCCACGAGATCGTGGGCACGGTGACGGCCGTGGGCGACAAGGTGGCGAAATTCAAGCCCGGCGACACCGTGGGCGTGGGCTGCATGGTGGACAGCTGCCAGCATTGCGCCTCCTGCGCCGACGGCGAGGAGCAGTACTGCGAGAACGGCTTCACCGGCACCTACAACGGCCGCGGCAAGGAAAACACCTGGGGCGGCTACTCCGAGAACATCGTGGTGAACGAGAAGTTCGTGCTGCGCATCGCCCACGCGGCCGAACAGCTCGCCGCCGTGGCGCCGCTGCTGTGCGCGGGCATCACCACCTATTCGCCGCTGCGCCACTGGGGCGCCGGCCCCGGCAAGAAGGTGGGCATCGTGGGCCTGGGCGGCCTCGGCCACATGGGCGTGAAGCTGGCCCACGCGATGGGCGCACACGTGGTGCTGTTCACCACCTCGCCGGGCAAGCAGGCCGACGCCAAGCGCCTCGGCGCCGACGAGGTGGTGATCTCGAAGGACCCGGCGCAGATGGCGCTGCACGCCGGCAGTTTCGACTTCATCCTCAACACCGTGGCCGCGCCGCACGACCTCGACGCCTTCCTCACCCTGCTCAAGCGCGACGGCACCATGTGCCTGGTCGGCGCCCCCGCCACGCCCCACCCGTCGCCCACGGTGTTCAACCTGATCCTCAAGCGCCGCCAGCTCGCCGGTTCGCTGATCGGCGGCGTCCGCGAGACGCAGGAGATGCTGGAATTCTGCGCGAAGCACGGCATCGTCTCCGACATCGAGATGATCGCGATGAAGGACGTCAACGAGGCCTACGAACGCATGCTCAAGGGCGACGTGAAATACCGTTTCGTGATCGACATGGCGACGTTGAAGCACGAAGCGAAGGCTGCCTGAAGTTCTCCCTTCTCCCACTGGGAGAAGGTGGCGCGAAGCGCCGGATGAGGGTTCGGGTGTAGCGCAAAGTACGAACCTTGCGATCGGATTCAACAGCACGCTTCGCCCACACCCTCACCCCAACCCCTCTCCCACAGGGAGAGGGGCATTAATGCCGCTAACCATGACCCCGCTGCAGCACTTCATCGCATCCCACCCGCGCCTGTTCGTGCTCACCGGCGCGGGCTGCAGCACCGCGTCGGGCATTCCCGACTACCGCGACCGCGACGGCCAGTGGAAGCGCATGCCGCCGGTCACCTACACGGCCTTCATGCAGGAGTTGCCCACCCGCCGCCGCTACTGGGCACGCAGCATGGTGGGCTGGCGCCGCTTCGGCCACGCCCAGCCGAACGCCACGCACCACGCGCTGGCCGCACTGGAACGGCAGGGCAAGGTCGAGCTGCTGGTGACCCAGAACGTGGACGGCCTGCACCAGCGCGCTGGCAACGCGAACGTGGTCGACCTGCACGGCCGGCTCGACACCGTGCGCTGCATGGCCTGCGACTGGCGCGGCGCGCGCCACGATTTCCAGCACGCACTGGTCGAACGCAATCCGGACTGGCTGCACCTCGACGCCGCCGATGCGCCGGATGGCGACGCCGATCTGGAACACCAGGACTTCGCCAGCTTCGATGTACCACCTTGCCCGCACTGCGGCGGCATCGTGAAACCCGACGTGGTGTTCTTCGGTGAAAACGTGCCGCGTGATCGCGTGGCCGCCGCCATGGACGCCTGCCGCAGCGCCGACGCGATGCTGGTGGTCGGCTCCTCGCTGATGGTGTACTCCGGCTACCGCTTCGCCCACGCCGCCGCGCAGGCCGGCAAGCCCGTCGCCGCCGTCACGCTGGGCCGCACCCGCGCCGACGCGCTGCTCGCGCTGAAGGTGGATGCGCCGTGCGAGGAAGCGCTGGATTTCCTGCTCACGGACGCAGCTGCCGCATCCTGCGCCTGAAGGAAAAGGCCCGGCGGTTTCCCGCCGGGCCTTTCCGTTCCATCCACAGCGCATCAGGGCATCGACATGCCCGATGGCTCATTTCGCTTCGGCAATCTCGCCGCACTTGATCTTGTTGCAGTCGAAATCCACCTCGACGCCGCGGCCCACGATCACCTCCACGTTCAGGTGCTTGGCGACGGCCTGATCCTTGTCCTTCAAGGTAACCGTGTAGACGCCATTGGGCAGTTCCCGGGCGGAATAGCGGCCGCTGTCGCCCACATGGACCGTGCGCCCGGTACCCGTCGTCGCGCTGCGGACCGAAACGGCGTAGCCCGCCGGCGCCTTGCCGAACACCGAGCCCGTGGTGGCCTGTGCGCTGGCCGTGGAAACCCCGGCCAGCGCGAACACGCCGGCGATGCCGGCCAGCATCAGACTGCGGCTCAAGCGACGCGAAACAGGATGCTTCGAGAAAATGCTGTTCATGGTTATGGCTTCCATTTGATATCAGTGGGGAAAGCACGGGCACGCCAGGGGTTTGGCCATGTGCCCGTGAAACGTGGCGGACCGTGCCGCCCAAAACCGGCATGTCGCCGGAAACTCTCGATGCACATCGATCCGCCGCCACCCGATGAAAACCTCGTCGGATGACGGCGCGCAGACTACTGCTCGGGAACACCGACTCCCATGGGCAGGAGGTCATGCATGCCGAATGACACATCCGCAACAACATCGAAAACATGCACGCGCGCAAGACGAAGCCGCATGCGCGGAAGCGACCGGCGAAGCTCGCCGGCGCCTTGATCCACTCACGCCAGCAACATGCCGCCGACGGTCATCACGCAGATCAGCAGGCAGGCGGTGAACAGGCTCTGCAGCATCAGGGTCTCGAATTTCATGGCGGCTCTCCGTTGAGTGGGAATGAAGCTTTCGAGATGGATATGGCAAGCACCGTGCCAACCCGGGCGAGGCCTGAAAAACCGCATTCCCAAGCCATTCCCGTGTCGACCATCAACGAACGGACATCCGTCCGCGGACACTCGCAGCGGACATCGGACGCGACACGGACACGCGTGCTGACATGACGACGACCCACGATCTGAGAAATCGGCGCCCCCTTGTCGATATGTGGCTCGCCCGTTCGTCGCCACAGTGAAGACCCATCTCGCCACCCACCTGGAGATCCACCATGTCCGGCACCGTTCGCCTGCTGCGCGTGTTCACCGCTCCACCCGAACGCGTCTATCGCGCCTTCCTCGATCCCGCCGCGCTGGCCAAGTGGCTGCCGCCGGACGGCTTCACCTGCAGCGTGCGCGAGCTCGACGCGCGGGTCGGCGGCCGCTACCGCATGAGCTTCAGCAACTTCAGCAGCGGCAACGGCCACAGCTTCGGCGGCACGTATCTGGAACTGCTGCCGAACCGGCGCATCGTCCACGACGACCGCTTCGACGACCCCAACCTGCCCGGTACCATGGTCACCACCATCGCCTTGCGCGAGGTGAGCTGCGGCACCGAAGTGCAGATCGAGCAGACCGGCATCCCCGATGTGATCCCCACCGAGCAGTGCTACCTGGGTTGGCAGGAATCGCTGACCCTGCTGGAACGCTTGGTGGAACCGACGATTCCCGACTGAGCAGGCCTCACCGACGACAACGAAAATGCGTTCACTACCTCACACCAGGAGTCTCCCGATGACGAGCAAGAACACGATCTGCCTCTGGTACGACGGTACCGCCCTGGACGCCGCGACGTTCTACGCCGCAACGTTCCCGGACAGCGCCGTGGGCGCCGTCCATCGCGCGCCGGGCGACTACCCCGCGGGCAAGCAGGGCGGCGTGCTGACGGTGGAATTCACGGTCATGGGCATCCCGTGCCTGGGCCTCAACGGCGGCCCCGGCGTCCCGCACACCGACGCGTTCTCGTTCCAGGTGGCCACCGACGACCAGGCGGAGACCGATCGCCTGTGGCACGCGATCATCGACCACGGCGGCCAGCCCAGTGCCTGCGGCTGGTGCAAGGACAAGTGGGGGCTGTCGTGGCAGATCACCCCGCGCATGCTGATGGCCGCGATCACCGACCCGGACCCCGCCGCGGCCAAGCGCGCGTTCGACGCCATGATGACGATGACGAAGATCGACATCGCCGCGATCGAGGCGGCGCGGCGCGGTTGATGCCGGCACCTGCCAGCTTCTCGCCCTTGCCCCTCGGCCGTTCACGCGAGTTGACGCCCCTTAACCGTCCGCGCTGAGCGTGGCCCGCGCAGCGGGCGCAGTCGAAGCGTCGCGAGACACGGACGGCCCATAGCCGGCTTATCCTTCGACTTCCTTGCTCCTCAAAGCCCGTAGCCATCCATGCCCACACCCCGTGTGCGGCCTTCGGCCTACGCTCAGGACGAACGTGGTTCACCTGCCATCCATGCCATCACCCGGAGCCTCTCCATGACCCCAACCATCACCGCCTTCGAAAGCTCACCCGACCGCGGCCAGGGCCTCGCGCGTGACATGCGCGTGCGCTGGGCGCTGGAGGAAACGGGCCAGGCCTATGACGTTCGCCTGGTTTCTTTCAAGGCCATGAAGGAACCCGCGCATCGCGCGCTGCACCCGTTCGGGCAGATTCCCACCTACGAGGAAGGCGAACTCGTCCTGTTCGAATCGGGCGCCATCGTGTTCCACATCGCGCAGCACCACGCGGGCCTGCTGCCGCAGGACGCGAACGCCAGGGCACGCGCGATCAGTTGGATGTTCGCCGCGCTCAACACGGTCGAGCCACCCATCCTCGAACTGCAGACCGCCAAGTTCGCGGAGAGCGACAAGCCCTGGACCGGGGAACGCCTGCCGCTGATCAAGGACCGCATCCGCCACAGGCTGGGCGAGCTTGCCATCCGACTCGGCGAGGCCGACTGGCTCGACGGCGCGTTCAGCGTGGGCGACCTGATGATGGTGCACACGCTGCAGCGGCTGAAACCCTCGGGCCTGCTGGACGAGTTCACTAGCCTCGCCGCCTACGTCGCCCGTGGCGAAGCACGGCCAGCGTTCAAGCGCGCGTTCGCCGCGCAACTGGCGGTGTTCACCGGCAAGCCGCCAGCCGGTTGACAAGAGTGCCCCAGGAACGGGGCAGCCGTACACCAGTCGGCGTGCAACATCGCGCGTGCGGCGCGGAAAAAAGATGCGGCAGCGAACAGGACCAGGCTCTCTTTTCCTTTTCGACGATCACGAAAGTGAGCCCGTCCCCGCTCCGCGTTTTGCTGGTCTAGAACTTCCGTCCGCCAGTCGATTTTTCGCACTTGCCGCTGAAGTTCTGGGTGCCCTTGATGGTCAGAACGCCGGTGTGACGGTCAACCTGGATCGTCGGCTTGCTGACGAAGTTCATGTGGTACTTGCCGGTGATGGCGTCATCGTCGAAATGGACATCCGAGAGCGGCCACCAGCCATCCACGGCCTTGTCGTGCATGGGCGGCACCATCTTCCCCTCCAGCTGGATGCGCCCGCCTTGCGGACCCACTTCCAGCGTGACGGTGGTGCGGAAATGTTCCTGCGCGGATTCCATCTTGACCGAGGACTCGGTTTTCTTGGTGTCGGGGTTGTAACCACTGCTGTGGCGTGGTTCGTAGGTCGAATGCACGCCCTCCCCGTAGCAGACCAGCGTGAGCGCCTCCGGGGCGCTCCCCATGTCGTCGCCGCTGTTGCCCGACGGTGACGTGCTGCAGTTGGCAGCCGGCACCTTCTGCAGGCTGGCGTAGCGGCCGTCGACGGTGGAAACCGATACGCAAGCATGGCGCGCATCGTTCCACCAGAATGTCCACGAGGTGCCGCTGGTCTTCGACGCCCGTATCAGCTCGTAGCCGCGCGCCTGCATCTGCGTTTCCCCGGAGCTGCCGCGAGCCCCCACCAGGTCGGTGAGGTCGGGTGGCGTCTGCGCGAGCGCGGCAAACGACAGCAGGGCGGCGAAACCGCATGCAACGGATCGGATGGCTGGGGCTTTCACGGGCTTCCTTCTCCCTATCAATGGCGTGGCAAGTGGCTGGTCACTCTCTGCAAGAATGATGACAGGGACAATTCAAGGCACGTGCTGACGTCTCTCGAATTGTCCCTGGCACCTTTCCCCGCGCTTCATTGTGCCGCACCCCGACGCCTCAGCTCCATGTGGTAGGGCACGATGGCCATGCGGTCCACCGCGATGCGCCAGGCAACGGCTTCGCCCACCAGCCGCTCGCCATCACGACGCATGTCGAGCGAGATTTTCCGCAGATGCTCGCGTTCCGCATCGGGCGCTTCGATCATCCCGGTGGTATCCCCCACAAACCGCTTGTCCAGCAATCCAAGGCCCTCGAGCACGGCAGCGGGTGCATCGCCAACCGCAAACGTCGCCTTGCCATCCGGCGATATGCGCAGTGCGACCGGAACCGTCTTGCCCTGGGCAGTCAACGAACCCTTCCACTCCCCCGCGTATTCCCCTGCAGGATGCAGGGGCGCCGGAGCCGGTGTGTTGTAGAAAGGAATGCCGGGCCACCCGGGCACCACGCTGGCGAGCAGGCGGTCCCTCAGCTTCTCGATGAACTCCCGGTCCGAATGCCGGTTGCTGAGGACCACGCAAGCCGCGTCGGCGCCAGGCACCAGCACGAATTCGGAACGGACGCCGGCCTGCCCGCCCGGGTTGCCGACCACGCGCGTTCCGTCCGGGCGTTCCCAGACGTCCCAACCCAAGGCGTAGTACTGGCTGGCCCCGATCAGGCTTTCCGGTTCGTGCAGTTCGTCCAGCTCCCGGTCGGAAAGGATCGGTGCCTGGTCGGCGAGATGGTCCTTCAGGTTGAACATGGCCCAGCGCGCCAAGTCGTCCGCGCTGGCATACACCTCGCCCGAGCCGGGCGTCGCCGTCAGGTAGAACGGCATGCGGTGCCCTTCGTCGTCGTAGCGAACGGCGAGCGAGGAACTGGGCTTCGCATCGGTATCGAAGAAACTGTCCTTCATGCCCAGCGGTCGGAAGATGTGTTCCTCCAGATAGGCACCGAAATCCTCGTGCGCGGTGCGCTGGACGATGTCGTCGAGGACCTGGTAGCCCAGGTTCGAATACTCGTAATGCGTGCCCGGCGGGGCGACCACGTGGCCGTAGTCGCGCAGCAAGGCGTCCGTGGACGGCGCACGGGCTTCCTCTCCATCGGCGTACATCAGGAAGAAGGTGGGCAGGCCCGACTTGTGCGAGGCCAGCATACGCACGGTGGCCGCCGCAGTGGGTCCATGCCCGTCGACGATCTTGTGTTTGCCGAGATAGTCGTTCGCAGGTGCGTCGAGCGCGATCTTCCCCGCCTTCACCAGGGTCATCACGGCGGCGGCCGTGAACGTCTTGCTGGTCGAGGCGATCGAGAACGGCGTATGCGCCGTCGCCTGCCGCCGCGCCTCGCGGTCGGCCCACCCGAAGCCCTGCTCCCACACGATGCGGCCGTGCTGGACGAGTGCAACGGAGACACCCGTCAGGCGGCCCGATGCGATCTCCGCCCGGATGTCGCGGGCAATGCTCGTGTACACGGCATCAGGCGCATTGCCGCCGACGGCACCCGCAGGCCATGCCAGGGACAAGCCAAGCAACGCAAGGCCGACAGCCAGCGTACGCGGGAAGGACAAAAGCATGTGCTCTCCAGTGTGATCGGATCAGCGGCAAGCGTCTGAATTCGCTCTCGCAACTGAGATGCACTGGCGAGGCAAAAGGTTTAAGGAACGCCCTCCACCTGCACATCAAGAGTGGTGCTAAGCGTGGCTTCATGAGCCTAACCTCGCCTCTTTTTCCGAACGTTGATGATTCGATTCCATTGATGGCTACATGCAGCCATCACGGCGGTCCGCCAAAGTGCCAGCAAGCGGGAAACGTGGTTTGGAAACAGGCCAGATTAACTTCCAAATAGCGCCTTGCACTAAGGCCATGAGCCCAACCTGCGGGTGCGCGAGAACTTCGGTCTGGGCCGACACCTGCCGCCCTCACGTACGCCAGCTTCCCGTCTAACCGGTCCTTTCCAGGAAAACACGGTGGACTTTTCTTTGCGCCTGGATCCGATAAGATGCGCCCAGGACAGGGGTCGGAACGCCGTTCCGAATGTCTACAGGGGGCGTCATGCCGAACAAGAAATGCCACTTCGGTGGCGTGGTTTTTTCGTGCCTGCTCACCGCGTCATTTGCCACGGGTGCGCATGCGCAAGATGTGCGTGGACAGGCGCTGCCAGCCGCCTCGTCGACATCACCTCCGGCGCCCTACTCACCGCTTGTCTCCTTCGGGACCTTGCCTGCGCTGCAGGTCTCGACGCCGATCCCTGGTAGCTCGCACGTGCCCAACGATTTCAATGGGGACGGCACATCCGACCTGCTCTGGTTCAATCCGACGCTTAGCCAGGCGGGTTATTGGACCATGACGGCCACCACCGTAGGCGTACCCTTCAGCGGTGGCGGTGTCACGCGCACGGGAACCCACACCTTTGGTGTTACGCCCGGTTACTTCATCGGCGCCACGGGTGACTTCAACAACGACGGTTTTGCTGACCTGATTTTTACCAGCCCCAAACGTGACCTCTGGTTGTGGACCAATAATCAGCATGGCGGCTGGATATCAACGGAGATCGGCAGCTACCCCAGCCAATGGCAATTGATCGGTGCCGGCGATATCAATGGCGATGGCTATGATGATCTGCTGTGGCTCGATCCTTCCGATTGCGAGTTTGCCTACTGGACGATGCGTGGCTCCGTACGCACGGGTTACCGGATCTTCAAGATCGCTTGTGGCTATTACCCGATCGGCATTGGCTATTACTCACCCTCGAACCGCCTGAGCATCCTCTGGACCAGCCCGGCAAACGACCTGTATATCTGGGACAGCACGGGCGACGGCTTTGTCTCGACCAATCTCAGCTCTACTATCAACCTTGCCAACGTATGGGCCTTTGGCGGTGGATTCATGGGTAACAGCATGGGCTTGGAATACTATCAACCCTATGCCAATGGCCCGGCAGGTTATGGCTCGGTTTACGGTGCTATTTATTCACGTCTATTTGATGCCAAAGGTAACCAGACTGGATTTTCGGGCCGCGGACTATGGAGTGGCGGCGGAATAGGTGGATTAGGTTCGGCCGGCTACATCATTGAAGCCAACGGCATTAATGCTACAGGTCTTTACATCTTAGACCAGGCAAACTCCACGATCAGTACGGGTGGACTACCAGGTTCCGACATTGCCTTTTCGGGGAACGCACCCATTCCTTCTGCCCCTGACCAAGGCGTCGACCAGTGGTCGTATCCCATCGGTTGGTATGTTGTAGGTGCACCCGCCAACGGCACGGCCGCTCCGCCTTGGCAATAACGATCAAGTCCGAACTGGCCTGTTGCCGCGCGTTGGACACCCCCGCCCTGAGTAGCAGGGTCGATCAGCCTTCCGGAAATTGTCCCTGGCACCTTTTCTGCCGTTTCTTCCCGGCATCATTTCCCGATGCCACACCGCTCAATCCAGCGGCCAGGGCAACTGGTCGCTCAATTGCCCGCTGATGACGGCCTCGGGTGGCTCGGCTTTGATCGGGGATCTCTCGCCCACGGCTTGGCCACGCCGCCACCACGGCTGCACTTCGCGGCGCTCGACGGGTTCGACCGGCTCGCCGAGACGCGGCAGCAGCAACGCGGTGTCGTCGGGGTCAGCCAGCGCGAGCAGGTCTTCGACCGGCTCATCCCAGGCATGCGTGGACAGCGCGAACGTGCCCCAGTGCACCGGCATCAGTACGCCGCCGCCAAGCAGGCGATGTGCCGCCAGCGCATTGGCGGGGCCGAGATGGATGTCGCCCCAGGAGGGATGGAACGCGCCGACCTCGAGCATCACCAGATCGAACGGCCCGAGCCGGCCGCGGATGGATTCGTATTCGGTGGTGAGCCCGGTATCGCCGCTGAAGAACACGCGATGGCGCTCGCCGGCCATCACCATCGATGACCACAGCGTCTGGTTGCGGTCCTTCAGGCCGCGGCCGGAGAAATGCTGCGAAGGTGCAGCGGTGATGGTGAGCCCGGTGCCGGGCACGCGATGGCTTTGCCACCACACCAGCTCGGTGATGCGCGAAGGCGCGATGCCCCAATTCTCGAGATGGGCGCCGACCCCGAGCGAAGTGACGAACGGCACCTTCGACTTCGCCAGCGCGCGGATCGTCGGGAAGTCCAGGTGATCGTAATGGTCGTGCGAGATCACCACGGCATCGATCGCGGGCAGGTCGCGCAACCCGACCGGCACCGGCTGGAAACGCTTCGGCCCGAGCAGGGTGAACGGCGAGGCACGCTGACCCCACACCGGATCGGTGAGGACTCGCCAGCCGTCGATCTCCAGCAGCACCGTGGAATGGCCCAGCCAGGTGGCGCGCAACCCGCTCGCCGGCTTGCGCAACCAAGCCTCGCGCGGGTCATGCGCGGGCAACGGCTGCGGCGGCGTGCGGTTGTCGTCGCCGCACAGGAACTCGCGCAGCGTCGGTCGCGCGGCTTGCGGATCGCGCAGGCCGGGCAGCACCGGATGGATATTGCGCAAGCGCTCGCCGTCCCACAGCGGCAGATCGTGCAGCCGCTCCAGCCGCTCGCCTTGCGGCGCCTTGCCGAAGGATTTCATGCTCCGCTCTCCATCATCGCCAGCCACTTCCCGGAAACCATGGGGGCACGGCACACCGGGCCCAAGATGGCCGATGTCAGGAATCGGAAGATCTCCAGTGCGGATTCAGGACCGGCTTTCCGCAGCCAGGCCGACTCATGGACCGGGTCCGGTAGTGTCCCCAGCGCCCTTTCCCGGCACTCTTCCGCGCAGGCAGATGCCTTATCGATAACGTCACTGCCGGCTAACGACCGCTGGCGCAGATTCATCGCTCTGGCCGTGGCATGCGCAGAAGGTCCTGACCATGAAACTCGAATCGCACCCCCAATCGCCGCTGCACTTCCGGGCATGGGTCCATTACTTCACGCACATCATGCATCCGTCATCGACGGCTGCGTCGGACCGGGCCTTGCGGCCGATGACGATGCGGCAGCAGTTGCTTGAAGCGCAGGAGCTGAAGCGGCGCGCGCAGCGGGAACACATGCTTGAACTTCTTCGCGAGGTGAAGGAAAGGCATCGGCCCAGCGTTTGAGACATCCGCAAGCAGCCATTGAAAAGGCCCGCAGCGATGCGGGCCTTTGCTTTTGCCGAACCCGTGGACTTGCGGCAAGAGCCACGTCTACCCAAGCCAGGGGACTCATGCCGCCGCATCCGGGCGATCCGTGTGACCATGCCGGACACCCCGTCCGACAGAGGCAAGCCCATGAAACCCATCGGCCAGCGTTTCCTGACGATCTATGCCGGCGTGCTCACGGTGGTATTCGCCGCCACGGTGTTGAGCGGCTTTGCGCAGACACCGAAAAAGCTCTCGCTCGACGAACTGGACGTGCAGCGCATCAACGTGCGCGAGCCCGACGGCACGCTGCGGCTGGTGATCTCCGATGCCGCCACCGCGCCGGGCATCATCATCAAGGGCAAGGAATACCCGCACCCCGACCGCAAGGCCGCCGGCATGATCTTCTACAACGACGAAGGCACCGAGAACGGCGGGCTGATCTTCGGCGGCGAGAAGGACAAGGACGGCACCAAGGAATCGCATGGCCACCTGTCCTTCGACGCCTACGAGCAGGACCAGACCATGGCGCTGGATTCCCAGCAGGAAAAGGACGGCCGCTACACCAAGCTGCAGTTCAACGACTACCCGGACTATTCGATCCTGGAGGAAATCCAGTTCATGGACTCCATCAAGCACCTGCCGGCGGACCAGCGGCAGGCCCGGATCAAGGCCTTCTTCGCCGAACACGGCGGCCCGACCCGGCGCATGTTGCTCGGCCGCAACACCGACGGCAGCGTGCAGCTTGCGATGGACGACCTGCAGGGCCGCCCGCGCATCGTGATGAAGGTCGCCAGGGACGGCTCGCCGTCGCTGCAGATGCTGGACGCCGACGGCAAGGTGACCGGCGAGCTGGTTCCCGGGCACTGACCCAAAGCAGGCGCTGCGGTCAGCTGGCGGCGCCAATCGTCGCCAGTTCGGCCAGCGCATCCCCGTCGAGCCGGATCGTCGCGGCCGCCAGGTTCTCGCGGAGGTGGGCCAGCGAGGACGTGCCCGGGATCAGCAGGATGTTGGGCGCGCGCGCCAGCAGCCACGCCAGCGCCACCTGCATAGCCGTGAAGCCCAGCCGGCGGGCCACGTCAGACAAGGTGTCCGACTGCAACGGGGTGAAGCCGCCCAGCGGGAAGAACGGCACGTAGGCGATGCCCGCGCGGCCGAGTTCGGCTATCAGCGCCTCGTCCTCGCGATGGGCCAGGTTGTAGTGGTTCTGCACGCACACCACCTCGGCGATGCCGCGCGCCTGGGCCAGCTGCGTCGCGGTGACGTTGCTCAGGCCGAGTTGGCGGATCAGGCCGCGCTGCTGCAGTTCCGCCAGCGCGGTGAACTGCGGCTCGATCGAGCCCTCGGACGGCGCATGCACGTTGCCCATGACGCGCAGGTTCACCACGTCCAGCGCGTCCACGCCCAGGTTGCGCAGGTTGTCGTGCACGGCCGACGTGAGCTCGGCCGGGCTCTGCGCCGGGTTCCACGAGGCGTCGGCGCCGCGCGTCGCGCCGACCTTGGTCACGATCACCAGATCGTCCGGATACGGATGCAGCGCCTCGCGGATCAACCGGTTGGTCACGTGCGGGCCGTAGAAGTCGCTGGTGTCGATGTGGTTCACCCCGCTGGCCACCGCCTCGCGCAGCACCGCCAGTGCCGCGGCGGGGTTCTTCGGCGGCCCGAACACGCCCGGCCCGGCCAGTTGCATGGCGCCGTAGCCCATGCGGTTCACCGTGCGATGGCCCAGGGCGAAGGTGCCCGCGTTCGTCAGCTTGCTCATGATCGTCTCCGGACAAGGGCGGCCAGTTGGCGCCGAGGCCCGCACTGTACGCCGCGGTCACCTGGCCGATAATCCCGTGCAATCGGCACGGGCCGTGCGGGAATCAGGACAATGGACACAGACCTGCGGGATATCTTCGCCTTCCTCGCCGTGGTGCGCGCCGGCGGCTTCCGCGAAGGCGCGCGCGGCAGCGGCATGTCGGCCTCGCGCCTGAGCGAAAGCGTGCGCCGGCTGGAAGCGCACCTGGGCGTGCGCCTGCTCCACCGCACCACGCGCCACGTCGCCCCCACCGAGGCGGGCGCACGCCTGGCCGAACGGCTGTCGCCCGCGCTGGGCGAGGTGCAAAGTGCGCTCGACGTGGTGAACCACTACCGCGACCGCCCCGCCGGCACGCTGCGGCTCAACGTGCCCGCCGTGGCGGCCCGACTGGTGTTGCCCGCCATCGTCACGCCCTTCCTCAAGGCCTACCCCGACATCCGGCTGGAAGTCATCGTCGAGGACAGCTTCGTCGACATGCTGGCCGCCGGCTGCGACGCCGGCATCCGCTACGACGAGCGGCTGGAGAAGGACATGATCGCCGTGCCGATCGGCCCGCGCGTGCAGCGCATGGCCACCGCCGCCGCACCGGAATACCTCGAAGCGCACGGCCGCCCGCGCCATCCCCGCGACCTGCTGCGGCACGCCTGCCTGCGCGGCCAATTCTCCAGCGGCGTCATTCCCGCGTGGGAATTCGAGCGCA
Organism: Rhodanobacter sp. C06; assembly: GCF_002001105.1. GTDB lineage: Bacteria > Pseudomonadota > Gammaproteobacteria > Xanthomonadales > Rhodanobacteraceae > Rhodanobacter_A. The sequence continues at coordinate 183,617 of NZ_MUNP01000059.1, read as the reverse complement.
AGGGCGAGATCGTGCGCGTGGACCCCACCGGCCCCCTGCTGGTGCGCCTGGGCGCTGCGGTGGATCTCAAGGTCGCCGCGGCGGTGGACGGCCTCGGCATCATCCACCTGTTCGAAGCGTGGCTGCAGCCGCACCTGGACAGCGGCGCCCTGGTGCCGCTGCTCAAGCCCTGGTGGCAAGCCTTCAGCGGGCCGTATCTCTACTACCCCGGCCGCAAGCACCTGCCCGCACCGCTGCGCGCGTTCGTCGACTTCGTCAGGGCCGCCGGGAACGGGCATCCGTGAGCGCGAGTGCAAGAGTCTGTTCAAAGGCTCCGCATGGGCGGCGCCTGATGGACTGCATCTTTCTGGCCCGGGCTTCACGCCCAGGGGCTGGACTCGACGATTGCGCTTCGGTGAGCATAAGCCACCGATGCCCGCCCCTCTCACGCCGTCCGAAGAACTGTTGCAACTGCTGCCCGACGCGGTGGTGCAAACGGACGCATGGTGGATCATCACCTACTTGAATCCCGCCTGGCACAAGCTCACGGGCCATCCGGTGGAGCGGACGCTCGGCCAGTCCCTGCTCGACTTCGTGCATCCCGACGACACCGGAGCCTTGCGAGCGGGCATGCCGGTGTTCCGCTTGCGCTTCGCCGACTCGGCCCATCGCTGGATGCGCCTGCAGCTGCATCCGAAGACCGACGCCGCGGATCGCGTGATCAGTCGCCAGGGCGTCCTGATCGAGATCACCGAGATCGGCGAGCAGGTATTGATGGACGACCGCCAGCGCTTCCTGCGGCTGCTGGAAACCATCGACGGCGTCGTGTGGGAAGCGGAGCTTGGCGTGGGCAACACCTTCCTCAGCCCGCAGGTCGAGCGCCTTTTCGGCTACTCGGTGGAAGAGTGGCGGGCCGACCCGGGTTTCTGGCGGGCGCACGTGCATCCCGACGACCTGGCGGAAGCCCTGGTCATCGACGATGCCGCCTACTACGCCAAGCACAGTTATGCGTACGAGATGAGCTACCGGTTGATCGCCAAATCCGGCGATGTCGTGTGGGTGCGCGACCTGTGCCGCGTGGATGTCGACGATGGCCGCCCGAACCGCATGATCGGCCTGATGATCGACGTGACCGAGCAGAAAAGCACCGAACTCGAACTGGTGCGATCCGACAACCGCTACGCACTCGCCACCCGCGGCTCCAACGACGGCATCTGGGACTGGAACCTGCAGACGGGCGTGCTGCACGTGTCCCAGCGCTTCCATGAGATTGTCGGGCTGGACGACACCGGCCACCTGCATGAAGACGGCTGGCAGTTCCTGCAACGGCTCATCGATCCCGACGACCACCAGCGCGTGGAGGCGGCCTACCGCAGGCACCTGTCGGGCCACCACCCGAACTTCTCGGTGGACTTTCGCGCCCGTCATGGGTCGGGGCGGCTGGTGTGGCTCAACTGGCGCGGCATCGCCCAGTTCGAAGACGGCACCGCCGTGCGCATGGCCGGGTCACTGAGCGACCTGGCGGAACGGGGCAGCTCGTATGACGCCCTGACCAACCTGCCCGGCCGGCCGCTGTTCCGCGACCGCCTCGAACACGCCATCGCGCTGCACCGGGACGGCGCTTCGAAAGCTGGCGACGCGCCGTCACACGGGGACACCACCACGTTCGCCGTGCTGCTGCTGGACCTCGACCGGTTCAAGGCCGTCAACGACAGCCTTGGACACCACGTGGGCGACCAACTGTTGCAGCAGGTGGCGCGCCGGCTGGAAACCTGCGTGCGGCCCATCGATCTCGTCGCCCGCATGAGCGGCGACGAGTTCAACGTGCTGCTGGAGTCCATCGATCCCGCGGGCGCCGCCGACCGCGCCCGGCAGATGGCGGCCGCCCTCGCGACCCCCTACCGGATCGGCCCGCACACCGTGACCTGCGGCGCAAGCATCGGCGTGGTCGGCAGCCACGCCGGCTTCGCGACCACCGACGACTACCTGCGCGCCGCGGACGCCGCGATGTACCAGGCCAAGAGCCATGCGTTGAGCGTGTGCGTCTTTGTGGGGAATGGGGACACGAACTGACCGGGGCGGGCTTGCTTCCAGCCAAGGTGCAAGTGGACCCGACATCGTCATGGGTTTTCACGAGCCGCGAGGGATCACCTGCGTCGAGCTCGGATGCAGATAAGTCAGGAGAGTCAGGGTCACAACGCAGAAGCCGGCGATCGGAAACCAGAGCGCCAGCGCCGCAGCCCCCGCGAATATCAATAGCGTGAGAACTGCACGCATGCGCATCAACCGCTTGGTCGGCCCGGAAACGAGTTCCTCTCCTACCGTGTCGACCGCCTCCATGAATAGCGCGAAGTAGCTGGCGTTGACCAGCACGAACACGATGGCGTAGAGACATACCGCCACCGCGCCCAGACGCGTCTTGGACATCCACGCCGTCACGAACGGCAACAGGGACACCGAGAAAAGGTGCGCGAAATTCGACCAGATCAACTTTGACGTGACGCGCGTTGCGTGGCTCAGCAGATAGTGCCCGTTCAACCACGCAATGGCGACGAACAAGTAGCTCACGGCATAGCTGATCGCGGTCGGCCATTCCTGCGCCAGCGCTGCCCAGGTCGCGACGTCTGGCGCGTGAAGATCGATCACCAGGATGGTGATGATCACGGCGAAGACGCCGTCGGTGAAGGCGGATATGCGCTCCAGGGTCAAACCGTATTGTTTCATCCAGGTCTCCTTGGCAAAAGACGCCGGTCGAACGGGGGCCGGTTCACTTTCATGCAGTTCGCTGCACCCCGCATCTACGGCAAGTCGCGGCGAGGTCCGGTATGCGATTCCAAGGTCCTGCGTGACCCTGCGTGCATGGCCACGCAACCCCGACTCGACCTTCCCGGTATCCCCCAGCATATCGTCCGGCGCGGCAACAACCGCCTGCCCTGCTTGCTGGATGATGCAGACCGGCACCGCTACCTGCACCTGCTTGGCGCAGCGGCGCCCTGGTGCCGCTGCTCAAGCCATGGTGGCAAGCCTTCAGCGGACCGTACCTTTACTACCCCGGCCGCAAGCACCTGCCCACGCTGCCGCGCGCGTTCGCCGATTTCGTCAGGGGCGCCGGGAACGGGCATGCGTGAGCGCAAGAGCCTGTTCAAAGACTCCGCATGGCCGGGGCCGGGAACTGTTTGCACGCAGGCCAGCGTAGCTTGATTGCCTCCGTCCCGTTGTCCCGCTATCCCGAAAGAAAGTGCACTCTGACCCGTGTTTCCAAAGCGCCTCACCCCAGTGGCCTTTTTGCCCGGAGCGCATCAATGGCACTGCCCGGCATTGAGCGCGCTATCGGTATCGCAATGCAGACTCTTGCCCATCGGTGCCAGCGTGCCCATGATCTCGCCCGCACAACGGATTTCGGCTGAGTTGCCTGCCACGGTGGATACATGCACGCCAGCGCTGCGTTTACCGTTTTCGGTATAATCGAACACGGTGTAGTCCGCATCACGGTGATTGAAGCTGATTTCGACTCGCTCTGTCTGGTAGCGGCTGTAGTGCGCAAAGGCAAACTGCTGCGCACCTTGTGCCGCGTCATCCGGATAGGAAAGCTCGATCTTCCGCGGCGTGCCATAGCGATACTGCAATGCCGACGGCAGCGTACCGCACAGGCTCAGCGTCCGGTGTCACGCGGTCTGGCAGCTGAAGTAGCTGGTTTGCGCAGCGTCGCATAGCGAAGCTGGACCCGGCTGGGTCGCAAACGCTTCGACGCAGATCAGCGAAAGCAGCAACAAACCGGCTTGAATCCGACCAGGACGAGACATTACTTTTCAGCTCCCATGGCGATCTTGTCGTAAGCGCTCTTGAACTTGGTGTCGCTTTCGTCCCGCCATCGAAGCCCAGCTGGCGCGCCCGGTCGGACCACTCAGGATCGGGCGACAACGCAAAATGCCAACCGACTGAAAAGTGTACTCTGACCCCTGTTTTCGCCCCCACGCACGCCGACCCTGTGTTCATAGTCCCGCGCCGCAAAGGTGGCAGAGGCAATTCCCTCGACTCAATTGCCTCCGCCCCGTTATCTGCTTGAAAATTTTCCCCGAAACCTTTTCGCAACACGAGCATCAACGCCCGCGAACTCGCACCACTTGTGTCTTGGGGATGGAATCGTGCCAGCCATCACCATCCCCCAAAAAGGAAAACGCCTCGAACGGTATGAAGCGGCAAAAAGTGCGACCGACAATTTGTGAAAATCTTGGCTTTTCGCCCTGGAGGTTCACGACGGCAGTACCGAAGACCAGCTTTCCTGGCGTGCGTGCCCAAATGCCCTCGAAGAAACAATAAAAGCTCAGAAGCATCAATGAACCGAGCACTATGCTCGGCATTTTCCGCATTGCCACTACGCCTGCCGGCCCAAACAGCATGCCAACGACAAGGCCAAGCAACGCCGCGGATATGTAAAAACAGATGTAATCAATGACAAGCGTGCCAAAACGCAGCCACTTACCAGCCACTTCCCTTGGCCGATGATCGGCGGCATCGACGACAGTGGCCTCAGGCGCCGAATATGGATTGAACTCGTTATTCACAATACTTCCCCTTGTATGTGTCGCCCCGGTTGAACAGAGTCACCCACGATTTCTTTGGAATATATCCAACACCGCGCCCCCACCCCTACCATCCATCAATCAAGAACACAGATTACAAAGTAAAGTCCTTTCCCACGAAACAGGGTCCGCTTAATTGTCCCTGATACCTTTTCGCGGACACCTTTTCACGAGCTGCAGGCTCACGATCCAAACAAAGAAGTCAGGTCAAATTACCAAGTCGAGTTAAATGAACCTGACTCTTATCCGGATCCCGCGCACCAGTCAGACCTTCAACGAGTCGGGCCAAAGAAAATATCCGCCAAAGCGCTGGCTCATTCGGAACTCGCCACCCGCAGCCTTCCCTTTCTCAGTGAGGTGCGTCTTGTCGGACTTGAGCTCTAGGTACGCCATCGCGAGCAATCTGTCCGTCAGTTCGGTCGTCTTCAACCCCAGCTTGCGGGCTAGCTTGGAGGTAGTGAGCTTGCCAACCGTATCGGCGTCATCCCTGCCGGCGTCGTGCTCGCCCTCTTCCGTGCCGGCGCTCTCAGACGTGGCAACACGTTCCATCGAGATACGGATTTCGTCACTGATGCGAATGATCCGCTGCGCTTCCTCATAAGCGTCGCGGTACAGCTCGGAGTCTTCTTCGCGCCGAATCAGGATACCCATCTCATTGTTGTTGACCTGGCTGAACTCGTAGAGGTTGAGGCTGGTGACAATGCACAGTTCCTCGTTCAGATAGCACTTGGCATGCAGGTTCTTGCAGAAGCTGGTGCGGATATAGCTCAGCTCACGCAACCAGCTGATCTCCACCGGCTGCAGCTCACTCTTTCCGTAAACCATGCGCACATCGATCTTCAACCGGTTCTTGTCGGCCAGCAGCTCCTTCACCCGGTCGTTGAGCTTCAAGTACGGGCTGATCAGGATCAGGCGATCCTTCGCATCCTTGATCAGCTCCTCAAGGAAATAGTTGGTCGCGCTGGTGTTCAAAAACTTTGCCATCAACAAGCCTCCACAAAAAGTCGGTGAAAGTCGACTTTCAACGTTCCAAGCCTACGTCAGCGTCCACGGCTCAAGACGTCAACTTCAAAGAAAGTGCGCTCTGACCAACTCTGACCCCTGTTTTCCAGATCAATCATCGATCCCGAAAGCGATTTTGAGTTTGCCGACTGTCTGCGGCCACGATGCCGTTGTTGGCTTGGCTGCCGAATTCTGGTTTCCGAAGAAGCCGGTTTCTCGAACGGCCTTGGATTCGGGTACCGTCGCCAGCCAGCGGATCTTGACGAATTTGTCCGTACGCAGTGGATCTCCCGCAGACTTCTTCATGCCCGGATGGACCTGACCGATATCCAGGTAGCGTTGCGGGCCGGAATCGGTGTCCACCACGAAATCCTTGGCAGGAATCGGATCGCTTTCGATGACGCCCACCCCGATGTAGCCCGCACCCGGGCGATTGACCCAGACCCGCTCTCCGGGCATCAACAAGCGGAGGGTTCGGGTGAACCACTCGCCTCCACCTGCACTGATGAAGCCGTACTTCTGCGCGTCCGACCAGGATCGGTACTCCTCATCGCCATAGTTGGCGTAGAACTCGCCATTCCATGGCACATGCTCGCGACGTGCGGTCTGCACCTCTTGCTGCTTGTTGCGAACCTTGACTTGGTACTCCTGTGCTTCCCGCAGCGGGATGATCTGCTGAAAATCCAAAAGGACCCGCTGGTCGACCCTGTAGGCGACAACGCGAAAGCACGTGATGTCGAAACTGCGTGTCGTATTGAGCCAGAGGATCGAGGTCGTCAGCTCTCGCGAGTAGTCCTCCGAGAACAAGACAATTCGCACGTCGTTCGCAAATTCGCCCTCGTCCGGCTCCGACCAGCCAAGGAACTCCAGCAGGCGTTCGCGACTGCCACTCTGACCGTGCCGACCCAGGAATGCCTCGTAGGTCTGCACCGCCTGTTCAAAAGTCATCGTCGAAACCATGGCAGCGTAACGAATCGCCTGCAACTCCATATGGCTGCCACTATCCCCACGCTTCAACTCGATCACGACGAGGTTGGCATTGCGATCGATGGCTAGCAGGTCGATACGCCGCCTGGATTCATCCCATTCGCCGAATTCTTCAGCGATCACCAGCAAGTCCGGAATCAGCTCCGGCAGATGATTCCGCAGCAGCGCCTGCACATCCCGTCGCTCCTGCATCTGCACGCTGGCCAGCGAAACACGCGCTATCCGGTTCAGTTTGCCCTGCTCCACTTCATAGAACGCCATTGCCCATTTCCCCTTGCTTGTTCAACTTGGCCCCGCTGCTTTCTTCACGCGCGGTCAGGGCAACGGCGCCAACCCCAGCTCCGTGAGGAAGGCATTGTGGCGTTGCTTCGCCGTGGCGATCTCGGACTCGATCGTCACCAGCTCGGCATGCACGACCTTGAGGTCGATCTCCTTCTCGTTCTCGGCCGTGCTGACATAGCGCGAGATGTTGAGGTTGTAGTCGTTGTCGATGATTTCCTTCATCGCCACGCGTCGGGAATAGCGTTCCAGCTCTTCCCGGTTCTGGTACGTGCTGACGATCTGCTGGATGTGCTCTTCCGACAGCTGGTTCTGCCGCTTGCCTTTCACGAAGTGGTCGGCCGCGTTGATGAACAGCACGTCGTCGGGCTTCTTGCACTTCTTCAGCACCAGGATGCAGACCGGGATGCCGGTGGAATAGAACAGGTTGGCCGGCAGGCCGATCACCGTGTCGATGTGGCCGTCCTTGAGCAGCTTGGTGCGGATGTCCGCCTCCTTGCCGCCACGGAACAGCACGCCGTGCGGCAGGATGATGGCCATCACACCGTCGTCTTTCAGGTAATGCAGGCCGTGCAGCAGGAAGGCGAAGTCGGCGGCGCTTTTCGGCGCCACGCCATGGTTTCTGAAGCGCGGATCGTCCTTGGTCTCATCCTTCGGCTCCCAGCGGTAGCTGAAGGGCGGATTGGCTACTACGGCGTCGAACTTCGGGTTTTTCGCCGGATTGGTTTCGCGTAGCCACTCCCAGTCGTTCTTCAGCGTATCGCCGTGGTAGATCTCGAACTCGGTGTCCTTCACCCCGTGCAGCAGCATGTTCATGCGAGCGAGGTTGTAGGTGGTGATATTGGATTCCTGCCCATAGATGCGGCCGATGGTGCCGCCTGCTTTGACCATGCGGTGACGCACGTTGAGCAGCAAGGAGCCCGAGCCACAGGCGAAATCGAACACGCTGTCCAGCTTGCTGCGCGGTCCGGTTTTCGGCTCCTGGCTATCCAGCGTGACGATGGCCGAGAGGATGTTGGAAATCTGCTGCGGGGTGTAGAACTCGCCCGCTTTCTTGCCCGAGCCGGCCGCGAATTGACCGATCAGATACTCGTAGGCATCGCCCAGCGTGTCGCTATCCGTGGAGAACAGCGCCATACCGCGGGCGATCTCGCTGATGATGGAACACAGCTTGGCATTGCGGTCAGGATAAGTGCGGCCAAGCTTGTCCGAGGCGAGGTTGATCTCTGAAAACAAGCCCTGGAAGTGGCTCTGGAAAGATTCTTCCTCGATGTACTTGAAGCCGCCCTGCAGCGTATCCAGCAGCGTGTCGTCCTGCGTCTTGGCCAGATGCACGATATGGCCCCACAGGTACTTGGGCTTGATGACGTAATGCGCCTTGCGCCGCATCTGCTGCTCGAACTGTGCCACGTCCGCCTTGTTGGCCGCATACCAGACCGACAGCGGCGTCTTGCCGGCGTTGCCGACCGCATTCGGGTCAGGGTAGTCCGATCCCAGCTCTTTCCGCGCCGCCGCCTCGTAATTGTCCGAGAGGTAGCGCAGGAACAGGAAGGACAGCATGTAGTCGCGGAAGTCGTCCGCATCCATCGTGCCGCGAAGCTGGTCGGCGACGGCCCACAAGGTTTTGCCGAGTTGTTTCTGGTCGTTTTCGGTCATGGTGTCTTACGTCGCTTCGTTCGGGAACAGCGCTGGGCTGAACGGATGTCGAGTGATGAACTGTCGCAAGATGCGGCCAAAATGCTCTTTGTTGTCAGGCAACATTTCCCTCGGCTCGTAGAGGGAATAGTCGCCATGGCTCATCAGATCGATCACTCGCTTGTATACCGTCTGGTTCGGGTCATCGCCTTCGGCCTTGATGCACTCGTCCCATTTGGCGTAGCCAAAGAAGCACGCTGTCTGCTCCATGACCCGGCGCAGCATGTTGAAGTGGTGCGTATAGAGAGCGCCCGACTTCATGGCCTCATGCAACTCGACCAGTGATGCGAGGTGATACAGAAACGGCGTGCTGTCGGTTTCGTGCAGGGCAAAGCCGTCGTCTTGTAGCCGCTTGCTGAGAAAATAGCGACGCGACTTCTTCAGTTCATTGCACAACACGTTGAAGAACAGTACGTGGTGCGTGGATATCACTACGCGCAAGCCTTCGTGTGATCCTGTCATCAGTTGCGCCAGATGGTGCGCCACCATGACCGCATTGTTGTCGTCCAGCGAGGAGATGGGGTCGTCTATGTAGATGTATTTCACCCACTTGTAGGCCTCGGCGCTATCCAGCGCCAGCTGCACGATGGCCAGGAAGAAGCACCAGATGAAAATGTTCTCCTCGCCACGCGACACCTTGATATCGTCCTCACGAATCGTCTCGTAGGTGCCATCGTCCTTCTTCTGCCTGGTCTCGCGCGCGAAGCTGACTTCCCATGCGTCCGTATCGATTTCGAACTCGAAATCGACATAACGACTCAACAGCGGACGGATGCGGTTATCCATCTCCAGCTCGCCAAGCCCGGCGAAGAAACGTGAATCCTGATTGATCTTCAGCACTCGCTCATGGTCGTTGGCGAGATCGTTATCCCACTGGAACAGGTCTTCCGTGAACGCATTGAAGTACAGAGTGTCCCGCTCGGTCACTTCGCCGCTCTCATCGACCTTCTTGCCCAGATCCTTGAACGACGTCGAGAGCCGGGTCTTGCCGGTGCCGTTGTAGGCATAGAGCAGGACGAATTTCTTCTGGTCCAGCTCCTCGCGAAGATGCTTTGCCAAGGCGGGGAGATCGGGGAACGGCTCGGCGCCCATCGCCTTATCCGGCTGTTTCTTGTTGGCCCCCGTCATGGCTTCGGGCGCCGCTTGATCTTGTTTTCCAGCGCGGCCAGCTCAGCTTCGTCGGCGGCATCGGCGGCACGGGCTTCCTGCTGCTTGCGCTGTTCGTCGAAGGCCAGCCAGCGCTCGCCGGTCTGCGCTTCCATCTGCTCACGGCTGAACGATCCGGCGTTTTCCAGCAGCGGGAAGCCGTTGCTGGCGATGATCTGGCCCACGTTGTCCATCCAGAAGCGCATCGGGATGTCCTGCCGGCGCTTGGCGCGCAGCTCGGCGGTTTCCAGGAAGATCGTCACCAGCCGGTTGAGCGTGTCGATTTCGTCTTCGACCAGATAGTTCTTGGCGACCACGATGTCCTGCTTGCGCACGCGGCCGCCGCTCCAGGCGCGCAGGCCGAAGTGCGGGTCGTCGGCATTAGCGCGGGCCAGGATCAGTTCGGCGGCGGTCTGCTGCGTTACCGCGTACAGCAGCAGGTTCTGCACGGTGGCGAAGAAGGTCTGGGTGGCGCGGTCGCTCTTGTCGTAGTCGACGCTCAGCGCGAACAGGTCGCGCACCTTCTGGTAGAAGCGCTTTTCCGAGGCGCGGATGTCGCGGATGCGCGCCAGCATTTCGTCGAAGTGATCCGGGCGACCGTCCGGATTCTTCAGGCGCTCGTCGTCCATGACGAAACCCTTGAGCAGGTATTCCTTGAGCGCGGTGCTGGCCCAGCGGCGGAACTGCACTCCGCGCGGCGAGCGCACGCGGTAGCCCACGGCCAGGATGGCGTCGAGGTTGTAGAGGTTGGTCCGGTAGGCCTTGCCGTCTGCGGCAGTTGTCAAGGATTCCTTGACCACTGAATCCGCTTCCAACTCCTTGTCCCCCAGGATGTTTTTCAAGTGGAGGGAGATGTTCTGCTTGGTCGCGTCGAACAGCTCCGCCATCTCCGCCTGCGTCAGCCAGACGGTCTGGCCGTCGGCGCGCAACTGGATGCGGCTGGCGCCGTCCTCGGTGGTGTAGAGGATCAGACCGCTCACGCTGGCGCGCTCGCGGAATTAGAAGTGAGAAGTGAGAAGTGAGAAATCAAAGGCAGGCCAGGCCCCTCGAACAGACGTTCGACGGGGTTGAGTCCTTTGCGCCATTTCTCACTTCTCATTTCTCACTTCTCATTTGTATTTGGGAACAGCTGCTGCATCAGGCCCTGCTTGTGGGTCTTGAGGGCGGCGAGCTGGTTGGACTCGGCAGTGATCTGGGTGTCGAGGGAGGAGAGGCAGTCGGCTATACGCTGCTGCTCCGGAAGCGGCATAACGGGAATCGCGAGCTTTGCGAACGTCTCGCCTGTAAGGTGCTTGATGCCCCCGCCCGTGAACAAACTCTCGAAAGCATTTGTACCGGCGATTGCCTCCAAATATAGAACGAGAACCTTCGGTACGAAGGGCACGTGAAAGCGGACGCGATGAATTGCTTTCTGGAACTTCAGATCAGGCAATCGCCCATCCCAAACTGCAGACCGTCCCGGCACGCCACCTTCGCAAACCAAAACGTCACCCTTCTGCAAGCTATAGCGCTCAAGCTCACTTTCCTTGAAATACATCCGCGGAAGGTTGGAAGTGTCCACTTCATTCCATCGCAGCGAGATATTGTTGACGTAGGGAAGCAGACGTCCGCTCTTTTGCTTGTCGGCGTCGAGCATCTTCCCTAGCTTGATCTCAGCAACCTTTCCAAGCGGCACCTTCTTCCACTCTGGCGCGTTGCGGAACTCGGGGAAGCGGAGGCGGGGGCTAGTTTCACCGATCCGGGGGAACAGCTGCTGCATCAGGCCGCGCTTGTGCGCCTTCAACGCCTCCACCTTGCGCCCCTGCGCGGCAATCACCTCGTCCAGCGACGTCAGGCAGTCGGCGATTTTTTGTTGCTCGGCTGCTTCGCTCGGGTACGTGATGTCGATACCGCCGAGACGCGATGCAGATATTTGGTAAACCTTGGTCCCTTGCGCCTCTTTCTTGATCCGCGAACGGATCCATCCCGAACGAAACAGGTATCCACCGAAGCCGACGATCAGAGATTCGTCTTTCCGCCTCGCCAAAATCGTGTGCTGACCTGACAGAACTGGCTCGCCGTTCAAGCGAACGATTTCCATGCTCTTGCCGACGTCATTCGTGTCTTCAGAAGCGTCGGCAAAGATGATGTCGCCCTCAATGCAGTAATCCTCAGACCCAGCAGCCGGAACTTCTTCGGTATCGTTGACAAACGGTGTCCGCTCTTTGGTGACGTCGAACAACGCCGGGAACTTGGTGTGGATGTCTCCGTAGTGGATGTTCTTCGCATGACCAGCGTCGTAGTTGAGCTTGTCACGAGACAGGATGTTGTTCCGCATGAACGCATAGAGGCGATCCATGCGTTTGACGCACCAGCCAGGTGTCGTCCGAAATGCTGGAAATCGCAGCTTCGGTGCAAGCGTCGCCGTCGCCTTGTCTTCCTTGGCCATCACCGCGCCTCCTCCCACGCCTTCAGCCCGGCGATCTCGCGCCCGCCGGCACGCTTGCGCAGCAGCGGTATCAGGTCACGCATCAGCGCCTCTTCCTTCTGTGCGCGCGCCTTCCAGCCCAGTTCCAGCGGGCTGAGCAGTTCGGTCAGCGCCTCGCCGTCGAAGATGCGGCGGGCCAGCACGGCGTCGACGAAGGCCTGCAGGCGGGCGACCGGCAGGCCATGCGCTTCTGCCACCCCAGCCAGCGCGCGGGCGGCCTTGTCCTGCTTGAAGGCCTCGTAGCCGGCGCGGATGGCGGCCTCGTCCAAGCCGGTGCCGGCCTTCAGGCCGCGCACGTACTCGCTGATCTCCTCGCGCTCGTCGATAAACTTGGCATCGCCCGCGATCAGGCCGATCAACTGCTCGCGGTTCATGCTGGCCTTGCCGGCCGGTTGCATGGAGATGTCGGCCGCCAGCTTCATGATGTAGTCGTAGTCGATGGTGGCGGAGGCGAACAGCACGAACTCGAAATCGAGCTGGTCGATGTCCTCGTTCTTCTTCCCGTCCGGCTTGGCCTGCTGCGCGCGCAGGCGCTGCGCGGTTTCCAGATACGCGCCGCGGAACGCGTTGTGTTCGTCACGGGGCAGGACCGTTTCGATCTGCTGTTTCTGTGCGTCGTCCAGGTCGGTGTACTGGTCGAGCTGGGTCTTCAGCTTCTGCACCTGCTTGAAGCGCTCGACGAAGCCGGCGCGGGCGGCGTCGCCCTTGAGGTTGGCGATGTCGTCCGGTTTTCCGCTGAGGCCCTGCGAGGCCATGAAGCTGTCGAGCTGGTCGCGGGCTTCCTTGAGCTTTTCGATCACCACCGGCGCGGTGTCCACCAGCCAGATGGTGCGCGCCTGCTCGGCCTTGACGCCGGAGAACAGGGCGATGGCGGCATCCACCTCCTTCTGCTGGCCGCGGAAGTCGAGGATGTTGCCGTAGGGCTTGGTGTCGTTGAGCACGCGGTTGGTGCGGCTGAACGCCTGGATCAGGCCGTGGTGCCTGAGGTTCTTGTCCACGTACAGGGTGTTGAGGTACTTGCTGTCGAAGCCGGTGAGCAGCATGTCCACCACGATCACGAGGTCGAGCTTCTCGCGGCCCTTGTTCGGCAGGTCGGCCTTGGGGAACTGCTGGTTCTTGATGCGCTGCTGCACGTCCTGGTAGTAGCCGTCGAACTCCTCGATGCGGTGATTGGTGCCGAACGCGGCGTTGTAGTCGGCGATGATGGCCGCCAGCGCCGCCTTCTTTTCTTCGGGATTCTTCTTGTTGTCGGCCTGTTCCTGCGGCAGGTCTTCCTGCAGCTGCTTCACGTCGGCGCTGACATCGGCTGGCGGGGAGAACACCGCGGCGATGTTGAGCGGCACGTAATCGGGATCGGCCTGCTGCTTCTCGGCCTGCGCGGCCTTGAACAGCGTGTAGTACTCGATCGCGTCGTTGATGCTTGCTGTGGCCAGCAGGGCGTTGAAGCGGCGCCCGCCGGTGGCGGTGTCGTGCCGGGCCAGGATGGCCTCGACCACGGCGCGCTTGGCCAGCGGCTCGCCGGGCTTGGGCGGATTCTTGCCATCCGGCTTGAAGTAGTCGACGTGAAACTTCAGGACGTTCCTGTCCTCGATGGCGTGGGTGATGGTGTATTCGTGCAGCGACTGCTGGAACAGGTCTTCCGTGGTCTTGAGCGTCTGCTCCTCGCCTTCGATGCGCTTGTAGCTGGCGTTCTGCTCGAAGATCGGCGTGCCGGTGAAGCCGAACAGCTGGGCGTTGGGGAAGAAGTCCTTGATGGCCTGGTGGTTGTCGCCGAACTGCGAGCGGTGGCATTCGTCGAAGATGAAGACGATGCGCTTGTCGCGCAGGGCTTCCAACTGCTCGGCATGGCTGGTGAGGCCGCGCTTCTCGCGGCTCAGGTTGCGCGTGCCGCCGCCGTCCAGCGCCAGGCCCAGCTTCTGGATGGTGCAGACGATGACCTTGTCGGCGGCATCGTCGGACAGCATGCGCCGCACCAGCGCGCCGGTGTTGGTGTTCTCCTCCACGCAACCTTCCTGGAAGCGGTTGAACTCCTCGCGGGTCTGGCGATCCAGGTCCTTGCGGTCGACCACGAACAGGCACTTCTCAATGGCCGGATTGGCTTTGAGCAACGTGGACGCCTTGAAGCTGGTGAGCGTCTTGCCGCTGCCGGTGGTGTGCCAGACGTAGCCGTTGCCGAGGTTCTTGTCGATGCACTCGACGATGTTCTTGACCGCGTAGATCTGGTACGGCCGCATCATCAGCAGCTTCTGCTCGCTGGCCACCAGCACCATGTAGCGGCTGATCATCTGGCCCAGCGTGCACTTGGCCAGGAACGCCTCGGCGAAGGCGTCCAGCCCCGTGATCTTGCGGTTGTCCGGCGCGGCGTATTCGTACACCGGCAGGTAGCGCTCGTCGGCGTTGAAGGCGAAGTGGCGGGCGTTGTTGTTGGCGAAGTAATAGGTGTTGTCGCGGTTGCTGACCACGAACAGCTGGATGAAGCACAGCAGCGTGCGGGTATAGCCGTTGCCCGGGTCGTTCTTGTATTCGACGATCTGCTCAAGCGCGCGGCGCGGGTTGATGCCCAGCGTCTTCAGCTCGATCTGCACCACCGGCACGCCATTGATCAGCAGCACGACGTCGTACTGGTGGTAGCTGTAGTCGGTGTTGATGCGCAACTGGTGCGCCACCTCGAAGGTGTTCTTGCACCAGTCGGTGATGTTCACCAGCGTGTAGTTGAGCGGTGTGCCGTCGTCGCGGGTGAAGGCGTTGCGGTGGCGCAGCGTGTGCGCAGCAGCAAACACGTCGGGGGTGACGATGTCTTCCAGCAGCCGCTGGAACTCGGCATCGCTCAGGGTGACGCGGTTCAGTGCCTCGAAATGCGCGCGGAAATTGCGCTCCAGCGCCGCGCGGTCGCGGATGTCTTCGCGAATCGTGTATTTGAGCTCGCCAAGCTTCTCGATCAGCTCCTGCTCGATGGTGCTTTCCCTGACCTGCATGAGAACCTCGTGATCGATGAATCGGACGGCAAAACGTTCGGGTGGCCTTTGCGGCCGGGAGGCCGTCGGCTGGAACCGCGCCACCCATGCACTGTTGCGGAATCCGGGCTATTCCAGAATCGAGCGCACCGCGTCCAGCGCCTCCTCCACCAGGGACGCCGGGGCCTTCTCGACACGCTTGAAGGTTCGCGCGCGCGCATCGATGGTGCGGGTCTGGTCGCACAGCACCACGCCTTGGGTGCGCGTGCCGCTGCCCATCAGGGTGACGCTGAAGCCGGTTTCGCGCGCGGCGGCGCCGCCCTGCGTGATCGGCGCGACCAGCAACAGGCCGGAAGCCTTGTTGAAGGCATCGGCGGAAAGCACCAGTACCGGGCGGGTGCCGCGGATCTCGTGCCCCCTGGTCGGATCAAGGCTGAGTTCGAGGATGTCGCCGCGCGCGGGAATGCCGCGACTCACAACAGTTCACGCCCGGCCGGCGCATCGTCCAGCGAGGCCTGGTCGCGGTGCCAGGCGGCGGGTGATTTGGGGCTTTGCGCGAGCCGGTCCGCCAGGCCGCGACGAGCCGGGGTCACCGACAGCGTGCGGCCCTCGACCGCCAATTCGACGACCGAACCGGCCTCGACCGCCAGCGTCTGCGCGATGCTCTTGGGAATGGACAGGATGATCGAACCGCCCGATTGGCGCAGGGTTGCGGCGCAGGACATGGCATCGCCCTCATGTTTTACTGGAATAAAACCTTAGCACCGCCCCCAGGCCCCTGCAAGGCCACGGCGGCCGGCTCGAAGCCGTGCCACCGCGGCCCGCGCCTCGATCAGATCATGGGCAGCTTCAGCCCCTGCTCCTTCGCACACTGCACCGCATCCTCATACCCCGCATCCGCATGCCGCATCACGCCCGTACCCGGATCGTTCCACAACACCCGCGCAATCCGCTTGTCCGCCTCGGCGCTGCCGTCGCACACGATCACCACGCCGGAGTGCTGGCTGTAACCCATGCCGACGCCGCCACCATGATGCAGCGACACCCAGGTCGCGCCGCCGGCGGTATTGAGCATCGCATTGAGCAACGGCCAGTCGGACACCGCATCGCTGCCGTCCTTCATCGCCTCGGTCTCGCGGTTCGGTGACGCCACCGAACCGGAATCCAGGTGGTCGCGCCCGATCACCACCGGCGCCTTCAGCTCGCCGTTGCGCACCATCTCGTTGAACGCGAGGCCCAGCTTGTGGCGCTGGCCCAGGCCCACCCAGCAGATGCGCGCGGGCAGGCCCTGGAAGTTGATGCGCTCCTTCGCCATGTCCAGCCAGCGGTGCAGGTGCTCGTCGTCGGGGATCAGCTCCTTCACCTTCTGGTCGGTCTTGTAGATGTCTTCCGGATCGCCCGAGAGCGCGACCCAGCGGAACGGGCCGACGCCGCGGCAGAACAGCGGGCGCACGTAGGCGGGCACGAAGCCGGGGAACGCGAAGGCCTTTTCGCAGCCTTCGTCCTTCGCCATCTGGCGGATGTTGTTGCCGTAGTCGAAGGTGGGGATGCCTTGCGCGTGGAACGCGAGCATCGCTTCCACGTGCTGCTTCATGGATTGCTTGGCGGCGTCGCGGGTGCCGTTCGGGTCGCTCTTGCGGCGCTCGAACCACTGCTCCACGGTCCAGCCGCTGGGCAGGTAGCCGTTGACCGGGTCGTGCGCGCTGGTCTGGTCGGTGACGGCGTCGGGCTTCACGCCGCGGCGCACGAGTTCCGGCAGCACGTCGGCGGCGTTGCCCAGCAGCGCGATGGATTTCGCCTCGCCCGCCTTGGTGTATTTCGCGATGCGCGCCAGTGCGTCGTCGAGGTCCGTGGCCTGCTCGTCCACGTAGCGGGTCTTCAGGCGGAAGTCGATGCGGCTCTGCTGGCACTCGATGTTGAGGCTGCACGCGCCGGCAAGGCTGGCGGCCAGCGGCTGCGCGCCGCCCATGCCGCCGAGGCCCGCGGTGAGTATCCACTTGCCTTTCAAGCTGCCGCCGTAGCTCTGCCGGCCCATCTCCACGAAGGTTTCGTAGGTGCCCTGCACGATGCCCTGCGAGCCGATGTAGATCCACGAACCGGCGGTCATCTGGCCGTACATCATCAAGCCCTTCTTATCCAGCTCGTTGAAGTGTTCCCACGTCGCCCAGTGCGGCACCAGGTTGGAGTTCGCGATCAGCACGCGCGGTGCGTCCTTGTGCGTGGGGAACACGCCCACCGGCTTGCCGGACTGCACCAGCAAGGTCTCGTCGTCGTTCAATTCGCGCAGGGACCTCAAGATCGCGTCGAAGCATTCCCAGTTGCGCGCGGCGCGGCCGATGCCGCCGTACACCACCAGCTCGGCCGGGTTCTCCGCCACCTCGGGGTCGAGGTTGTTCTGCAGCATGCGGAACGGTGCCTCGGTGAGCCAGCTCTTGCAGCTGAGTTCCGTGCCGCGCGGCGCGCGGATGGTGCGGGTGGTGTCGATGCGGGTGGGAGCGTTCATGGCGATCTCGGGGAACCGGTGAAAGCCCGATTGTGGCGAGCGCCTCCCCCCGTGGAAAGTGGCGGTGCCGCATGGCGGCGGAAAAACCTGCGGACGGCGAAGCCGTAAGCTTGGCGAGGCATCGTCTCCGGAGATCGCTCATGCCGCTGGATCGACGCGACTTCCTCAAGTTCGCCGGGCTGGGCGCGCTGGCCGCCGGCGCCGGGGCGCGGGCCACGCCGCAGGCCGGTGCGGCGGCGGCGATCCCGCTTGCCGGCCGCGCCGACCATACGCTGCGCATCGCCCGCAGCCTGGTGGAGCTGGCGCCGGACCACATCGTCTCCACCACCACCTACAACGGCGGCGTGCCCGGCCCGCTGCTGCGCCTGCGCGAAGGGCAACGCGTGACGGTGGACGTGCACAACGACACCGACGTACCCGAACAGCTGCACTGGCACGGGCAGTCCGTGCCGGCGGACGTGGACGGCGCGGCGGAGGAAGGCACGCCGTACATCCCGCCGCACGGCATGCGGCGGCTGGGCTTCGTGCCGGGGCCGGCGGGCTTCCGCTTCTACCACACGCATGTGCGGGCCGGTTCCGATCTCACGCGCGGCCAGTACAGCGGCCAGGTGGGGCCGGTGTATATCGAGCCGCGCCATGAGCCCGGCGCGTACGACCGCGAGGTGTTCCTGACGCTGAAGGAGTTCGATCCGTTCTTCAGCCAGGGCGGCGACATGGCGATGGATTTCCTGCGGCCGGACGCGGTGGACCCGGCGCTGAAGGCACGCGGCGAACGCACGATGCAGGCCTCGCTGGCGCGCGGCGACCGGCGCGGCTACGAGGTGGGTTACCAGGCGTTCGCGATCAACGGCCGCATGCTGGGCCACGGCGAACCGATCCGGGTGAAAGTCGGCGAGCGCGTGCTGTTCCACGTGCTCAACGGCAGCGCCACGGAGATCCGCAGCCTCGCCCTGCCCGGCCACGTGTTCACCGTGCTGGCGCTGGACGGCAACCCGGTGCCACGCCCGGCCGAGGTGCCCGTGCTGTGGCTGGGCACGGCCGAACGCATCAGCGCGGTGGTGGAAATGCGCCGCCCCGGCGTGTGGGTGCTGGGCGACCTCGCCGACGACGACCGCGCGCACGGCATGGGCATCGTGGTGGAGTACGCCGGCCAGCGCGGCGCGCCGCGCTGGGAGGCACCGCCGCCGTTCGGCTGGGACTACCGCCGCTTCGCGCAACCCGGCGCGAAGGCTGCGCCGCCGGACGAAGTGATAGCGATGACGTTCGCGAAGCAGAACGCGGCGGACGGCGGCTTCAACCGCTGGACGATCAACGGGCAGGCGTTCGACATGCGCGCCGGCACGCCGCACTTCCGCCTCGCGCACGGCCGACGCTACCGCCTGCGCATGCACAACGCGAGCGACGACATCCATCCGATACACCTGCACCGCCACACCTTCGAGATCGCCAGCCTCGCCGGCCAACCCACCGCGGGCGTGCGCAAGGACGTGGCGATGCTGGGCGGCTACCAGACGATGGAGGTGGACTTCACCGCCGACCAGCCGGGCCTGTCGCTGTTCCACTGCCACATGCAGCTGCACATGGACTTCGGCTTCATGGCCTTGTTCGATTGCGCGTGAGTACAGCGACGACGCGCGGCCGCGCGGGCGAGGTGGCCGCCGCCTTCCTGTGGCTGGGGCTCACCTCGTTCGGCGGCCCGGTGGCGCACCTGGGCTATTTCCGCCGTGCCTTCGTGCAGCAGCGGCGCTGGCTGGACGAGGAACACTTCAGCCAGTTGCTGGCGTTGTGCCAGTTCCTGCCCGGGCCGGCGAGCAGCCAGTTGGGCTTTTCCATCGGCCTGCTGCGCGCGGGCTGGCTGGGCGGGCTGGCCGCGTTCGTGGGCTTCACGCTGCCTTCGGCGCTGCTGCTGTTCGGCTTCGCACTCGCCAGCCGCGCGCTGGACGGCGGCTGGGGGCAGGCACTGGTGCACGGCCTGAAGCTGGTGGCGGTGGCGGTGGTGCTGCACGGCGTGGTGGGCATGGCGCGCACGCTGGCGCCGGACTGGACGCGGCGCGCGATGGCGCTGGCGGCGGCGCTGCTGGTGCTGGCCAGCGGCGCGCCGTGGATGCAACTGGTGCTGGTGGCCGGCGGCGCGCTGGCGGGGCGGTGGCTGTGCCGCGGCGTCGCGGCGCGCACGGGCGGGATGTTCGCGCTGGCGTGGGGGCGGCGCACCGGCGCGGTGCTGGTCGCGCTGTTCGTGCTCGGGCTGGGCGTGGCGTTCCTGCCCGGCCTGCCGCCGCTGGGCCGGGCGGCGGCGGCGTTCTACCGCGCGGGCGCGCTGGTGTTCGGCGGCGGCCATGTGGTGCTGCCGCTGCTGAAGGCCTCGGTGGTGGATCCGGGCTGGCTGGACAACAACACCTTTCTCGCCGGCTACGGCGCGGCGCAGGCGGTGCCGGGGCCGATGTTCACGCTGGCCTCGTTCCTCGGCGCGCGCCTGCCGGGCGGCATGGGCGGCGCGCCGGGCGCGACGGTGGCGGTGCTGGCCATCTTCGCGCCGGGCCTGCTGCTGGTGGCTGGCGCGCTGCCGTTCTGGCGCGCGCTGGCGCAGCGCACCGGCGCGGCGCGCGCGCTGGCCGGTGTGAACGCGGTGGTGGTGGGCCTGCTGGCCGCGGCGTTCGTCAATCCGGTGGCGGCCAGCGCGATCCACGCGCCGCTGGACGTGCTGGTCGCCGCGGCCGGCGTGCTGATGCTGCTCGCCCGCTGGCCGGCGCTGGCGGTGGTGGGGTGGTGCGTGGCGGCGACGCTGGCGCAAGCGCTTTTCGCGCAAGGCATGTAACCGCACGCCGGCGCGGGCGAAGGACTGTGGTGGCGGCCGGCCCGGTCCGTCGCTCTTCCATCCCCCGTCCTGGAAACCCCATGCCCGATCCGCATGCATCCACCGTCCCGCTGGCCCGCCGCGCGGGCGCCTGGTTCCTCGTCCTCGCCCTTCCCGCGGCGTGTGCACTCGCCTTCGCCTGGGTGGGCGGCTGGCTGTCGCCGCAGCGACTGACGCCCCGGCGCCTGATCGACCAGTTCCAGGCGAACGCCGGCGTGCATCCCGGCTATCGGCGCAACCATGCCAAGGGCGTGTGCGTGGCCGGCCATTTCGACAGCAGCGGCGAGGCGGCGGCGTATTCGGTGGCGCAGGTGTTCGCGCCGGGCCAGCGCACGCCGGTGGTCGGCCGCTTCGCGATTCCCGGCGGCAACCCGTACGCGCCGGACGGCAGCGTGCCGATCCGCAGCATGGCGCTGCGCTTCGCGCTGGCGAACGGCCAGCAATGGCGCACCGGCATGAACAGCATGCCGGTGTTCCCGGTCGCCACGCCGCAGGCGTTCTACGCGCAGCTGCAGGCGGGGCAGCCCGACCCGGCCACCGGCAAGCCGGACCCGAAGAAGCTCGCCGCGTTCTTCGCCGCGCATCCGGAAACCGCCGCGTTCCGCGCCTGGGCGAAAACCGCGAAGCCCTCGGCCAGTTTCGCCACGGACGGCTACTGGAGCCTCGACGCATTCGTGTTCACCGGGCCCGACGGCCAGCGCCACGCGGTGCGCTGGCGCATGGTGCCGGAAGCTGTCGATGCGACGGGCGCCGCCGCGCCGGCCGGCCAGCCCGACTACCTCGACGCCGACCTGCGCCAGCGGCTGGCGCAAGGCCCGCTGCGCTGGAAGCTGCTGGTGACGCTGGCGAATCCGGGCGACCCCACCAACGACGCCACCAAGGCGTGGCCGGACGACCGCCGCACGATCACCGCCGGCACCCTGGTGGTGGACAGCGAGCAGGCGCAGGACAGCGGCCCCTGCCGCGACATCAACTACGACCCGACGGTGCTGCCGGACGGCATCGCGATCTCGGACGACCCGTTGCTGCCCGCGCGCTCGGCCGCCTACGCCGATTCCTACCTGCGCCGCACCAGCGAGGAGGCCCACCTGCCGGGCACCGCCCGCGTCGACACGAAGCCGCAAGCGGAGGCCCACCCATGAACAACACGACCGGCCTGTTCGCCCTGCCCGCGCGCATCCTGCACTGGCTGATGGCGGCGGCGATCCTCGCGATGCTGTTCATCGGCGTCGGCATGGTGGCCTCGGTGTCCGAGCGCCACGCATGGCTGCTGCGCATCCACAAGCCGCTGGGCATCGCGATCCTGCTGCTCGCCGTGCTGCGCCTCGCCGTGCGCCTGCGCAACCCGCCACCGCCGCTGCCGGCGGACCTTCCGGCCATCCAGAAACTCGCCGCGCATGCTTCGCACTGGCTGCTGTACGCGCTGATGATCGCGATGCCGCTGGTGGGCTGGGCGATGCTGTCGGCCGGCGGCTACCCGGTGATGCTGGGCGATTCGCTGCGGCTGCCGCCGATCTTCCCGGCCGGCCCGGTCGCGTTCGCGGTGTTGCGCCACCTGCACACCTGGCTGGCGATGCTGCTGTTCCTCACCTTCCTCGCGCACTTGGGCGCGGCGCTGTACCACGGCCTGATCCGGCGCGACGGGGTGCTGGCGAGCATGGTCGGCGGCAGCCGCAAGTCGTGACGCGGCCGCGGCGATAAGGCCTCAATGGCAACCCTGCGGCGGTTGCAGCGCCGCGTGGAACAGCACGTTGTAGGCCAGCGTGCCCATCACGGCGTAGCCGCGGTCGTTCGGGTGCAAGCCCGCGTCGCCCGCGCAGACCGTCGCCATGCCGACCGGCAGCGGGGACTGTTGCGCGGCCAGCGTCGGCGGCTGGTACGTGCCCGCCACGGCGTCGGAGAAGTCGACCACGCCGTCGAACGTGCCCGAGTGGCGTATCCACGCATTGAACCGTAGCCGCACGGCCTCCCGCTGCGGGCTGTACCAGTCCGCAACCCCGGCGAACGGCGTGACCGTGCCGGCGTAGATGCGCAGGTGGTGCTGGTGGGCGACGTCGGCGAGCATGCGCATCGCCGCAATGAGGTCGCCGGCCGTGGCGCCGTTCGGATAACCGGCCGGATCGACGCCGCGATCGATGTCGTTCGCGCCGAACAACACGACCACGTCGGTGACGCCGGGGCGGTCGACCACGTCGCGCAGGAAGCGCTTCAGGCCGGACATGCCGGCGTCGGGCGCACCGATCTGGTCGGTGGTCAGCTCGTCGGCGCTGATGCCGGCGTTCACCACCGCCGCCACATCGCCATGGCGCTGGGCAAGGGCGGCCAGCACCGCGGGCCAGGGTGCGGTGGGCGCGCTGGCGAGGTAGCCATCGGTGATCGAGTCGCCGAACGCGACGATGCCGCGGGTGCCCGCCGACGCCTCGACCTCGACGCCGGCGAGCAGGTAGATGTGATCGTCCCGCGTGAGCGGCAGCGCGTGCGCGGGCGGCAGCCGCGCCAGCGATGGCAGTCGCGTGGCGTCGCCATCGACCGCGTACGTGGTGTGCGCCTGTTCCAGCGGATGGAAATCGGCGAGCTGCGCCGGCCCGTCGAAGTACAGGCTGACGACCACGTTCGACAACGCCGGCACGTGCAGGGCTACCGGATCGCTGACCGCTTCGCTGCCGGGCGCGATCGTGATCGAAGGCTTGCCGCCGTCGAAGCTCAGTGGCCGGTCGCTGCCGGGATCGATCGCGGACAAGTCATCGGCATGGCCGGCAGCCAGCGCGATGCGCGCGGCGCTCACGGTGAGCGGCGCACGGCCGTAATAGTTCGACAGCCGGACGCGCACGCGCGCGCCGCCGGCGCTGACGTTCACGCGCTGGCGAAGGGTGAGGTGATCGACCGTGGGCGCGCGCTCGACCGGCTGCCCCCAGGCATCGCGTTCCGGCTTGCCGTCGCGACCGGTGACGCGCGCGACCTGTGAAGTCATCGCCTGCCCCCACGTGGCGACCCATTTCTGCGCCGCCGGCTTCACGGGAGCCGCGCAGGCCGGAAGCAGCAGGCATGCCGACAGCCACACCGCCAGCATGGCGGTGCGCGGCGAACGGGCATTGCGGCATGCATGGGTCATGCGTGTGTGCTCGGGGAAGGAAGGGGCGCTGTCCGGATCGTTCGGCAATCCGCATCCGGCTGTCAATGCGCCGGACCGGCCGGCCGCGATCCCGCCGCCAGGCTGGCCCGAGGCGCGCCGCCACGTCGGCCGAAACATCCTTCCGACGTCGATTGACGGCCATCAGGCAGCGGCGGAGACTGGTGGGCCGGGGAGTCCGGGCATGGCCATCGCGCGTCATAGCGGGGAGGCTGCCATGCATGCGAAAGAATCGATGTACCGCTTCACGATCGCCGCCACGATGCTGCTCGCCATGGGCGGGTTGCAAGCCGCCGACAAGAAGGCGCCGACGGATGCCGAACTGATCGCTAGCGCGATGCGCGCGGCGCCGGCGAGCGTCGCGAAAAACGCCACGATCGTCGTGCCGGGCGCGGACGGCACGATGCGTACGCTGCGCAAGGGCACGAACGCGTTCACCTGCATGCCGGACAACCCGGCCACGCCGGGGCCGGACCCGATGTGCGCGGACAAGAACGCGTGGGCTTGGCTAGCCGCGTACATGGCGCACAAGCCGCCGCCGGCCGGGACCGGCATCGCATACATGCTGCAGGGCGGCGTCGATGCGAGCAACACCGATCCGTCCGCGATGAAACCCGCGGCGGGCCAGCACTGGATCCGCACCGGCCCGCACCTGATGATCTTCGGCGCGGATGCGACGTTCTACGACGCGTATCCGAAGAGCGCGACGCCGGACACCTCGGTGCCGTACGTGATGTGGGCCGGCACGCCCTACCAGCATCTGATGACGCCCGTGCACTGAACGGAACAGGTGCGTGCCATTGATGTCCGAAAACGGCGAGTCGCAACGACTCGCCGGTGCTAGCCTGCCGGCATGAACGATCCCCATGCCGTCACCCTGCCCGACCCGCGCACCTGCGAACAGGCCCGCCTCAGCCGCGACGCGCGCTTCGACGGGCTGTTCTTCACCGCCGTCCGCAGCACCGGCATCTATTGCCGGCCGGTGTGCCCCGCGCCGTCGCCGAAGCGGGAGAACGTGCGCTATTACGCGAGCGCGGCGGCGGCGGAAGCGGCCGGTTTCCGGCCCTGCCTGCGCTGCCGCCCGGAACTGTCGCCGGGCAACGACGTGTGGCAGCGCGGCGACCATGTGGTGGCGCGGGCGTTGAAACTGATCGGGCACGGTGCGCTGGACGAAGGTTCGCTGGAGCAGCTCGCCGCGCGCGTCGGGCTGGGCGCGCGGCAGCTGCGCCGGTTGTTCACGGAACGGCTCGGCGCCTCGCCGCTCAGCGTGCACACCACGCGCCGGCTGCTGTTCGCGAAGCAGCTGCTGACGGAGACGGCGCTGCCGGTGACGGAAGTCGCGCTCGCATCCGGCTTCCGCAGCCTGCGCCGCTTCAACGCCGCGTTCGCGCAGGCGAACCGCATCGCGCCGCGCGAGCTGCGCCGCCAGCCGCGCGCGGCGGTGACCGAGGGCGCACTGGTGCTGCGGCTGGCATTCCGGCCGCCGTTCGATTTCGCGTCGCTGCTCGCGTTCCTCGGCGGTCGCGCGTTGCCCGGCATCGAACTGGTGGACGAAACCACGTATGCGCGCGTGTTCGGCCCCGCCGACGCGCCGGGCTGGCTGCGCGTTTCCGCGTGGCCGGGCGGCGAGCATGCGCTGAAGCTGGAACTGCATTGCCCGCAGCCGGCGCAGATGCTCGGCGTGGTGGCGCGCGTGCGCCGCCTGTTCGACCTCGACGCCGATCCGCGCGCGATCGCCGACGCATTGCGCGGCGAGCCCACGTTGCGTCCGCTGCTGCGCAAGCGCCCGGGTTTGCGCCTGCCGGGCAGCTGGGACGGTTTCGAGATCGCGGTGCGCGCGGTGCTCGGCCAGCAGGTGAGCGTGGCCGCCGCGCGCACGCTGGCCACGCGCCTCGTGCAGCGCCACGGCATGATGTTGGCGCAGGCGCCGCTGCCGGGAATGAATCGGCTGTTCCCAACGCCCGAAGCGCTGGCGGACGCGGACTTGCGCGAACTCGGCGTGACCGGCGCACGCGCGGAAACGATCCGCGGCATGGCGCGCGCACTGCTGGACGGCCGGGTGGATTTCCGCGCGGAGCAATCGCTGGACGAATTCGTGGCGCGCTGGGTCGCGTTGCCCGGCATCGGTGACTGGACCGCGCACTACATGGCGATGCGCGCGCTGAGCCATCCCGACGCGTTTCCCGCCGCGGACCTGATCCTGCGCCGGGCGGCGGCACGCGGCGGCGAGGCGCTCGGCACGAAGGCGTTGACCGCGCTGGCCGAGGCGTGGCGACCGTGGCGCGCGTATGCGGTGATCCACCTGTGGCGCGGGAGTGCCGACGCCGCGTCGACGCCGCGCGCGAAACGCCAGGGAGCGGCTGCATGAGCACACCGGAAACGATCTGGTACGACGAGCTGCCCACGCCGATCGGCCAGCTGCGCCTGGTCGCCGATGCGCAAGGCCTGCGCGAGGTGTGGTTCGAGAGCGGGCGCCACCAGAAGATGCCGGCACCGCATTGGAGACACGATGCCGGCAAGCTCGCGTTCGCCCGCGTGCAGCTGGAGGAATACTTCGCCGGCACGCGGCAGGTGTTCGCGCTGCCGCTGCATCCGCTCGGCACGCCGTTCCAGCTGGCGGTATGGCGGGAACTGGCGCGCATTCCCTACGGCGCCACCACCAGCTACGGCGAGCTGGCGCGGCGCATCGACCAGCCGCAGGCGGTGCGCGCGGTGGGCGCCGCGAACGGGCGCAATCCGTTGCCGATCGTGCTGCCCTGCCACCGCGTGATCGGCGCGGACGGCAGCCTCACCGGCTTCGGCGGCGGGCTACCCACGAAGCGCTTCCTGCTCGCGATGGAGCAACGCATCGCGCACGGCGACCTGTTCGCCGCACCCTGATCTGCGCACTCGCAGCGGCGCGGTACCGCGCCCCTGCCGAATGACCTATTGCCGCGCCCGGCCGGCGATGTATACAGTGTATACATGAAGAAGCCGGACACCGCCACGAAGATCCTGCGCGCTGCCCACCGGCTGTTCGATCGCGAGGGCGCGGACGCGGTGACGATGCGGCGGGTGGCCGAGCGGGTCGGCATCACGCCGATGGCGATCTATCGCCATTTCCCGAATCGCGAGGCGCTGCTGAAGCGGCTTTCCGACGACAGCTTCAATACCTCCGCACGCAAGTGGCTGGAGAGCACGGGTGACGCGGACATCCTGCGGCAGCTGTACAGGACGCAGGAGAACTATCTCGACTACGCGCTGGAACATCCGCACCTGTTCGACCACGCGTTTTCGGTGCGCCGCGACGACGCGCGCCGCTTTCCGGAGGATTTCCGAGAACGCCAGTCCCCCACGCTCAACGTGGTGGCGGACCTGCTCGCCGAAGGCATGCGCCAGGGCGTGCTGCGGCACGACGATCCCTGGGACGTGGCGATGACGTTCTGGGCGCATGCGCATGGGCTGATCGCGCTGTACCGCGCAGGTCGCTTCAGCGATGACGAAACCCGGTTTCGCGAGTTCTATCTCGAATCGATAGGGAGACTGGTCGATGGAATCAAGGCTTGATCGTGCGGCAACGGTGACGACGCTGGCGGCGCTGCTGCTCTCCGCCGCGGCGTGGTGGTTCGGCGCCGGCCTGCATCCCTGGTGGTGGCTGGCATGGCTCGCGCCGCTGCCGGTGTTGTGGCTGGCTCCGCGCGTGCCTGCGCGATGGGTGGCGCTGGCGGCGTTTGCCGCCTACGCCCTCGGCGGGATGAGCCAGTGGCATTACCTGCATGGCGTGATCGGCCTGCCGCTGCCGTTCGACCTCTACGCGATCGCGGCGCCCGCGCTGGTCTTCGCACTGTGCACGCTGCTCTACCGGCGCCTGCTCCGCTCAGGCCATGTGCTGGCGGCGACGCTGGCGGTGCCCGCGCTGTGGGTCGCCGTCGAGTACGTCAACAACCTGGGCTCGCCGCACGGCACCTGGGGCAGCATGGCCTACGGCCAGATGGACGCGCTGCCGGTCATCCAGGTGGCCGCCGTCACCGGCCTCTGGGGCATCAGCTTTCTCGTATTGCTGGGGCCGTCCGCGCTTGCCGCCGTGCTGACTCCCACGACACCACGGCGCGGTCGCAGCATGGCTGCGGGTATCGCGAGCTTGCTGGTCGCGGCCTCGCTGGGCTACGGCATCTGGCGTCTCGCGACGCCCGCCAGCGGCAGCTTGCGCATCGGCCTGGTATCGGTGGACAAGCCGATCCGGCCCACACTGGACAGCGCGGCCGGCCAGGCCCTCGAAGCACGCTATGTCGAGGCCATCCGGCGCCTCGCCGCGGCGGGCGCCAAGGCGGTCGTCATCCCCGAGACCTCGTTCGCCACGGACGCAGCCACCGTGCCGGCATTTGCCGCATTGGCGCGCGAGGATGGCGTGATCCTGGGCATCGGCATCGACGGCAAGAACGACCCGCGCGCGGAGCGCAACATGGTCATGGTGTTCCAGCCGGACGCTCACGCGCCAGTCGACTATTTCAAGCATCACCTGATCCCGGGCTTCGAGGACCAGTACACGCCCGGCAAGCGCTACTCGGTGCTGGACGTCTCGCCGCGTATCGGGCTGGCTATCTGCAAGGACATGGATTTCCACGACATCAGCCGAAGCTATGCGACGCTCGGCACGCAGTTGCTGCTGGTGCCCGCCTGGGACTTCGGCGTCGATGGCTGGCTGCACAGCCGCATGGCCATCATGCGTGGCGTGGAAAGCGGCCTTGCCATCGCCCGTGTCGCGCGCAATGGCCGGCTCACGCTCAGCGACGACCGCGGCCGCGTGGTGGCCGAAGCCTCCAGCGAAAAGCACGATGCCGAACTGGTGGGCGATCTGCCGTTGCGCGAAACGCGGACGCTGTACGCGTGCTGGGGCGACTGGTTCGCGTGGCTGGATCTGGCGTTGCTCGCCGTCCTGTTGTCCGTGGCGTGCCTGCCCATGCGCCGACGCGCCGGCTGATACGGCACGGGAACCAGAGCAGCGTGGAGTCAGTGCCCCTGTGATTTCTTCGGTGTGTCGGACGCCGTGGCGGCAGGCGGCGGCGTGGAAGCGTCGCGGTACCGATTGACGAGATCCTGCTGCCGGGCATTCTCGCCTTGCTGCTGCGCGCGATCGGCCTGCTCCTGCTGGTTGCGTGCGGCGGAGCCCTGCGCCAGCGGCTGCTGCGCCATGTTCGCCACGTTCTGGCGCTGCTGCGCCTGCTGCTGGCTCTTCTGCAGCTGGTCGCTGACCTGCTGCTGGCGCACGGTCTGCTGGTACTGCGCGTTCGCGGGTGGCGTTTGCGCCGCGGCCGTGCCGGCGACCGCGAGCAAGCCGGCCAGCAGCCAGCGCGACGGGGAACTATGCGTTTTCCGATCACAAGAATGTGCGATTGTCATGGCATCTGGGCGATCATGGGGAGACATCCGCATCGTATGGATTCCTGCATGAAATTCCTGTTTCGCCTGCTGCTGGCCTCGCTGGCGGCATTCAGCGCCGGTTGCGCCACGCAGCCGCCCGCGACCGCATTCTCTGCGCCAGCCGCCAGCGCAAGCGCCGCGCGTCCCGCGCCGCTGCTGCTGATCTCGATCGATGCGTTCCGCGCGGACTATATCGATCGCGGCCTCACCCCTACGCTGGCGATGCTTGCAAAGCACGGCGTGCATGCCGACGCGATGCAGCCCGCGTTTCCCTCGCTGACCTTTCCGAACCACTACACCCTGGTCACCGGCCTGTATCCGGACCACCACGGCATCGTCAACAACACGATGTTCGATCCCGCACTCGGCAAGTTCTCGCTGGGCAACCGCAAGGCGGTGAGCGATGGCCGCTGGTGGGCCGAGGGCACGCCGATCTGGGAAACCGCCGATGCGCATGGCCTGCGTACCGCCACCATGTTCTGGCCCGGCAGCGAGGCCGATATCCACGGCCGGCACCCCGACTACTGGAAGCCCTACGACGGCAACGTGACGCCGGATCAGCGCGTGGACCAGGTGCTGGCGTGGCTGGACCTGCCGGCCGACCAGCGGCCGAGCTTCCTCACCCTGTACTTCGACGGGGTCGACCACGCCGGCCACGAGCACGGCCCGGATTCGCCCGAGGTGGACCAGGCGCTGCGCGATACCGACGCCGCGCTGGCGCGGCTGGTGTCCGGCCTCTGGCAACGCGG
Source organism: Rhodanobacter sp. C06 (assembly GCF_002001105.1). Lineage (GTDB taxonomy): Bacteria > Pseudomonadota > Gammaproteobacteria > Xanthomonadales > Rhodanobacteraceae > Rhodanobacter_A. Next base: position 153,889 of record NZ_MUNP01000059.1, on the reverse strand, counting down.
CCTGTTCGACCGGATCAACCTGATCGTGCTCGCTGACCACGGCATGGCCAGCGTGCCGCTGGCGAACAGTGTGCTGATCGAGCAGTTGATCCCGCCGGACGCGGTGAACACCGTCAGCCTCGGCATCCTCGCCGGCTTCAATCCGAAACCCGGCCACGACTTCGCCGCGATCGAGCACAAGCTGGAACAGCCGCAGCAGCACATGCGCTGCTGGGACAAGACGCGCATACCCGCCCGCTTCCACTACGGAAGCAACCCGCGCGTGCCGCAACTGGTGTGCCTCGCCGATACCGGCTGGCGCATCACCACCGCCGAACATCTGGCGAAGCGCAAGGGCCACATCAGTCTCGGCGATCACGGCTACGACAACGCCGACCCGCTGATGCGCGCGTTGTTCGTGGCGCACGGCCCGGCGTTCCGCACAGGCCTGCGCGTGCCCGAGTTCCCGAACGTGGACGTCTATCCGCTGATGACCCACCTGCTCGGCCTCCCCGCTGCCGCGAACGACGGCGACTACGAGGCGGTGAAGGGCATGCTGAAGCCGGCGGCGCAATAAATCCCTGCAGGAGCGCACCCTGTGCGCGAATGCTCTGGCGCTTGATCGAAGCCAGAAGCATTCGCGCACAGGGTGCGCTCCTACCCAACCGGCGTCGCTAACCCATCGCGCCCTTGCTCATCGGCGTGGGCGGCGTGACCACGTTCACCAGCGGCTTCAGCCGCACCAGGCCCAATGCGATCGCGAGGCCAGCCAGCACCAGCGCCCCGACGAACGCGGCCACTCCGTTCCAGCCGTGCGCGGCATAGAACAGGCCGCCGCTGGCACCGGCCACGCTGGAACCCATGTAGTAGCAGAACAGGTACATCGACGAGGCCTGCGCCTTCGCCGCGCCGGCGCGGCGGCCCACCCAACTGCTGACGATGGAGTGGCCGCCGAAGAAGCCGAACGTGATCGCCACGATACCCAGCATGATCAGCCACAGCGACGCGGCGAGCGTCAGCACCACGCCGACCAGCATCAGCGCCAGCGCGGTCCACAGCACCTTGCGCCGACCCAGCTTTCCCGCGAGATGGCCCATCCACGCCGAACTGAAGGTGCCGATAAGGTAGATGCCGAAGATCAGGCCCACCACGGCCTGGCTGAGGTTGTACGGCGGCGCAAGCAGCCTGTAACCGAGGTAGTTGTAGACGGTGACGAAGGCGCCCAGCAGCAGGAAGCCTTCGACGAACAGCCACGGCAGGCCACGGTCGTGGAACATGCCGCCGAAGCGCGAAGCCAACGCGTGTGGCGAGAGCGGCTGGCGCACGAAATGCCGCGACGGCGGCAGTGCGCGCCAGAACGCCAGCGCGCAGGCGAGGCCGATCACGCCCACCACGGCGACGCCGACGCGCCAGTCGAAGAAGTCCGTGAGCACGCCGGTGACGAGCCGTCCACCCATGCCGCCCACCGCGCTGCCGCTGATGTAGAGGCCCATGCCCAGACCGATCGACTCGACGTGCATCTCCTCGCTCAAATAGGTCATCGCCACCGCGGGCAGTCCACTCAGCGTGAGCCCCAGCAAGGTGCGCACCACCAGCAGCGAACCCCAGCCCGGCATCGCCGCACTGGCCAGCACCAGCACCGCCGAGGACACGAGCGAGGCCACCATCACCGGCTTGCGCCCCCACGCGTCGGACAGGCCGCCCGCGAACAGCATCGCGAACGCGAGCACGCCGGTGGTGAGTGACAACGACATCGCCGCGCCCGCCTCGCTGACGCCGTAGTCGCGGCTGAACTCCGGCATCAGCGGCTGCACGCAATACAGCAAGCCGAACGTGGCGAGACCCGCGGCGAACAGCGCGAGGTTGGTGCGACGGAACGCGGGCGTGCCGTGGTGGATGTAGGACGCCGCATCGGCCGGGAGATCTGCCGATGCCATGCCTGCTTGCTGCTTCATCCATCCACCCGTGGCGAGAAAGCCGCCGGCAAGGATACGCCGGTCCACCGCACCGCGTGGGTCGGGATTCATCCCCGCCCGCTCAACCATGCGCGGGTCGGGATTCATCCCGACACCGATCAACCGTGCGCGAGTCGGGATGAATCCCGGCCTACAGGGCCGCCTTGTGCGCCTCCAGCAGCGGCGCCAGCGAGACCGACCACGCGTTGAAGTTGCCGTTGTCCCACGCTTCCACGCGCTGCAGGTATTCGCGCGCCTGCGCCGGCGTGTGCGGGTAGTGCGCGACCGCCTCGGTGCGGTCGCTGGTGAAATACAGCGTGCGATGATCCGGCCCCAGGTGCGGCAGGTAATCCGTGCTGAAACCGCGCGCGTCGTCGCCGGCGTAGCGGATCGCCTGCGGTGCGCCCCAGCCGCCACCCTCGCGGAACACGATGAACAGGTGGTCCTTGCTGTCGCCCGGCAAGCGGTGGTCGCTGGCGAACACCATGAAGGAACCGTCCGGCGCGATCTCCGGGTCCACGTCGTCGTCGCCGTAATGGCTGAATGCCAGCGGCTGCGCCGGCTGGTAGGCACCGTGCGCGACATGCGACACGTACAGCCGCTTGCCCTTGTCCTTGCCCGCGTCGATGGAAAGGAAATAGATGCTGCCGTCCTGCGCGATGCTGGCCTTCCACACCGCGTTGCCGATGTTGACCGCAGCCGGCAGGCGCACGGGCTGACCCCAGCCGGAACCGTGGTGGTCGACCCGCCACAGGTTCACCTGCTGCTGCGCCGGCGTGCTGTCCGTGCGGCGGATCGAAACGTAGACCACGTAGGAGCCGTCCGGCGAAAACTGAGGCGCAAGCTCCGGCCACGCGCCCGAGAACGACGCGATGCGCGGCGTCGACCAGTGCCCGTCCACGCGATGCGACTCCATGATGGTGCCGCCGCCCGCGCCGCTGCGGGTGAACAGCAGCGTATTGCCGTCGGGGCTGAAGGTGGGCGACTCGTCGTTGGCGGGGCCGGAGATCACCCCCGGCGCGAAGATCCGTGGCGCCGCCAGCACGGGCAGCGTGGCGGCCGTGGCGCCACCGGCGAAGGCCACGCCGGCGACCAGCGCCAGCCAGGCATGCGAACGGAACGAAGCGGGCATGTCGATGCTCCGAAACAGGATGGAAGATGTCGGTGTCAGTTCGCGCGCGCGGCAACGGTGCGCGCGAAGAACGCCACGATCAGGCCGAACAGCAGCATGGCGAGCAGGTTCGCCACGATCAGCGTCGGCGCGGCCGGCGCCTTGAATGGCGCGGCGGACAGCGGCACCACCACGTAATTCATCACCACATAGACCGCCACGCCGTAGGCCAGCCCCGCCGGCAGCCAGCGGCGGCGCAACCAGGCCATGCGCCTGGCGGTGGTCGCGAAGATCGCGGCGATCAACAGCGACATCGCCCACTGCAGACCCAGTCCCAGCCACGCAGCCGTAGCACCACCCACGAACGAAGCCTTGCCCAGCACGCCGCTGGCAATCGCGTGCAGGATCACGGCAGGGTTGAGATGGCTGATCAGTGCCGCGGCGCCGATATCGATGGTGCCGGCGACGAGGCCGCCGCAGAGTATGGCTCGACCGATCTGGTTCATGCGTGGCAGTCCTCGATACGTGGGGTAGCGCAAACCGGCGCGGCAACGCGTCGGGGGAGGATGCTGTGTACGCTTCGGCATCCGCGAAAGCCTGTGCCGGTCGTCACAGGCTTTCGCGGCTCGCACAGGGTCGACACTCAGTGCGTCGACTCAAGCTCCAGCAGCCAGCCCTTGCCCGGCTCCACCGGGATCGCGTCGCCGGGCTGGAACGTGGCGGCCGGCTGGAAATTCTGCACCGCGGTCGCCACCAGGCGGACGTGCTTCGGATCCAAGCCCAGCGCCTTCCAGTCGATTGCGAGTTTCACCTGCACGGTGCCCGGCGCCCACGAGGCCAGCGCGACCAGGGTCTTGTCGCCCTTGCGCACGTAGCTGGTGGCGAGCACGTCCTTGTGGTCGGTCTTCACCGGCGTGTCGCGCACCCACCAGCCGACCATGTCGGCCTGCTCGATGCCGAACGCGTCCCACAGCTGCCACAGCGGGCGCGGGTCGCTGCCCTTGGACCAGCCCAGCCGGCTGGTCATGCCGAACAGCATGCCGCGCCACGGGTTGCCGTCGTTCTGCAGCATCTCGCCCATCAGGCCATAGGGGATGCCGGACATCTCGGTGAGCCAGTACGCGGGCGAGGTGTGCTCGTAGTCGAACTCCTCGCCGAACCACAGCCGGTCGATGTACGGGAACAAGCCCATGTAGAGCAGCGCGCTGTTGATGTAGCCGTCGCGCGGGTTGTACTGGCTGGCCGAATGCAGGTCGATCAGCGCGTGCGGGCGATGCGCGTCCAGCACCTTGCGCACGCGCTTCATGGTGGTGCGATCGTAGGCCACGTCGTCGAGGTACAGGCCGTCGATGCCGATGTTGCGCGCCAGCCAGTCCAGCCCCTCGATGTAGTAGTTGTGCCAGCGGCTTTGTCCCGCGTCGATCACCGCCGCGTCGCGGTTCTCCGGCACGTGCCAGGCGGCGATGTAGTCGCCGTCCAGGTGCTCCTGCAGCCAGGAGAAGCCACCGCCCTTGCCGCGGCTGATCACCTCGCTGCACGGCCCCGGCGCGGCCTTGCCGTCCGTGCCGATGCGGCAACCGGTGAGGCTTTCCAGCATCGGCAGCTCGGGCGCGCGGTCGGACAGTTCGCGCACGGTGTCGTAGATCTTCACCCGCATGCCCAGCGCGTGCGCCTGGTCGACGTAGGCCTTCATCGCATCGGGCGTGAGGAAGGGATAGTTGATCCACGGATTGATCGGCGTGCCGTGGTGGATGTTCACCACGTTCGCGCCGTCGGCCTTGATCAGATCGAGGTCGGCGTACTTGTGGAAGTAGCGATTGGCGAAGTGCTCCGCCGGCTTGATCGTCTTGAACGGCGTGACGCGCAGCACGAGGTCGTAGTGCAGCGTCTGCCCCGCCGCCATCGTGCGCGCGCCGCTGAAAGCCTTGACCAGATAGCGCGCGCCTTCGCGCTTCAGCATGATGCCACCGGCGCCCGCGTTGTCCCACGAGGTCGGCATCACCAGCGGCTGCTGGTGGTAGAAGTTCGTGTTGAGCGGCCGTTGGTAATGCTCGTCGCGCAGGTGGAATTCCAGGCCCGCGTTCACCGCGCCGATCCAGGCGCCGTCCTGGTTGTTCTCGACGTTCCACTTCCACGCGTAGCTGTCCGGCGCGGCCGCACCGGTGCGACCCAGGCCCAGCTCGTACTGCGCCACGTCATTCGCCAGCGGGATTTCCAGCCGGATGTCGGCTAGCTTCACCGCCTGCTTGGCGGTGAGCGCGATCGTGTAGCTGAGCGTGCCGTCCATCTCCAGGCTGGCGCTCACCTCACCCTTCAGCGGACCGGCCTGCCCCGCCACCTGCCAGTGCACCTTGCCGGGGCCGTCGACCTGCACGTTCGGCGTGCCCGATGCGCCCAGCGCATGCGTGCCGGCGGCGTCCTGCACCACGAGGCGTATCGGCGCGGCGAGCAGTGCGCGCGGCGTCTTCGCGTAGCCGGTCATGCGCTCGTCGAAGAAGCTGTCGATCTGCGCCGGCAGGCCGCTGGGCGCCAGCGTGACCGTGCGGCCGAGGATGCCGAGCTTGTCTCCCTGCACCGTCACCGCGGTGAACGGCTTCACCAGGTCGTTGTTCTGCGCCAGCGTGGAGTTGAGCCAGCGCAGGCGCGTGAGCCTGGACGGCTCGTCGTCGCCGTGCGCCACGGCCTCGCCCGCGTCAACGGTGATCGCCAGCGGCACCTCGCGCGGCGGTGCGCCGTCGGCCGTGATCGTCAGCGTGCCGCGGTAAGTGCCGGGCTTCGCGTCGGCGGAAATGTCCAGCCCCATCCACAACGGCTGCACGCGGCCTTGCGCCACGTCGAGGCGATTGGTGAACGGCTTGCCGATGTAGTCGATGCCGCCGAGGTTGAAGCAGGTGAGCCGGGTGGCGGGGATCGTCGCGCCGTCCGGGCCGTGCAATTCACTGAAGCCCACGCGCACGTCCTGTGCCGCGGCACGCGCGGCCCACAGGCCGACCTGGAAGCTCAGGTATTCGCCGCGTGGCGCGTGATCCGCCAGCGTGCCGCCCGCGCCACGCTCGGCCCAGCGCTCGGGAATCTGGTCGAACATGCGGATCGGGTGTTCGCGCGTCTCCGGGAACAGCAGCCAGGGCTGGTCCGGGTTCGCCGTCAGCAGGCGCTGCAGTTCGGCCGGTGCGGCGACGCGTTCCATGTCGGTATAGGCGTCGAACGCGTCCACCGCCTGATAGCCCAGCACGCGCGCCTGCGGCAGCTGCACCACGCGGTGCGGATCGGCCAGGCCGTTCTTCTTCACCCAGGCGGCGTCGGCGGTGTCGGTCGGCGCGCGGTACGTCACCGTGGGGTAGTTCGAGCGGCCGTTGCTGACATAGGGCTGGTAGTAGATCGCGTAGGTACCGGCCTGCTTCGCCTCGAACACCAGGCTTCCGGAGACCTGGTCGATGCGCTCGCGCAGCACGTTGGCCACCACTTGGCCGTCCGGGCCCACCACGATGGTCGCCACGTTCTCCGGATGGCGGTCGCGGCGATGCCAGGGAATCGTCACCTGTACCGCGTCTGCGGGTTTGGCCACCGCGACGGTATAACGGTGGTTACCTAACTGGTCGGCGTTCCAGCGCAACTGCACGCCGTCGGCCAGCGTCTGCGGCTGCGCCAGGGCGGCGCCGGTGCTGCCGGCGAGCAGTGCGCTGGCGAGCAAGCCGAGGGCTCGTGGGCGAAGGGTTCGTGGATGGCGCATGGCGGCCCCTGACGGATGATCGGAACCGGATATGTAACCCGTTGGTCAGTTTTTCGCAAGAAAACGATTCAATACGCAATCATTTGAAGCTATCAGGCACTGCGATCGCTTCGCAGCGCACGCGTGGCCGCCTCGTCACCGGCTGCGTCGCGGCCGCTGACCCAGCCGAACAGCGCGATGCCGACCACGATCGCCAGCGCACCCAGCGCCGCCCAACCGTGCGGCCACGCCTCGCCGAGCAGGGCCGCGCCCAGCGCCGTGGTGAACAGCAGCTCGGCCGCCTGCATGGCCTCCACCGCGGCCAGTGCGGTGGGTTGCGTGCGCACGCGGTCGGTGGCGGCGAAGAACAGCACGGTGGCGATCACGCCCGAGGACAGCGCCACGCCACCGGCGAGCAGCACTTCGCGCCAGCTCGGCAGCCCAACGGTGCACAGGGCGACCACGGCGAACAGCAGCCACAGCGGCCAGCTGCACAGCGTCATGCCGAACACGCGCTGCAGCGCGTTCACCCGCTGCACGCTGGTTTCCAGGTGCAGCAGCAGCATGCGGTTGCCCAGCGGGTAGGCGAACGCGGCCAGCACCACCGCGCCTGCCGCGAGCCAGTCGCTCTCGCTCAGACGGCCATGGGCGTGCCCCCATTGCAGCGCGAACACGCCGACCACGATCAGCGCGCCGATCGCCAGCGTGGGCCAGGCCAGCCGTCGCCGCGCATCGCGGTAGATCAGCGGCGCCAGCAGCGGCCCGGCCAACACCGTGGTCTGGAAGCTGCCCGCCACCAGCCATGCCGGCCCGCTGCCCGCGGCCCAGGTCAGCGGCACGCCGAACAGCACGAAACCCACGCTGCTCCAGGTCAGCCACGCGCGCGGATGCGCACGCAGTTCGCGCGGCAACTCACCCAGCCCGCCGCGCCACGGCAACGCCAGCGCCAGCAGCGGCAAGGTGATGAGGTAGCGCAGGATCACTGCCCACGCCCAATGCCCGCCGCCGGTCACCAGGCTGCGGTTGAGCACGTAGGTCATCGTGAAGAACAGCGCCGCGCACAGCGCCAGTCCCACGGCTGCGAGAGCGTTGCGGCGCATCGCCGGGTCGGTGGCAAAGCGCGAGTGTGGCAAATCGCGCGGGGTTTGCGTAGCGGCTCGAGTGGTGCTCACGCGATCATCCCTGATCGCGAGAATCAAACGGGCGGCCATCCTTGGCCGCACTTTTCAAGCGGACGCCAGCGGCAGGCGCAACGCGACTTCCAGCCCACCGCCCTCGGCGTTGCGGGCGAGGATCTCGCCGCCGTGCGCCTTCGCCACGCGTTGCGCGATGGCCAGGCCCAAGCCGTGGCCGTCGGCACGTGCAGCGTTGCTGCCGCGAAAGAACGGCCGGAACAACGAATCCAGCTCGGCCTCGGGCACGCCGGGGCCGTGGTCGCGCACCAGGCATTCGGCCTGCCCATCGATGGCGCGCACCGCCAGCTCCACGCGACCGCCTTCGGGGCTGTACTTGATCGCGTTGGCGATCAGGTTGCCGAGCGCACGCTCCAGCAGCACCGAGCTGCCGATCGCTTCGACCGGCCCGTCGACCGGCGACCAGTGCAAGCGGATGTTGCGCGCGTCCGCTTCCAGCACCGCCTGTTGCAGGCCGTCGCGGGCGAGCCCGGCGAAGTCCAGGCGCTCGCGCTCCATGCCCGGCAGGCCGCCTTCCATGCGCGAGAGCGCCAGCATGTCGCCGGTCATGCGGTCGAGTCGCTCGATCTCCTGCTCGGCCTGCCGGAAGTATCGCTCCGCCGCCGCGGGGTCGTCGCCGCGCTGGGCCAGATCCAGGATCAGCTGCAGGCGCGCCAGCGGCGAGCGCAACTCGTGCGAGAGATCCTGCAGCACGCGGCGATCGTGCGTGACCAGCGCCTCGATGCGCTCGGCCATGGCGTCGAAATCGCCGGCGAGCTGGGACAGCTCGTCGCGCGTGGCGCCGCCGGGATGATCCACCCGCGCCGACAGCTCGCCGGCGGCCATGCGCCGCGCCGCCGCGCGCAGCGCCTGCACCGGCTTCGCCACGCTGCGCGCCACCCACCAACCGACCAGGCCGATGAACAGCAGCGACAACGCGAGCTGCACGCCGAACAGGATCTGCTCGCGCGTCTGCGGACGCAGCCGCGTGTGCGAGCGGCTCATCGCCACCAGCTGGCGCAACTGGCCGTCGGCGCCGCTGACCGGCTGCACCGCCACATAGGCGTACAGCCCCCGCCACGGCCGCAGCACCAGGACGCGGTCAGCCGCCAGCATGCCCGGCAGTGCGCGCCAGACCGACGGCGGCAGGCGGATCGGCACCAGCGGCTGGCCGTCCTGGAACAGCGTGGCCTCGATGCCCTCGTGGCGCTGCCGCGCGGACCAGGCTGCGAGCTCCGGCGCGCCGCCCTGCTGCCAGGCCTGGTCGGCCGACTGCGCCAGTGCGCTCCAGTCGATCTCCACCTCGGTGCGGTACTCGATGAAGCGCCGGGTGAGGAAGCCGCCCAGCACCAGCACCAGCAGGTTCACCGCGCAGAACCACAGCAGCAGCCGCCAGTACAGCGAGCTCTTGAACGGGTTCATGGCGCGCCCGCCACCAGCACGTAGCCGGCGCCGCGCACCGCGTCGATGCGCGGCGCCTGCGCCGAGGCCTCGGCCAGCTTGTGGCGCAGTCGGCTCACGTGCACGTCGATGCTGCGGTCGTAACGCTCCAGTTCGCGGCCCAGCGCGAGACGGGTGAGCGTGGCCTTGTCCACCAGCTCGCCGGCATGCTGCGCCAGCGCCAGCAGCAGCTGGAATTCGGCGCCGGTGAGCGCCAGCTCCTGCTCGCCGACCAGGGCGCGGCGCTCGCCGGGCAGCAGCCGCAGCACGCCGAGCTGCAGATCGGCGGCAGTGGCGACCGGAGCGTTGCGCCGCAGCTGCGCGCGGATGCGCGCCAGCAGTTCGCGCGGCAGGCAGGGCTTGGCGAGATAGTCGTCCGCGCCCAGCTCCAGCCCCACCACCCGGTCCACCGGCTCGCCGCGCGCGGACAGCATGATCACCGGCAGGCGGTACTTCATGCGCAGTTCGCGCAACGTCTCCAGGCCGTCACGGCCCGGCATCATCACGTCGAGGATCAGCAGGTCGGGCCGCTGCGCCGCATGGTGCAACCGCGCCAGTGCCGCCTCGCCGTCGTGGGCAAGGTCCACGTCGAAGCCTTCGCGCTGCAGGTACTCGGCCAGCAGGCTGCACAGTGCGCGATCGTCGTCGGCAATCAGGATACGGGGCATGGCAGCTCACGGGTTCGGTGGCCCATTCAAGCGAAACGGCAGCATGGCCGCCCAGGCACTTTACCCATCTTTACGCTCCCGCAAAGAACATACACATGCGGATGTCGTCCAATAGCCACACGTTCCACTCCCCCCACGACAAGAGGCGACAACCATGCGCAAGAACCTCATTCTCGGTCTGGCCCTCAGCTCGGCGCTGGCCATCGGCAGCTTCGCGGTCGCGGCGCAAGGCGCCCCCGACCACGGCGGCTGGGGCCACCACGGCGGCCACCACGGCATGATGGCGCTCGGCAAGCTCAACCTGAGCGACGCCCAGAAAGCCAGCATCAAGCAGATCATGCAGAGCAACTTCGAGCAGAACAAAGGCCAGCGGCAGGCGCTGCGCCAGCAGCGGCAGGCGTTCGAGGCGATGAACCCGACCGACCCCGGCTACCAGGCCGCCGCCGCTTCGCTGGCCCAGGCCGAAGGCGCCGCCACCACCGCTCGCGTGCAGCAGATGGCCAACGTCCGCGCACAGGTCTACAACGTGCTGACCCCGGCGCAGCAGTCGCAGATGGCCTCGATGAAAGCGCAGCAGCAGGCCCGCAGGCAGCAGTGGCAGCAGTTCAAGGCCCAACATCCGGCCAGCGGATCGTCGAGCGGCCAGTAAGAACCCGCTGCGCAGCACCTCCTCCCGCTGCGCAGCAGGCAGCCGCGCCGGCTATCGCCGGCGCGGCTTTTTTGTGCCGTGCGAGACTCAGGCAGCGCTTGACGCGCCTGCCGCAGTCACTTTGCGCTCCGCATGCCGCGCCAGCCAGCGGCGAACCTCCGCCAGCACCACGTCCGGCGCTTCCATGTTGGCGTGATGGCCGGCACCCTGCACCAGCAGCAGGCGCGCGCCGGTGATGCCGGCGGCCATGCGCTCGGACAGCGCGATCGCCTCGGGCTGGTCCTCGCTGCCGACGATCAGCAGGGTCGGCGCGGCGATCTCGTGCAGACGTTCGAGCGCCGAAGGCTGCGGCTCGTGCTGGTCGTGCGCGGCATGCCGCCAGTAGTTCGGCTCGCGCCGGAAGTTGTGCGCCGTCATCTCGCGGGTGCGCCGGCGCACCATGGCATCCACGTCTTCGGGTCGGCGCCGCGGGCCGTCGGTGAAGGCACGCAGCGAGCTGTCGATCAGGCCCGGCACGTCATAGCTGCCCAAGGCCTGCATGAAGGCGCGCGCGGCCGGCGTACCGTTCGCGAACTGGCCCCAGTAGCCGGCGCCCACGAAGACCATCGCACTGACCCGCTCGGGATGCGCCAGCGCGAAATCCAGCGCGATGGCAGCGCCGCCGGAGCAGGCCAGCAGTGCGGTGCGTTGCACGCCGCAGGCATCGAGCACCGCGGCGAAATCCTCATGGTGGGCGTAGGCCACGCCCGGCTCGATGGTCGAGCGGCCGAAGCCGCGCGCGTCGTGGCGAAGCACGCGATGGTCGCGCGACAACGCGGCGAACTCCGCGTCCCACTGGCCGCTGTCGACCAGGAACCCGTGCAGCATGGCGATGGTGTCGCCGCTGCCGGATTCCTCGACGTGCAGACGGGCACCTTCAACATCGACCAGGTGTGTGGAAACGTTCATGGCTATTCCTTGATGGCATACGCAACCGGCGACCACTGCCGACGGCCGGAGGGAAGGATCAACGCGCGGCCTTCACATTGGGTGGCGGCACTGCGGGTACATGGACCGGCGGGGCATAACCGGCCGGCTTGTCGCCCACCGCCACGCCACCGTGCAGACGCGTCTGCTGGGCATCGGCGAACATGTAGTACGGGAACGGACGCTCCGGTGCGCTGGCCGCGTCGAGCCGTGCACGCAATTCCGCCGGCAGCTCGAAGTCCAGCGCGGCGAGGTTCGCCTCCAGTTGCTCCAGCTTGGTTGCGCCGACGATCACCGAGGCGATACCCGGCTGCGTGGCGACCCAGTTCAACGCGACCTGCGCCATCGGCTTGCCGGCCTGCTTCGCCACCGCCTCGAGCGCGGCGACGATCTTCCAATTGCGTTCGGTGAAGCGGTCGAAGCCCGGTGCGCCGGCCACCTTGATCAGTCGCCCGTCACCGTTGCTGCCCGCTTCGCCAGCCTTGTACTTGCCCGACAGCAGGCCCATCGCCAGCGGGCTCCAGGCGGTGATGCCGATGCCCAGCTCGGTCGCCAGCGGCACGAATTCGTGCTCGATGTGGCGCTCGGCCAGCGAGTATTCCAGCTGCAGGTTCACCAGCGGGGTGAGCGCATGCGCCTCGGCGAAGGTCTGCGCCCGTGCCGCATACCACGCCGGCACGTCGGACAAGCCGGCGTAGCGGATCTTGCCGGCGCGCACGAGGTCGTCCAGCGTGCGTACCACTTCCTCCGCCGGGGTGATGCGGTCCCAGGTGTGCAGCAGGTACAGGTCGATGTAGTCGGTGCGCAAGCGACGCAGCGAGCCCTCCACCGCGCGCAGGATGTTCTTGCGGCCGTTGCCGCCGGCATTCGGATTGCCCGGCTGCGCGTTGTAGCTGAACTTGGTGGCGAGCACCACGCGATCGCGTGCACCCGCCTGCTCGACGAACTTGCCCAGCATCGTCTCGCTGGTGCCTTCGGTGTACAGGTCCGCGGTGTCGATGAAGTTTCCGCCGGCGGCGAGGTAGCGGTCGAACATCGCGCGGGCCGTGTCTTCCGCCGCGCCCCAGCCCCAGTCGTCGCCGAAGGTCATGGTGCCGAGCGAAAGGCGGCTGACGCGCAGGCCGGAGCGGCCGAGGGTGTAGTACGAATCGAGCGACATGGCGAACTCCCGTGGTGGTGGACGAGGCGCAGTCTGCGCCTTGCGATTGCCACGAAAAACCGCCAGCATCTTGATGTGCTTTCAAGCACAGCTAATCAATCCAAGGCACTGGATCTCGGCCATCGCCGGGATGACGGCATCCAGCGAGGTTTCCATGCGCGACGACTACGCCCTGCGCGCCTTCCGCGCGATCGCCGAGCACGGCAGCTTCACCCGCGCCGCGGCGGCGCTGGACGTCACCGCCTCGGCGCTGAGCCAGACCCTGCGCCAGCTGGAAACCCAGCTCGGCACGCGCCTGCTCCATCGCACCACGCGGCGCGTGGGCCTGAGCGAGGCGGGCCAGGAATTGCTGCAGCGGATCGCGCCCGCGCTGAACGAGCTGGACGCGGCGATGGATGCGCTGCGCCAGCATGGCGATCGCCCCGCCGGCCTGCTGCGCCTTACCGTACCGGACGTGGTGGCGATCGCGCTGCTCGATCCGCTGCTGGGCGAATTCATGGCGCGCTGGCCCGACGTGAAGCTGGACATCCACGTCGACAACGGCCTCAGCGACTTGATCGCCGAAGGCTTCGACGCCGGCATCCGCCTCGGCGAACGCCTGCAGCGCGACATGGTGGCGGTGCCGGTGGGCGGACCGATGCGCTCGGTGGTGGTGGGCTCACCCGACTACTTCGCGCGCCACGGCCGGCCGCAGCAGCCGCGCGAACTGGACGCGCACGACTGCGTCAACTTCCGCCAGATCAGCAGCCGCGCGATCTACCGTTGGGAGTTCGCGCACAAGAGCGGCCCGCGCAAGGGCCAGTGGTTCGAGATCGCGGTGAACGGCCGGCTCACCGTCAACAGCATTCCGCTGGCGGTGCGCGCCGCGATCGAAGGCGCGGGGCTGGCCACCGTGCTGGAACCGTTCGCGCGCGTGGCGCTGGCCGACGGCCGGCTGGAAAGCGTGCTGGGCGACTGGCTGCCGCCCTACGACGGCTTCCACCTCTACTACCCCAGCCGCTTCCAGGTGCCGTCGAAGCTGCGCGTGTTCATCGACTTCCTGCGCGAGCGCCGGCAGGCGGCCGAGGTGGCGCAAGCCGCACCACGCCCCGGCCGCACGCAACGACCGGCTCAGCGATAACGCCAGTGGCCACCGACCCAGACGTGGCCTCCGCCCCAGTAGCCCGGCACCCACACATGGACGGGACGCGGCGCCACCACCACGCATCCGGTGAGCGCGCAGCTGCCGCCGATCAAGGCGGCGGCGATCAGGCAGGTGGACAGGAAACGACGCATGGCGCACTCCTCACGGGGGATGTGCTGCTGGAAACGCCCAGTCCCACGTCGCGATGACGGTCATCGCGGCGCTTTCCGCGCGGAATTCAGCCGGCCCTCATCTGCCTGACCCGCGGCAGACTCAGGTTCTTGCGGTGCGTCCAGCGGCGTGCGTGACGCGGTGGATCAGCCGCGCGGCGACGCGGGCGGTGACGTGGTCGCGGTCATGCGGCGGCGACAGTTCGGCCACGTCCAGCACCTTCAGCTTGCCGGTGGCGGCGATCGCGTCGAGCAAGGGCTCCACCACCTCCAGTGGTACGCCGCGCGCGCTGGGCGCGCTGACGCCGGGCGCCATCGCGTGGGGCAGCGCATCGAGGCAGATGGTCTGGTAGATCACGTCGACGTTCGCCAGCTTCGCCTGCAGCTCGGCGACGCGCGCTGGCAGATCGAGCAGGCCCAGCTCGTCGTCGCGCACGTAGTGCACGCCCAGCGCGTCGGCGGTATCGAACAGCACGCGCGTGTTCGCCGAGGCGCTGATGCCGTAGACGCAGTAATCCAGCGGCAGGCCCAGCGCGGCTGCGTGCTCGATCGCCTGCAGGAACGGCGTGCCGGAGCTGCCGCGATCCTGCCGGCGCAGGTCGAAATGCGCGTCGATGTTGACGATGGCCACGCGCGGCCGACGCTTGCCCAGGTGCAAGGCCAGGCCTTGATACGTGGCGAACGCGATCTCGTGTCCGCCACCCAGGCCCACCGGCAGATGACCGGCGTCCAGCAGCGCGGCGAGCTTCTCGGCATAGCGTTGCTGCGCGCCTTCGAGATCGCCGTCGACCACGTCCACGGTGCCCGCGTCGTACAGCGGCGTGTCGTCCAGCAGCGGCAGGTTGGACAGCATCGCGCGCAACTCGGCGGGGCCTTCGGCCGCGCCCACCCGGCCACCGTTGCGGCGCACGCCTTCGTCGCTGGCGAAACCCAGCATCGCCACGCCGGGCGCGACGCCGGCCACGGGCTCGCGCACCCACTGGTGCCAACGCCGGGTGGCGGGGCCTTCCGGCAGGTCGATTCGTCCCTTCCAGCCGTTCATCGATTCACCTGCAGCGAGCGACGCGTGCGCATGCCTGTATGCCTGTTCATGCCGCGCATTGTAGCCGGCACGCTCGCATCCGCTTCACCGCCACCATCGCAGCATGCACGGATGGCGAAGAAAACCGGCGAACGCATCCCGAAGCTGCGCCTGCGCCTGGCCACGCCGGCCGACGTGCCGGCGCTGGTCGAGCTCACCGCACGCGTCTACACGCCCGAGTGGGGCCATTCGGCGGAAATGCTGCGCTCCCAGCAGACGCACTTTCCGCAAGGCCAGTTCGTGGTGGAGTACGAAGGAAAGGTGGTGGGTTACTGCGCCACCTTCCGCACCGACGAGGCCATCGCGCTGGCGTCGCATACCTGGATGCAGATCACCGGCGGCGGCATGGCCTCGCGCCACAAGCCGGACGGCGACTGGCTGTACGGCATGGAAGTGGTGGTGCATCCGGATTACCGCCGCATGCGCATCGGCCAGCGCCTGTACCAGGCGCGCAAGCGTCTGTGCATGGATCTCAAGCTGCGCGGCATCGTGTTCGGCGGCCGCATCCCGGGGCTGGCGCGCAACCTGCAGCGCTATGGAAGCGCCGAGGCCTACGTGCAGGCGGTGCTGGAAGGCCGGCGCCGCGACCTCACGCTGAACTTCCAGCTCGCGAACGACTTCGAGATCATCGGCCTGCTGCGCGATTACGTGCCCTCGGACCACGAATCGCTGGGCTGGGCGGTGCACCTGGTCTGGCGCAACCCGCTGCTGCTCGACCAGCCCGACATCCCCTCGATTCCCTCGCCGCGCCAGCTGCCGGACAAGGTGCGCGTGGCCAGCGTGCAATACCTGCAGCGGCGCATCGCCTCGTTCGAGGAATTCGCCACCCAGGTCGAGTACTTCACCGACATCGCCGCCGACTACAACGCGGACTTCGTGGTGTTCCCCGAGCTGATCACGCTGCAGCTGCTGTCGATCGAGAACACCGAACTGCCGGCCACCGACACGATCCGCAAGCTCAGCCAGTACACGCCGCAGGTGAAGGAGCTGTTCGGCCGGCTGGCGGTGCACTACAACATCAACATCATCGCCGGCACCCACCCCACCGAGCAGGCCAACGGCGACATCCACAACGTGTGCTACGTGTGCCTGCGCGACGGTTCCATCCACGAACGCGAGAAGCTGCACCCGACGCCCAGCGAGCGCATCACCTGGAAGATCACCGGCGGTGAGAGCGCGGCCACGGTGCAAACCGACTGCGGCCCGGTTGGCGTGATGATCTGCTACGACAGCGAGTTCCCCGAGGTGGCGCGGCACCTGGTGGACCAGGGCGCGCTGATCCTGTTCGTGCCGTTCTGCACCGACGTGCGCGAGGGCTACCTGCGCGTGCGCTACTGCGCGCAGGCACGTGCGGTGGAGAACCAGTGCTACGTGGTGCTTTCCGGCAACGTGGGCAACCTGCCCGGCGTCAACAACTTCGACATCCAGTACGGCCAGAGCTGCATCCTCACGCCCAGCGACTTCCCGTTCGCGCGCGACGGCATCGCCGCCGACTCCACCCCGAACAGCGAGACAGTGCTGTTCGCCGACCTCAGCCTGGAAAGCCTGGCCCGCGCGCGCAACGCCGGCGCGGTGCAGAACATCAAGGACCGCCGCTTCGACCTCTACGAGATGCGTTGGCTGCCGAAACCGCGCTGAATCGCCAGCGCAAACTCTGCGATACTTCATGAATGCCCGAACCCCAGCCCTCCGCTTCCCAAGCCCCAAATTCGCGACTGCAGGCCCTGCTCGGGCACGAGTTTTTCGCTCCACAGCAGTGGAAGCGCCGCATCGCCCTGTGGGCGGGCGCCATCCTGGTGGCGCTGGCGGCGATCGTGTTCACCAAGACCAGCAACTGGTCGTATCACCTGTTCCAGATCATTCTCGGCTACGGCACCTGGATACCGCTGATCATCACGCCCATCGTTTTCGGACTGCTGGCGTGGGCCACCGAAGGCCGCCTGCGGGCCACCCGGGGCAGCGGCATTCCGCAGGTGATCGGCACCTTGCACATCGAGGACGAGAGCTTCCGCCAACGCATGCTGGCGCTGCCGATCGCAGTGGCCAAGATGGCATTCACTCTGATCGCCTTGATGGTGGGTGCATCCATCGGCCGCGAGGGGCCCACCGTGCATGTCGGCGCAGGCCTGTTCTATTCACTGGGCCGGCGCTTCGGCTTCACCGACCCCAAGGCCGCCTCGCGCTTCATCCTGGCCGGCGGCGCCGCCGGTATCGCGGCGGCATTCAACACTCCGCTGGCCGGCGTGATCTTCGCGATCGAGGAGCTGGCCGGCACCTTCGAGCATCGCTTCAGCGGCCTGCTGCTCACCGCCGTGTTCGTGGGCGGCGTGGTATCGCTGGGCATCATGGGCAACTACTCGTATTTCGGTGAAGTGCAGGCGAACCTGCCGCTGGGCCACGCGTGGCTGGCGGTGCTGCTGACCGGCGTCATCTGCGGCCTGCTGGGCGGCCTGTTCGCCCGGTTCATCCTGCTCAGCCGGCATGGACCACTGGCCTACATCGGCCGTCTGCGGGCGCACGCGCCGATACTTTTCGCCTGCGGTTGCGGGCTTGCGCTGGCGGTCATCGGCGTGCTCTCGCACGGGACTGTCTATGGCACCGGTTACGACCAGGCACGCGCCTTCGTGCAGGAAGCGGCAGTCACGCCGGGCGAAAGCTTCGGCATCGCCAAACTGGCGGCCAACGTGGTGTCGTACTGGGCCGGCATCCCGGGTGGCATCTTCTCGCCTGCGCTGGCGGTGGGTGCCGGCCTGGGCCACAACATTGCGTATTTCCTGCCGAACGCGCCGGCCTCCGCCGTGGTGCTGCTGGGCATGAGCGCCTATCTGTCCGGCGTCACCGGCGCACCGCTGACCTCGGCGGTGATTTCCATGGAACTGACCGACAACCAGGACATGGTGATCCCGATCATGGCTGCTTGCCTGCTGGCGCGCGCCGCCGCGTCGATCTTCAGCCCGACGCCGGTATACAAGGATTTCGCCGAGCGCATGGTGCAGGACTTCGAGCATCAGCAGGCCGCACACATGGCCGCCACCGAACGGGCACGCATGGAAGCCGAGGCGGCCACGCATGCCGGCGACACCACCGCCTTCGACGAGCGCGCCACGCCCTCCGTGGACGCGGAGACGGAAGAGCGATCCGGGAAATGACCGAGCCACCCTGGGATCTGTTGCTGACGCACGCCACGCTGGCGACCTTTGCCGATGCAACGCCTTGCGGCCTGCTGACCGATGCGGCCCTCGCCTGCGCCGACGGTCGCATCGCCTGGATCGGCCCGACGACAGCCCTGCCCGCCACCGCGCAGGCACGCCATGTCGAGGATCTCGATGGTGCGCTGGTCACCCCCGGCCTGGTCGACTGCCATACCCACCTGGTCTTCGGCGGCAACCGCGCGCACGAGTTCGACCTGCGCCTCAACGGCGCCAGCTACGAAGAGATCGCCCGCGCCGGCGGCGGCATCGCCGCCAGCGTGCGCGCCACCCGCGCGGCCGACGAGGACGCGCTGTTCGCGCAGTCGCTGCCGCGCGCCCGCGCCCTGCTCGCCGACGGCGTCACCACGCTGGAGATCAAGTCCGGCTACGGGCTGGAACTGGAAACGGAACGCCGCATGCTGCGCGTGGCGCGGCGCATCGGTTCGGAACTCGGCATCACCGTGCGCACCAGTTTCCTCGGCCTGCACGCGCTGCCGCCCGAATACAAGGATCGCCGCGACGACTACGTGGCCCTGGTCTGCGACACGATGCTGCCCACACTGGCCGGCGAAGGGCTGGTCGATGCCGTGGATGCGTTCTGCGAGCGCATCGCCTTCACGCCCGCCGAGACGCGCCGCCTGTTCGAGCGGGCCACGCAGCTCGGCCTGCCGGTGAAGCTGCACGCCGAGCAGCTCAGCGACCAGGGCGGCGCCGCGCTGGTGGCCGGCTTCCACGGCCTCTCCGCCGATCACCTGGAACATCTGGGCAACGCCGGCATCGCTTCGATGGCCGAGGCCGGCACCGTAGCCGTGCTGCTGCCCGGCGCGTTCTACGCGCTGCGCGAAACGCACCTTCCGCCAGTCGCCGCGCTGCGCGAACACGGCGTGCCGATCGCGATCGCCACCGACTGCAACCCCGGCACCTCGCCCCTGCTCTCGCTGCGGCTGGCCGCGAACATGGCCTGCACGCTGTTCCGGTTGACACCCGAGGAAGCGCTGCGCGGCATCACCGTCCACGCGACGCGCGCGCTGGGCCTCACTGATCGCGGCACGCTGGCCGTGGGCCAACGCGCGGACCTAGTGGCGTGGCATGCGAAGCAGCCTGCCGAGCTGTGCTACTGGATTGGCGGGCCGCTCGTGCGGCAGGCCTGGATCGGTGGCGAGCCCCTGTAGGAGTGCACCCTGTGTGCGATCGCCCTGGCGTTGATCGAAGCAAAATGCATTCGCGCACAGAGCCTGCCCCGGACTTGATCCGGGGGTGCGCTCCTACGCACGCATAGTCAGCCTCGCCACGACAGCCTCGAAGAACGCCGCCGGCAACTCTGCGCGTACCGGCACGCGCCACCAGTGCAGCTGCGCAAAGGCACGGCACTTCACCGCATCCTTGTCGGTCATCAAGACCGGCAGCGCATCGCCGAAGGCGAGGTCGGCAGCGGCGAAGGCATGGTGGTCGGCAAACGCATGCTCGATCACCGCAATGCCCGCCGCGCGCAAGCCGGCGAAGAAACGCGCGGGATTGCCGATCGCGGCCACCGCGTGCACGCGCTGCCCCGCAAAACTCGTCAGCGGCTGTGTGCGCGCACCATCCAGCGACACCGCCTCGCCACCAACAAGCTGCATGGGATATTCGCCGGCGTGCGCCTCGCCGCCATTGCAGACGCGCAAGTCCACGCGCGACAACCGCCGTAGCGGTTCGCGCAGTGGGCCGGCCGGCAGCAGGCGACCGTTGCCGAAGCGGCGCACGCCGTCGACCACGCAGATCTCCACGTCGCGGGCGAGGCGGTAGTGCTGCAGGCCGTCGTCGGCGATCACCACGTCGCAGCCCACCGCCACCAGCAGTTGCGCCGCGGCGGGACGGTCGCGCCCCACCGCCACCGGCACGCCACTGGCGCGGATCAGGCAGGGCTCGTCGCCCACGTCGACGGGATCGGGCGCTGCGCCCAGCAGCATCGGCTCGCGCTGGCTGCCGCCGTGGCCGCGGCTGACCACGCCGGGACGCAGGCCGCGTGCACGCAAGGCTTCCGCCAGCGCGATGGTCAGCGGCGTCTTGCCGGTGCCGCCTGCGGTGAGGTTGCCGATCACGATCACCGGCACCGGCAGGCGCATCCGGCGCAGCAGGCCGATGCGGTACAGCCCGCGACGGAGCGCGGTGAGCGCGCCGTACAGCCCGGCGAGCGGCCACGTCCACCATGGGCTGCGGCGCTTGCCGTACCAGACCTCGGTGAGTTCGTTGGCGAGCGCCACGCCGGCCTCAGTCGCTACCGAGGCTGGCATCATGGAACTGCATGCGGTGCAGCGCGGCGTAATGGCCGCCCAGCACCAGCAGTTCGGCGTGGCTGCCACGCTCCACGATGCGACCCTGTTCCATCACCGCGATCTGGTCGGCGCCTTCGATGGTGGACAGGCGGTGCGCGATCACCAGGGTGGTGCGGTGGCGCATCAGCTGCTGCAGCGCCTGCTGGATCAGGCGCTCGGATTCGGTGTCCAGCGCGCTGGTGGCCTCGTCCAGCACCAGGATCGGCGCGTTCTTGAGGATGGCGCGGGCGATCGCGATGCGCTGGCGCTGGCCGCCCGACAGCATGTTGCCGCTCTCGCCGATGTGGCTGTGGATGCCCTTGGGCAGGCGCGCGATGAACTCCATCGCGTTCGCCGCCTCGGCCGCGGCGACGATGTCCGCCTCGCTGGCGCCGGCCAGCTCGCCGTAGGCGATGTTGTTCGCCACGGTGTCGTCGAACAGCACCACGCTCTGCCCCACCCAGGCGATCTGCCGGCGCAGCGAGGCCAAGGTGTAGTCCTCGTAGTTCTCGCCGTCCAGCACGATGCGGCCGCCGCTGGGTTCGTTGAAGCGCGGCAACAGACTCACCAGCGAGCTCTTGCCGCTGCCCGAACGCCCCACCAGAGCGGTGACCGTACCCGGTGCGCAGTGCAGGTCCACGCCGCGCAGCGCCTCGAACTCGTTGCGCGGATAGGTGAGCCGCACGTCCTCGAAGCGCAGGTCGCCGCTCGTGCGTCCCAATTCGCGGGTACCGCGGTCGGTCTCCGGCGGCAGGTCGATGATCTCGAACAGATCCTCCGCAGCCGACATGCCGCGCTGGATGTTGGCTTGCACGTTGGTGAGCCGCTTCAACGACGGCAGCATGGTGCCCATCGCGGTGAGCACGGCGAAGAACACGCCCGGCGACATCTGGTTCAGCACTTGTGGCCGGGTGCCCAGGAACACCAATACCGCCAGCGCGAAGGCTGCCACCAACTGGATGGTGGAACTGGAGGCCGCGTTGGTGGCCGCAATCTTGAGATTCAGCCGCCGCGTGTGCGTGATCACTTCGTCGAAGCGGCCGGCCTCGTGCGCCTGCCCGCCGTAGATGCGCACCTCGCGATTCGCGCCGACCGTTTCCTCCACCGTGCCGGTGACCGACCCCATCGTGCCCTGGATGCGGCGGCTGATCTGCCGATAGCGTCGGCTCACCACGGTGGCGATCAGCGCGATCGCCGGCACCATCACCAGCAGGGAAAGCGTGAGGTAGGCGCTGGTGCTCAGCATCACGTAGAACATGAAGATCACGGTGAGCCCGTCGGTCACCCCGATCTTTGCCGCGTCGCTGGAGGCCGAGGCCACCTGCTCGCTGGTGTAGGTGATGCGCGAGATCTGCTGGCCCGACGGTTCGCTGCCGAAATACGCTGCCGGCAGGCGCAGGTAGGACGCGAACACGTCGCGCTGCATCGTCTGCACCACGTGCCGACCGATATAGGACATGCCGTAGTTGCTGACGAAGGTGCCGCAGGAACGCAGGAAGAAGATGCCGATGATCCAGATAGGCATCCAGAAGATCAGGTACGGATCCTTCTGCACGAACAGGTTGTCGATCATCGGCTTGAGCAGCTTGGTGAAAGCCGCCAGGCCACCGCCGTCGAGGATCATGCCGACCAGCGCGACCAGGCCCACCGCCCAGTACCGCTTGCTGTACCCCAGCAGCCGCTTGTAGATGGCCCAGGTATGCGCGTCCCAGATCGCGGTCCTGCCGCCGCTCATTGCGCCTCGCCCGGCTTGGTCGGCGTGGTGGCGATCGACAGGCGGGTGAAGCCGAGCTGGCCCAGCGCGTCCATCGCGGTCACCACGCTCTGGTGCGAGCTGAGCGCATCGGCGCGGATCGTCACCGGGCGGTCGTGGTCGCCGTTCGCGTTGCGGGCTATCACCTGCTTCAGTGCATCGATGCCTTCGCCCGGCACCGCGTCGCTGCCCACCCAGTAGTGGCCGTCGCGGTCGATCATGATGGTGAGTGCAGGCGCGTTCATGTCGCGGTCCTGCACGCTGGCGTTCGGCAGGGTGACCTGCATGCGCGAGTGCTGGATGAAGGTGCTGGTGAGCACGAAGAACATCAGCAGGGTGAGCAGCACGTCGATCAACGGCACCACGTTGATCTCGAACTCGTCCTGGCGGCGGTCGTTGCCGATGCGCATGGAATCAACCCGCGTTCGGCGCGACGGTTGCCGATGTCCGGCGCGGACGCGCCGTCACCGGCGGACTCAGGGTGAGCTCGTCCAGCAGCGTGGTGGCCTGCTTCTCCATCTGCACGCAATAGCCGGCCACGCGCGAACGGAAATACCGGTGCAGCACGTAGGCAGGGATCGCCACGGTGAGGCCGGACGCCGTGCAGATCAGCGCCTCGCCGATGCCGCCGGCCATCTTCGCCGGATCGCCGATGCCGCCGGCCATCACCTGCATGAACATGCGGATCAGGCCGATCACCGTGCCGAACAGGCCAAGCAGCGGGCCGATCAGGGCGATGGTGCCCAGCGTGCTGAGGTATCGCTCCATCTCGTGCACAATGTGGCGGCCGGTGTCCTCGATGCGCTCCTTGATGATGTCGCGCGACTGGCTGCGCACCGCCAGCGCGGCGGCCAGCAGCTCGCCCAGCGGCGAACCGTTCGACAGCGCCTCCAGGTGCTTCGGGTCGAGCTGGCCCGCGCGCGCCCACTGGCGCACTTCCTCACCCAGTCCGGGCGGCAGCACGGCCTTGCGCCGCAGCGTCCAGCAACGCTCCAGCACGATCGCCAGCGCCACCAGCGAGCACACCAGGATGGGCAGCATCGCCCAACCGCCAGCCATCAGGATATCGAGCACGTTCGTCCCACCGGGCGTTCAAAACGGAGAGCCCGCATCATAGCAGCCGGCCCGGCCGCCACTGTGACGGACGTTGCCGGACGGATCAGGGTGTTTCCCGCCAGTAGCGCGGATCGCGCAATCGCCAGCGCCCGCTCACGCGGGCCGGAGATTCGGCCGGAAATTCGACGCTGATAGCCCCGCTGTCGGCGGTATTCAGCACCGGCACGCCCGCTTCCGCATAGCGCGCCATCACTTCGGGCTTGGGATGCCCGAAGCGGTTGCGCCAGCCCGCCGAGACCACGGCGAAGGGCGGATCCACGGCATCGATGAAATCCGCGTCGGACGAGGTCTTGCTGCCGTGGTGCGGCACCAGCAGCACCGGCGACGGGCCATCGCCCAGCGCCGCCGCCACGGCCGGCTCGACTTTCGACGTGATGTCGCCGGTGAGCAGCAGCCGGCCGCCCGTGCCCTCGACCAGCAACACGCAGGAACGGTCGTTGCCCTTGCCGCCAGCATCCGCCGCCGGACCCAGCACGCGAAAGCGCACGCCGTCCCACGTCCAGCCCTGTCCGGTTTCGCACGGCGTCATCGGCATCGGCATGCGCTCCGGCTCGCCCGCATAGCGTCGCGCCTGCGGGAACGCGGCAACGACCGCCGCGGCACCACCGGCGTGATCGTTGTCCGCATGGCTCACCATCAAGGCATCGAGCCGCGTGATGCCCAGCGCGTGAATCGCCGGCAACACCGCCGCCTCGCCGAGATCGAAGCCCGAGGGATAGCGCGCCCCGGTGTCGTACAGCAACACATGCTCGCGGGTGCGCAGCAGCACCGACAAGCCCTGCCCCACGTCCAGCACCCAGGCCTCGAACGCTCCCGTGGCCGGCTTCGGCAGCGGCGGCCACAACAGCGGCAGGAACAGCAGCAGGCCCAGCGCGCGCAATGGCACGCCGCGCGGCAGGAACAGCCATAGCGCACCCAGCGTGGCCAGCAGCAGCGCCCATGGCGCCATCTGCGGCAGATACCAGTGCGCACCCGGCCAGGTCGCCATGTGCTCCAGCAGCCACCATTGCGCATGCGCGAGCTGCGCCGCCAGCCACAGCACCGGCGTGGCCAACGGCGGACACAGGCCCAGGCACAGCATGCCCAGCAACGCGCAGGGCACGATCACGAAACTCACGAACGGCACCGCGATCAGGTTCGACATGGCGCCCACCAGCGAGGCCTCACCGAAGAACCACATCGTCAGCGGCAGCAGCGACACCGTCATCAGGATCTGCCCCGCGGTGAGCTCGTGCAGGAAGGCGCGCAAGCCACGTCCGCGCGACTGCAGGCACAGCATCAAGAGTCCCACGCCGGTGAACGACAACCAGAAGCCCGCGGCCAGCACCGCCAGGGGATCGAAGACGAGGATGGCGATCAAGGCCAGCGCCAACGATTGCGCGCCGCTGCCGCCGCGTCGGGAGCAACGCGCCAGCGCCACCACCGCGATCATCAGCAAGGTGCGCACGGTGGGCAGGCCGAAACCCGCCAGCGCGCTGTAGACACCCGCCGCCAGCAGCGCGCCGGCGGCCTGCGCCTGCACCCGCGGCCAGCGCAGCGCCAGTCCCGGCCACAGCAGATACAGCGCGCTGGCCAGCCACACGCCGAACACCGCAGACACGCCCACGTGGAAACCGGAGATCGCAATCAGGTGCGGAATGCCGTTCGCGCGCGCCACTTCCCAGTCGTGCTGGCTCAGGCCGCGTGTGTCGCCCACCGAGAACGCCTGCAGCAAGGCCGCATCGTGCGAGTCGCGCACCCTCGCGGCGATCCCGCGCGAAATCGTGGCGCGCACGCCATCCACGCACCACGCGCGATCCAGCTTGGCGTTGCCCGCATCCTCGCGCACATAGCCGGTCGCCACGATGCGGCGCTGCAAGGCCATGCGCTCGCCATCCGCAGTACCGGGGTTGAGCAGGCCGCGCGGCCGCTTCAACCGCAGCAGCAGGCGCCAGCGTTCGCAGGGCGCCAACGGCGGCGCCACGTCGTACCACGACACCATCGTCTTTCCACGCAAAGGCACCGGCTGGCCATCCAGCGTGGCGGTGTCGATCGCGAAGGCGAAGCGGGTGGCGTCCTCGCGCTCCAGCGGCAGGTCATCGATGCGCCCGGTCACCACGAAGTCGCGGCCTTCCAGATCGCGCGGCAAGCGGGAGTCCATCGCTCCCGCACCCGCAGCCATCGCCCACAGCGCGCCGGTGCAAACACACAACGGCAGACGCCAGCGCGGAAGGCGCCAGAACATCGCGGCCGCAGGCAGCAACAACGTCAGCGACAGCCAACGCGGCGGCAGGGTCGGCAACCATTGCACCGCCAGCACGCCCAGCAGCAACGCTGGCGCCGCCAGCGTTGCTGTGAATGGCTTGCGCAAAACTCCCGACATGCCCGCCTCCCATATCGGTCGAGGCTATCGCGCTCACCTCAAGGAATCGGACGAAAAGCGTGTAGGCCCGCGCCCTGTCGGCAACAAGCCGACGCGCGCGGCATCGCCAGCGGTTGCCGTGCATATCCACGGTTGTGGGTGGATAACCCATAGCCGCTCGGAAAGTGCGATATGCAAGGCAGAACCGCACACGGACTTACTCGGATACGTCTCACCAAGTGATTGATACTGTGCGGGAACCGGTCGCTTGACGGGATGCGACGTGGTGTGGACGATGCCGCGCATATCCCGGATTCGGGGACCACTTCGCGTTAACCGCTATGCAGCACCTTGACCGACAGCTTGCAGCTTTTCGGGACCGCCTCACCCATGAGGTAGGGCTCACGATAGAAGAAGCCGCCAAGGTTGCCACGATGGTTGCTGCGGACATCCGGTTCCTTCCGGTCGAAGCAAAGAGCGAGATTAGGGCTGCATCCCCCGTACCGCTCTCGGCGCGCTTCGAAGAATTGATTGCCTTTCAGTCGTGGAGTGATTTCTCGACGTCAGTAAGAAGCAACCCAGCCATCACTCGGGCGTCCGTTGTGGTTCAAAACTACATCTGCTTCGTTTATCTGAAAGATGCGTGCTTTGAGGTCGTGGCAAGACGTGCCGCCCCCGGCTCTGTCGCCGCTCGTGCGTCAGCCTTCCTCTCGCGCGGTGCCGTCCGAGATTTCCGCAATGCTTTCTCTCACGCCAACTGGCGTTACAACAAGTCATTCACAGGCTTGGAGTGTTGGGTTTTGGAAGATTCGCGCAATCGGTCGGGGTCAATGCGGCACTTCGAGGTGTCACAAGCCGATCTCAACTTCTGGCAAGCATTGTCACGCGGGATTGCATATGCCACGTATGAACAACTACGCGGCTAACGAACGCTCCCAGCCTACCCTGCCGGAGCGAAGCGGAGGCAGGGTAGCGGCTGAAGCGTCGCGTTAGCCTTGCTTCTGCTTCTGGCGCGCACGATGCGCGCCTGCTCTTCCGGGGCCCCTCGGCGGCGGTAAGGCGGGGACGAGAAGGCCGCGCAGCGGGCATCGCCAGGGAGGGCGATGCCTTTTCGACCGGACAGGAGTCCGGCCGAAAAGCCCGGCCGCGCCTCACGGACTTTCCGTCCATGGATGGACGGAAAGCGCCACCGCGGGGTGCCGTTTCTCTTTGGCTACTTTCTCTTTGGGCACGCAAAGAGAAAGTAACTCGGGCGCCGGCAGGCGCACGAAACTGTTTTGAAACTTGCGAGAACACGGAAGCAAAGGCCCCTCTCCCCTACCCCTCTCCCACAAGTGTGAGAGGGGAAAGCCATGGAGCTATTCGCGCGGCTTCTCGCGCAACACGCCGCCATGCAGCACCAGCGTGCGATCCATTCGCCCCGCAAGGCGATGGTCATGGGTGACCAGGACGAAGCTGGTACCCACCTCGCGATTGAGCTCGATCATCAACTCGTAGACCTGTGCCGCATTGCCCTCGTCGAGGTTGCCGGTGGGCTCGTCGCCCAGCACGCAGGCGGGCTTGGTGACCAGCGCACGCGCCACCGCGCAACGCTGGCGTTCGCCGCCGGAGAGCTCGCTGGGCTTGTGGTGCGCGCGCGCGCCCAGCCCCACCCGTTCCAGCAAGGCATTGGACTGCTGCTGCGCCTCGGCGATCGCGGTGCCGCGGATCAGCAGCGGCATGCACACGTTTTCCAGTGCGGTGAACTCGGGCAGCAGATGGTGGAACTGGTAGACGAAACCCAGCGAACGATTGCGCACGCGGCCGCGCTCGGCGTCGGAGAGCTTCGACAGCTGGCGGCCGTCCACTTCCACCTCGCCGCTGGAGAGCGTGTCCAGCCCACCCAGGATGTGCAGCAAGGTGCTCTTGCCGGTGCCGGAGGCGCCCACGATGGCCATCGTCTCGCCACGCTTCAGCTCGAAGCTGACATCGCTGAGTACCGGGGTATTGAGGCCGCTCTCGGTATAGGTCTTGGCCACGCGATGGGCGCGCAGCACGCAATCGTTCGACGGCATCGGGACGCTCTTATTCCGGGTGGTCTCACTCATAGCGCAGCGCCTGCGCCGGCTGCGTGCGCGAGGCGCGCCACGCGGGATACAAGGTGGCCAGCAGCGAGAACGCGAACGTGACCAAGGCCACCCAGCCCACGTCATGCAACTCGAGCCGGCTGGGCACCTCGCTGATGTAATACACGTCCGGCGACAGGAACTGCACGTGGAAGACGTGCTCGATCACCTTCACGATGCCCGGCAGCTTCCACGACAGCAGCGAACCCAGGCTCACGCCGAAACCGATGCCGACCAGGCCCACCAGCAAGCCCTGCACCATGAACATGCCCATCACGCTGCGCGGCGTGGCGCCCAGCGTGCGCAGGATCGCGATGTCGGCCTGCTTGTCGGTGACCAGCATCATCAGCATCGAGACCAAGTTGATCACCGCCACCAGGATGATCAGCGACAGGATGACGCCCATCACCTTCTTCTCCATCGAGATCGCGGAGAACAGGTTGGCGTTGGTCTGCTCCCAGGTCTGCACCTGGTAGATCTGGCCCAGCCGGTCGGCCAGTTCGTGCGCCACCGGGCGCGCGTTGAACAGGTCGTCCAGCTTCAGGCGGATGCCGCTGGGTCCGCTCAAGCTGTTGAGCTTCTCTGCGTCCTGGATGTTGACCAGGGCGAGGCCGGAGTCGAACTGCTCCATGCCCATCGCGAACGTGCCCACCACGTGGAAGCCGCGCATGCGCGGCACGCCGCCGAACGGCGTGGCGCGGAATTCCGGCACCGCCATCACCACCTGGTCGCCCACGCTCACGCCGAGCTGGGTGGCGAGATCCTGCCCCAGCACGATGTTCCAGCTGCCGGGGGTGAGCGCGGCTAGCTTGCCGTGCACCATGTGCTGGCCGATGTCGACCACCTTCGGCTCCAGCGCCGGATCGATGCCGCGCACCATCGCCGCGGCCGGCGCCCGGCCCTGCAGCAGCGCCTGGATTTCCACATAGGGTGCAGCGCCCTTTACGTGCGGGTTCGCCTCGGCGATCTTCAGCGCACGCGGCCAGTCCTCGATGCTCTGGCCGATGCCGGAGATGGTCGCGTGCGAGATCGCGCCGAGGATGCGCGTCTTCATCTGGTAGTCGAAGCCGTTCATCACCGACATCACGGTGATCAGCGCGATCACGCTGATCGAGATGCAGACGATGGAGACCGCGGAGATGAAGGAGATGAACTGGTTGCGCCGCTTGGCGCGGGTATAGCGCAGGCCGATGAAAAGCTCGAGCGGTCGGAACATGGGCGGTCGCAGGTGAATGGCTGGGCGGCTCGCCCGAAGGAACCGGCATTATCCGGCATTCGCTGGGACAACGCAGGCGCCGCGAAGTGCCTGCGGGAGCCGGGGTTCAGATGCGCGGCGTGGCTTCGTCCAGTTGCACGGTGGCCAGCCGCATGCGCAGGCGGCGGCGGATGTCCGCATCGCTGTTGTCCGGCGCCAGCAGCAGCACCTGCTCGCCCAGCGGAGCGGCGCGCAGCCGCAGCAGGATGCAGGCGCCTAGCACCCGAAACGAAGCCAGGCTGGCCGGCAGGTCGCTGTGATCGGCGAGCCGCAGGCTCCAGCCGCCTTCACCGCTCCAACCCGCCGCCCGCACCAGGGAGGCCGACCAGCGGCGCATGGCGCGATACGCGACCAGCGCGACGGCAACGAGCAACACCGTCTTCAGCCACCACGGCAGGCCGCTCAGCAGCACCGCCAGCATGGCCAGGACCGCCACGGCCTGCAGCAGGCGCGGCAACCAGCGCGAAGGCCGGTATTCAAAGCCGATGGCGGGCACGGATGTCATCGATGATCGCCTGCCAGTCCGCGCGCGGCGCCTTCGCGTGGCCCATCACCCAATCCCACAGGTCAGGGTCCTGCACGTCGAGCAGTTCGTCGAAGGCTTGCTGTTGCGCCTCGTCGGCGTGCGGAAAGGCCTCGTCGAGCCAGCCACCGAACAGCGCATCGAGTTCGCGGGTGCCGCGGCGGGTGCGCCAGCGCAGGCGCTTGATGCGGGCAGCGTCCATAAGATCAAAGCGCGCGTAGCGCCTCCTTTGCCTCCTCTCCCCTTCGGGGAGAGGATTGAGGTGAGGGGGCGATCTTGCGTCGATCCATCATCGAAGGATTTCCTCGTTCAAGCTTCCCGCGAGCACCCGCCCCCTCACCCTGCCCTCTCCCCGGAGGGGAGAGGGAAAAGCAGGCTTACGCCCGCCGCTCCACCATCAGCTTCTTGATCTCCGCGATCGCCTTGGCCGGGTTCAAACCCTTCGGGCAGGTGCGCGCGCAGTTCATGATGGTGTGGCAGCGGTAGAGCTTGAACGGGTCTTCCAGGTCGTCCAGGCGGGCGCCGGTGTCCTCGTCGCGGCTGTCCACGATCCAGCGGTAGGCCTGCAGCAGGATCGCCGGGCCGAGGTAGCGGTCGCCGTTCCACCAGTAGCTGGGGCAGCTGGTGGAGCAGCAGGCGCACAGGATGCACTCGTACAGGCCATCGAGCTTCTTGCGGTCTTCCGGCGACTGCAGGCGCTCCTTGTACGGCGCGGCGCTCTGCGTGCGCATCCACGGCTTGATCGAGGCGAACTGGGCGTAGAAGTGGGTGAGGTCGGGCACCAGATCCTTCACCACCGGCATGTGCGGCAGCGGGTAGATCTTCACGTCGCCCTTGGCCACGTTGTCGATCGCGCAGATGCAGGCCAGCGTGTTGGTGCCGTCGATGTTCATCGCGCACGAGCCGCAGATGCCCTCGCGGCAAGAGCGACGCAGCGTGAGCGTGGGGTCGATCTCGTTCTTGATCTTGAGCAGCGCGTCCAGAACCATCGGGCCGCACGCGGCCAGATCCACCTCGTAGGTGTCGATGCGCGGGTTCTGGCCGTCGTCCGGGCTCCAGCGATAGATGCGGAAGGTGCGGGGCTTCTTCGCATCCTTCGCCGGAAAGTGCTTGCCTGGCTGGATCCTGGAATTCTTGGGTAGCGAAAACTCTGCCATGTGCGGAACCCTTCAATCGAACTTGTAGGAGGGGCTGCGGCCCCGATGACCTCTGGTCGCGGCTGAAGCCGCTCCTACGGGGGCGTCAATAGACTCGCTTCTTCGGCGGCACCACCTCGACCTCGTCGGTCAGGGTGAACATGTGCACCGGGCGGTAGTCGAAGCTGGTCTTGCCGTTTTCGTCCACCTTGACCATGGTGTGCTTCATCCATTCGGCATCATTGCGGTCCGGGAAGTCCTCGCGCGCATGGGCGCCGCGGCTCTCCGGGCGCTGCTCCGCCGAGTGCATGGTGGCCACCGCCTGGTCGAGCAGGTTGGCCAGTTCCAGCGTCTCGATCAGGTCGGAGTTCCACACCATCGAGCGGTCGCTGACCTTCACGTGCTTGAACGAGGCGTGCACCGCGTCGATCTTCTCGCAGCCTTCCTTGAGCGTTTCACCCGTGCGGAACACCGCGGCATCGGTCTGCATGGTGCGCTGCATGTCGAGGCGGATCTGTGCGGTGGGCAGCTCGCCGCTGGCGTGGCGCAGGCCGTCGAAGCGGGCCAGCGCCTGGTCCAGCGCACTGGCAGGCAGGTCCTTGTGCGCCGCGCCCGGCTTGACCAGCTCGGCGCAGCGGTGCGCCACCGCGCGGCCGAACACCACCAGGTCGAGCAACGAGTTGGAACCCAGCCGGTTGCCGCCGTGCACCGACACGCAAGCCGCCTCGCCAATCGCGAACAGGCCCGGCACCACGGCGTCGACATCGTCGCCCTTCTTCTGCACCACTTCGCCGTGATAGTTGGTCGGGATGCCGCCCATGTTGTAGTGCACCGTGGGCAGGATCGGGATCGGCTCCTTGGTCACGTCCACGCCGGCGAAGATGCGCGCCGATTCGGCGATGCCCGGCAGCCGCTCGTGGATCACCTCGGGGCCGAGATGCATCAGGTTGAGGAAGGCGTGGTCCTTGTGCTCGCCCACGCCGCGGCCTTCGCGGATCTCGATGGTGATGGCGCGGCTGACCACGTCGCGCGAGGCCAGGTCCTTGGCGCTGGGCGCATAGCGCTCCATGAAGCGCTCGCCCTCGGAATTGGTGAGGTAGCCGCCTTCGCCGCGCACGCCTTCGGTAATGAGGCAGCCCGCGCCGTAGATGCCGGTGGGATGGAACTGCACGAACTCCATGTCCTGCAGCGCCAGGCCGGCGCGCAGCACCATGCCGCCGCCGTCGCCGGTGCAGGTGTGCGCCGAGGTGGCGCTGAAATAGGCGCGACCGTAGCCGCCGGTGGCCAGCACAACGGCCTGGCCGCGGAACAGGTGCAGGGTGCCCTCGTTCATGTCCAGCGCCAGCACGCCGCGGCAGACGCCCTCGTCGTCGAAGATCAAGTCGATCGCGAAGTACTCGACGAAGAACTCGGCATCGTGCGCCAGCGCCTGCTGGTACAGCGTGTGCAGGATCGCGTGGCCGGTGCGGTCGGCGGCGGCGCAGGTGCGCTGCGCGGTGCCCTTGCCGTAGTGCGTGGTCATGCCGCCGAACGGACGCTGGTAGATGTGGCCGTCCTCGGTGCGCGAGAACGGCACGCCGTAGTGCTCCAGCTCGATCACCGACTGTGGCGCGTTCTTGCACATGTACTCGATCGCGTCCTGGTCGCCCAGCCAGTCGCCGCCCTTCACCGTGTCGTAGAAGTGGAAACGCCAGTCGTCCTCGCCCATGTTGCCGAGCGCGGCGGCGATGCCGCCCTGTGCCGCCACCGTGTGCGAGCGGGTCGGGAACACCTTGGTGATGCAGGCGGCCTTCAGGCCCTTCTCGGCCAGGCCGAAGGTGGCGCGCAGGCCCGCGCCGCCGGCGCCGACCACCACCACGTCGTACTTGTGCTGCTGGATCTTGTAGCTTTCCACGGTCTCAGACTCCCAATGCGATGCGCAGCACGGCCAGCACGCCCGCGAGCGCGCACAGCACCGCGAGGAACTTGATCGCCACCAGCAGCACCACTTCCTTCCAGCGGGTGTGCACGTAGTCTTCGATCACCACCTGCAGGCCGAGCACGGCGTGCCAGAACATGGTGACGATGAACAGGATCAGCAGCAGCGCGTTCCACGGCTTCGCCACCGCAGCCTTCGCCGTGGCGTAGTCGGCGTGCAGCAGCGACAACACGGTGATGACGAACCACACGCCGAGCAGGATCAGCGCTGCGGCGGTGACACGCTGCGTCCACCAGTGGCCCACGCCCGACTGCGCGGAGCCGAGGCCACGCGCGCGCTTCAGCGGATGGCGCAGATCCTTCGCGTTCGCGCTCATGCGGCACCTCCGGCGGTCAGCACATAGGCCCAGACAAGGATCACCAGCAGCAGGCTGACGATCACCGACAGCCAGCTCGAACGCACGAACTGCGGAATCGCATAACCCGCACCGGTGTCCTGCACCAGGTGACGGATGCCGTTGCACAAGTGATAGAACAGCGCCCAACTCCAGCCGACCAGCAGAATGATGCCGAGCGGGCTGCCGATGCAGGTCTTGAACTGGTCGAAGTGGCTTTCGCCGGCGGCCAGTGCCAGCAGGCCCCAGACCACCAGGAGCGTGCCCACGGCCAACGCGATGCCGGTGGCGCGATGCAGGATGGAGGTCATCATCTGCACCTGCCACTTGTAGACCTGCAGATGGGGAGAGAGCGGTCGTCGCGTGTCTGCCATGGCGGCTATCCTGAAGTGGAATCGCTGGAGCTGTCTTCCAAGCCGTACCGCAACGCGCGACGACGCATGCCGCCGCGCGACGCATCAGAAATCGATGCAGCGCCCGTTCTTTTCCCAATCGCCGTAGCGGGTGGGATCGGGCGCCAGCCGCTTCGTCGCCGCCTTCTCCCCCGCCGGTTGCGCGGGCACGACCGGCGGTTCCGCGGAAGCGGATGCAGGCCTGGATTCGGTTGGGCGGGAAGTGTCGGACATGGTCATTGCAAGCCGCGGAAGGTTAATACTTGCCGCAGTGCCGCACAACCTTGACGAATGTCGCGAGCGCTGCCTGCACCGGGCACCACGGCGACTTGTGTTCCGCCGCCGCCGACCACACCTGCATGTGTCTATGTCGACTACCCGCCATGCCGAAACCCTGCTGATCGAAGGTCCCGACGCGCTCGCCCACGCGCACGCGCAATTCAGCAGCAACGTCCAGTCACTCGCCGTCGGCGCGTGGCAGTTCGGCGCATGGCTGGGTGCGCAAGGCCGCGTGCGTGCACTGTTCCATCTGGCGCGGCTGGACGAACAACGGCTGCTGCTGCTGCTGCGCGGCGGCGACGCGGCGACGCTGGGCGAAGCCCTGCGACGCTACGTGTTCCGCTCCAGGCTCACGCTGCAACCGTCGCCATGGCAGGTGCTGGCCACCGGTGCCGCATTGCCGCTGCACACCGCGCACGTCGCATCGAACGCCGTCGCGCTGGGTTGCGGCTCGCACAGTCTGCAGCTCGTTGCCGACGGCACGGGCGACGAGCACTGGCGACGAGCACAAATCCTGCTGGGTTGGCCCTGGCTGCCGGCTTCCGCACTC
The DNA here is from genome assembly GCF_002001105.1 of Rhodanobacter sp. C06. GTDB lineage: Bacteria > Pseudomonadota > Gammaproteobacteria > Xanthomonadales > Rhodanobacteraceae > Rhodanobacter_A. The sequence goes on along the minus strand of NZ_MUNP01000059.1, from coordinate 119,460 downwards.
GATGTCTTGCTGCCGCCCGCACTGTCGCTGCATCGCCTGCAAGCCGTCGCGATCGACAAGGGCTGCTATCCCGGCCAGGAAATCGTTGCGCGCCTGCACTGGCGCGGCGGGCACAAGCGACGTCTGTGCAACGTGCGCCTCACGCGCAACGCGATCGCCGGCGACATCCTGCATCGCGACGGCAACGACATCGGCGTGCTGCTCGATGTCGTCGACGATGGCAACAACATCGACGCACTCGCGGTGTTGAACGACGACATCGCATCAACGATGACGGAGCGCGACGCACTGCAACTCGACGATGGCCTGATGTTGTGCATGCAACATCGCTGGGAGAGCTAGAAGCGTGTACATCGTCGCAGTTGCGTGAACAGTCGTTCACTTTTGTCGACGTTTTGCATGAGTGCGCGTTGAATCGGAACACCCCGGCACTTGCCGTGAAAAAAATCCGCCGTTAGGCTCCGCCCACCCTATCGATGCGGCATCCGCTACCCACGGCTGCCGAAGCACGCGACGAACCGGAAGATTCCGTATCGGCGCGACCCGGTGAAGAACGCCGGATGGAACACCCGCCCAAGTGCGGAACAAGTTGCAGGCTACACGGCACCGCTGCCGCGCAGCGCCTCGACAACATCCTCGATCGGCACAGATGCCGCCGCTCGAACGCCACAATCCCGTGGCATTCGCCCAGCCACAAGTTTCGGCTGTGCGATCAATCCAGGTGGAACGGCCTGCCAGCCCGTCCACCGCAACGGCGCCCGGACAGTTCCTTAGGTCTGCGCGTACAGCACGCTGGAGGCAGACAATGAAACTTTCCATGCTGTTGTGGATGACCACCCTGATGCCGCAACCCGTCGCGAACCAGGCGTGCCTGGCCACGACGGTGTACCTGGAGGCGCGCAGCCAATCCACCGTCGGCCAGATGGCCGTCGCCGAAGTGGCGATGCGGCGCCGCGAACGCGGCCAGTGGGGCAACACGGTGTGCGAAGTCGTGATGGCGCCGCATCAGTTCGCCACCACCACCACGCCCGGCTCGTTCGAGATCACCAACGTCGAGGCTTTCCACAAGGCATGGGAAATCGCCGGACGGATGATCCACGTCTGGCAGCTGCCGGCGAACCAGCGCAGCGCCGTGGTGCCGCGCGCCGATCACTTCGCCACCGTGGCGATAGCGCCGGCATGGTCGCGCAACAAGCCATCGATCACGATCGGCGACCACACGTTCTACGCCGTGAACTGACATCTTTGCGATCATCCTTGATCGCTAAAATCAAACGGGCGGCCATCCATGGCTGCACTTCATAAAAAAAGGCCCTCTTGCGAGGGCCTTTTCATTTGGACATCCAGACGTCCAGACATCCAGACGTCCACTTCGAAGAACCTACATCGGGTAGACCTGCCCGTCGCGCACCTGCACGTAGTCGCCGTTGCGCACATTCGGGTTATCGCGCTGGGTCACCGTGGCGTACTGGCCGTTGTCCAACCGCACCACGATCCGCCAGGCATTGTCGCCATCGTCGGAACGCTTGCCGATCTGGTTGCCGACGACACCGCCGGCCACCGCACCGACCACCGTGGCAGCCTTGCGGCCGTCACCCTTGCCGATGGTGCTGCCCAGCACGCCGCCGGCCACGGCGCCGATCACCGCACCCAGCACGCCGCCGTTGCCATTGCCATTGTCGACGTACACCGGCTGCACATCCTGCACCACACCGCAGCCCTGGCAGCGGCCGTAGCCACCGCCACGGCCCTGCCCGTAACCCTGCTGGTAGCCACCGTTGCCGTAGCCGGGACCGGTGGCGCAACCAGACAGCGCCAGCCCCGCCGCCAACACGGCCGCCGGAACGATGCGTCGCATGGTGATGTTCATTGCACTGCTCCTTCGAGGGCTGCGGAACCGGTGATCAACGGGCGTCCGAAACGGCGGTCACGCCCTCCTGCACCTGCACGCGATCGCCCGGGTCGTGATCCATGCGCGTGGTGCGGGTGACGCCGTTGTACACGTACTGCACGTCGTAACCGATGATCTTGCCGTTGCTGCCGGCGACCGTGCTGCAACGCTGCTCCGTCGTCTGGGTCACTTGCGGCTGGTGATGCGCGTTCTCGATGCGGTTGCCGGCGTAGCCGCCGCCCACCGCACCGGCCACCGTGGCCAGCGTCTTGCCCTTGCCACCACCGACCATGTGGCCGAGCAGGCCGCCGGCGACGGCGCCGATCGCGGTACCGGCGATGTTGTGCTGGTCCTTCGGCGGCGCGGTGTGATTCACCACCTCGTCGCGGCAGACCTGATGCGCCGCCGTCCCGGACGAACGTACCGGCGTCACGCTGGTCACCTGGGCGTACTGCGGACCCGCCGGTTGCGCCGGCTGCTGTGCAGGCATCGGTGCCGCCGCGGAGGCCGCCGCCTGCGCGCCCTGCGTGCCGGCATCGGCGCTGCGATTGCAGGCCGACAAGCCGACGGCCAGCGCGGCAGCAATCCCCACATTGAGTGCATTGACCATCAACCTGTTCATATCCATCCTCCTCTGTCAGTGTCCGACCGCGACGGGTGCGACATGCCCCGCCTGCGACCTGCAGCGCCATTGAACCTTCACGTATCTGAATAACACCTAGACCGTCGCCGTTACACTAACTTCACGTTGAGATCGCTTCAGCCGACATCGACGTCCGGTATCGGAAAACGAGAGACGCATCACGCCCGTGCTTGCCGACAGCCACGTCCATCTTGACGACCGCGCCTTCGATGCCGACCGCGCCCAGGTGCTGCAGCGGGCGCGCGACGCCGGCATCGAGCAACTGGTGGTGCCGGCCGTGGATGCAGTCAGCTGGACGCGCATCCGCGACCTCTGCGCGGCGCATCCACGCACGCTGTTTCCTGCCTACGGCCTGCACCCGCTGTACCTGCAGCAGCATGCGCCCGGCGATGTGGATGCCTTGTTGTCATGGTGTGACGCGAACGCTGCCGTGGCGGTCGGCGAGATCGGGCTGGATTTCCACGCCCACGAATTGGACCCCGCACTGCAGCGCGATTACTTTGCGCGGCAACTGGCGCTGGCCCGCGAGCTCCACCTGCCGGTGATCGTGCACGCCCGCCAGGCACTGGAGGAAGTGATCCTCACCCTGCGCCGCCATCCCGGCGTGCGCGGCGTGGTGCACAGCTTCTCCGGCAGCGAGGAGCAGGCACGCCGGCTGTGGAACCTCGGCTTCATGGTCGGCATCGGCGGACCGGTGACCTACGAGCGGGCGCAGCGCCTGCGCCGCATCGTGGCGGACATGCCGATCGAGTTCCTGCTGCTGGAGAGCGACGCACCGGACCAGCCCGACGCGAACCACCGCGGCCAGCGCAACGAACCGGCACGCGTCGCCGAGGTGCTGCGTTGCGTGGCGGCGCTGCGCGGCGAGCCGGAGCACGCGGTGGCAGCTGCAACCACCGCCAACGCCCGCAAGTTGTTTCGACTGCCTGAACCCGCAGCCCGTTGATCGCGGCACTTGCACCGCATGACAAGCCACGCCAGAATTTATTTCACTGGTGAAATATGAATTGGTGAAATGGCGCGTCTCGACAACTGCATCGCGATGATGGACGAGGGTATCGGGCGGATGCGCGAGGTCATTCCGCATCTGCCCGCCGAGCAGGTCACGCTGTGCCGGTTGATGGTGATGGTGGGCGCCCGCCTCGACGATGGGCTGGGGGAACAAATCCGGCAGCACCAGCTGAACCACAGCGAATTCCTTACCCTGGTGATGCTGCACAGCCGCCCGGACGGCAGTTCCACCCCCGGCGAGCTGTGCGAGTTCACCTCGCAGGGCAGCACCAACATGACCCGCATCGGCAACGCGTTGGTCAAGCGCGGCCTGATCTCGCGCGGCGCCAGCGTCGAGGATCGCCGCTGCGTATTGATGCGCATCACCGCCGCCGGCCGCCGCTTCGTGCAGAAGCTGCTGCCGCCGATGTTTCCCCGCGTGGAGGCGATGTTCGCCGGCTTCAGCGCCACCGACCGGCGTCAGCTCAGCCGCCTGCTGCGCAAGCTCGCCCGCAACCTCGACCAGCTCGACGCGGACGACGCGTCGTGAAGGAGCCCCAGATGACTTTCGCCCCGCCCCGCCCACGCGTGGCCCTGGCCCTTGCCGTCGCCTTGACACTCGCCGGCTGCGCGTTCGCACCGCCGAAACTGCAGCACCCTGCGCTGCGCGACGACGTGCCGCTGGCCGGCCTCTCGGCACCCACCCGCGCCGGCTGGCCGGCCACCGACTGGTGGCGCGCCTATGACGACCCGCAACTCGACCAACTGATGGCGACGGCGCTGCAGCAGTCGCCCGACCTCGTCCAGGCGCAAGGCCGCGTGCACACCGCCGAGCAATCGGTGAAGCTTGCCGCCGCGCAGGCCGGGCTGAGCATCAACGGCAGCGCCCAAGTCACGCGGCAGCGCCTGAGTGAGCACGGCATGATCCCGCCGAAGTTCCTGGGCTTCACCTGGTACAACCAGGCCGACTTGGGCGTGCAGTTCCAGTACGAGTTCGACTGGTGGGGCAAGAAGCGGGCGGCGATCGAGAGCGCGCTGGACCAGGCGCATGCCGCCGAGGCGCAGCGCAGCGCGGCCGCGCTGACGATCCAGAACGCGGTGGCGGACACCTATTTCGGCTGGCTCGCCGACGAGGCCCGGCTGGCGCTGGCCCGGCAGTCGTTGGCCGTGCAGCAGCGCCTGCTAGCCATCGCCGAGCTGCGCGTGCGGCAAGGCGTGGACCTGCCCGATACCGTGCAGGAGGCCCGTTCGCGCGTCATCGCTGTGCAGCAGGCACAGACCGCGCTGGAAAGCTCGGCGCAGATCCGCAAGGTGGCGCTGGCCGCCCTGCTCGGCGTGGCGCCGGAACACTTGCCGCCGCTCGCGCCACGGCCGCTGCCCGCCACCGGCGGCGCGCTGCCCGCCGACGCCAAACTCGACCTGATCGCCCGCCGCCCCGACATCGCCGCCAGCCGCTGGCAGGTGGAGGCGGCGCTGAAGCAGACCGATGTGGCCCGCGCGCAGTTCTTCCCGGACATCAGCATCACCGCGATGGCCGGACTGTCCAGCACCAACCAGGGCGCGCCGGCGCTGTTCGGCGGCGGCAGCTCCGGCAGCCTGGACAACGTGTTCAGCGCGGGCAGCCGCGTGTTCGGGCTTACCCCCGCGCTGCATCTGCCGATCTTCGAGGGCGGCCGGCTGAAGGCTGCCTACGGCATCAGCCGCGCCCAGCTCGGCGACGCGGTGGCGCAGTACGACGCGACGGTGTTCCATGCCGCCCGCGAGGTCGCCAGCCAGGCGCTGGCCGCCGAGCAACTGGCCACGACCCGCCGGCAGCAAAGGCAGCAGGTCGACGCCGACGAGCATCTCGTCGCCAGCGCGCAGGCCCGCCTGCGCCAAGGCGTGCGCGACGCCCGTGAAGGTCTGGCCGCGCAGGCGCAGTTGCTGCAGCAACGGGATCAGGCGGTCAGCCTGCATGCCCAGGCGCTGACCACCGATCTCGCCCTGATCAAGGCGCTGGGCGGCGGCTACCGCATGCCCGCCGACACCGCCAGCACGACTCCCACTTCCCCGAACATCAGCCGGAGCCCACGCCCATGAGCGCCACCGAATCCGCCCAGCCGCAGGACCGCAACGACAGCGGTTTCGCCGCCAAGGATCCGCCCAGGCGCAGGCGTGCGCTGGTGATCGTGACGACGGTGTTCATCCTCGCCGCGCTGGCCTGGTTCCTGCTCTGGCTCTTCGTGTTCTCCACCCGCGAGAGCACCGACAACGCCTACGTGGGCGGCAACCTGGTGGGCATCTCCGCCCAGGTGCCCGGCACCGTGGTGGCGGTGCTGGCCGACAACACAGAACACGTCGACGCCGGCCAGGTGCTGGTGCGTCTCGATCCCACCGACGCCGACGTGCGCCTGCGCCAGGCGCGCAGTGCGCTGGCGCTCGCGGTGCGCCAGGTGCGTGGCCAGACCGACAGCGCCAGCGGCGCCGACGCCGCGGTGGCGGCGCGCAAGGTCGAACTGCAGAAGGCCCAGGCCGACCTGAAGCGCCACCTGCCGCTGGTCGCCGCCCAGGCCGAATCGCCCGAGATCGTGCAGCACCTGCGCGACGCCGTGGCCGGCGCACAGGCCGCGCTGGATGCGGCCCAGGCGCAGGCCAAGGCCGCGCATGCCGCCATCGCCGGGACCGACATCGCCGGCAACCCCGCCGTGCAGCAGGCACGCGCGAACTTCCGCGCCGCCTGGGTGGCCGCCCAGCGCAACACCATCGTGGCGCCGGTGTCCGGCTACGTGGCCGAGCGCAGCGTGCAGCTGGGCAACAGCGTGGCGCCCGGCCAGCCGCTGATGAGTGTGGTGCCGCTGCACGACCTGTGGGTGGACGCGAACTTCAAGGAAAACCAGCTGCGTCACATCCGCATCGGCCAGCCCGCGAAGATCACCACCGACCTCTACGGCGGCAAGGTGGAATACCGCGGCAAGGTCGTTGGCCTGGGCGCCGGCACCGGCAGCGTGTTCTCGCTGCTGCCCGCGCAGAACGCCACCGGCAACTGGATCAAGGTGGTGCAGCGCGTGCCGGTGCGCATCGCGCTGGACGACAAGGAACTGGACCAGCATCCGCTGCGCGTGGGCCTGTCCGCCGACGTCACCGTGGACATCAGCCACGACCAGGGCAAGGTGCTGGCGGCCGGCCCCGCCCTGCCGGCTGCCGAGACCACCGTGTACGACCGCATCGCCAGCGAGGCCGACGCCGAGGCCGCGAAGGTGATCGAAGCCAATCTCGGCAAGTAAGCATCGCGGCTGAGGCCACTCCTACGACACAGATGCCTGCAGGAGCGGCTTCAGCCGCGATACGCCCACCATACCCAGCGAATCCCCATGGCCACCACGCCCGAGAACGCCGCCCCGCTGAAGCCGCTGCATGGCGGTCCGCTGGCGCTGCTCACCATCGCCGTCGCGTTCAGCACCTTCATGGAAGTGCTGGACATGACCATCGTCAACGTGGCCGTGCCGCACATCTCCGGCAGCCTCGGCGTGAGCCCCAGCGAGGGCACCTGGACGATCAGTTCCTACGCGCTGGCCAGCGCGATCATGCAGCCGCTCACCGGCTGGATCGCGCGCCGCTTCGGCGAAGTACGCACCTTCGTGGTGTCGGTGCTGCTGTTCGTGGTCTTCTCGATGCTGTGCGGCCTGGCCACCAGCATGCCGATGCTGGTGGTCTGCCGGCTGCTGCAGGGCGCGGGTTCCGGCCCGATGGTGGCGCTGTCGCTGACCCTGCTGCTGACCAGTTACCCGAAGGAGAAACAGGGCATTGCGCTTGCATTGTGGGCGATGACCGTGGTGGTGGCGCCGATCTTCGGCCCGATCCTGGGCGGCTGGCTCACCGACAACTTCTCCTGGCCGTGGATTTTCTACATCAACCTGCCGGTGGGCATCGCCGCAGCGGTGATCACCTGGTCGATCCTGCACAAGCGCGAGACGAAGACCTTCAAGGCGCCGATCGACATGGTGGGCCTGGTGCTGCTGGTGGTGGGTGTGGGCTGCCTGCAATTCATGCTGGACAACGGCAACGATCACGACTGGTTCGCCTCGCCGCTGATCCTCACGCTGGGCATCACCGCGCTGGTCTGCCTCACCTTCCTGGTGGTGTGGGAAATCCACGCCAAGCACCCGGTGATCGACCTGTCGCTGTTCAAGCAGCGCAACTTCACCGTGGGCGTGGTGGCGCTGACGCTGGGCATGTTCGCGTTCTTCGGCATCAACGTGGTGTTCCCGCTGTGGCTGCAGATCGACTTGGGTTACACCGCCACCTGGGCCGGCCTCGCCACCGCGCCGGTGGGCGTGCTGGCGTTCCTGATATCGCCGATCCTGGGCAAGAACATGCACCGGCTGGAACTGCGCGCGGTGGTGACGTTCGCCTTCGTCATCTTCGCGTTCACCTCGTGGTGGTTCGCCAGCTTCGACAGCAACGCCTCGTTCGGCACGCTGGTGGTGCCCCGCTTCGTGATGGGCCTGGCGATCCCCTGCTTCTTCATCCCGCTGAACCAGATCTACCTCTCCGGCCTGCCCGCCTCGGAGATCGCCAGCGCCTCGGGCCTGTCCAACTTCTGCCGCACCATGGGTTCCTCCATGTCCACCGCGATCACGGTGACTCTGTGGCAGCACCGCAGTGAACTGCACCATGCCAACCTCACCGAGAACGTCAGCCCCGGCCATCCCGCGGCCACGCAGTTCCTGCAGGACCTCGCCAACCACGGCATGCCGCATCAGCAGAGCCTGGGGCTGATCGACCAGCTGGTGAACCGCGAGGCGCTCACCCTGGCGGTGAACGACGTGTTCTGGGGCTGCGCAGTGCTGTTCCTGCTGCTGATCCCGATCCTGTGGTTCGCCAAACCGCCGTTCGGCAGCGCGGGCGGTGCCATGGGGCACTGAGCCCGCACCGGGCTTTGCTGCAGACCACTGCGGCGCACATCGCCACGCCACGGCCCGTCGCGGAGCAGACCAATTCTGCCGAACGCATGCCAGTGGTCTACTGGTGCGGCGCAATATTCTCTGCTAGCTTCGTTGCATGGCACAAACCAAGCGCACCATCAAAAAGTACCCGAACCGTCGGCTCTACGACACCGAGATCTCCAGCTACATCACGTTGGAGGAGGTGCGTCAGCTGGTGCTGGACAACGAGGACTTCGAAGTCCGCGATGCCAAGACCGGCGAGGATCTCACCCGCTCCGTGCTGCTGCAGATCATCTCCGAGCACGAGGAGAAGGGGCAGCCGATGCTGTCGCCCCAACTGCTCAGCCAGATCATCCGCTTCTACGGTGATTCACTGCAGGGCTTCATGGGCCCGTACCTGGAGCGCAGCCTGCAGGTATTCCTCGACCAGCAGCAGCAGTTCCGCACCCAGCTCAACAGCTTGATGGGGCAGACCCCGTGGGCGATGGTGAACGAGCTGACCGAGCGCAACATGGACGCCTGGAAGACCATGCAGCGCGGCCTGCTCGATGCCGCCGCGCAGATCACCCCGCAAGGCGGCAGCCGCGGCGGCCACAAGAAGACCGGCTGAAGGCACCTCCCGCTTGCCACCACGCGCCGCCCAAAGCGGCGCGTTTTGTTTGATATGAAGAGTGCGGCCAAGGATCGCCGCCCATGTGATTTTCGCGATCAAGGATGATCGCAAAGACAACGGAACAAACCATGACCTCATCCCCCATGAACGGTGCCCCCACGCGCCTGGCCCTGGTCACCGGCGGCCTCGGCGGCCTCGGCACCGAAATCTGCCGCCAGCTGGCCAAGGCCGGCCGCCGCGTGGTCGCGGCCGACCTGCCCGCCAGCGAGTCGCGCCTCACGGGGTTCCGCGCGGCCGTTGCCGAGTTCGGCGACGCGATCAGCCACGAAGCGATGGACGTCAGTGACCACGACGCCTGCGCCGCGCTGATCGGCCGCCTCGAACGCGAGCATGGCGGCGTGGACATCCTGGTCAACGCCGCCGGCATCACCCGCGACGCCAGCCTGCGCAAGATGACGCCTACGCAATGGCATGAGCTGATGCGGGTGAACCTCGACGGCCTGTTCAACACCTGTCACGCCGTGGTGGAGGGCATGAGCACGCGCGGCTTCGGCCGCATCGTCAACATCAGCTCGGTGAACGGCCAGACCGGCCAGTTCGGCCAGACCAACTACTCGGCCGCCAAGGCCGGCGTGCACGGCTTCAGCATGGCGCTGGCGCGCGAAACCGCGCGCAAGGGCGTCACCGTCAACAGCGTTTCGCCCGGCTACTGCGACACGCCGATGGTGGCCGCGGTGCCCGCCGAGATCCGCGCCCAGATCGTTGCCGGCATCCCGGTGGGCAGGCTCGGCCAGCCCGGCGACATCGCCCGCGCCGTGACCTTCCTCACCGCCGACGACGCCGGCTACCTCACCGGCGTCAACCTGCCGGTGAACGGCGGGTATTTCATGAGCTTCTGAGGCGCATGGCCCGGCGCGTATTGCAGTCGCGCGCCGCTTGCGGAACAGTGGCGCGATCCCTTCGACGGAACGCGACATGACGCAGCGTCCATCCCTCACCCTGATCGGCGGCGGCCTGGTGGGCGCCCTGCTGGCGCGGCAGCTGGCGCAGCACGGCTTCGCGGTGGAGGTGTTCGAGAAGCGGCCCGATCCGCGCCGCGGGGGCTTTCTCGGTGGGCGTTCGATCAACCTCGCGCTGGCCGAGCGCGGCCTGCAGGCGCTGCGCACGACAGGGCTGGCCGACGAGGTGCTCAAGCGGGCGGTGATGATGCGCGGGCGCATGGTGCACGCGACAAACGGCACCAGTGGGCTGCAGCGCTACGGCGTGGACGACAGCGAGGTGATCTGGTCGGTCTCGCGCGGCGCGTTGAACATGCTGCTGCTGGATGCGGCCGAGGCCTCCGGCGTGCGCTTCCACTTCGGCCAGTCGCTGCTGGATGCGGATTTCGACCGGCGCCGCATCCGGCTGGCCGACGAGGACGGCATGCAGCGCGAGCACGATACCGGCCTGCTGATCGGCGCCGATGGCGCGGGCTCGGCGCTGCGTGCGGCAATGAACGCCTACGCGCCGCTGGGCGAGCGCACCGAGCCGCTGGGGCACGGCTACAAGGAGCTGGAGATTCCCGCCGCCGACAACTTGCCACCCGCGCTGGTGCAACAGTCCGGTGGCGAAGGCCGCTTCGCGCTGGAGCCGCACGCGCTGCATATCTGGCCGCGCGGTGGCTACATGTGCATCGCGCTGCCGAATGCCGAGGGCAGCTTCACCGTCACGCTGTTCCTGCCCGCGCAGGGCGCGCACCCCAGCTTCGCCACCCTGCGCGACGCTGCCGCGGCGCGCGCGTTCTTCGCCGCGGACTTCCCCGACCTGCTGCCGCTGCTCCCGCGCTTCGACGCGGACTACGCGGAGCATCCGGTGGGCACGCTCTCCACGCTTTACCTCGACCGCTGGCACCTCGACGGCCGCGCCCTGCTGGTGGGCGATGCGGCGCACGCCATCGTGCCGTTCCACGGCCAGGGCATGAACTGCGGCTTCGAGGACACGGTGACACTGGTCGAGTTGCTCGCCGCATCGCCGAACGACAGCGCCGGCGTGTTCGCCGAGTTCCAGCGCATCCGCCAGCCGAACGCGAACGCGATCGCCGCGATGGCATTGGAGAACTACGTGGAAATGCGCGACTCGGTGGCCGACCCGCACTATCTGGCCAAGCGCGCGCTGGGCGCGCAGCTGGCCGAGCGCATCCCCGGCCACTACATGGCGCGCTACCGGCTGGTCACCTTCACCCACCTGCCCTACGCCTACGCGCTGGAGCGCGGGCGCGCCCAGGATGCGTTGCTGGAGGAGCTGCTGCGCGGTGCGCCCGATGTCGAAGCCGTCGACCTCGATGCGGCCGCGGCCATGCTGCAAGCTCGCCTGTCCCCTTTGCCGGTATTGCGCCATGGATGATTCACTGCAAGAAGCCTTTCTCAGCACGGCCTACTGGGTCAGCATCGACACGGTCATCTGGTCGACGATCCGCATCAATCTGCGGCCGCAGCCCGAGCTGGCCGGCGTGATCGGTGCGCGGCCGTGGGGCTTCATCACCGCCTGGAACCCGCAGGCGCGGCGCCGCGCGCCGGCCGAGAACGCTGCCGCCCAGCGCGAGCTGCTCGACGCCTTGCGCAGCTTGCCCGGCGTCGCGGTGTACCCGGCCATCGGCGTGGGCACCAGCGGCTGGAGCGAGCCCAGCCTGTTCGCCGTGGGCGCCGACGGCGCGACGCTGGATGCGCTGGCGCGCCAGCACGGACAACTCGCCTACGTGCATGGCGTGGCCGATGGTCCGGCCGAGCTGCGCCTGCTGAACAGCATGCAGACTTGAGTCGCCACCCAGCGGCAGCACGCCGCATGGACAAGCCCGCGGGGCATTGCGGACAATGGAAGCAATGACCGCAGCTACTTCCGTCCCCTTGCTTGAAGCGCATCGCCTGAGCTTCCACCGCCAGGACGAGCCGGTGTTCGCGCCGCTGGATTTCCGCCTGAACGCGGGCGAGCTGGCACTGGTCGAGGGCGACAACGGCAGCGGCAAGACCACCTTGCTGCGCCTGCTGGCCGGCCTGTTGCACGCGAGCGAGGGCCGGCTGTTGTGGCGCGGCGCACCGTGGCAGCGCGACGCCTGTGCGGGCGAGATCCTGTTCCTCGGCCACCAGCTGGGCCAGAAGCTGGAGCTGGGCCCGCGCGAGAATCTCGTCTTTGCGACGGGCCTGCACGGCCGGCGCGACGACATCACGGTGGATGCCGTGCTCGACGAGGTCGGCCTCGCCGGCTACGGGGACGAGCCGCTGCGGCGGCTCTCCGCCGGGCAGAAGAAGCGCGCCGCGCTGGCGCGCCTGCTGCTGCAGCCGGCGGCGCTGTGGCTGCTCGATGAGCCGTACGCGAACCTCGACCGGCACGGCATTGCGCTGGTCAATCGCCTGCTGGAGAGGCACGTGGCAGCTGGCGGCGCCGTGCTGGTGAGCAGCCATGGCGCGGTGGGGTTCCACGGCGGCGAGCCGCAGCGGATACGCATGCATGCATAAGCCGCATCGCCATGTTTCCATTCCCATCCCCTTGCTCACAGGGGAGGGAGCACAGCCATGAGCCGCGCCTCGCTGCCGCGAGCCTGCGCCGCGATGTTGCGGCGGGATCTCCTGCTGGCATGGCGGCGGCGCGGCGACCTGGCGATGCCGGTGCTGTACGCGGTGATCGTGGTGGTGCTGTTCCCGTTCGCGCTGGGGCCGGACCTGGCGTTGCTGCAGCGGATCGCGGGCGGCGTGGTGCTGGTGACCGTGCTGCTGGCGATGCTGCTGGCGCTGGACGCGATGTTCGCCAGCGACATCGAGGATGGCTCGCTGGAACAGCTGGTGCTGGCGCCGCAGCCGCTGGCGCTGATGCTGGGCATGAAGATCCTGGCGCACTGGCTCGCCACCGCGCTGCCGCTGGTCGTGATCGCGCCGTTGCTGGCCGGGATGCTGCACCTGCCGACCACCGCGATACCCGCGCTGCTGCTCGCCCTGCTGCTGGCCACGCCGCTGCTCAGCCTGCTCGGCGCGGTGCTGGTGGCGCTGACGGCCGGCACGCGGCGCTCTGGTATGCTGCTGGCCTTGATGTTGCTGCCGCTGTGCGTGCCGGTGGTGATCTTCGCGGCCGGTGCCGTGGCAGCCGCCCAAGAGGGCCTTCCGTGGTTCGCCCCGGTCGCTTGGCTGGGCGCCGCACTCATCCTCTGCGTGGTGTTGGCGCCGCTGGCCTGCGCAGCAGCCCTGCGCATTGCCCTGGACGCCTGAGAGCCTGCTAATGCCCACCAAGTACCTCGCGTTGTCATCGAGTGGTCGCCAGGTGGTAGGGCGTGGCGCCGGCCTGACTGGCCGTCAGGCCAAGCCGCGGGCTGCCGCATGGCGGCCACTCGATGGCAACCCGCAGGGCCGGGTCTGTTTGCCCGCATTCCGGCGTCATCTCTCGGTCGTGGACGGACGTCCACTCCTTCGTTCCTCCTTGGGCTGCGCGCAAACAGATCCCGGCGCGGGGCACTTGGCGGGCATTAGCAGGCTCTAGCATGTCGAAGTGGATCCCGCTCTGGTTGCACAAGCTCGGCTCGCCGCCGACGTTCTATCGCTTCGCGGGTGCGGTGCGGCCATGGGCGATGGGGCTGGCGCTGCTCGCCGGCGCGATCGGCCTGTACGGCGGCCTGGTGCTGGCGCCGGCGGATTACCAGCAGGGCGACGCCTACCGCATCATCTTCATCCACGTGCCCAGCGCGTGGATGAGCATGTTCGTCTACGCGGTGATGGGCGTGTCCGGCTTCATGGCGCTGGTGTGGCGCATGAAACTGGCCGAGGTGGTGGCGATGGAATCGGCGCCGATCGGCGCGGCGTTCACCTTCATCACCCTGGTCACCGGCTCGCTGTGGGGCAAGCCGATGTGGGGCACCTGGTGGACCTGGGATGCGCGGCTCACTTCCGAGCTGGTGCTGCTGTTCCTGTACCTCGGCGTGATCGGGCTTTACCACGCGTTCGAGGATCGCCGCCAGGGCGCGCGCGCCGCGAGCTTCCTCGCGATCATCGGCGTGATCAACGTGCCGATCGTGCACTACTCGGTGGTGTGGTGGAACACCTTGCACCAGGGCAGCACGGTGAACGTGTTCGGCCATTCGAAGATGGCCTGGGACATGCTGTGGCCGCTGCTGGTGATGACGCTGGCCACCAAGGCCTACTATGCGGCCAGCCTGTGCCGCCGCGCGCGCACCGACCTGCTGGCGCTGGAGGGCGGCAAGGACTGGGTGCGCCAGATCGCCGAGGCGGAGGCAACTCCATGAGCGCCATGCAGCACTTACTGGCCGTGGGTGGCGACGCGGCCGCCTTCTTCAGGATGGGCGGCTATGCGGCTTATGTATGGCCGGCCTATGCGGTGTTCTTCGCAGTGCTGGTCGCCGACACGCTGGCGCCGCGGCTGCGCCGCCGCCGCATCCTGCGCGAACTGCGCGGCCGGCTGACGCGCCAGGCCGCGCGCGAGCGTCGCGCCACTTCCGTTTCGCGATCGCCCTGAGGGGCAGGAACATCCATGGCCATGAACCCCACCCGCAAGCGCCGGCTCACCATCGTGGTCGTGGTGGCGATCGCCGCCGCCTTGGCGATCAGCCTCGGCGTGTACGCGCTGCAGCAGAACATGAACTACCTGTTCACCCCGAGCCAGGTGCAGTCGGGTCAGGCGACGCAGTACAAGACTTTCCGTCTCGGCGGCATGGTCAAGGCCGGTTCGATCCAGCGCAGCAAGGATTCGCTGCAGGTCACCTTCACCGTGGTCGACGCCGGAGGCGCGATGCCGGTGGAATACACCGGCATCCTGCCCGACCTGTTCCGCGACAACCAGTCGGTGATCGCCACCGGCCACATGGACGGCGCCCGCTTCGTGGCCACCGAGGTGCTCGCCAAGCACGACGAGACCTACATGCCGAAGGAGCTCAAGGACGCGATGGCGAAGGCGCATGCGGACAAGAAGATCGAAGAAGAGGGAAACGGGGAACGGGGAGCGGGTGGCGGGTAAGCCCATCGCGTCCCGTCCTCCATCGCCTGACCGGAGCAAGACCATGTCCATCGCATCGCAACACACCGTTCCCCGTTTCCCGTTCCCCGTTCCCGGCCTCCAGCCATGACCCCCGAACTCGGCCAGCTCGCGCTGGTACTCGCCTTCCTGCTCGCCATCGCGCAAGGCGTGCTGCCGCTGATCGGCGCGTGGCGCGGCAACCGCGCGCTGATGGCGGTGGCCCGCCCCGCCGCCGCCGGCCAGGCGGTGTTCGTGGCGATGGCGTTCGGCATCCTCGCGTGGGCCTTCCTGCACTTCGATTTCTCGGTGCAATACGTGGCCGACAACTCCAACCTCACCCTGCCCTGGTACTACCGCATCGCCGCGGTATGGGGCGCGCACGAGGGCTCGCTGCTGCTGTGGATCCTGATCCTCAACGTGTGGACGGTGGCGCTGGCCGCACTGAGCCACAAGCTGCCGGAGGTGTTCGCCGCGCGCGTGCTGGGCGTGATGGGACTGGTCGCGATCGGCTTCCTCGCCTTCATCATCTTCACCTCCGATCCGTTCGGTCGCCTGCTGCCGATGCCGGCGAACGGCGCCGACCTCAACCCGGTGCTGCAGGACCCCGGCATGA
The DNA here is from genome assembly GCF_002001105.1 of Rhodanobacter sp. C06. Classification (GTDB taxonomy): domain Bacteria; phylum Pseudomonadota; class Gammaproteobacteria; order Xanthomonadales; family Rhodanobacteraceae; genus Rhodanobacter_A. The sequence goes on along the minus strand of NZ_MUNP01000059.1, from coordinate 103,794 downwards.
CCTTCCACCCGCCCGTGCTGTACATGGGCTACGTGGGCTTCTCGGTGGCGTTCGCGTTCTCCATCGCGGCACTGCTCGGCGGTGAAGTCGAACAGGCTTGGGTGCGCTGGGCGCGACCGTGGACCAACGCGGCGTGGGGCTTCCTCACCCTGGGCATCGTGGCCGGCAGCTGGTGGGCCTATGCCGAACTGGGCTGGGGCGGCTGGTGGTTCTGGGACCCGGTGGAGAACGCCAGCTTCATGCCGTGGCTGATCGGCGCGGCGCTGATCCACGCTCAGGCGATCACCGAGAAGCGCGGCGGCCTGCGCGCGTGGACCCTGCTGCTGTCGATCTTCGCGTTCTCGTTCTCGCTGCTGGGTACCTTCCTGGTGCGCTCGGGCGTGCTCACTTCGGTGCATGCGTTCGCCTCCGATCCGCGCCGCGGCGTGTTCATCCTGATCTTCATGGCGATCGTGGTGGGCGGCTCGCTGCTGCTGTACGCCTTGCGCGCGCCGAAGGTGACCGGCGGCCGGCCTTTCCAGATTATCTCGCGCGAGACCGCGCTGCTGATCGGCAACCTGATGTTCGCGGTGGCCGCGGCGATGGTGATGCTGGGCACGCTGTTCCCGCTGATCGGCGACGCGCTGCACCTGGGCCGCATCTCGGTGGGCCCGCCCTATTTCGGCCTGCTGTTCCCGCTGCTGATGGCGCCGGTCGTGCTGTTGCTGCCGTTCGGGCCGTTCCTGCACTGGGGCAAGGCCGACGGCGGCGCGCTGAAACAGGTGGCGCTGCGCGCCGGCATCGCCGCGGCGGCCTGCGCGATCGTGGCGGCGTTCTTCGTGCAGGGCCAGCTGAAGGCGATCGCCGGCGTGGCCGCGGCGGTGTGGATCGCGGTGGGTGTGCTGCTGTACGCGCTCAAGCGCTGGCGCGAGCTGCCGCGTGGCCGCCGCTATCCGGCCGAGATGGCAGGCATGCTGCTGGCGCACCTGGGCGTCGCCGTGTTCGTGATCGGCGTGTTGCTGTCCGAGTCGCTGAGCGTCACCCATGACGTGCGCCTGGCGCCTGGCCAGCACGAAGTCATAGCCGGCTACGACTTCCGCTTCGACGGCGTGCACCGCACCACCGGCCCGAACTGGCGCGCCGACCAGGGCGTGGTCACCGTGTCGCGCGACGGCCGCACCGTGGCGGTGATGCATCCGCAGAAGCGCACCTATGCGCGCGAGCAGGTGCAGACCGAGTCGGCCGTGGACGCCGGCGTGTTCCGCGACCTGTACGTGGCGCTGGGCGAGCCGATGGACGCGAACAACATCGAGGGTGCCTGGGCGCTGCGGCTGTACTACAAGCCCTTCATCCGCTGGATCTGGGGCGGCGGCCTGCTGATGATGCTGGGTGGCTTCGTCTGCGCCGGTGACCGCCGCTTCCGTATCAAGCGCATCGCGGCCGAAGCCGCATTTCCGCCGATCGAGCCGCAACCGCAGGAGTCGCCTGCATGAAGCGCTTCGTGCCGCTCCTCGTCTTCATCAGCCTGGTCGGCCTGTTCGGTTTCGGCATCTGGTGGAACAGCTGGCACGACGCGCGCTACGTGCCGTCGCCGCTGATCGACAAGCCCGCGCCGGATTTCGCGCTGCCGAAACTGGACGCGCCCGACCAGACCGTGACCAAGGCCAGCCTGCTCGGCAAGCCCTACCTCATCAACGTGTTCGCCAGCTGGTGCGTGGCCTGCGCCGAGGAACACCCGGTGCTGATGGCCGACGGCCGCCAGCTCGGCATCGCGCTGGTGGGCTACGACTACAAGGACGTGCCCGACGACGCCAGGCGCTGGCTGCGCGAGCACGGCAGCCCCTACGACCTGGTGATCGCCGACCAGCCCGGCCGCACCGCGATCGACTTCGGCGTGTACGGCGCGCCGGAGAGCTTCCTGATCGATGCGAAGGGCGTGATCCGCTACAAGCACATCGGCCCGCTCACCCCCGAGGTGATCGCGCGGGAACTGCAGCCGGCGATCGATGCCGTGAAGCGGGAGGCGCCATGAGCCTGTTCCCGTGGCAACGCCCCTCCGGTAGGAGCGCACCCTGTGCGCGAATGCCCTTCGCCGAAAGCCCGCGCAAGAGCCGTCGCGCACAGGGTGCGCTCCTACGGGTTTCGGTGGTAGCGCTGCTGATGTTTGCCGGCCACGCCTTCGCCGCCAGCGGCGCGATCGAGCCGCTGCCGTTCCAGGACCACGCGCAGGAAGTGCGCTTCCAGAACCTCACGAAGCAGCTGCGCTGCATGGTCTGCCAGAACGAGAACCTGGCCGACTCCAACGCCGACCTCGCCCGCGACCTGCGCCTGGAAGTGTTCCAGCTGATGCAGCAGGGCAAGAGCGACGCCGAGATCAAGCAGTACCTGGTGGATCGCTATTCCGACTTCGTGCTGTACGACCCGCCGCTGAAGCCGGGCACCTGGCTGCTGTGGTTCGGGCCGCTGGCGATCCTGCTGGCCGGCGGCGCGGTGGTCACGGTGGCGATCCGCCGGCGCAACCGCGGCAACGGTGCCATCGACGATGACAAGCCTGCCGACGGCAGGCAGGCCGGCAACGCGCCGGCCGACATGGGGGACGACTGGTGAAGCTCGCGTTCTATCTGCTCGCCGCCGCGATGGTTGCGGTGGCGCTGGCCCTGCTGCTGGTGCCGTTGCTGCGCGAAGGTCGCCGCCATGGCCGCCCACGCAGTGTGTTCGCGCTGGCGCTGGCTATCGCCCTGCTGCTGCCGATCGGCGCCGGCGCGCTGTACCTGCACATCGGCACGCCCGTCGCGCTGGATGGCGTGCCCGCCGCGCCCAAGCCGATGGATTTCCAGCAGGCGCTGACCGAACTGCGCGCGCATCTCCAGCAACAGCCGAACGATGCACAGGGCTGGGCCCTGCTCGCCCAGGCCACCACCGCGCTGAAGCAGCCGGAGGAAGCACGCGACGCCTGGGACCAGGCGCTCAAGATCGATCCGAACAACGTGGCGGCGATGGTGGGCTGGGCCGAGACCGACTCGATGGCGCGCAGCGACCACCTGATCGAGGGCCGCGCGCTAGCGCTGCTGCAGCACGCGCTGGAGCTGCAGCCGGACAGCCAGCGCGCGCTGTGGCTGCTCGGCATCAGCCAGTTCCAGCACACGCAGTACGCGAACGCCGCCGCCACCTGGCGCAAGCTGCAGCCGCTGCTGGAACCCGGCTCCAGCGTGGCCAAGGCCGTGGCCGAGCAGATCGCGAACGCCGAGGCCCGCGCCGGCATCAAGCCCGCCGACGAGCCCGCGCCCGTCGCCCGCCAGGGCGCCGCGCTGAAGGTGGAAGTGAGCCTCGCTCCCGCGCTCAAGGGCAAGCTCAAACCCGGCGACCAGCTCTACGTCTACGCCCGCGCGGTGAGCGGTCCGCCGATGCCGCTGGCCGTGGCGAAGTTCGACGCCGGCGCGCTGCCCGTCGCCGCCACGCTCAGCGACGCGATGGCGATGACGCCGGAGCTGAAGCTCTCCTCGGTGGCGCGCGTGGTGGTTTCCGCGCGCATCAGCCACAGCGGCCAGCCGATCGCCCAGCCCGGCGACCTCGAAGGCAGCGCCGGCGTCGTGGACACCGACCGCAGGACGCCCATCGCCATCACCATCGACAAGGTGCTTTGAGCCATGCCCGAAGGATCGGCCGACGCCCGCCGCTACTGTGTCCTGCCCTCGCCGTTCCCCATGAAGCGCGGCGGCACGCTGCACGGCGCGCGCGTGGCCTATGAGACCTGGGGCACGCTGAACGCCGCGCGCGACAACGCGATCCTGGTGCTCACCGGCCTCTCGCCCAGCGCGCACATGATGTCGAGCGCGGAAGATCCCACACCCGGCTGGTGGGAAGGCATGGCCGGCCCTGGCAAGGCCATCGACAGCTCGCGCTGGTTCGTGATCTGCGTGAACTCGCTGGGCAGCGACAAGGGCTCCACCTGCCCCGCCTCGATCAACCCCGCCACCGGCGAGGCGTACCGGCTGGATTTTCCGGAACTCGCGCTGGAAGACGTGGCGAACGCCGCGCACGACGTGGTGCAAGGCCTCGGCATCGAGCGCCTCGCCTGTCTGGTCGGCTGCTCGATGGGCGGCATGGCCGCGCTGGCCTACATGCTGCTGCATCCCGGCACCGTGCGCGCCCACGTCAGCGTGGACACCGCGCCGCAGGCGCAGCCGTTCGCCATCGCGATCCGCTCGCTGCAGCGCGAGGCGATCCGGCTCGACCCCAATTGGGCCGGCGGCGACTACGACATCCATGCCGACGGCACGCGCTACCCCGACATGGGCATGAGCATCGCGCGCAAGCTGGGCGTCATCACCTACCGCTCGGCGATGGAATGGAATGGCCGCTTCGCGCGCATCCGCCTCGACGCCGAGCAGCGCGAGGAACAGCCGTTTGGTTTCGAATTCCAGGTGGAGTCCTACCTCGAAGGCCACGCCCGCCGCTTCGTGCGCAGCTTCGATCCGAACAGCTACCTCTACCTCTCGCGCGCCAGCGACTGGTTCGACATCGCCGAATACGGCGGGGGCAGCGTGGCCGAAGGCCTCAAGCGCATCCGCATCGAGCGCGCGCTGGTGATCGGCGTCAGCACCGACATCCTGTTCCCGCTGGAGCAGCAGGAGCAGATCGCTGAAGGCCTACAGGCCGCCGGTGCCGCGGTGGAATTCGTGGCGCTGGACTCGCCGCAGGGCCACGACGCCTTCCTCGTCGACATCGAGAACTACAGCCACGCCATCGGCAGCTTTCTCGCGCGGCTCTGACTGTCGAGGAACCTGCTCGCGGTGCACTGGTAGAATGGTGACACCTTGCCAGTTTTACCGAGAACGCCATGCTCACCACCGAATTCCCCGGCTGTCGCCAGCTGATCGCCGCGATCGACACCGCGGTCGCCCAGGGCAGCACGCCGGCGATCACCGACAGCCTGCGCAACAGCCTGTGCCGGCTGATCCGCAGCCACGAGGTGCAACTGCCCGAGTGCGTGCTCGAAACCGCCGAAGGCCGCTACGCGCGGCGCGAGCTGTACCGCAGCGAGGACCACGGCTACTGCGTGGTGGCGATGACCTGGGGCCCGGGCCAAGGCACGCCGATCCACGACCATGCCGGCATGTGGTGCGTGGAAGGCGTGTGGTACGGCGCGCTCGACGTAGTGCAGTACGAACGGCTCGACGACCAGGACGGCCACTGCCGCTTCCAGCCGGTGGGCTCGGTGCAGGCCGGCCCCGGCTCCGCCGGCAGCCTGATCCCGCCGCACGAGTACCACACCATCCGCAACCCCAGCGACCGCGACATCGCGGTCAGCCTGCACATCTACTCCGGCAACATGACCCACTGCGCGGTGTTTCAGCCGCTGGCCGGCGAAACCGGCTACGAGCGCTGCGAGCGCCAGCTGGGCCTCGACCCGGTGCACTGAAGCCGGCATAATGCACAGCCCACGTGCCGGTGTGGCGGAATGGTAGACGCGGCGGACTCAAAATCCGCTTCTGGCGACAGAGTGTAGGTTCGAGTCCTATCACCGGTACCAAAGACTCAGGCCCCCGTTCGGGGCCTTTGTTTTGTCCGCAATCCGGGCGGATGGCGCCGCTTCGCACTTGCTTACCCGCGACATCCGCAAGCCGAGGGTCGGTGGCGACAGCCTCCAGGGGGCCGCGCTTGCCGACGCCGGCCGTCAGTCCGCGAGGCTTTCCGGAAACGCCGCAGGCGGCACGAAGAACAGCGAGCCGGTGACGGCGCGGCTGTAGTCGAGCAGGCGGTCGTAGTTGCCCGGCGGGTTGCCGACGAACATGTTCTGCAGCATCTGCTCGATCCGGCGCGGGGACCTGGCGTAGCCGATGAAATAGGTGCCGAACTCGCCCTTGCCCACGTCGCCGAACGGCATGTTGTCGCGCACGATGTCCAGTTCCTCGCCGTCCTCGACGATGGTGGTCAGCGCGTTGTGCGCGCAGCTCGGCTTCACCGCGTCATCCAGCTCGACATTGGAGAGCTTGGTGCGGCCGATGATCTTTTCCTGCGCTTCCACGGGCAACGTATCCCAACCTTTCAGGTCGTGCAGGTACTTCTGCACGATCACGTAGCTGCCGCCGGCGAACCCCGCGTCCTCGTCGCCGATCACGGTGGCGCCGATCGCGTCCTGCCCCACGGGATTCTCCGTGCCGTCGACGAAACCGAGCAGATCGCGGTTGTCGAAGTACTTGAAGCCGTGCACCTCGTCCGCCACCGCGACGGCATCGCCGAGCCGGGACATGATCTGCATCGCCAGCTCGAAACACAGGTCCATGCGCGTGGCGCGGATGTGGAACAGGATGTCGCCCGGCGTGGCGACGGCATGGTGCTTGCCGCGGATCTCGCGGAACGGATGCAGTTCCTTCGGCCGCGGCGGTCCGAACAGCCGGTCCCAGGCCTCGGAACCGAACGCCGCGACGCAGGACAGCCGCCCCTCGGGATCGCGGAAACCCACCGCGCGCAGCAACCCCGGCAAGTCGCCGCAGAACGCACGCACGGCGTCGCGATGCTGCGGCCCGGGGTTCACCGTCACGACCAGGAAGATGGCGGCATGGGTGAGTGGGGTGTCGACCGCTTGCGGGATGGAAGCTGGCACGCACTGCTCCTCGCTGGCCCATGATTCCGGCGGACAGTCTAGCCCGCGGTAATCCCGCGCGATCGATGGCGCGTGGCACATGCGGGGCATGCCGCGACTCGATCGACGGGAGCCATCGGCATGACGCCGGATACGACACAGGCCGCTTGCGCGGCCCGTGCCCTGCCCGTCATCCGGGCCGAGAGGCGATGCCTGCCGGCGAACCGCCGGCAGGCATCGGCGCGCCTCAGAGCGCGGCGTCCTTGAGCTTCTTCAGCGGACGCACCTTCACCTTCACCGTGGCCGGCTTGGCCGCGAACACCTGTTCCTGCTTGGTGAACGGGTTGATGCCGGTGCGCTTCGGCTTGGCCGGCACCTGGATCGCGTTGATCTTGAACAGGCCCGGCAGGGTGAACTGGCCGGCGCCCTTCTTGTGTACGGCACCGAGCACGGCGTGCTCCAGCGCGGCGAGCACGGCCTTGACGTGCTTGGTCTCGACGCTGGTCTGCTGGGCGATGTGGGAGATCAGGCCGGACTTGCTGAGCGAGTCCTTGATCGGCTTGATCGCGGCGGGAGCGGCCTTCGGCGCCGGCTTGGCGGCCTTGGCGGGGGCTTTCTTGGCAGTGGTCTTGGTAGCCATGGGCATCCATCGTGGTTGAGTAAGGCACCGCCTCCAGCGAGGCGATGGCCGTGCGGCCTGCACAATCTACGCGAATTTAGGGGCTTTGGTGTAGTGCGGTGCGGCGAAATTACAGCTCGCGCACCACGCGGAAGCCGACCCGGCCGCTGCGCACGCCGCCGTCGGCGCCCTGCCGCCAGGCCGAACGCGCCTGGTCGGGCGAACTGCCCCAGGAGCCGCCGCGCAGCACGCGCACGCTGCAGCCGGGGTTGAGCCAGGCGCTGCCGTCGACCGGCGCGCGGATATAGTTGTCGTGCCAGCAGTCGGCCACCCATTCGGAGACGTTGCCGCCCATGTCGTACAGGCCGAACGGATTGGGCGCGAAGCTCATCACCGGCGCCGGTCCCCAGTAGCCGTCGCCGTAGCCGTTGAACGCGTGGTTCCAGCGCCGGCCGCTGGGCGAACGGTCCCGCGAGCCGGTGAGGTTCTCCACCTTGCGGTCCGGCGTACCGTTGCCCCACCAGTAGCGCGTGGTGGTGCCGGCGCGCAATGCGTAGGCGAATTCGGCCTCGCTGGGCAGGCGGTATTTCCTGCCGGTGCGCTGGCTGAGCCAGTCGGCGTAGGCCTTGGCGTCGCCCCAGGAGATGTTGACCACCGGCAGGTTGTCGGCGGCCTTGCGGCCGGCGTAATCGTCCTGCCAGGTGGCGCTGCTGTCGTCGCGCATCGCGCCGCTGCGCTCGTCGTAGACGCTGGCGCCGCCCTGCTTCACCGAGTCCGGCACGTAGCCGCTCTCGCGCACGAATTCGCGGAACTGGCCCACGGTGATCGCGCTGCGCGCCATCGCGAAGCCCTGTTCGATGCCGATCTTGTGCTGCGGCTGCTCGGCGGCGTTGCGTCCGCTGTCGTCGTCGGCCGCGCCCATCAGGAAGCTGCCGGTGGGAATCACCACCATCGCCGGGGACTGTCCCGGCAGGTCGACGTAGCGATCCGTGAATACCTGGCCGGGCTTGCGGCTGGCGTAGAGCTGGGCATTGACCAGCTGCTGCTCGAACGCGGCGAGTCCGGCCAGTTGCGGGCTGATCGCCGCGGCCTGCCCGGCAAGCTGCTTCGCCAGCGCGAGATTGCCCGCATCCAGCGCGGAGTGCGCCTGGCCCAGCACGCCGCTGGCGCGCGCCGTGCGCATGTCGTCCACCCGCTGGCGCACGTCGTGCAATTGCTGCGAACCCGGGCGGATCGCCTGCGCCTCGGCCAGCACCTTGTCCGCGCCGGCGAAATCGTTCTGCGCCACCGCGGCCAGCGCGCGGTCCAGCACCACGTGTTGCACGTCGAGCACGCCCTGCTCGGCCACCGCATTCTGCGGATCGAGCTGCTGCACCTGGCGGTAGATGTCCAGCGCGCTGCGGCCGGCGGGCTGGTCCGCCTTGCCTTGCTGCAGCAGGCCGGCCGCCTGCGTCAGCAGCGGACGCACGTCGGTGAGCGTCTTCAGCGCGGCGGCGAGGCGCGCCGCGTCGTCCGCGCTGCCGGGCAGCTGCTGCAGTGCTGCCAGCTGCTCGCCGGCCTCCTCGGCATTGCCGAGCGCGATGGCGCGCTCGGCCTGCGCCACCAGCCGCGCGTGCACGTCGATCACGCCCTGCGCGGCGCGGCGGCTGTCCGGCTTGTCCTTCGCGGCCTGCAGGTAGAGCGCCGCGGCGCTGTCCTTGCCGCCGCCAAGGTCGCCGGCGGCAAGCGCCTTGTCGGCACGATCCAGCAGCACGCGCAGCTTCGGCGGATCAGGCGTCAGCTGCTTCGGCAGCTGCGCATGCCCGCGGCTCAGCCGCGCGGCGATCACCGCGGTGGGTGCCAGGGTCAGCGGCGGCCCGGCGTTCAATTCCTCTTCGGCGGGCTCGCTGGCCGTCGCCGTGCCGCCGGGCGCCGCGGCCGGCAACGCCGGCACACTGCGCCGCACGACCTCGCCCGGCTCCGCGTGGAACAGGCGCGGAAAGAAGTGGTAGCCGAGCCCGAAGGCCAGCACGACGATGCCGATCACGCCACCGAAGGTGCGTTGGCGATGCAGCGTGATGTTGCTCGGCATGCTTGGGCGTTCCCGGACCGGCCTGTTATCGTGCGCTGCTCACCATATGTCACGACCGATGACGGGGCAATGCACGCTCCGCGCTTTTCGAGGATACCCACGCATGCCCCTGCCCGACGTTACCGCCGACTGGATCGCCGACCGCGCCACGCTGCAAGCCTGGCTGGGCGACGTGCCGGCGGATGCCGTGGTCGGGCTGGACACCGAGTTCATGCGCCGCGACACCTTCCACCCGCAGCTTGCCCTGCTGCAGCTGGGTTGCCGCGGCCGCCACGCGCTGGTCGATCCGCTGGCCTTCGCGATCGGCGATGCACTGCAGCCCGGGCTGGGCGCGGGCGACGCCGTCACCGTGATGCACAGCGCCAGCGAGGATCTGGAAACGCTGGCGCCGCTGCTGCCCGACGGCCCGCGCGTGCTGTTCGACACCCAGATCGCCGCCGCCTTCGTCGGCATGGGGCTGGGCATCAGCTACCGCGCGCTGGTCGCGGAGCTGTGCGGCGACGAACTGGACAAGGGCGAGACGCGCTCGGACTGGATGCAGCGCCCGCTCACCGCCTCGCAGCGCAGCTACGCGACGCTCGACGTGGTGTACCTGCAATCCATCCACGCCCAGCTCGCCGAACGCCTGCAGCAGCGCGGGCGCAGCGATTGGTTCGCCGAGGACTGCGCACGGCTGAAGCAACGCGCCAGCCATCGCGACGGCGATCCGCAACCGCAGCGCGCGCTGCGCGGCGCCGCCGAGTGGCGGCCGGAACAGCAGGCCCTGCTGCGCCGCATCCTGCTGTGGCGCGACCGCAGCGCACGCACGCTGGATCGCCCGCGCCCCTGGCTGGTGGACGACGCGCTGGCGCTGAGCCTGACCCAGCAGCCGCCTGCCAGCCTCGCCGAACTGGAACAACGCGGCCGCGGCCAGCGCGCCCTGCGCAGCGCCCAGCGCGGCGAGCTGTTCGCCTTGCTGCGCGAACCCGTCGAAGCGGAGGAGATCGCCGCCACCGCACCCATTCCCGCCCACCCGCAGGGCGCCGCCAAGCAGGCGCTGAACGCGATGAAGACCCTGGTCGACGCGCGCGCCACCGAGCTGGACTTGCCGCCCGGCCTGCTCTGCCCGCGCAAGGTGCTGGAGGAATACGTGGTCACCCGCGAGTGGCCGGATTTCCTCGACGGCTGGCGCGCCACGGTGCTGCGCGAACAGTTGCCCACCCTGCTCCCCGACTGAAGCAGGCACCGCCGAAACCACCGCGGGGTCTTGGCGCGGCCGCGGGCCGCTGCTAAGATGCGCAGCTCGCGTGGGGCGGTAGCTCAGCTGGGAGAGCGTCGCGTTCGCAATGCGAAGGTCGGGAGTTCGATCCTCCTCCGCTCCACCAATTCCATTCCAGCAACACCCGGAAAACCGCGCCTCGGCGCGGTTTTTCTTTGGCCGCGCGGCGTAGCATGCTGGCGCGGGCGACAGCCCATCCTCCGAGGCGGCCATGCCCCAGTCCAGCGACGCGATCACTGCCGGCCTCACGCCCGCGGACATGCCGTACATCGAGGCGACCCGACGCTGGGTGGAGCGCGCGGTGGTCGGGCTCAACCTGTGTCCGTTCGCGCGGGCGCCGTTCGTGCAGGGCACGATACGCTATGCGGTGAGCCACGCGCGCGACGGCGATACCCTGCTCGACGACCTGTGCGGCGAACTGCAGAGCCTGGCCGCGGCCGACCGGGCCGACTGCGAGACCACCTTGCTGATCCATCCACAGGTGTTCGGCGACTTCCTCGACTACAACGATTTCCTCGACGTGGCCGATGCCGCGGTGGAGGCGTTGCGGCTGGACGGCGTGCTGCAGGTGGCCAGCTTCCATCCGCATTACCAGTTCGCCGACAGCGCACCGGACGACAGCGAGAACTTCAGCAATCGCTCGCCGTATCCCACCCTGCACCTGCTGCGCGAGGCCAGCGTGGAGCGCGCGATGGAGGCGATGAGCGACACCGACGAGATCTACCGGCGCAACCTCGATACGCTGCGCCGGCTCGGCCTCGCCGGCTGGCAGGCGCTGTGGCGCGACATCGATTGAACCTGCGCTTCACATGTCGCACGGCGACAGCTGTCATGCTGACGAGTGAATACCGATACCGACCCCTACGCCGAGAGCATCGACCCGCGCGTGCATTGCGACGCCTGCGAAGCCGTGTGCTGCCGCCTCACCGTGGTGCTGATGCCCGACGACCACGTGCCCGCCTGGTTGATCCACCGCGATGCGCATGGCATGGAGACGCTGGCCAAGGGCGAGGAAGGCTGGTGCGCCGCGCTCGACCCGGTGCGCATGTGCTGCAGCATCTATGAGGAGCGCCCCGGGATCTGCCGCAAGTATGCGATGGGTGGCCCCAGTTGCCGCTACGAGCGTGACAAGTGGCGCAGCGCGCACCCCATCCCCACGCCGGTGGTGCTGAGCTGACGCCGATTCATCTCGCGTCGGCGAAGATCCGCGCCACGTCGTCCGCTTCCAGCGCGCGCCACTCGCCGGGCGCCAGCGCGTCCAGTGCGAGCGCGCCGACGGCGACGCGCTGCAACGTTTCCACCCGGTTGCCGGTGGCGGCGAACATGCGGCGCACCTGGTGGTAGCGGCCTTCGTGCAGGATCAGCCGCGCATGGCGCGGACCGAGCGCGTCAAGCGTGGCCGGGGCGAGCGGCGTGGTTTCCGATTCCAGCAGCAGCGTGCCGCTGGCGAACAGCGCGGCTTCGTCGCCGCGCAGGTCCTCCGCCAGCGTGGCCTCGTAGATCTTGGCCACCTCGGCCTTGGGCGAGATGATCCGGTGCAGCAGCGCGCCGTCGTCGGTAAGCAGCAGCAGGCCCGAGGTGTCGCGGTCGAGCCGGCCCACGGTGGAGAGCGCGGGTTCACGCATGCGGTAGCGCGGCGGCAGCAGATCGTAGACCACGCGGCCGGGGTCCTTGCGCGAACAGGTGACGCCCAGCGGTTTGTGCAGCATCAGCACCAGGCCCGTGGGCGGGTCCAGCGGCTCGCCATCGAGACGGATGCGCGCGTGCTCGATCTTGTCGTCGGCGTACAGCACCTCGCCGTCGGCGTCGGTGATGCGGCCCTCGCGGAACATCCAGGCCACGTCCTTGCGGCTGCCGTAGCCGAGGTTGGCGAGCAGCTTCACCAGTTTCATGCGCGCACTCCGCGAGCCTCGATCACCTTGAAGCCGTCCTGCATGGCGAGCGCGCGCACGTCGGCGAAGCGCGCGGCAAGCAACGCCTCATACGGCAGGTGGCGATTCGCCACGATCAGCAGGCGGCCCCGCGCCGTCAGCGCGTCGGCGGCGCTGGCGATGAAGGCGCGCCCGAGTTCCGGCAGGTCGGCGCGACCGAGGTGGAACGGCGGGTTGCTGACGATGACGTCGTAGCGCTGCGGCAGGCCGCGGGTGACGTCGTGCCAGTGCACGTTCACCGGCAGATCGCGGCCCGCGGCATGCAGCGCGTTGGCAACATTGCGGCGCGCCGGTTCCAGTGCGCGCGCTTCCGCCTCGTACAAGTCCAGCGCGGCGATGCCGGGGCAGTGCTCGATCAATTGCGTCGAGAGATAGCCGTAGCCCGCGCCGAGATCGGCCACGCGACCACCGAGGTCGGCCGGGAAGTGCGCGGCGAGCAAGGCGGAGGCACGGTCCACGCGATCCCAGGCGAACAGGCCGGGACGGCTCCACCAGCCATCCAGGGTTTCGCGCGGCGCATCCAGCGCGCGCCACTCGTCCTGCAGGGCACGGTCGATGGCGTCCGGATCCGGCGTGGCCCAGAACACCCGGCCGTGGTGCTTGGACAGGCTGCCCGTCGTGCCCGCGAGCCGCGCCAGATCCGCTTCGCCGGACTTCGCGCCTTCGGCCTTGGCCATGCTCGCCACCAGCGTGCCGCCCGGCGCGAGGTGGTCCAGCGCACGGGCGAACAAGGCACGCGCCTCGTCGCGCTGGCGCGGCGGCAGCAACAGCACCAGCGGGAAGGTTTCACCCTCGGCCGGCTCGCCCACGCGCAGGCCGCAGCGCGCCAGCTCGTCGGCGAACGGCAGGAAGCTCTGCTCGCACAACCAGCTGGGCCGGGCCAGTTCGCGCAGGCGCACGCCGGCGCGGGCGCGCAGGAACAGCGCGCGGCCATCGGCCGGCAGCGACAACTCGCCGCCGGCGAACGGCACGAACAGGGCGGCCAGCGCCGCCTCGGGCGCGGCCGTGGAGAAACCGGCTGCAGTCACGGTGATTTCGGGATGGAAACGGGCGGCCATTGTACGGTGCCCGCGATGCGCGGCCCACGAGGCCGCCGCGTCAGGCAGAAACCGCGCGCAGTTTGCGGCCCAAGGCGAACAGCAGCGGCATCGCGACCAGGATCGCCAGCACCACCAGCGGACCAGCCCAGCCGAACACGTGCGGATCGACGCTGCGTTCCGACCACGCCCGCCGCAAGTACAGCGATCCCAGCGGCAGATTCAGCAACAGCGCCGTGACCGTGCCCGGCATGTACTGGCGTGTCGCGACGGTGACGAGGATGTGCGGCATGAAGACATTCAGCACCATCGCCAGCACATAGCCGGCCATCAGATAAGCGGCCACCCCGCCGGCCGCGGAAACCGACGCGGAAAGCGTGATCGCGACGAACAGGCCCGACAGCACGAGGGCGGCGAAGCGGAACACCGGCGCCGCCACGGCAACACGCCACTTGCCGGCCCGTGCCGACCAAGCTGGAAGCCGCCAGGCCTCTTCCGCGTTGTGCGCCAGCACGCCGAACGTGAACAGACAGCCGAGCATCGTCAGCGACATGCGTGCGCGCCGCTCAGTGCCTGCCCTTCGCTTCCAGCATCGCCTTGAGGTCGGCGAACGGGTTGCCGGTGGCGGGCGCCTGTTCCGGCGCGGCGAGATCGTAGCCGGCGCCGCGCACGTGGTCGATGTGGCGCGAATGCTCGTTGTCGTGGCAGTACACGCACAGCAGCTCCCAGTTGCTGCCGTCGGCCGGGTTGTCGTCGTGGTTGTGGTTGCGGTGGTGCACGGTGAGTTCGCGCACGTTCGCGCGGGTGAATTCGCGCCCGCAGCGCCCGCACACCCACGGGTACATCTTCAGCGCGCGCTCGCGATAGCCCAGCTCGCGCTGCTCGGCCGCGCGGCGCGCCTCGGCCACGATGCGGTCGAGCCTGGCGTCGTCGGGGATCTTCGGGTTGGGCATGGCGCGGGTTGTCCGGTCAATCGCGGCGAGCATTATGCGACGGTCGCGACCGCCCGGACATCCCGCGGCGACGGGTCATGCCCCGCCGTGCGCGGCCACCGCATCCATCACGCGCGCCGAATACACCAGTGCGGCGCCGGCGTTCATCGCCACTGCCACGCCCAGCGCCTCGGCGATCTCCTCGCGGGTGGCGCCGTGCTTCAACGCCTCCCCGGTATGCACGGTGATGCAGCCGTCGCAGCGCGTGGTGACCGCCACCGCCAGCGAGATCAGCTCGCGGGTCTTGGCGTCCAGGTGGCCGGTCTTGCCGCCGGCGGCACTCAGGGTCTGGTAGCCACGCAGCGTGTCGGGGCTGAGCTTGCCGACCTCGCCGATGCGACCGAGCAGTTCCTTGCGGTATTCCAGCCAGTCGAGCATGAGCGTATCTCCCGTGCGAAGGACGGGAAGTGTCGCGCGAACCGCGTCAATGCGCCGTGTCGCCACCCGTCGTGCCGGCCGGGATCTCGTCGATCATCTGCGCCGCCAGCGGCTGGTAGCCGCCCTCGAAGTGGTGGTCGCCGTTCTTGGGGTGCACGGTCACCCACGCCGGCAGGCCGGGGTCGGTGCACAGGCTGTCGTCGGCATCGTCCTTGCCGTAGTAGCAGACCAGCGGGAACTGGTGCTTCAGCGCCACCACCGGCGGCAGCGCGTCGTAGTGCGGCACCTTGTTGAACTTCTCCAGCACGGTCTTCACGAAGGCCTTGAAGCGGCCCTGCGTGATCATGTAACCCTCGAACTGGATCTCGAAGCTGGTATCGCGGCTGGGCGAGAGCAGCACCAGCTGGGTGATCCGCGCGCGGTTGGCCGGGCTGAGCTTGTCGATCAGCGTGGGCAGCACGTCGGCGCCGAACGAGAAGCCCACCAGCCACACGCGCCGCTTGTGCCACTGGTCGAGGTATTTCGTCATCAGCGCGTCGAGCTCGGCGGCAGCGACATCCGGGTCGCGGTTGCGCCAGAAATACTTGAACGCGTTGATGCCCAGCACCGGGATGCCGCGCGCCACGAAGGCGTTGCCGAGCTGCTTGTCGAGGTCGGCCCAGCCGCCGTCGCCGGAATACAGGATGGTGAGCACGTCGTCCTTGCCCGCGGGCGCCTGCACGCCGGCAGCTGGCGTGAGCACGATGGTGGAGTTCTCCAGGCTGGGCTTGGAGAACGGCGTCCAGACCAGGGCCACTCCCAACACGCATGCACCGATACCTGCCCACATGATCCGCTTTCCTCGTTTCGACAGGCTCATCGACGCACGACTCCGGTGAGGCCACCGGAGATCAGGCTGGCCACGTTGGCAAGTATCATCGGCAGCGCGATGCCGCCGGGCACGGCCATGTAGCGCGGTTCCCATTCGGGATCGAACTTGTCCTTGTAGCGCTGCAGGCCCTGGAAATTGTAGAAGCGTTCGCCGCGGCCGAACACCAGCGCGCCGAAGCGGTTCCACAGCGGTGCCTGGCGCCGGCTGGTGAGGCCGGCCAGCGGCGCCATGCCCAGGTTGAACCAGCGATACTCCTGCTGCTTCGCCCACTGCATCAGTTCGACGAACAGGAAATCCATGATGCCGGACGGCCCTTCCGGCGCGAAGCGCATCAGGTCCAGCGAGGCTTCTTCCTTCGTCTCGGTAAGGAACAGGTTCGCGAAGGCCACGATCCGTTCGCCCTGCCACACCAGCGCCATCGGCGTGCGCACCAGGTAGCGCGGATCGAACGCGCCCAGCGAGAAGCGCTTCTCGCGTGCGTGCTTGTCGGCCAGCCACGCGTCGGAGATCTCCTTGAGCCGCGGCAGCAGCGGCGCCACCGCGTCCGCCGGCACGATCTCCAGCCGCAGGCCGTCGCGGCCCAGCCTGTTGATCGTGCCGCGCAAGGTCTTCTTCGTCTTGCCGTCGAGGTTGAAGTCCGCGAGCCGCACGCGCGCCTCCTCGCCGATCTTCAACAGGTTCATGCCCACTTCGAGGTACATGTCCAGGTCCCCGGGGCAGACCTGGTAGAACACCGGCCAGCCGCCCGCGCGCTCGCACTGCTCCATGAAGCTCCACACCAGCTCGCGCCGCGCGTCCTCGTCCGCGCCCACCGGATCGCCCATGGTGACCCAGCTGCGGCCTTCGGTGTCGTACATCAGGAAGGCCTTGCCCTGCTCGTCGAACAGCAGGTGCTTGTCGCCCATCAGGGCCAGGTGCGCCTGCGCGGAATGGAAATGGCGGATCAGCGGCAGCGCGCGCTGCAGCTCTGCTTCGCTGGGCGGCACGCGGCGCAGGCGCTGCGGCTTGATCAGTGCCGCCAGCGCGAACAGCAGGCCCGCCGCCGCCGCGCCCACCAGTGCGCGTAGTGCGCGCGGCGCGCCGCCCTGGTGGAAGCTGAACTCCCACCACAGGCTGCTGCTGTACTCCACGTGCTTGTAGCTGAACATCACCAGCCAGGTGGCGCAGCCGAACACCGCGACGATCGCCACGATCCAGCCCACCGAGAAGTTGGTGCTGAACAGCGAGGCACGCCGGTAGAACAGCCGGTGCGCCGGCGCCAGCGCCAGCGCCAGCAAGGCCAGCAGGCTCGCCTCCTCGTAGTCGATGCCCTTGAGCAGGGAGAGCACCGCACCGGCCACCAGCAGCACCAGGGTCAGCCAGTAGGCCGCGTCCAGCCGCCGCTGCAGGCCGCGGGCGAGGATCAGCAGCAGCATGCCGATCACGCTGGCCAAGAGGTGCGAGACCTCCAGCACCGACAGCGGCAGTACGTCGCGCAGGATCGCCATGCGGTCCGGCAGCGCCCGGGTGGCGCCCGAGAACAGCAGCACCGCGCCGGACACCAGGGTCAGTCCCGCAAAGAACGAGGGCAACAGGCTGTTGAACCATGGCGACCACAGCGACTTCTGGCGCAAGCCACGCGCCTCGCGCTGCAGCACCAGCATGGTCGCCGTGCACAACGGCATCAGGTAGTAGACGATGCGGAACATCGCCAGCGCACCGAGGATGGGGGCGGCGAGGTGCTTGTCGTCGGTGGCGTGGAAGCCGGCCAGCATCACCGTCTCGAACACGCCCAGGCCGCCCGGCACGTGGCTGACCAGGCCCACGATCTGGGCGATCACGAAGATCGCCAGGAAATGCCCGAAGCCCGCATGCAGGCTGTCCGGCATCAGCACGTACATCACCGCCGCCGCCAACCACCAGTCCAGCGCGCCCACCAGCACCTGGCGCAGTGCCGACAGCGGCCGCGGCAGCAGCACGCGCCAGCGCCAGAGTTTCAGCGGCTTGCGGATGAAGCCGCCGAGCACCCAGGCCAGTGGCACCGCGGTCAACGCGATCGCCACCGTGATGCGCCAATCGCTCAACGGCAGGCCCGCGGGCAACGGCACGATCAGCAAGGTCACGCCGGTCAGCGCCAGCAGCCCCAGCCAGAAGCTCAGCGTGCAATACAGCACCAGCTTCGCGATCTCGGCGGTGGAGAGGCCGTTCTGCAGGTAGAAGCGGTAGCGGATCGAACCCGACACCAGGAACGACATGCCCACCGCATTGCTGAAGGCGTAGCTGATGAAGGAGATCAGGGTGACCCGCCGCCACGGCAGCTTCCTGCCGATGGCTTGCAGGCCGAAGCGGTCGTACAGCGACATCACGCCGAAGCCCAGCGTGGTCAGCACGATCGCCAGCAACAAGCGCTCGCGCGACACGCTGGCCACGTACTCGCGGATCTCGTGATAGGTGACATGGCGCGCCAGCAGGTGCAGCGCCCACAGCGCCAGCACCAGCATGCCCACCGACAGCAGCGGCCCGGCGATGCGCC
This sequence comes from Rhodanobacter sp. C06, assembly GCF_002001105.1. Classification (GTDB taxonomy): domain Bacteria; phylum Pseudomonadota; class Gammaproteobacteria; order Xanthomonadales; family Rhodanobacteraceae; genus Rhodanobacter_A. Next base: position 85,560 of record NZ_MUNP01000059.1, on the reverse strand, counting down.
GCAGCAGTACCACCCGCTGGCTGGGCGGATTCAGGGCTTCATCCGTGCGTGGCACCTGCTCGACTTTTTCCTGCTCCACGCGACGCTCGTTTTCCCTGGGAGGCTTCTAGTTTAGGGCAGGCTCTGTTGCAGGCGATGAACAAGCGTCCGCGATTACCGCGCGGATGTGCCCTGCCCCATGCGCGCGATCCAGCGATACATCACCACCACGCTGCCCGCGAACACGATGCCGCCGATCCAGATCGCCGCAGTGTCGAACCCCGAACCGACCAGGGCCAGCGGCATGGGCTTGCCGGTGAAGGCCACCAACGCGGCTACCAGCACCCCGAGCAAGCTCTCGCCCACGATCAGGCCCGAGGCCAGCAGCACGCCGAGCTGCTTGGTCGGCTCCGCCTTCGGACCGCGCTCGGCGCGCTTGTCGAACCACGCCCCGACCAGCGCACCGACCACCACCATCAGAGTGGTCGAGGTCGGCAGGTACATGCCCAGTCCCACCGCGAGCGGCGGCAGGCGCACCGACTTGGTGGTGCTCGCCAGCACCGCGTCCAGCACGATCAGCGCCACGCCGATGCCGGCACCCAGGCCGATCAGGCTCCAGTCGATGTTGTTCTGGATCACGCCTTGCGCCAATGCCGAGATCAACCCGGCCTGCGGCGCCGGTAGCGCGGTCGCCGGGTTCGCACCCGGCGCGCCAAGGAAGCCGTAGGCGTGCTGCAGCAGATCCAGCACCGGCGGGATCACCAGCGCGCCGGCGATCACGCCGACCACCAGCGCCGCCTGCTGCTTCCACGGCGTGGCGTCGACCAGCTGACCGGTCTTGAGGTCCTGCAAGTTGTTGTTGGCGATCGAGGCCACCGCGAACACGATCGAGGTGATGAACAGCGCGAACGCCACCAACGCCTTGCCCGCCTCCGCCGGCACCAGCGCCTTCACGAACAGCACCAGCAGCAGCGCAGCGATGATCACCACCAGGATGCCGATACCCGACAGCGGGCTGTTCGACGAACCGATCAGGCCCGCCATGTAGCCGCACACCGTGGAGACCAGGAAGCTCAGGATCACCACGAACAGCACACCGCCGCCCACCAGCAACCAGGTATGCCCGCCCAGCCCGCTGATCGTGCTGAAATGCCACAGCAGCAAGGCCACCGGGATCAAGCACAGCAAGGTGATCAGGCCGACGATGCCAATCGGCATGTCCTGCTCGGTGCGCGCCAGCGTGTGCGCTTGGCCGGCCTTGCGCACGCGCGCGGCGGCCATCGCGCCGGCCAGGCCGCCAACCACCGGCTTGACCAGCTTGGCCAGGGTCCAGATCGCCGCCACGCCGATGGTGCCGGCGCCCACGAAGCGCACATAGTGGCTCCAGGTGGCCTGCGCCGCGTCTATCGCCGCCCCGGTCTCCGGGTGCAGCAGCAAGAAGTGCGGCACCGCCCACGACCAGCTGATCACCGCGCCGAACAGCATCGCCACACCCACCCACAGGCCGACCAGGTGGCCCACCGCGAACAGCGCAAAGGAGAGGCTGAAATCGAAACCGGTGGCCGCCCCCTTGTCGCCGATACGGAAATAGCTCGACACCGAGGTGGCGAACAGCTTGGTCTGCACCACCACGTAGAACACCGCCGAGACGATCGAGCCAGCCAGCACTGCCTTCAGCCCCGCCCCGCCTGATTCCACCGACTCGGCCGCGGCCTCCGACGAACCCGAGCCCACCTTGAGCACCTCGGCGCAGGCCACGCCTTCCGGGTACGGCAGGTCCGAGTCGGTCACCAGCGCGCGGCGCAGTGGGATGGTGTACATCACGCCCAGCACGCCGCCGGTGGCGCAGATGCCGAAGGACATCCAGAACGGGAAGCCCGTCCACCAACCCACCATGATCAGGCCCGGCAACACGAAGATGATCGAGGACAACGTGCCGGCGGCCGAGGCCACCGTCTGCACGATGTTGTTCTCCTGGATGGTGGCGTCGCGCATGGCCTTGAGGATCGCCATCGAGATCACCGCCGCCGGGATCGATGTGGAGAACGTGAGGCCAGCCTTGAGTCCGAAGAACACGTTGGCCGCGGTGAACAACACGGTGATCACGATGCCGATGATCAGGCCGCGCAGGGTCAGTTCGGCGCGCGAGGACGCGCTGGATGCGGATGGGTTCACGCTGGTACTCCCCGGATGGACGCTGCCGCGCACGATAGCGTGGATCGGGCGCACCGCGAAATTTTGCCCCGAAAGTACCGTCTGACCCGGCCGGCGCGCTTCGCCAAATACTCCGGCGCGCAAGGTTCGCCACCCCGGCGAAAGCCGGGATGATGAGCAAAACCAGGGTTTCCTCAAGTCGGGACCATCCACCGCGCTGCCCGGAAACTGCCTAGACATTGCCGCAACACCTGCCGGCGCACTGTGACGGCGCCGCAATTCGGAAGGAGATCTGCATGTGGCGCAGGCCATGGCTCAACCTCGGTGCCGTCATCTGCCTGGCGCTGGCGCTGCTCGCGCTCGCTACCGGATCGCCGCTGGCTGCACGCGGCGACGCCGGCTTCGTGGCGCGGATCGACCTGAACGGCCCGATCGGACCGGCCGCGGCGGAATACGTGGATGCTGCGATGCGGCAAGCCGACGCCGACGGCGCCACGGCGATCGTGCTGCAGATGGACACGCCTGGCGGCCTCGCCGAATCGATGCGGCGCATCGTCAGCGCGGTCCTGGCATCGCGGCTGCCGGTGCTCGGCTACGTGGCGCCGGCCGGCGCGCGCGCGGCCTCGGCCGGCACCTACATCCTGTATGCCTGCCCGATCGCGGCGATGGCGCCGGCCACCCACCTGGGCGCGGCGACCCCGGTCAGCCTCGGCGGCGGCACGCCGCTGCCGATCGGCGGCACCCCGCCCGCGTCATCCAAAAGCAGCGGCTCGCCCGAGTCCGGTGGCCCCGCACCCGACGCCGAAAGCCGCAAGGTGCTCAACGATGCGATCGCCTACATCCGCTCGCTGGCGCAACTGCACGGACGCAACGCGGCCTGGGCCGAGCAGGCGGTGCGCGGCGCGGCCACGCTCACCGCCAGCGAGGCGGCCAGCCAGCGCGTGGTCGACTTCGTCGCCGCCGATGTCGATGCGCTGCTGGCGCAGGCCGACGGCCGCACGGTGAAGCTTGGCGACCGAAGCGTGGTACTGAAGCTGCGCGGCTTGGCCGTGCACGACTACCCGCCGGACTGGCGGGCGCGCTTCCTGGGCATCATCACCAATCCGACCGTCGCTTACCTGTTGCTGCTGGCCGGCATCTACGGGCTGATCCTGGAAGCGTTCCACCCCGGTACCTACCTGCCCGGCGTCACCGGCGGCATCTGCCTGCTGGTGGGCCTGTACGCGTTGCAACTGCTGCCGGTGAACTACGCGGGGCTGGCCTTGATGGCGTTGGGCATCGGCCTGCTGCTGGCGGAAGCCTTCGTGCCCACCGCGGGCGTGGTCGGCATCGGTGGCGTGATCGCGTTCGTGATCGGCTCGATCATGTTGTTCCACCGCGGCGTGCCGGGCTACGAGGTGAACGTGGGCGTGATCGCCGGCCTCGCCTTCTGTGCGGTCGCGTTGCTGGCCATGCTGCTGCGGCTGGTGTCGCGCGCGCGCCGGGCCAGGCCGTTCCTCGGCGACGAACCGATGCTGCAGGCCGGCGGCGAGCTGCTGCAGGCGGTGTCGGCCGGCGGCGAGAGCTGGGCGCTGATCGGCGGCGAACGCTGGCGAGTACATTGCGAAGTCGCGCTGCCGGCCGGGACGCGCGTGCGCGTCACTGCACGGCACGGCTTGCTGCTTCACGTCACGCCCTCGCAGGCGAATAAAGGAGAGCTTTCATGATCGGGTTCGGTGGTGTCGTCGTCATCGTGGTGGTCCTGCTGCTGTTCCTGTCGATCAAGGTGCTGCCGGAGTACCAGCGCGGCGTGGTGCTGACGCTGGGCCGCTACACCGGCATCAAGGGTCCGGGCCTGGTGATCCTGGTGCCCATCGTGCAGCGCATGACGCGGGTGGACCTGCGCGTGACCGTGATGGACGTGCCGCCGCAGGACGTGATCTCGCGCGACAACGTCTCGGTGCGGGTGAACGCGGTGGTGTATTTCCGCGTGGTGGAGCCGGACAAGTCGGTGCTGCAGGTGGAGAACTTCCTGCAGGCCACCAGCCAGCTGTCGCAAACCCGGCTGCGCTCGGTGCTGGGCCAGCACGAGCTGGACGAGATCCTGTCGCAGCGCGACTCGATCAACCACAGCCTGCAGCAGATCCTCGACGAGGCCACCGACCCCTGGGGCATCAAGGTCACCAACGTCGAAATCAAGGACGTCGACCTCAACGAGACCATGGTGCGCGCGATCGCCCGCCAGGCCGAGGCCGAGCGCGAGCGGCGCGCCAAGGTGATCCATGCCGAGGGCGAGCTGCAGGCCGCCGAGAAACTGCGCGACGCCGCCGCGATGCTGTCGCAGCAGCCGCAGGCGCTGCAGCTGCGCTACCTGCAGACGCTGGCCGACATGTCCAGCAGCGGCAAGGCCTCCACCATCGTGTTCCCGCTGCCGCTGGACCTGATCAAGCCGCTGCTGGATGCGTTGCCCAAGGCGTGAGCCCCCCGCGTTCGACGGGCCGGAGTCATGCCTCGCCGTTCGTCCTGCTGACACAAGGCTGTCAGCAGGACATCGCCAGACTCCCCGCAACTTCCACGGAGCCTCGCCATGACCACCGCCCCCATCACCTTGTACGGTTGCGCCCCGGCCTTCGGCCTGCCCGATCCCAGCCCCTTCGTCACCAAGACCGAGGTGCAGCTGCAGATGGCCCACCTGCCGTACCGCAAGCTGTTCGCGATCCCGCCGGAAGCCCCCAAGGGCAAGCTGCCGTACGTCGACGACGCCGGCGAGTTGGTGTGCGATTCCAGCTTCATCCGCGCCTACCTTGAACGCAAACACGGGGTGGACCTGGACGCGGGCCTGGACGCACGCCAGCGCGCCGAAGCCTGGGCGATCGAACGCATGGTCGAGGACCATCTCTACTGGGCGATGGTGTGGTTCCGCTGGATCGACGCGGCGAACTTCGCCAGGGGACCTGCGCATTTCGCCGACCGGGCGCCCGAGGCGATCCGCGAACGCTTGCGCGAGGACATGCAGGCCGCCAAGCAGAACGAGCTGCACGCGCACGGCCTGGGCCGCCACAGCCGCGAGCAGATCGCCGAACTGGGCACGCGTTCCATCGATGCGATCGCCATGCTGCTGGGCGAGAGCGAATATCTGTTCGGCGACCGGCCGCACGCCGTCGACGCGATCGCCTTCGGCGTGCTCGCGGCGATCCTCACCCCGTTCTTCGACACGCCGCTGCGCGCGGCTGCCGAGCGCCATCCGAACCTGGTCGACTACGTGGCGCGCATGATGCGGGTCTACTACCCCGCGCACGTCTGGCCGCAGCCGCAGGCCGCGGCGGCCTGAGCCAGCGCGTACAATGTGCGGCTGCAGTCCTCGAGGCACGCACATGGCCCTCAACGCCACCATCCACAAGGCCGAGCTGTCGATCAGCGACATGGACCGGCATTACTACGCCAGCCATGCGCTGACACTGGCACGGCATCCGTCCGAGACCGAGGAGCGCCTGATGGTGCGCCTGCTCGCGTTCGTGCTGTTCGCGGACGAGCGGCTGGAGTTCGGCAAGGGCCTCAGCGACGAGGACGAGCCGGCGCTGTGGCGCAAGGCGTATACCGACGAGATCGAGCTGTGGATCGAAGTCGGCCAGCCGGACGAGTCGCGCATCCGCAAGGCCTGCGGCCGCGCGCGCCAGGTCGTGGTGTTCACCTACGGCGGACGCGGCGCGGACATCTGGTGGGACAAGCTGGCCGGCGCGCTCGCCCGCAACGACAATCTCGCCGTGCTGGACATCCCGGAAACCGACGTGCGCGCACTGGCCGCGCTGTGCGATCGCGGCATGCGCCTGCAGTGCCTGATCCAGGACGGCGAGCTGCAGCTGATCAGCGGCGACCGCACGCTGGCGATTCGCCCGCAGGCGCGCATGGGCGATTACGCCGTCGCCTGAATCCGCCATCATGCAGGAGTGCAGCTTGTGCGCGAAGCTCTTTTCGGCACACCGGCAAGAGCATTCGCGCACAGGGTGCGCTCCTGCCCCCATTCCCCATGCCTGGAGTTGCTCATGCGCTGGCTGCTGCCCCTGCTCGCCCTGTTCGCCCTCGCCGCCTGCAACCACGCGCCGCAATCCACCGCCGCCACTCACGGCCAGGTGGACAAGCTCACCACCATCGACACCAAGGTCGGCAGCGGTGCCGAGGCCAAGCCCGGCATGACCGTGCAGGTGCTCTACACCGGCTGGCTGTACGACGACACCGCCAAGGACAAGCACGGCACGAAGTTCGACAGCACCGCCGACCACGGCAACGAACCGTTCTCCTTCACCCTGGGCCAAGGCATGGTCATCAAGGGTTGGGACCAGGGCGTGGCCGGCATGCACGTGGGCGGCGAACGCACCCTGCTGATTCCCGCCGAACTCGGCTACGGCGCACACGGCGCCGGCGGCGTGATCCCGCCCAATGCCTCGCTGGTGTTCGAGCTCAAGCTGCTGAAGGTCAATCCGAACTAAGTGTTCAATATCTCCACGTAGCCCGCGTTGCCTTGCCGTGGCTGCCAGGTGGTGGCGCGTGGCGCAGCGCCTGCCTGACTGGCAGGTCAAGCCGCGCTGCCGCATCGCGGCCACGGCAAGGCAACCCGAAGGGCCGGGTCTGTTTGCCCGCATCCCTGCGTCATCACTCAGTCGTGGACGGACGTCCACTCCCTCGTTCTTCCTTGGCCTGCGCGCAAACAGCTCCCGGCGCGGGCCACGCGGAGATATTGAACAGGCTCTGATGCCATCGCCCCTGCAAAGTGGCACCATGCAGCCACCGCACACCCACCCGCAGGAGAACGCCATGAAAGGCATGGAACAGAAAAAGAGCGACAAGAAGAAGCCGCTGAAGACGCCCAAGGAGAAGAAGGCCGAGAAGGCGGCGAAGAAAGCCGCCAAGCGGTGAGTCGCCCCCGCAGGAGCGGCTTCAGCCGCGATTGCGTCCCGCGAGGACAAATGCGTCGCGGCTGAAGCCGCTCCTGCGGCGCGCGTTCACGGCTCGGCCTGCGCCGCCTCGCGCCCCAGCTGGCGGATGCGCGCTTCCTCGCGCGCATCGAGAATCGATTGCATCACGCTGTCCACGTCGACGTCGCTCTCGTCGAACACGAAATGGCCGCTCAGTTCGCTGTCCGGCTGCAACTCGCCCTGCTCGAACAGCGCCCACATCTCCTCGGCGTAATGCGTGTCGAGCAGTTCCGGCGCGAAGCGCGCCAGGCTGATCGTGAGATTGCCAACGTCCCGCCGCAGCATGGTGCGCGCCGCGTTGTTGCCGGACGCGCTGACCACCTGCGGCAGGTCGATGATCACCGGGCCGTCCGGCGCCACCAGCACGTTGTATTCCGACAGGTCGCCGTGGATCAGCCCCTCGCACAGCATCCGCGCGACCTGGCGGATCAGCACGCGATGGAACTCGCGCGCGGTCTCCGCCGACAGTTCCACCTCGCCCAGCCGCGGCGCGGAGTAACCGTCGGCATCGGCGACCAGTTCCATCACCAGCACGCCGTTGAAGTAGCCGTGCGGCTGCGGCACCCGCACGCCGGCGGCGACGAGCTGGTAAAGCGCGTCCACCTCGGCGTTCTTCCACGCGGCCTCGGCTTCCTTGCGGCCGAACTTCGTCGCCTTGCCCATCGCGCGCGCCTGCCGGCTGCCGCGCACCTTGCGCCCTTCCTGGTACTGCACGCGCTGCTGGAAGCTGCGCTGGGCCATGTCCTTGTAGACCTTGGCGCAGCGGATCGCATCGCCGGAGCGCACCACGTAGACGGACGCCTCCTTGCCGCTCTTCAGCGGGCGCAGCACTTCGTCGATCACGCCGTCATCGATCAGCGCCTGCAGGCCGGCTGGGGTTTTCATGCGGGAAGGGGTTCGTCAGAGCAAGGGAAGCCCGCCATTATGACCGATCCGCATGAACCCCCGTCGCAAGCCGGTCGCACGCGGCGGCGACCAGCTCGTACGAGCGCCGCCGCAGCGCATGCTCGAACACGTTGCTGACGATCATCAGCTCGTCCGGCCGGTGGCGATCGATGAAGGCCTCGATGCCCTGCTTCACCGTGACGGCATCGCCGACCACCGCGCAGGCCAGCGCGCGCTCCACCATCAGCTTTTCCGGCGGCGTCCAGTACGCCTCGATGTCGGCGATCGGCGGCGGGATCAGGCCAGGTTGGCCGCGACGCAGGTTGATGAAGCTCTGTTGCTGGGTGGTGAACAGGCGCCGCGCCTCGGCATCGCTGGCGGCCGCCACCACGTTGATCCCGAGCATCGCGTGGGGCCGCGCCAGCCGTGCCGACGGACGGAAGTCGCGGCGGTACAGCGCCAGCGCCTCGTCCATCGCGTCGGGCGCGAAATGCGAGGCGAAGGCATACGGCAAGCCCAGCTGCGCGGCCAGCCGCGCGCCGAACAGGCTGGAACCGAGCAGCCACACCGGCACCTCGCTGCCCGCGCCGGGCACCGCGCGCACCGCCTGGCCGGGCGCGGCCGGTTCGAAGTAGGCAAGCAGCTCCGTCACGTCCTGCGGGAACGCGTCGGCGCTGTCGTAATAGCGGCGCAGCGCCCGTGCGGTGGCGTGGTCGGTGCCGGGCGCGCGGCCCAGACCGAGGTCGATGCGCTCGCCGTGAAGCGCGGCCAGCGTGCCGAACGCCTCGGCCACCTGCAGCGGCGCGTGGTTCGGCAGCATGATGCCGCCGGCGCCGACGCGGATCGTCGAAGTGCCGGCGGCCACGTGGCCGATCAGCACCGCGGTCGCCGCGCTGGCGATGCCCGGCATGTTGTGGTGCTCGGCCAGCCAGTAGCGCCGGTAGCCCAGCCGCTCGGCGAGCTGCGCGAGGTCCAGCGTGTTGCGGAACGCCTGGGCGGCGTCGCTGCCTGCGGTGATCGGTGCGAGGTCGAGGACGGAGAACGGGATCATGGCGGCATCCGGGAATACGATGCGCCCTGATCTGGGGGCGGATGGCACGCTTGGAAAGGCCTGACGAATCGGCTTCTTGCCCGTCATTCCTGCGAAGGCAGGAATCCAGTGCTTTCGTGTTCAATGACTTGAAGGCACTGGATGACTCGCTGCGCTCGACCCTTCGGGGGCGCCCTGCGGGCGTTCTGCGCGCTGTGCGCTTGTGCGGCCTGCGCTGGGATGACGAGCAGAAGTCAGCGCATTCCCTGGCAATCGTCAGCAACCGGGATGCCGCGCCTGCCACGCCGCCAACGCGGCCTTGTAGCGCTCCAGTGCCGCCTCGTACGCGTCGAAGACGCAGGGCACGCAGCCTTCGCCGCAACAGTCGGACGGATCGGGCTCGGGCGGCGGCTCAGGCCGCGGATCGTCAGGCGGGTTGGCAGGCGTGTCGACAATGCTCACGCGCAAGGATTCCGGTCAGGCATCGCTGCAGTGTATCGCCGCACTGGCCGTGCGGCCGGCGCACTGCGATGATCGAGGACTCCCCGTTCCGGAACTCTCCCCGATGCCGTCACGCCGTATCCGCCCCCTGCTTGCGCTGCTGGCCGCGCTGGCGCTGCCCTTCGGTGCGCTGGCCGCACCCGTCGCCGGCGAACACTATCGCGTGGTGGCCTACGACACCGCGCAGCACCCCATTTCCACGGTCGACGCGGATCGCATCGACACCTTGATCTTCGCGTTCGCGCGGGTGGTCGACGGCCAGGTGACGCTCAATGACGCGGCCCGCGCGCGGCTGGCGCAGCGCATCGCGCTGAAGGCCGCGCACCCGCAATTGAAAGTAACGGTGTCGGTGGGCGGCTGGGAGGCCGGCGGCTTCTCCGAGGCGGCGGCTACTGCGGCCAGCCGGCAGAAGTTCGCCGACAGCGCCGCGGCGCTGCTCGCGGCAACGCATGCCGACGGCCTCGACGTGGACTGGGAATACCCCGGCCACCACGAATCCGGCATCGCCTCCAGTCCGCAGGATCGCGCACACTTCACCGCCCTGCTGAAGACGCTGCGCGCCACGTTCGACCGCGACGGCCACGGCAAGCACTACCTGCTCAGCATCGCCGCCGCCGACGGCCCGTTCGTGGACGGCATAGCCATCGCCGCGGTGGCGCCGTCGCTGGACTGGTTCAACCTGATGACCTACGACTTCTGCAACGCGATGACGCCGACCACCTGCAACCACACCGGCCTGCACGCCTCCGCGCTGGCGCCGGCCGATGCGCGCACGCTGGCGCGCGCGGTGCGCCAGTTCCGCGCCGCCGGCGTGCCGCCGGAGAAACTGGTGCCTGGCGTGGCGTTCTATGGCCGCGAGTTCGCCGACGTGCAGCCGGCGCACCACGGCCTGTTCCAGCGCTTTGGCCACTTCCAGGCCATGATCGCGTGGCCGCAGCTCAAGGCCGACTACATCGGCCGCCAAGGCTACGTGCGCTACTGGGATGCCAAGGCCGAGGCGCCGTACCTGTGGAACGCCAAGACGCGCAGCTTCATCAGCTACGACGATCCGCAGTCCATCGCCGCCAAGGCCGCCTACGTGAAGGCGCAGCACCTGGGCGGCCTGATGTACTGGGAGCAGGCCAACGACCCCGACGGCGAACTGCTCAAGGCGGTGTGGCAGGGTTTGCAGTGACCTTCGTCCATGACCTGTGACCCATTCCGGACATCGCCACGGGACAGCGTCCGGCGAGGCTGGTAAAACGGCAGGCGGCGAGGCCTTCCCTCCCAGAGGCAACCGATGTTCCCCCACCGCCGCCCGGCTGTCCTGCTCGCCTGCGTATTGCTGGCATGCGGCCCGCGTGCCTCCTCCGCCCAGACGCCGGCCCAGACACCCGACCTGACGCCGGACCAGTGGCAGGCGCTGCAGCTCGCCGCGGCGGACAAGTCCGACCGGATCATGGCCGCGGCGAACCGGCACCAGGGGTTGCTCGCGCAGTACCAGGTGATGCGCCATGCCTGGGACGAGGACAAGTCGCCGGCATTCCGGCTGATCTTCGGCCAGTACATCAGCTGGTACCAGAGCTTCATCGGCGACTACCCCGACGCGGCGGCCAGCTTCTCGATCAGGCAGCAGCCCGAGCCGGACGACCGCCCCTCGCCGCTGGGCCTGCCCGGCTACGCTGCCCATCCCGCGCTGGCGGCGATCCCCGGGCTGGCGAAGAACTACCGCGTCGTGCTGCTGAACGAGGCGCACAACGTGGCGCTCACCCGCAGCCTCACCGTGCAGTTGCTGGGCCGCCTGCGCGCGGAGGGTTTCGACTGGTTCGCCGCCGAGACGCTGTACCAGACCGACACCGGCCTGCAGGCGCGCGGCTATCCCGTCGACAAGAGCGGCTTCTACACCGAGGAACCGGTGTGCGCCGAGATGGTGCGCACCGCCCTCAAGCTGGGTTTCAAAGTGGTGGCCTACGAGGCCACCTCCAGCGCCACCGGCGACGCGCGCGAAGCCGAGCAGGCGCGCAACCTCGACGCCGCCGTGTTCAAGCGCGATCCCGCGGCACGGCTGGTGGTCGATGCCGGCTACGGGCACATCGTGAAATCGGGGCGCTACCTCGGCGGCTCCTCGATGGCCGAGCATCTGTACAAGCTCACGCACCTGCCGATGCTGTCGGTCGAGCAGACCGTGCTGTATCCGCACGCGCTCGCCGACGACGACCACCCGACCTACGCCGCGGTGATGGCGCAGCTGCATCCGCACGTGCCCATCGTGTTCACCAGCGGCGCGGGCAAGCCCTGGTCCTTGCGCCCGGGCTACGACGTCAGCGTGTTCTTCCCGCCGGTCCACCTCGTGCGCGGCCGGCCCGACTGGCTGGGCCTGGGTGGCCTGCGCAGCCCCTGGTTCGTCGACGGCACGCGCTGTCAGCAACACTTCCCCTGCCTGGTCGAGGCGCGCTACGCCGATGAAAGCGACGACGCGATCCCCGCCGATCGCCTGGTGCTGGACCAGCTTCCGCTGGTCGGCACGCTGAATGTGCGGGTGACGATCAGCGCGCAGGGCGTGCCGGGCTCCGACCTCTACCTGCGCCCCGGCAAGTACCGCCTGCGCTTCAGCACCGAGGACGGCAGGCAGCTCTACCACCAGAACATCACCGTGCCGGCGAAGCGTGGCGGCGACGATCGCCACGCCGCGCTCCCGGAACAGACTACGCTGGGCTGCCAAACCGGCGCACCGCCGCGCGGCTGCAGCGGCTGACCGTCGACACACCACACCCCAGCTCGTGAAGGAGAGTCTCCGCATGATCCGTCCGACCATTCGCCCGGCATTGGCCCTGGGCTGCCTGCTCACCTTCACCGCCGCGGCCGCCTTGCCAGCCGATCCGTCGCCCGCTGGCGGCATGCTCGGCTTCACCGCCGACGGCGCGGCGCAGCAGCGGACTCTGGAGCAGCGCTTCGACGCCCTGCTCGACCCCGCCGACCAGCGCGCCTGGCTGAAGCAGATGTCCTCGGCGCCGAACCAGGTGGGCACGCCGCACGACAAGGCGAACGCCGAGTTCATGCTGGCGAAGTTCCGCGCATGGGGCTGGGACGCGCACATCGAGACCTTCGACGTGCTCTACCCCACGCCGAAGAAGGTGGCGCTGGAACTGCTGGGGCCGAAGCCCTACACCGCGAAGCTCAGCGAGCCGGCCGTGCCCGGCGATGCCACCTCGGCGATCCGCGACGGCACGTTGCCGCCGTACAACGTCTACGGCGCCGACGGCGACGTCACCGCGCCGCTGGTCTACGTCAACCACGGCATGCCGGACGACTACAAGGCGCTGGCCCGCCGCGGCATAGCCGTGAAGGGCAAGATCGTGATCGTGCGCTACGGCGGCGGCTGGCGCGGCCTCAAGCCCAAGCTCGCGCAGGAACACGGCGCGGTGGGCTGCCTGATCTACTCCGACCCGCGCGACGACGGCTATTACCAGGGCGATGCCTGGCCGGAAGGCGGCTGGCGCCCGGCCGACGGCGTGCAGCGCGGCTCGGTGGCCGACATGCAGGTCTACCCCGGCGATCCCACCACGCCCGGCTATGGCTCCGTCCCCGGCGCGAAGCATCTCGCGCTGAAGGACGCGAAGACGCTGATGAAGATCCCGGTGCTGCCGATCTCGTACGCCGACGCCACGCCGCTGCTGCAATCGCTGGGCGGCCCGGTGGCGCCGGCCGACTGGCGCGGCGCGCTGCCGTTCACCTACCACATCGGCCCGGGCACGGCGAAGGCGCACCTGGTCGTTGAATCCAACTGGGACCGCAAGCCGGTCTACGACGTGATCGCCATGCTCAAGGGTGCCACCGAGCCGGACCAGTGGATCATCCGCGGCAACCACCACGACGGCTGGATGTTCGGCGCCTGGGACCCGCTCGCCGGCAACGTGGCGCTGCTGGCCGAAGCCAAGGCGATCGGCACGCTGGTCAAGCAGGGCTGGCGTCCGCAGCGCACCCTCGTCTACGCGAGCTGGGACGGCGAGGAGCCGGGCCTGCTCGGCTCCACCGAATGGGCCGAGACGCACGCGAAGGAGCTGCAGGCCAAGGCCGTGCTCTACGTCAACTCCGACACCAACGGCCGCGGCTTCCTCGACGCCGGCGGCAGCCATTCGCTGCAGCACCTGGTGAACCAGGTCGCCGCCGGCGTCACCGATCCGGAAACCCATGTCAGCGTGCAGCAACGCCTGCGTGCCCGCATGCTGGTGGCAGGCGCCGCCAAGGGCGCGAACGCGGAGACGAAGGAAGACGCCAAGCTCGCCGCGGCCGGCGGCGACCTGCCGATCGCCGCGCTGGGCTCCGGCTCCGACTACAGCGCCGTCCTCGAACACCTGGGCATCGCCTCGCTGGACCTCGGCTTCAGCGGCGAAGACGACGACGGCGGCATCTACCACTCGCGCTACGACTCCTTCGACCACTACGTGCGCTTCGGCGACCCCACGTTCGCATACGGCGTGGCGCTGTCCAAGGTCGCCGGCCACATCGTGCTGCGCGCCGCCGATGCCCGCGTGCTGCCGCTGCGCTTCGGCGACTTCAGCGCCACGCTGGACCGCTACGTGGACCAGCTGCACAAGCTGGTCGCCGACACCCGCAAGGCCACCGCCGAACAGCATCGCCTGCTGGACCAGCACGCGTTCGCCCTGACCAGCGATCCCACCCGCCCGGTGGCGCCGCCCGAACGCGACTCCGACGTGCCAGCGATCGACCTTGCGCCGCTGGACCGGGCCGCCAAACAGCTCAAGCAGAGCGCGCAAGCCTACGAGGCCGCCTACCACGCCCGCGCCGCCGCCGGTCTCGATTTAGGCGACACCCAGCGCACCGCACTGAACGCGCTGATGGGCCGCATGGAGCAATCGCTCACCAACCCCGACGGCCTGCCCGGTCGCACCTGGTTCAAGCACATGATCTACGCCCCCGGCATGCTCACCGGCTACGACGTCAAGACCGTACCCGGCGTGCGCGAGGCGCTGGAGGCACGGCGTTGGGACGAGGCGGATCGGTATGCCGTGGTCACCGCGAAGGTGCTTTATGGGTATCGCGCGCAGCTCGACAAGCTCACGGCGATGCTGAAGCAGCCACGCTGAGCGTGGTTGCGGGAAGTGCCAAGGATGGCGCCGACCTGCCCTACCTATGTGTTTGGCTTGCTGATCCCGACTTCCGGTGAGAGGATCGCTGTATGGTCGCCCTCCGGGAAAGGCTGCAGGATTAGATGGCAGGAATAGGCGCCATCATCGGGAAAATCGTTGCCTCGCAGGAAGTTTCCGGGTATCGCAGTCCAAACTGTCACGTTAGGTCACAGGATTAGGCTTCATTCAACAATCAAATTTAACTTGGGTGTCAAATGAGTAATTCGAAATCCCCGAAGAGCTGGAAGCTAGGACAAGACTCGCTCTATCGCGGAGATATGGATCCTGGCCCGACACCCCCAACATTTGGGGCCGACAAGTCCATCATTCGACATATTCTCTATCTCGAAGGCTTGGGCCGAGAAACACCATATCTTTCCACATCTGAACTTCAATCCACTGCACAATATTTCTCCAGAAATGGCGGCCGCATCTACGTAACCAACCCTAGCATGTGGCCCAGTTACAACGTTGCACACATCCCCAGAACAATGCTCAACCAACTTCTCACTGGCAAAGGCAAAGGAAATGCCAGCTGGAGCAGGGCATCGGATGTACGTCGTGCCAGAGAATTAGTTGAGTTGCACAGCGAACATCTATCAGATTTTGCAAAATTTACCTCGCAAACTGACATCAACACTGCAACGGCGGCAATATTCAAATGACTTCAACCGCGCTGATATCCTGCGAGAACTGCTGGTTCAACGCACTCCAACACGACTCCGTCGGCACTTCTTTTGGGTACTGCTCGCAATTCAAAAAATTACTACGACGCCCTTACGAGACCACCTGCGGTCAATTGATGCGCAAGGATATAGATGCGGAGCGTAACATTACTCTGAGAGATTTTCATCTCAGCAAATTCCCCAAAGACAAAATTAGCGCCATTCGGGATGTAAATGCAGAGAACTGGAGCATGCCGAAAAGCATCTACATATCCAGTAACATTGACTCAGTTCTTGCGGATCAAGTCGGGCGTCAACTAGTTGCACCTGAATCGAATAAGATCGGCGCTATTGCCGCCCTGAAGAGAATCAAATCTGTCAGATCTGAATTTGCATTTGTAATTTTTGGGCGCAGTTATATCTATACCTGCAATAGCAGAGGTGGCGCATGGACAAGCGGAATAAATATTCTTCGCTGGGTCAAAAAGTCACTAGTATTTAAACCGCCATTGTCGCTCACAGACATTCGCTTTCCAGCAGGAAATACCTACGAACGACAAGAAAATCTTGTTCACTGGAGCTTGATGATCTCCAAACTTCGCTACATTTCTGACCTTGGCTTTTACGCACGCCGCCAAGGTGATGAGGCTGGACTGCTTGAAGAAATACTTGAGTCGGCATCCGAGGAAGTCGAAGGGATCGACAGCGTGAGACTAGAAAAGTGGATTCGGCAAATTGGCTTTAAAAAGATGGATAGAGCCATGCCTCCCCAACGCATGAAGGAAATCATAGAAAGCCTTTCTGATGACTTTGGCATCTGAAAGCTCAAAACATCATCGATTTTCTGCCACATTTAATTCAAGCGCCAGGTATTTAGATGCATCCTAAACGACATAGCTTCCCAGGTAACTGGCCGGTTCCGACCGAGTTCATGACAGAACTTGGGCGCATGACTATCCTATGGGGAAGCCTGGAAGCGGGCGCCGTTGTCGCATTTGGAAAACTAGCTGGATACGACGATCTACTGGATATAAGAGCAGTAATAACTACTGCACATATGACGTTCCAACAAAGGATTGACGTAATATCAACTCTATGCGAACACCTCACCCCATCCTACCCTCACCTTGGTACATATGGAGCAACATATGAATTACTACGGTCCGCACAGAAAGCCCGCAACAAATTCTCCCACAATGGCCTCACTTACGATGAAGAAACTGGCTCTGTACAGATTACATCCGCCACTGCGAGAGGCTCTCTCAAACTTCAAGTTGAACAAGTCCACATAAGTGATGTGAAAGAGGCATGCGCCAAAATTCATGAAGCAATTGCGTCACTGCACTCACTTGTCACCGGAGTTCGGCGCCCACCTATTTGGGAGCACCCCTAATTCAGGCGCCACACAATCCCAAAACGCCAAAGGCCGGCTCTCGCCGGCCTTCGTGCATCTGGTGACCCCGGCGCGATTCGAACGCGCGACCTTCCCCTTAGGAGGGGGACGCTCTATCCAGCTGAGCTACGGGGCCAGGGCGCGGATTCTGGCATGGATTGCCGCAGTGCGCGAACCGGCGCGCGGGGCGCGCCTGCTAGAATTGCCGTTTCGAAACGGGGCGCCGCACGCGCCCGGCACTGGAGTCCCCATGTCCCACAGCATCCTCTCCGCGCTCGGCCTGGCCGACGTCAATTCCGGCAGCTACCTCGGCCACGGCGAGTGGTCGAAGACCACCGACGCCGGCGCGCTGCAGCCGGTGAACCCGGCCACCGGCGAGGTGCTGGGCACCGTGCATGCGTCCAGCGCCGCGGACTACGAGATCATCGTCGAGCGCGCGCAGGCCGCCTTCAAGGTGTGGCGCACCACGCCGGCGCCGCAGCGCGGCGAGGCGGTGCGCCTGTGCGGCGAGGCGCTGCGCAAGCACAAGGACGCGCTGGGTTCGCTGGTGGCGCTGGAGATGGGCAAGATCAAGCCCGAGGGCGACGGCGAAGTGCAGGAGATGATCGACATCGCCGACTTCGCGGTGGGCCAGAGCCGCATGATGTACGGCGCCACCATGCACTCGGAGCGCCCCGGCCATCGCATGTACGACCAGTACCACCCGCTGGGCCTGGTCGGCATCATCAGCGCGTTCAACTTCCCGGTGGCGGTGTGGGCGTGGAACGCGATGCTGGCGACCATCGCCGGCGACATCTGCATCTGGAAGCCGTCGCCGAAGACGCCGCTGTCCGCGATCGCCACGATGAAGATCTGCAACGAGGCGCTGAAGGCCGGCGGCTTCCCCGACCTGTTCTTCCTGTTCAACGATGCCGGCACCGAGCTGTCGCAGGGCTTCGTCGACGACAAGCGCATCCCGCTGATCAGCTTCACCGGCTCGACCAAGGTCGGCCGCATGGTCGGCGAGCGCGTGGCGCAGCGCATGGGCCGCTCGCTGCTGGAGCTGGGCGGCAACAACGCGATCATCCTGGACGAAAGCGCCGACCTGAAGCTGGCGATCCCCGGCATCGTGTTCGGCGCGGTCGGCACCGCCGGCCAGCGCTGCACCACCACGCGCCGCCTGTTCGTGCACGAGGCGATCTTCGACGGCGTGGTCGAGACCCTGGTCAAGGCCTACAAGCAGGTCGAGGGCAAGATCGGCGATCCGACGCTGGCCACCACCTTGATGGGCCCGCTCAACAGCAGCGAGGCGGTGCAGGGCTATCTCGCCGCGGTGGAAAAGGCCAAGGCGGCCGGCGGCAAGGTGCTCACCGGCGGTGCGGCGCTGAGCGATCGCAAGGGCAACTTCGTGCTGCCGACCATCGTCACCGGCGTGAAGAATTCCGACGACGTGGTGCAGACCGAGACGTTTGCGCCGATCCTCTACGTGATGCCGTTCAAGACGCTGGACGAGGCGATCGACATGCAGAACGACGTGCCGCAAGGCCTGTCCTCGTCGATCTTCACCAACAACCTGCGCGCGGGCGAGCAGTTCCTGTCGGCGGCCGGTTCGGACTGCGGCATCGCCAACGTCAACATCGGCACCAGCGGTGCGGAGATCGGCGGCGCGTTCGGCGGCGAGAAGGAAACCGGCGGCGGTCGCGAGTCCGGCTCGGATGCATGGAAGGTCTACATGCGCCGCCAGACCAACACCATCAACTACTCGACCTCGCTGCCGCTGGCCCAGGGCATCAAGTTCGACCTGTAAGCGGATGTTCCCCTCCCCCTGTTTGCAGGGGTGAGGTTGGGAGGGGGTGTTCGCGATGTCTGCATAGGGACGAGCACCCCACCCCAACCCTCCCCTGCAAGCAGGGGAGGGAGAAATCTCCTCTGCTGGTCACGCACAAGGATCGACGCCATGAGCTATCAGCCTCCCGCAAGCCGCAGCACCAACGCGCTGGCCGTGGTCAGCCTGGTCTTCGGCATCGCCGCTTGGTGCGTGTTCCCGTTCATCGGGGCTATCGTCGCCGTGGTCTGCGGCCATCTGGCCCGCGGCGAAATCCGCCATGCGCCCCCGGGCAGCATCGAGGGCGACGGCATGGCAGTGGCCGGCCTGGTGTTGGGCTACGCGCAACTGGTGCTCAGCGGGCTGTTCATCATCGTGGCGATCGGCTTCATCTTCCTCGGCTTCAGCCTGCACTTCTGGCATTGACGATGCCGGAGACGCGTGCGGCCTTCGATTTCCGCGGCTGGCGCGTCCTCGTCGCCGGTGGCAGCAAGGGCATCGGCCGCGCCATCGCGTTGGCCTTCGCCGAGGCCGGCGCCGCGGTGTCGATCTGCGCCCGCGGACAGGTCGCGCTGGACGAGGCGGCGCGCGCGCTTGCCGCGCACGGCGGCCAGGTGCATGCGCAAGCCTGCGACCTGGGCAAGCCGGGCGCCATCGAGGCCTGGATAGCCGCGGCCGCCGCCGCGCTGGGCGGCATCGACGTGCTGGTGAACAACGCCTCGGGCTACGGCTTCAGCGAGGACGACGAGGCCTGGTCCGCGAATTTCAACGTCGACCTGATGGCCGCCGTGCGCGCCTCGCGCGCCGCGCTGCCGCACCTCGCGGCTTCGCCGCGGGCCTGCATCCTGCACACCAGTTCCATCGCTGCCTTCCATCCGCGCCGCCATGGCTCCGCCTACGCCGCGATGAAGGCGGCGCTCAGCCACTACACCACCTCGCAGGCGCTGCAGCTGGCGGAGCAGCGCATCCGCGTCAACGCGATCGCGCCGGGTTCCATCGAGTTTGCCGACGGCTTGTGGGATCGACGCCGGCACGCAGAGCCGGAGCTGTACGCCGCCACGCTGGCGAAGATCCCGTTCGGCCGCTACGGCACGCCGGAGGAAATCGCCCACGCCGCGCTGTTCCTCGCCTCGCCATACGCCGGCTGGATCACCGGCCAGACCCTGTGCGTGGACGGTGGCCAGGGTCTTTCAGGTTGAAGCCATGAGCACGTTGCACAGCACCGAACGCTTCAGCGACCGCGTCGCCGACTATGTGCGCCATCGTCCGGATTACCCGACCGCGATGCTGGACTGGCTGCATCGCGAGCACGGCGTGACGCCGGACTGGCGGGTCGCCGACGTGGGCGCCGGCACCGGCATCTCCAGCAAGCTGCTGCTCGACGCCGGCCACGCCGTGACCGCGGTGGAACCGAACGCGGCGATGCGCGAAGCCGCCGTCGCGTGGCTGGGCGGCAACCCGCGGTTCCGGGCGGTCGACGGCCGCGCCAACGCCACTGGCCTGCCCGACGCCAGCGTCGACCTGGTGACGGTGGCGCAGGCCTTCCACTGGTTCGACCCGGTGACCACGCGGCGCGAGTTCGCGCGCATCCTGCGCCCGGGTCTGCTGGCGGCGATCTTCTGGAACTCGCGCCGCCTCGTCGGCACGCCCTTCCTCGAAGGCTACGAAGCCTTGCTGCAACGCCATGGCACCGACTACACCAGCGTGGCCGAGCGCTACGCCGACGACGACAGCATGCGCAGCTGGTTCGGCGCCGGCTGGCGCGGCACGGCGCGCTTCGAGCACAAGCAGCTGCTGGACTTCGACGGCCTGCGCGGCCGGTTGATGTCGTCGTCCTATGCGCCGAAGGAAGGTCATCCGCAACACGAGCCGATGCTCGCCGAGTTGCGCGAACTGTTCAGGCGCTGCCAGCAAGACGGCCGCATCAGCTTCGACTACGACACCCGTATCATCGTCGGTACGCTTCAGCTCTAGCATTGGCTCGTCATCCCAGCGAAGGCTGGGATCCAGTGACTGCAATTCCCTGAAGGCCAAAGGCACTGGATTCCTGCCTTCGCAGGAATGACGAACAAAAACCGATCGCTCAAACAATTTTCGCCGGAACACTTCGAGACACCTCATGTACGACCTGCTCCGCCCCCTGCTGTTCGCGCTGGACGCCGAAACCGCGCACGGCCTCACCTTGTACGGCCTCGACGTGGCCCATCGCAGCGAGCTGATGCGCTTCGTCGCCAAGCCCGCCACCGAACTGCCGGTGCAGGCCTTCGGCCTCCGCTTCCCGAACCCCGTCGGTCTCGCTGCTGGCTTGGACAAGAACGCCGACCATCTCGACGCGCTGGGCGCGCTGGGCTTCGGTTTCGTCGAGGTGGGCACGGTGACGCCGCGGCCGCAGGCGGGCAATCCGAAGCCGCGGCTGTTCCGGCTGCCGCAGCACGAGGCCATCATCAACCGCATGGGCTTCAACAACGCGGGCGTCGACGCGCTGGTGCGCAACGTGGACAAGTCCAGCTACCGCGGCGTGCTCGGCATCAACATCGGCAAGAACAAGGACACGCCGAACGAGCGCGCGGTGGACGATTACCTGCTGTGCCTGGAGCGCGTGTACGGGCATGCCGGCTACATCACGGTGAACATCTCCTCGCCGAACACCCAGGGCCTGCGCGACCTGCAGGAAGAGGCCACGCTGCGCCGCTTCATAGCCACGCTGCGCGAGCGACAGGAACAGCTCGGCTCGCAGAGCGGCGCGCGCAAGCCGATGCTGCTGAAGATCGCGCCCGACCTCAGCGAGCACGAGCAGGACGGCATCGCCGAGGCACTGCTGGCCAGCGGCATCGACGGCGTGATCTGCACCAATACCACCGTCGACCGCGTGCTGGTGGCGGACGACCCGCGCGGCAACGAGGCGGGTGGACTGTCCGGCAAGCCGCTGTTCGCGCTCGCCACCGACGTGCTGCGCGGCATGCGCCGGCGCCTGGGCGAACGCGTGCCCATCGTGGGCGTGGGCGGCGTCCTCGACGGCAGCGACGCGGCCGACAAGCTGGCCAACGGCGCCACCCTGGTGCAGCTCTATTCCGGCCTGATCTACCGCGGCCCGCGGCTGATCGCCGAATGCGTGGCCGAGATCCGCCGCCAACAGGAAGGCAGCCATGCCCGCTGAGCGAACCGACATGCCAGCGGAGCGAATCAACATGGGCGGTTACGCGCTCACCGAACACGCCTCGCTCGCCAGCCGCAACACGCTGCGGGTGAATGCGCGCGCCAAGCTGCTGGCCGAACTGCGCGACGCCGCGAAGCTGCCCGAACTGCTGGACTTCCCCGCCGTGCGCAGCGCGCCGCTGCTGGTGCTGGGCGAAGGCAGCAACCTGCTGCTCGCCGGCGACTTCGACGGCACCGTGCTGGCGATGGCAACGCGCGGCGTGCAAGTGGAGCAGGACGGTGAGGTCGCGCGCATCGCGGTGGCCGCCGGCGAGCGCTGGGACGATTTCGTGCGCTGGTCGCTGGGCCAGGGCTTTGCGGGGCTGGAAAACCTGATCCTGATTCCCGGCACGGTGGGCGCCGCGCCGATCCAGAACATCGGCGCCTACGGCACCGAGGTGGCCGAATTCATCGAGAGCGTGGAGGCCTGGGACAGGAAGGAACACCGCGTGGCCCAGCTAGCCCGCGTGGCTTGCGCGTTCGGCTACCGCGATTCGCTGTTCAAGCACGAACCCGGCCGCTACATCGTCACCGCCGTGCGTTTCGCCCTGCCCCGCTCGCGCGAGTTGCGGCTCGACTACGCAGGCATCCGCGAGGAACTGGCGCGCATGGGCGTGGACAAGCCTGCCCCGTTCCACGTCGCCGAGGCGGTGGTGCGCCTGCGCACGCGCAAGCTGCCCGACCCCGCGGTGATCGGCAACGCCGGCAGCTTCTTCAAGAACCCCGTGGTCGATGCCGCGCAGGCCGAAGCGCTCAAGCGTGAACACCCGGAACTGCCCGCGTGGCCGCAAGCCGACGGCCGCAGCAAGCTCTCCGCCGCCTGGCTGATCGAGGCCGCAGGCCTCAAGGGCAGCCGCGACGGCGACGCCGGCATCTCCAACCGACACGCCCTGGTGCTGGTCAACCACGGCCACGCCAGCGGCGGCGAGCTGTGGGCCTTCGCACAGAACGTGATCGCCACCGTGCAGGCCAGGTTCGGCGTGCGGCTGGAGCCGGAGCCCGTGGTGGTCGGCGCGCGCTGAGCGTTGCCGCCAGCCTTCACGCCGCCGGAAGAAACCCCATGCCAGCATGAGCGCTTCCCGTCACCGAGGAGCGCGCCATGGCCATCCGCAATGTCGCCGACGTGCTGGTCGAAACCTTGGCCAACGCCGGCGTGCGTCGCATCCACGGCGTGGTCGGCGACAGCCTCAACGGCATCACCGAGTCGCTGCGCCAGCGCAAGGAGATGCGCTGGATCCATTACCGGCACGAGGAAGCCGCCGCGTTCGCCGCCGGCGCCGAATCGCAGCTCACCGGGCAACTGGCGGTGTGCGCCGGCTCCTGCGGACCGGGCAACCTGCACCTCATCAACGGCCTGTACGACGCGCAGCGCTCGCGCACGCCGGTGCTGGCGATCGCCGCGCACATCCCCTCGGTGGAGATCGGCAGCGGCTACTTCCAGGAAACCCATCCGCAGAACCTGTTCCAGGAATGCAGCCACTACTGCGAACTGGTGAGCAGCCCCAGCCAGATCCATCGCGCCGCCGAGATCGCGGTACGCACCGCGATCGCGCAGCGCGGCGTGTCGGTGCTGGTGATCCCCGGCGACGTCGCGCTGGCCGAGGCGAGCGGCCCGGTCGCCGATGCCGCCAGCCTGCTACCCGCCGCGCCGGTGGTGGTGCCGTCGTCCGAGCAACTCGACAAGCTGGCCGGACTGCTGGCCGGCGGCCGCAAGGTCACCTTGTTCTGCGGGCGCGGTTGCGCCGGCGCGCACGACACGGTGATGCGCCTCGCCGCCACGCTGAAGGCACCGGTGGTGCACGCGTTGGGCGGCAAGGAGCACATCGAGTGGGACAACCCCAACGATGTCGGCATGACCGGCCTGATCGGCTACAGCTCCGGCTACCAGGCGATGATGGACTGCGACACCTTGCTGCTGCTCGGCACCGATTTCCCGTATCGGCAGTTCTTCCCCGACGACGCGAAGATCTGCCAGATCGACCTGCGCGGGGAGAACCTGGGGCGCCGCTGCAAACTCGACCTCGGCCTGGTCGGCGACGTGGGCGCCACCGTCGAGGCGCTGCTGCCGCGGCTGCAGGCCGCGCGCGACGACGGCCACCTCAAGGCCAGCCTCGCCAACTACCGCAAGGCGCGCGAAGGGCTGGACGAACTCGCCAGCGGCAAGCCGGGCCAGAAGCCGATCCACCCGCAATACGTGGCGAAGGTGGTGGACCAGGCCGCCAGCGAAGACGCCGTGTTCGCCTGCGACGTGGGCACGCCCACGATCTGGGCCGCGCGCTACCTGCGCATGAACGGCAAGCGTCGCCTGCTCGGCTCCTTCGTGCACGGCTCGATGGCCAACGCGATGCCGCAGGCGATCGGCGCGCAGACCGCGTACGCCAAGCGCCAGGTGGTCAGCCTCTCCGGCGACGGCGGCTTCGCGATGCTGATGGGCGACCTGCTCACGCTGCTGCAGCACAAGCTGCCGGTGAAGATCGTGGTGTTCAACAACGGCACGCTGGGCTTCGTGGAGCTGGAGATGAAGGCCGCCGGCTTCCTGCCCGTCGGCGTGGCGCTGGACAACCCCGACTTCGCCGCGATGGCGCGCGCCATCGGCATCCACAGCGTGCGCGTGGAGGATCCCGGCGAGCTGGAGGGCGCGGTACGCGATGCGTTTGCGCACGACGGCCCCGCCCTGGTCGACGTGGTCACCAACCGGCAGGAACTGTCGATGCCGCCGAAGATCCAGCTGGAGCAGATCAAGGGCTTCAGCCTGTGGGCGCTGCGCACCGTGATGAACGGCCGCGGCGACGAGCTGATCGAACTGGCGCGCAGCAACCTGCGCCGCTGAATGCAAAGTCCTTTCCTTGAACTTGGCTGAAAGTTCTGATTTTGCTTAGCGTCTCGGCGAAGTTCGCTACCACCCGGAATATTCGCAACGCTCTTCTCCCCTCTCCCTCCGGGAGAGGGGCCGGGGGAGAGGGTCCGGACTTGCCACAACAATTCGCTCCGTCCGAACCCTCATCCGGCTGCCGCCACCCTCTCCCGAAGGGAGAGGGACTCACCGGGTAGCGCGTGGCGCGAATTCAAGTTACCCAACTCCGTTGTTCAAAGCTCAAACCCGCGGTTACGAGGACAACCTCACCCCTTGGCCGGCTTCTCGATATCCGGCAACAGCAACGCACACACGCCGATCAGCGGCAGGAAGGCGCACAACTGGTAGACATGCGCGATGCCGTCGAGGTCGGCCAGCTTGCCGAGCACCGCCGCCCCGATGCCGCCCATGCCGAAGGCCAGGCCGTAGAACACGCCGGAGATCATGCCGATGCGGCCCGGCACCAGTTCCTGCGCGTAGACGATGATGGTGGTGAAGGCCGAGGCCAGGATCAGGCCGATCACCACGCTGAGCACGCCGGTCCAGAACAGGTTCGCGTGCGGCAGCAGCAGGGTGAACGGCGCCACGCCGAGGATCGAGCCCAGGATCACCCACTTGCGCCCCACCTTGTCGCCCAGCGGGCCGCCGATCAGCACGCCGCACGCCACCGCGGCGAGGAACACGAACAGGTGCACCTGCGCGTTCTGCACCGACACGTTGAAGGCGTGCATCAGGTAGAACGTGTAGTAGCTGCTGATGCTGGCGATGTAGAAGTACTTGGAGAAGATCAGCACGCCCAGCACCATCAGCGAAAACTTCACCATGCCCGGCGACAGCTCGCGCAGCGGCGCACGGCGGGCGCGCGACTTGCCGCGGGTGGCGTGGTGGCGCGCGTACCAATGACCCACCTGCACCAGCACCGCGATCGCCAGCAGCGGCGCCAACGCGAACCACGCCACGCTCCCGCGCCCGTGCGGCACGATGATCCACGCCGCCAGCAGCGGCCCCAGCGAGGCGCCGAAATTGCCGCCCACCACGAACACCGACTGCGCCAGCCCCGGCCGGCCGCCCGAAGCCATGCGCGCCACGCGCGAGGATTCGGGATGGAAGATCGACGAGCCGGTGCCCACCAGCGCCGCCGCCAGCAGCAGCACCGGGAAGTTCGGCGCGGTGGCGAGCAGCAGCAGGCCGGCCAGGGTGAAGCCCATGCCCGCGGCCAGCGAATACGGCATCGGCCGGCGGTCGGTCGCCATGCCCACCAGCGGCTGCAGCAGCGAGGCGGTGACCTGGTAGGTCAGCGTGATCAGGCCGACCTGCGCGAAGTTGAGGTCGAAGCCGCTCTTCAGCAGCGGATAGATCGCCAGGATCAGCGACTGGATCATGTCGTTGAGCAGGTGCGAGAAGCTGATCGCACCCAGCACGCTGAACTGGGTGCGCTCCTCGGCGGCCGTGGGCGCGGTGGCGACGGGATTCAGGGGTACGGCGTCGACGCGGGTCTGCATGGGGGAACCGTCAGGGATCTCGGGGAAAAGATCGCGGCGGCATGCCTTGCATCCGTCGCTGCGCACACGATAATCCGCCGGGAGGCGGCCCGCATGCGCCGTCGGGTCAATATCTGTCGAATCCGGGCCATTCATGAGACACACCCGCGTCGATGCCTACGAGAACGCGCCGCGCGACGTCGTGGCCACCGGCAACGACTACGCCGCCGGCTACGTGCTGCCCGCGCATGCGCACCGGCGCGGCCAGCTGCTGTACGCGGCCACCGGCGTGGTCAGCGCGGTGACCGACCGCGGCAGCTGGGTGGTGCCGCCGCGGCGCGCGCTGTGGATCCCGCCGGGCGTGCCGCACGAGGTGCACATGAGCGGCGCGGTTTCCACGCGCAGCGTCTACGTGCGGCGCGAGGCTGCCGATGCCGCGGGCCTGCCTGCGTACTGCCAGGTGATCGCGGTGTCGCCGCTGCTGCACGCGCTGCTGCTGGAGGCGGTGGACCTGCCGCTGGAATACGCACTGGACGGCCGCGACGGCCGCGTGATGGCGCTGCTGCTGGACGAGATCCGCGCGATGCCCGCGCTGCCGCTGAACACGCCGTTGCCCGACGAGCCACGCCTGCGCAAGCTGTGCCGCGCCCTGCTCGCCGCACCCGCGCTGGAGGTCGACATCGACGCCATGGCGCACAAGGCCGGCATGAGCCGGCGCCACTTCACCCGGCTCTTCCGCCAGCAGACCGGCATGAGCTTCGCCGCGTGGCGCCAGCAGGCCTGCCTGCTCGCCGCGTTGACCCGGCTCGGTGCCGGCGAACCGGTCACCACCGTCGCGATCGAGCTGGGCTACGCCAGCGCCAGCGCGTTCAGCGCCGCGTTCCGCCGCACCCTCGGCGCCGCGCCCAGCCGCTATCTGGCGATGCTGGCGCGCGACGGCGTGGCCTGATTCGCGGCCGGTGTCATCGCTCCGTCATGAAACGGCGGCACGGTGTCATCCACGCCTATAGACGGAGCGCGTGAACCGTCGGGGTTACCATGCCGGCATGGATTACCGCGACAGGCGCACCACGGATATGCATCGATGAGTTCACGCGCACCCCGCAAGCCCTCGCCTGCTGCCACAGGCGCACCGGCGGCGAATGATGCGGCCTCCACGCCCGCGCCCGACCTCGGCGAGCGCCGCCTGTACATCAACCGCGAGCTGTCGCAGCTGGCGTTCAACATCCGCGTGCTCGACCAGGCACTGGACGCGCGCACGCCGCTGCAGGAGCGGCTGAAGTTCCTGCTGATCTTCTCGCGCAACATGGACGAGTTCTTCGAGATCCGCGTGGCGGGGCTGAAGGGCCAGATCGCGCTGGACCACGAGTTGCTCGGCGCCGACGGCATGGCGCCGCGCCAGGTGCTGGCCGAGATCAGCGCGATCGCGCATCGGCAGATCGAGCGGCAGTACGCGATCCTCAACGAGCGCATCCTTCCGAAACTGGCTGCGCACGGCATCCGCATCGCGCGGCGCGACGAGTGGACGCACAAGCAGAAGCAGTGGGTGCGCCGCTATTTCCGCGAGGAGGTGGCGCCGCTGGTCACGCCGATCGGGCTGGACCCCACCCATCCGTTCCCGCTGCTGGTCAACAAGAGCCTCAACTTCATCGTGCAACTGGACGGTACGGACGCGTTCGGCCGCGACTCCGGCCTCGCCGTGGTGCCCGCGCCGCGCGTGCTGCCGCGGCTGATCCGCATACCCGACGACATCGCCGAGGGCGGCGATGGCTACGTGCTGCTGTCCTCGATGATCCACGCGCACGCCGACGAGCTGTTCCCCGGCATGAACGTGCTCGGTTGCTACCAGTTCCGGCTGACCCGCAACGCCGACCTCGCGCTCGACCCCGAGGACGTGGAGGACCTGGCGCTCGCGCTGCGCGGCGAGCTGTATTCGCGCCGCTTCGGCAGCGCGGTGCGGCTGGAGGTGGCCGACAACTGCCCGAAGACGCTTACCGCCCACCTGCTGAAACAGTTCGGTCTCGCCGAGTCGGAGCTCTACGAGGTGAACGGCCCGGTGAACCTGGCGCGGCTGTTCCGCATCGCCAGCAAGGTGAACTACCCCGCGCTGCAGTACAAGCCCTTCGTGCCCGCGCTGCCGAAGGTGCTGAAGCACGCCGAGGACTTGTTCGCGGTGATCGCGAAGCAGGACGTGTTGCTGCTGCATCCCTATGAATCCTTCGCGCCGGTGGTGGACCTGCTGCGCCAGGCCGCGAAGGATCCGCAGGTGCTGGCGATCAAGCAGACGCTGTACCGCACCGGCGCAGACTCGGAGATCGTCGACGCGCTGGTCGACGCCGCCCGCGCCGGCAAGGAAGTGACCGCGGTGGTGGAGCTGCGCGCACGCTTCGACGAGGAATCCAACCTCACGCTCGCCTCGCGCCTGCAGCAGGCCGGCGCGATGGTGATCTACGGCGTGGTGGGCATCAAGACCCACGCCAAGCTGATGCTGGTCCAGCGCCGCGAAGGCAGCGAACTGGTGCGCTACGCCCACCTGGGCACCGGCAACTACCACACCGCCAACGCGCGGTTGTACACCGACTACAGCCTGCTCACTTCCGACGAGGTGCTCTGCGAGGACGTGCACAAGCTGTTCAGCCAGCTCACCGGCATGGGCAAGGCGCTGCGCATGAAGAAGCTGCTGCAGGCGCCGTTCACGCTGAAACTAGGCTTGCTCGACCTGATCGCGCAGGAAGCCGCGCACGCCGCGGCGGGCAAGCCGGCGCGCATCCTGATCAAGGTCAACGCGCTCACCGACCCCAAGATGATCCGCGCGCTGTACAAGGCCAGCATCGCCGGCGTGCACATCGACCTGCTCGTGCGCGGCATGTGCTGCCTGCGCCCGGGGGTGCCCGGCGTGTCGGAGCACATCCGCGTGCGCTCGGTGATCGGACGCTTCCTGGAACACAGCCGCGCCTACTGGTTCGCCAACGACGGCGAACCGAAGCTGTACCTCTCCAGCGCCGACCTGATGGAACGCAACCTGGACCGCCGCGTGGAATGCGCGTTCCCGATCGAGGGCAAGAAGCTGCAGCAGCGCATCCTCGGCGCGCTGGAGCTCTACCTCGCCGACAACGTCGGTTCCGCCGAACTGCAGGCCGACGGCAGTTACCGGCCGGTGGCGCGCGCTCCTGACGAGGCGGTGCTCGACGCACAGCAGCAGTTGCTGGAGAAGCTCAGCGGCGCGGAGGCGTGATCCACGGATGGATCACGCGTCGCACCATCGCGCAAGCGATAGTGCGACGGAGCCGGGTCCGGACCCGGCGGGTCGTGAAAGCGCAGGACAGCGCTTTCACGACATTCCGGTCAAGCCAGGTGTTGCTTCACCCACGCCACATAGCGGTCCACGAAGCCCTGCAGGAATTTCTGCGTACCCTCGCTGGCGACATGGCCCTCGGCGTCGATCAGGCCGTCGTCCTTGAACTGCACGAACACCTCGGGCTGCGCCAGCGTCGCTACGTCGAGGTAGGCCAGCACGTTGCGCAGGTGCTGCTGCGCCAGCGCGCTGCCGGTGGCACCAATCGAGGCGCCGATCACCGCACCCGGCTTGCCGGCGAAGGAATTCGTGCCCCACGGGCGCGAGGCGAGATCGATCGCGTTCTTCAGCACGCCGGGAATCCCGCGGTTGTATTCCGGCGTGACGAACAGCAGCGCATCGGCCGCTTCCACCCGCTGCTTCAGCTGGCGCCCCGCCGCTGGGTAGTCGGCGTCGAAATCCTGGTTGTACGGCGGCAGGTCGTCGATGCGGATGTGCTCGAAGGCAAAGTCCTTCGGCGCCAGCCGCTCGACCGCCCGCGCCAACCGCTGGTTGATCGACGCCTTGCGCAGGCTGCCCACCAGTACCGCCACCTTGATCGTACTCATGCAGGATGCTC
This sequence comes from Rhodanobacter sp. C06, assembly GCF_002001105.1. Lineage (GTDB taxonomy): Bacteria > Pseudomonadota > Gammaproteobacteria > Xanthomonadales > Rhodanobacteraceae > Rhodanobacter_A. The sequence goes on along the minus strand of NZ_MUNP01000059.1, from coordinate 55,624 downwards.
CACCGGACAAGGGCGCCGCCCATGCGCGGCGCATCCGGGTCATTGGACACGGACGGCGATCAAGCCACTGTGATGCGCGTCGTCAACGCACGTACAGCGCGTCGTGCAGCAGCTGCTGGCGCAGCTTGTCGGGATCGCCCAGCCAGGTGAGCTTGTCCTGCGAGCTGTCGTCGGGATCGACCGCCGGCGTCAGGTTCTCGGGACGTTGCGCGAACAGTCCCCACATCGCGTGGTCTTGCGCGTCATACAGCAAGGCCACGCGCTCGGTGGGGCAATCGTGCGGCTTGCACGCGGTGGCAAGCAGCATGGCCTTGCCATCCACCTGCACGGTCCGCGCCGGCGTGGCCGTGCCGCCCTCGCGTACCCAGGCCGGCAGCGTCTGTGCGTCTGGCAGCGCATCCAGCGTCTTCGTGAAATCCGGACGCTGCAGCAGGTCGTACAGGTAGATCCGCACGGCGGTCGGCGTCGCGACCACCGTGGTGGCATCGTTGCCCGCCGTCGTCGCAACGCCGGCCGGCGCGGCCTGCGTGGCGGGCTTGCCCGGGGAAGACGTGGAGGATGCCGGAGCCGCCGGCGTCTGCGGCCCCTGCGAGCAGGCGACGCAGGCCAGCGTCGCCGTCAATGCGCATGCGAGCATGGAAAACTTCATCGCAAGCCTCCTCGTCATGTGGCACGAGGTTTCAACCTAGCAAGCCGCCATGCAACGCCCGCTGACGCACGGACTCTCACTTCGCCTGCAGGCTCTCCATCGCCTTCTTTGCATCGGCATGCGCGGCGTCCAGCGTGGTCGCCTTCAGCCCCTGCTGGGCGTCGCCCAGCGCGGCGTGCAGGCGGGCCTCGACGGCGGTATCGCCCTTGGCATCGACGATGGCGCCCTGGCCCATGCCCTTGCAGGGGTCCGCCGCCTTGGCATCGAAGCCCTTGCCCGACGGCCCGACCAGGCAGTTCACCACGTGATGCAGATGCGCATGCGTCGTCGCCAGGTCCGCCGCGCCCAGTGCCATGCCGGCATGCGCGCCCGCCGTGGCGATCTGTTTCGATGCCGCGCCGTTCGCATCCGCTGCCGACGCGGCGAACGGCAGGGCCAGCACCAGCATCAGGGCCGGCAATCCACGCACGAAATGTTTCGTCATGACCCACTCCCGATCAGCGCGGCACTGGCCGCAGTCCGCCGACTATGCCACCGCTGCCGTGAGGAAAGGGAAAAGCCGTGCCGCAGGTCATGCCGGCGACGTCGCGGCGCGGCCTTACACTGCAGGCACTTGCCCCGAGCGGAGATCACGCCATGGCCCGCGTGGAACTGGAAGCCGATCGCGTCAGCATGCAGCTGAGCCCGCTGGACGAGGTCCTGTCGCTGCACGGCTCGCTGCACATCCCGTATCGCCACATCCTGGCGGCGCATGCCGATCCGGTGCCGGAAGCCTGGTTCCGCGGCTTCCGCGTCGGCACCAACATCCCCGGCGTCAAGGTGGCAGGCAGTTTCTACAATGGCGAGGGCGCGATGTTCTACGACTTCCACGACCCCGCCCGCTGTCTCACGCTGGAACTGGATCACGAACACTACCGCCGCGTGGTGGTCGAGGTCGCCCACGACCAGGACGCCGCCGCGCTGGCGACGCAGATCACGGCGCGGCTGCCGCCCGCCGCCGGCTGAGCGGCAGCGACGCCGTCACCACGGCACGCGTCGACCGAGATAGTCGAGGTATTGCAGCCCTGGCTCGCCCGACTGCGCCTCGATGGTGTCCACCAGGTGCGGGATGCTCTCGTCGATGGCGAGACGCGCATCGGGGCCGCCCAGTTCGGTGCGCACCCAGCCGGGCGCCAGCAGCAGCAGCGTCCGCGCCGCGCCGGCATGGCGTACGGCGTAGCTGCGCATGAACATGTTGAGCGCGGCCTTGCTGCCGCGATACACCTCGTGGCCGCCACGCTCGTTGTTGGCGACGCTACCTTGCCCGGACGACATGATGGCTATCGTGCCGGCCGGTGACACGAGATCCTGCAGGGTTTCAACCACGCGCAGCGGGCTCAGCGCATTGGTAACCATCACGCGCACGAACTCGTCGGTCGATACGTCGGCGATCGTTTCGTGCTCGGCGTTCGTGACGCCCGCATTGACGAACAGCATGTCGAAGCGCCGCGATGCCAGTCGCGCATGCAGCGCAGCTACCTGTTCAGGGCGATTGATGTCGACGTTCTCCACGTCGAGCTGACCGCTACCGGCCTGCGCGACGCCACGCAGGCCGGACGAAGCTGCATCGCGCTCGGTGGCGACGACGTTCCAGCCGCGCTTGAGGTATTCCTCCGCCAGCGCCAGGCCCAGGCCGCGCGAGGCACCGATGAGCAGGAGGTTTTTGTTCGCGGCAAAAGCTGGCATCTACAATCTCCTGCATCGGTACGTGCGCCAGCGGCCAGCATAGCGACGCTCCACCGATGCGGAAGCCGCGTCCGCTGCATTGCATACCTGCACTCCACGCCATGCCAGGTCCACGCTCCACCCCATGCCCGACACCGACCTGAACCTGCTGACCGCACTGGATGCACTGCTTGCCGAGGGCAGCGTGGCCGGCGCCGCACGCCGGCTGGGGTTGAGCGCATCGGCGATGAGCCGGACGCTCGCGCGGTTGCGCGAGGCAACCGGCGACCCGCTGCTGGTTCGCGCCGGACGCACCATGGTGGCCACGCCGCATGCCGTGGAACTGCGCGAACGCGTGCATCGGCTGGCCCGCGAGACGCACGCCGTGTTGCGTCCGGCCGCGGCCGGTTTCGACCCGGCCACGTTGCAACGAAATTTCACGATACGCGCCAACGAAGGCTTCGTGGAGATTTTCGCGGCCCGGTTGATCGCGGCGGTCGCCGCCGCGGCGCCCAGGGCGCGATTGCGCTTTGCGCCCAAGCCGGACAAGGACGTGCGCCCGTTGCGGGAAGGGATTGTCGACCTCGACATCGGCGTGCTCGGCGAATCGGGGCCGGAGGTTCGGGTGCAAGGCCTCTTCCGCGACCACTACGTGGGCGTGGTCCGGTGCGGTCATCCCCTGCTCGAACCGGGCCAGCTCACCGCCGAGCGTTATGCGGCGTGTGCGCATGTCGTCGTCTCGCGTCGGGGGCGTTCCGACGGCCCGGTGGATGCGGCGCTCGCCGAATTAGGCCTGGCGCGAAGAGTGGTTGCGGTGCTGCCGGGGTTTCGGGCCGCGCTTGCCGTCGCCAGCGACTCCGACCTGGTGGCGCTGGCGACCGCCTCGTTTTTCGACGCCACGCTGGCAGCCTGTTCGCCGGCGGGCACATCGAACCTCGCATGCTTTCCGCTGCCGGTCCGAACCGCGCCCATCATGGTCTCGCAGATGTGGCATCCGCAGCTCGACGCCGAGCCGGCGCATCGCTGGCTGCGCGCCCTGGTGCTGGCCTGCTGCCGCAGGCAGGCACAATAAGAACACCGCGGCCAACCGCGCCTCGCCAACCCCGTGGAGATCCCCTGCGTGTCGCACTACACCGGCCCCCTGCTCACTCGCACCACCGCCGAGGCGCTGCTCGCCGCGCGTACCGCCGGCGCCACCGAGTGGAGCGGCTCGCTGGACCTTGGCCGCTCGACCGATGCAGCGCAGCTGCACCTGGACGCCTGGCGATGGCGCGGCGAGCGCTACGCTTACCCGCCTGCACTGAAGGACCGCAGCATCCACTACTGGGATGGCGCGGAGTTCGCGCCGGCCGCGCGCTACTCCGGTGCGCTGATCAAGCTGGTGCCCACCGAATGGGGCGCGCCCACCTTCGAGATCGACGGCATCAAGATGCTGCCCACCTCGAAGGAATCGCCGCTGGACGACGCGCGCCGCAAGGTGGCCCTGGTCGAGCCGCACGGCAACGTGGTGCTGGATACCTGCGGCGGCCTGGGCTACTTCGCCGCCTGCTGCCTGGACGCGGGCGCCGCACGCATCCACTCCTTCGAGAAGAACCCCGACGTGCTGTGGCTGCGCACGCTCAACCCGTGGTCGCCCGATCCGGAGGCGGCGGAACATGGCGGGCGCCTGCAACTCGTCCACGCCGACGTCGCGCAGGCCATCGCGCAGCTCGCCGACGCCTCGGTGGATGCGCTGCTGCACGACCCGCCGCGTTTCGGCATCGCCGGCGAGCTGTATTCGCTGGCGTTCTACCGGCAACTGGCGCGCGTGCTGCGCCGCGGAGGCCGCCTGTTCCACTACACCGGCAGCCCGAACAAGCTCACCAGCGGCCGCGACGTGCCACGCGAGGTGGCGAAGCGGCTGGAACTGGCGGGCTTCAAGGCACAGTTGGCGCTGGACGGGGTACTGGCGACGCGGCGCTGAACGCGTTTATGCCAGCGCTGCCACGAATGGCTGCGTACCTCGACACTCCATCGCACCAACGGACCATTCATCTGCGTTCGCGCGATGAACCGCAGCTGTCTGCACCGGTTTCCATCCCATTCATTCGAGGGGTACGCTCGACCTTCCCCCGAGCGAAACCGGAGCCCCGCCATGGCCTTGTGGAAAGAACCCGTGAAGTCCCCCGCCACCGCGGCGCCCGAAACCACCGAGCAGACACGTCACGATATCCCGGAGAACAAGCCCGAAACGGCAGCACCGGTACAGCCGGCACAACCGGCACCGCGTCCCGCCCTCGCGGCCGTGGCGGCCAAGCCCAAGGCCGAATCGCTGATCGCGCCCGACATCACGATCGAGGGCAAGATCGAGGGCGCGGGCCACGTGCGCATCGCCGGCAACTTCAAGGGCGACGTCAGCGTGCGCGGGGACCTCACCATCGAACCCGGCGCCAAGGTGACCGGCAGCGTGCGTGCCGAGAAGGTCACGATCGGAGGCGAACTGGTGGGCAACATCGAATCCGCGGTGCACGTGGAACTGCTGCAGAGCGGCGCGCTGACCGGCGACCTGAAGGCCGGGTCGCTCAGCGTGGCGGCCGGCTCGCGCATGCGTGGCCAGGCCGAGTTCGGCTGGGACGACAAGGACACCTCCCGCGGACACGGCGGCACGACTTCGTGACCACCGCGCGCCCGGGCACGGCCGGGGCGACGCGCACCTGCCCGCACTGCCGGGAGACCATCCTCGAAAGTGCGAGCGTGTGCCCGGCCTGCCGCCACAAGCTGCGTTTCAGCGAATCGGCCGACGCAGGCGCGGCAGCGGCGTCCGTGCCGCTGCGGGTGGAGGGCAGCCTCCGCAATCCGGACGGCGGCGCGTGGGAATACTCGATGGTGCTGACGATCCGCAACGAGCGCGGCGAGGAGATCGCGCGCAAGCTGGTGGGCGTCGGCGCCATGCAGCCGGGCGAGAAGCGCAGCTTCAGCCTGAGCGTCGAGATGCAGGCCGCCGGCGCGGGCGACAAGCGCACGCGACCTTACTGAAGTCGCGGCCATCGCCTGCCCGCGCACTTCTCACAAGTGCGCGTCGGGCTCGAAGCGCTGGAGGAATTCGTAACGCGGCGCGTTGCGGTCGATGAAGGTCTGCGTGTGCGCGCCGATCGCCTGGCGCAGCAGGCCGCCATCCTGCGGCGTCACGGTCGGCCACGTCGGCAGGCCCGGCCCGTTCGGATTGCCGGCCTTGATGAAGTTCGCCCAATAGCCTTCCATCACGCTGGAAACGCGCCGGTCGATGGTGGTCCATGCGTAGACGTGGTTGCCATCGAGGTTGCCCAGCGCATATTCGATCTCGCCGCTGTGCACGGCGCCGGTGCCCGGGCCCGCGCTGCCGTCGCGCTTCGCGGGGCGCGGCTGCTCGAAATAGTAGTAATACACGGGCGCGTTGCCGGTGCGGCGCTGACTATCCATCCAGCGCCAGGTCGAGAACGCGATGAACTGGTCGCCCGACAACGCCGTGCCGGAAGCCTCCACCTCGGCCACGTCGCTACCGGGATAGAGCTTCAGCGCCTCGTCCGCCTGCGTGCCGAACTGCTTCCGCAGCGCGGCGCGATAGTTGGCCGGCGTGGGCGCCTTGTCACCGAGCAGGGCCTTCCAGTAACCCTCCTGCGAGTTCGAGCCCACCAGCAAGGGGATGTGTGCCTGCGCGCCGGCGGCGTAGATGTCTTCCGGCGAACGCGCCAGGAAATAGCCATCAACGGTCGGGTTGAAGCTGTCGCTGTCCGATGTCCCCAGCGCCTTGAGCAAGTCGGCCGCGGGCATCGCGCGCAATTCAGCCAGCGAACGGGCGCCAAGCTTGTGCATGAAGTTCTCGCCCCTCTGTTCGGCCAGCGCCAGCGGCTCGGGCTTCAGGTTGCCCAGCACCGCGCCACTCTCGCCGATCGCGCGCTGCATCAAGTCCTTCGACAGCGGTGAGGCCATCAGCGCCGACACTGCCATCGATCCCGCCGATTCGCCGCCGATGGTGACCCGTGCCGGGTCGCCGCCGAACGCGGCGATGTTGGCGCGCACCCAGCGCAGCGCGGCGGTCATGTCGAGCAGGCTGTAGTTGCCTGCGGCATGCCGCGGCGACTCGGCGGCCAGCGCGGGCAAGGCCAGCAGGCCGAACACGTCGAGGCGGTAGTTCACCGTAACGGTGACAATGCCGCGCTGCGCGAGGCTGGCACCGTCGTAGCGCGGCTCCGAGCCGTCGCCGGCCAACAGGCTGCCACCATAGAAATACACCAGCACCGGCAGCTTGCCGGCCTTGTGCTTTGCGGGCATCCACACGTTGAGGTAAAGGCAGTCCTCGCTCATGCCGGCGGAGCGGAACACCATGTCGCCGTACAGCGGGCGCTGCATGCAGCGAGCGGCGAAATGATCGGCCCTGCGCACGCCGCTCCACGACGCCACCGGTTGCGGCGGCTTCCAGCGCAGCACGCCGACCGGCGGCTCGGCATAGGGAATGCCCTTGAACTCGTCCAGGCCGGCCTTCGCGTCGTGGATACCGGAGAGCGTGCCGGTGTCGATCCGTACCGTCGGTGCCGAATCGGCGGCTGCAGCCCATGAAGCGGGAAGCGCGAGCAGCAGTCCCAGCAGGATGCGGCACGAACAGGGAAGAGCCATCTGCATGACAGGCACCTCGGCAAGGGACAAGGCGCCATCATAGAAGCGGATCGTGCGTGGCGCCTCGTCGGCACGGGCACGCGATGGAGCAGCTTCGTTTCGGTTGGAAAGCAACGGCGCCCCTCACCCGGCCTTCCCCCCAAGCGACGCTTGGGGCAGAGGTGTGTCTCAGCCCAGCGCCTTCTTCAGCAGCGCGGCGATGCGCTTCTCCACCTCGGCGTTCATGGTCTTGAGCGCGTATGACGTTGGCCACATGGCACCGTCGTCGAGCGTGGCCTTGTCGGTGAAACCGAAGGTGGCGTACCGGTCCTTGAACTTCAGCGCGTCCTTGAAGAAGCAGACGACCTTGTCGTCCTTCGCATACGCCGGCATGCCGTACCAGGTCCGCGGCACCAGCGTCGGGGCATGCGCCTTGACGAGGGCATGCACCCGCCCAGCCATGGCGCGATCGGCCTCCGGCATCGCGGCGATCGCCGCCAGCACCTCGCGCTCGCCGTCTTCCCGGGTCCGGTCCGCGCGTGCCTGCGCCTTCAGCTCCTGGGCATAGGCCTTCATCGCGGCCTTTTCCTCGGCGCTGAAGCCGGCCGTTTTGCCGGACGCCGCAGCGGTCTTGTTCGGGGTCTTCTTTGCAGCCTTCTTTGCAATCGGGCTCATGGCTGATTCCTCGCTGGGGTTCGTATCGGCAAGCGGCTCAGCGCCGCTCCTGTACGCGCAGCAGGTTGCCGGCCGGGTCGCGCACGGCGCAGTCGCGCACGCCGTAGGGCTGCATGACCGGTTCCTCGACGATCTCGGCGCCGCTGGCCTGGATCTTCTCGAACGCGGCATCGAGATCGCGGGTGGCCAGCAGCATGGTCGCGTAGGTGCCCTTGGCCATCATCTCGGCGATGGTGCGTTTCTCCTCGTCGGTGACGCCGGGGCTGGCGTTCGGCGGGAACAGCACGATGGCGGTGTCGGGCTGATCGGCGGAACCGACCGTGATCCAGCGCATGCCGTGGTAGCCCACGTCGTTGCGCACCTCGAAGCCCAGCGTGTCGCGGTAGAACGCCAGCGAGGCGTCCGGGTCGCTGTGCGGCAGGAAGCTGGCGTGGATGCTGATGTCCATGACTGCGATATCCGGTGGGGAAGGAGCCGTCATGCTAGGTCGGGTTCGGTGGCCGGCGCTTCTCGATTCCTGATCGGTCGCGTCACCTGCCGCGCCACGCAGGACGGCAGGCCCGCCGTCGCCTGCGCCGCCTCCCGCCGGTAGGCGCCGGGCGACATGCCGACCAGTTCGCTGAAGCGGGTGCTGAAGGTGCCCAGCGAGGCGCAGCCCACCGTGTAGCAGACTTCGGTGACGCCGAGGTCACCGCGGCGCAGCAGCGCCATCGCGCGCTCGATGCGCCGCGTCATCAAATAACTGTAGGGCGACTCGCCGAAGGCGAGCTTGAACTGGCGGCTGAGGTGTCCCGCCGACATGCCGATCGTGTGCGCCAAGTCGTCGACATTCAGCGGCTGCGCGTATTCGCGGTCGATGCGGTCGCGCACGCGTCGCAGGCGGGCGAGGTCACGCAAATGTGTCGACGGGGCGGACTGGTCGCTCATCGGCGGGATCGTCCCACGCTGTGTGGCGGGCCTCAAGCGCCGTGGCTTGATCCCTTCTCCTATCGGGAGACGCGGAGAGGCGCCATGGAGGGTGCCGTATTGGGGAGCGAGGAAGGTGGCGCGCAGCGCCGGATGAGGGTTCGGGACTGGCTGGAATCGGCGCGCTTCGCCCGAACCCTCTCCCCAACCCCTCCCCCGCAGGGGGAGGGGAGAGAAAGCAGGGTCAGTCCTGCGCCAGCGGCTTGCGCGGCAGTTTTTCCTCGCGCGTCGCGGCGTGCCAGACGAAGGAGGCGACGATGGCAGCGGCCTGCTTCAGGTCTTCCGGCGAGGAGTGGTCGTAGGTGTCCAGGTTGCTGTGGTGGACTTGGGTGGAGTAGTCCAGTCGGTCCTGGATGAACTGGAAACCCGGCAGGCCCACGGCGTCGAAGGACACGTGGTCGGTGCTGCCGGTGTTGCGGCTGGTCACGGTGGTGGCGCCGACGTCGTGGAACGGCTCCAGCCACGCCTTGAAGATCGGCATCGCCGCGGTGTTCTCCTGGGCGTAGATGCCGCGGAAGCGGCCCGATCCGTTGTCCATGTTGAAGTACGCCGCGAAGCGCTGGTAATCCGGCTTCTTCTGCAGCGCGCCGGTGGGCTCGCGCAGCGACGCCGGCAGCGCCTTCTGCGCGGGATCGGTGGGCTCCGGATACGCCGCGAAGTGCTTCGCCACGTAGGCGCGCGAGCCGATCAGGCCCTGCTCCTCGCCGCTCCACAGCGCCACGCGGATGGTGCGCTTCGGCTTCGCGCCCACGGCCTTGAGGATGCGCATCGCCTCCATCATCACCGCCACGCCGGCGCCGTTGTCGGAGGCGCCGGTGCCGGTGTGCCAGGAATCCATGTGCGCGCCCAGCATCACCACCTCGCTCGCCTTGCCGCTGCCGGGGATCTCGGCGACGGTGTTGTAGCCGGGCTGGTTGGCCTCGTCGGTGAAGCGCGCCTTGACGTTCACGCGCAGCTTCACCGTCTCCTTGCGCTCCAGCGCGCGCACCAGCGGGTTGTAGTGCTCGGCGACCATGGACAGCTCCGGCACGCCCGCGGATTCGCCGGCGCGGCGCGAACCGCCGCCGCCCACGCGGATGATGCCGTTGTCCCAGCCGCTGATGCCGATCGCGGCCAGCGCAGCCTCGGCGACGAAGAACTCGTTGATCGCGCGGGCCAGCTCCTGCCGTTCGGTGTAGCGCTTGAGGAAGGCGGCGCGGTCGCGCTTCGCATCCTTGGGCAGGGCGAAGCCCTGCAGCTCGGCGAGACCGGCCGCGTCGTAGCGCTGCCAATCGGCCTCGGTGCCGGGCTTGTACGCGCGGGCGTCGTCCAGCAGCAGGATCTTGCCCTTGAGCTTGCCCTTGTACTGGTCCAGGTCCTTGCGGGTCTTGATGCTGACGCGCATCACCTCGCCCTCGACCGGGCCATTCGTGCCGGGCGTCCACGCCTTCGGCAGCGCGTACAGCGGCGCAGTGCGGGGCGCCAGCATCTCCACGCTGGATTCGCTGAACTCCCAGCCGCGGCCGAAGTCGTCGAAGGCCTCATCGTGCACGTTGGCCAGGCCCCAGCCCTTGAACTTCTCCTGGGCCCAGGCATTGGCCAGGGCCATCTGCGGCGAATTGGTGAGACGCGGGCCGATGTCCTCGGTGAGATGGCCGAGGATGTCCATCACCTGCGAATGGTGGAAGGCCTCCTGGCGGATGCGGCTGACCATCTCCAGGTCCACCGGCTCCTGGGCCAGGGCCATGCTGCTGAAACCCAGGCACAGCACCCACATGCAACGCTTGATCACGATTTTCCCCGAATGGCTTGGCGCAAGAATTTTCGAATCTAGCGCCCCGCCCGATCGCATTCATGGGTCAATGGTCATGGTCCGTCCGCCGATGGCGGCGCCAGCGCGTCCCATCGATCCGATACCATGACGGCCCCGTTCCGGTGGCATCCGCGCCCCGCGCCCACCGCCTCGATCCGCCTCACGGAGCCGCACCGCATGTCGTCTGCACGCCTCGAAATCACCCGCCCCGATGACTGGCACCTGCACTTGCGCGACGGTGCGGCGCTGGGCGCGGTGGTGGCCGACACCGCGCGGCAGTTCGCGCGTGCCATCGTGATGCCGAACCTCAAGCCGCCGGTGACCACGGTGGCCCAGGCCGAGGCCTACCGCGGCCGCATCCTCGCCGGCTTGCCGGCGGACACGCGCTTCCAGCCGCTGATGACGCTGTACCTCACCGAGGCCACCGTGCCGGACGAGATTGCGCGCGCGAAGGCCAGCGGCTTCGTGCACGCCGTGAAGTACTACCCCGCCGGCGCCACCACCAACTCGCAGGCCGGCGTGCGCGACCTGGCGCACGTGTATCCGGTGCTGGAAGCGATGGAACGGCACCGCCTGCCGCTCCTGATGCACGGCGAGGTCACCGATCCGGCGGTGGACATCTTCGACCGCGAACAGGCCTTCATCGAGCGCCACCTGATCCCGCTGCGCGCGCGTTTCCCGCAACTGCGCATGGTGCTGGAGCACATCACCACGCGTGCCGCGGCTGAGTTCATCCGCGAAGCGCCGGCGCACGTGGGCGCCACCATCACCGCGCACCACCTGCTGCTCAACCGCAACGCGATTTTCGAGGGCGGCATCCGCCCGCACCACTACTGCCTGCCGGTGCTGAAGCGCGAGACGCATCGCCAGGCCCTGCTGGAAGCGGCCACCAACGGCGATCCGCACTTCTTCCTGGGCACCGACAGCGCGCCGCATGCGCAGCACGCCAAGGAAGCCGCCTGCGGCTGCGCCGGCATCTACACCGCGCACGCGGCGATCGAGCTGTACGCCGAGGCCTTCGACTCGCTCGGCAAACTCGACCGGCTCGAAGCTTTCGCCAGTTTCCACGGTCCGGACTTCTACGGCCTTCCGCGCAACGCCGACAAGATCACGCTGGAGCGCAAGCCCTGGACCGTGCCCGACACGCTGCCCTTCGGCGACAGCGTCTGCGTGCCGTTCCGGGCGGGCCAGGACGTGGCGTGGTCGCTCGCTTAGGCGCCCCTCAAAACGCAGCTCAATCGGCGAAACGGACGACGGCGTTCTCCGCAGGCCATTCCCCCTGCCGTCGCCGCGCCTCCGCCTCGTTCCGCGGCGTCCAGACTGCCTTGCCGAACATCCCCGGATCCGCGTAGGCGCCCAGCAGATCAAACGCGTCGAACACGAACGGCCGCCCCTCCGAGGCCAGCGTGGAAAGCCCATCGGACACGTGGAAGTGCAGGTGCGGGCCAACCGACGCGCCGGTGAAGCCCAACTGCCCGAGCACCTCGCCTCGATGCACGCGCTGGCCGACCCTCACCGCGACGCTGCCAGGCCGCAGGTGCTCGTAGAACGCGTAGCGGCCCTCGTCGAGGCGTAGCGCCACGTAGTTGCCCGCGTCCTCGGCCAGCGCATGTTTCGGGTTGCCGGACACACTGGCGGACTCGGCCATCGCATCGCGCACGGCAGCCACGCTGGCGTCGGCAACGGCCAGCACCGCGGCACCGTAGCCGAGCCAGTCGCCCGGCACGTCCGGATTCCCGTGTGTCGTGCGCCCGGCGGCGTCGACCCGGATGAAGTCGACCGCGAAACGTCCCGGAATGCACGCCATGCCATTGACCGTGTTGAAAACGCGGCGATGGCCGTTGCGCCACGCGGCTGCATGCACGGCGATCCATGGACCGCCCCGCAACGGCGGGCCGAGCGGGGTGCCGGTCGCATACGCCACCGTCGCGCGGACACCGCGCACGGAGCCCCGCCCGGCGTCGCCCGGTGCCGCATACGTCACCACGTGTTCGATCGCCGTCGGACGACGGTCATGCACGGGCCACTCGATGTAGACCACGCCGCGGCGACCGGGCGGCACGATCGTGTCGCGTGCGGCGTGCGGCGTACCGATCAACGCAAAGCGTCGCTGCAGGTCTTCGCCCGCGAACGCCACCAATACCTGCCCGTCCGCCGCGTCCACCACCTCGACGCGCGCCACGGCAAGCGGCGCATCGGTGAAATTGGTCAGGTGCAGCTCCTGGAATACCTGCATGCCGGCATCGGTACGCACCGCATGCGGCGCATCGAGGACGCGCAGGTCGAACGACTGCCGGGCCGACTCCGCCATGGCCGGCCGCGCGATGCCGGTGGTGGCCAGCAGACAGGCGAAAAACGCACCAGCCACGATCTTCATGCGCCGCTCCCGCCGCGAAACCCCCATGATGACCTCGCCGGCGGCCATGGCACAGCGCGGCGTGGCCAGCGTCGCGTATCGGGGGACGAGCGGCCGCCTCGGTGGGACGGGCGCGCGCCCCAAGCCTCCCGGAAGTGTCGCATCGGCGAGGCTGCCGCGGGATGACGGCGCCGGACAACAGCCGGCGGACCCGATGCCGCCCCCGAGAGCGCGGCCGGCGTGACGCAGGGCGTCGCCCGGGCCGACCGGTGCTGCGCGGCCATGTTGATCGGGACTTCGCCAGCCCCATATTCCCGGCACCATCGAACCCGCGAGGCTCAAGCCATGAGCGACCCGCTGCATCTCGTCTGCCCGCACTGCCAAGCCGTGAACCGCGTGCCGGCCGAACGCCTCGGCGCGACGCCCGTCTGCGGCCAATGCCACCAGCCGCTGTTCACCGGCCACCCGCTGGCCGTCGACGAGGCCGCCTTCCAGAAACACCTTGCACGCAACGACATCCCGGTGCTGGTGGACTTCTGGGCGACCTGGTGCGGCCCGTGCCAGATGATGGCCCCGCACTACGCGCAAGCCGCCGCGCAACTCGAACCGCACGTGCGCCTGCTCAAGGTCGACACCGACGCCGAGCAGGCGCTGGGCAACCGCTACGCGATCCGCAGCATCCCCACCCTCGCGCTGTTCAAGGGTGGCCGCGAAGTGGCGCGGCAAGCCGGCGCGATGCAGTCCGCGGGCATCGTGCAGTGGGTGCAGGCGCAGGGCGGATGACGAACCGGGATCATCCATGGGCTGATGCCGCGGCGCGCACGAACATCGCTCGCCGGCCACGTACCATCGCGACGCTTCAGGCGCGCCTGCCGCCTGTCTATCATCCCCGACCGGTTTCCGACATCCGATGAACCGGGCCTGCTGACGCAGCATCCCGGTTCGCCGGCAACGAAATCGACTGCATCAGAACGCCACGTTCAGGCGTGCCGACATCGTCTGTCCGCTGACGCGCTGGCCCATCTGGTAGTCGTAGCCGAATTTCAGCACTGCACGCGCCGACAGCATCGCATCCAGGTCGAAACCCAGCAGGCCGCTGTAGCGGGACAGGCCAATACCCGTCAGCGGTTGCCACTGTTGCATGCCGACGAAACTGGCGTCGAACACATCACCATGCGATGCCAGGGTGCGCTGCCATTGCGCGTTCGCGCTGAAATCCAACGCGCGCCCTTCACCCAGGTCCCAGTGACGACCCGCGCGTACGCCGAGGCCTGCCTGCCAGCGGTCCAATGCCTGTGCGTTGCTGCGCAAGCCAAAGCCACCGGCACCCTGTTCGGCAAAACCACCGCGATCGATGCTCGCGTATTCCACATCGACAAACGGAGTAATGCGGTAGCCGCCATCGTTCAGATACAGCCCGACCACGTCGCCCGCGGTGCCCACATAGATCAGTAATGGAAACGGGTGCTGCATTGCTGCAGCACCCGTTGCGAGACATCCGTCCCGGCACCAGCCGGAGGCGAACAGCCTACCGCCCCAGGTCGCCCAGGAAGCGCTTGGTGTACTGGAGCGGCGTGGTCGTGGACACGGAGTTGCAGGTGGGCGAAGCAGTGCCCTGGCTGCACGGCGTGTCGCGATCCAGCGACCAGAAGTGGATGCCGGCGAGGCCGTTCGCCACCGCGTAGCTGATCAGGGTGTCGGCGTTGGCGATGCTGAAATTCTCGCTCGACACGTCGTTGACGCCGATCATCGGAGTCAGCTCGATCTTGTTCGGCGAGATGCCGTAGGTGTGCTCCAGGTTCACCGCTGCCTGGATCGCCGTCTGCGCCATGTCGCACGAACCATTCGACACCACGCAGACGCTGGAGCTTGGCGCACCGTAATCCATCGTCATCAGGTTGATCGTGTAGTTGCTGAGCGTGGAGGCCTTCACCGCCTTCACCACCATGTCGCCCAGGCTGTTCACGCCGCCGTAACTGCCATCCGACGCACCCAGCGTGGCGACGGTGAACGAGAAGCGCAGGTTGGGATAGAGCGACTGGCCGTACGCCGCGGCAGCCACGAGGTTGTTGATGCCGGCCTGCGACTGGCCACCCTCGATGTCGAAGTCGGCGCCCACCATCTGCGGCGACATGTAGCGCGCCAGGAAGACGGCGAAGTTCGCGGTGCTGCCGCAGGTGAAAGTACCGGCCTGCCCGCCCGTGGAAACCACATAGGGCAGCCCGGCGCTGGACAACGCGGCGATGTTGGCGCTGGCGAAGCTCGCGCCAGGCACGCCGCCCCAGTTCTCGCTGCCGCATTCGCCGGTGGCGAACGCCAGCGTGATCGCGCTGAGGTTGGTCACGTAGTTGGACTTGAGGCTGCCCGCGCCGACCACCGGAATCGACGAACCCGTCGCCGCGGCGGTCTGCATGGTGTCGGTGTTCCAGTTCATGTTGATCGTCACGTCCTTGTACGGACTGAACAGCAGGTTGGCGCCCGTGCCCGGCGGATTCGCCGTGCCGCCACCGCCGCCGGAACCGGAGCCGCCACCGCTGCTACCGCCACCGCCAGTCCCGCCACCACCGGAGGAACCACCGCCGGTGCACGCGCCTTGCGAAGTCCATGGTTCGCCCGAGCCGCTGGCGCCGCTGTTGGTGGCCGGATCATTGCCCTGCGTCCACCAGTTGGCGACGTAGTTGATGCCGTTCTCGCTGGCGACGGCGCCGCCGTTGTAGGCCGTGGACGAACTCCATGCCGCCGCGCAGCCGCCGCCCGAGCCGCTGGAACCGCCGCCGCCCGAGCCCGAACCGGAGCCGCCGGAACCGGAGCTCGAACCGCCGCACGCGCCTTGCGAAGTCCAGGGTTGGCCCGAACCGCCGGCACCGTTGCTGGTGGCCGGATCGTTGCCCTGCGTCCACCAGTTGGCGACGTAGTTGATGCCGTTCTCGCTGACGACGGCGCCGCCGTTGTAGGCGGTGGCCGAACTCCACGCCGCCGCGCAGGCCGTCGCGGTTTGCGCGTGCACCGCCTGCACGGGTGCCGCCGTCATCAGGCTCATGGCCATCGCACCACCTGCGGTAGTGCCGACTGCGTTGAATGCCGTGCGTAGCCAAACAACCGACTTCTTCATCTGCATGGAAGCGTCTCCTGGTTGAGTTGCATTACTTGAGGCGAATGGCCTTCTCCGTGGCGAACGGCTTGCGATTCCTGGTGGTACTCCCCTGGTCGAACACCCCGCCCGCCGCGGCCTGCCAAGACCAAGATGGCGGCACCCGGATGTCTCGTGATGACAACGTTGTCTAAATCGGATGACGCATGTTGTGACCGGGTTCGTGGAAATGCAATGCGAAAGACGACCATCCAAACACACGATAACTGCGAGCTATTTACCGCATTGCAGCGACGATATGGCCACCGCTACGGTGATTTGCGCACGAGACGCATGGTGCGACGCGACTAGATCGATTCAGACGTCTGGACGTCCGTAAGGGAAATGTTGGACTTTCATGACATCGTTGTCTGAAATCACGGAGGCACGGTCTGTCTGCAGGGGTATCGCTCCCGCCTCGATGGCCGCCGGAGGCGAACCCGCCTGCCGAGAGCCCTTGAACAGCGTCTGGGCGGCAGCCATTGCGCGCCGTTCCGCACGGGGCAAGACTGGCACGCCCCCAACAATGAGCGGAACGACTCCATGACTCCCCGCATGTCGCCACCCGAAAAAGGCAGTCCCGTCACCGGCCCGTCGCTGCTCGACGGCGTGAGCCTGCCAGCCGCGGCGATCCTCGATTCGGCGCTGGCCAACAACATCGCCTGGATGCAGCGTTACGCCGACGACCACGGTGCGCGACTCGCGCCGCACGGCAAGACCACGATGACGCCCGCGCTGTTCCGCCGTCAGCTCGATGCCGGCGCCTGGGGCATCACGCTGGCCACCGCCGTGCAGTGCGCCGCGGCCTTCGCACACGGCGCCACGCGCCTGCTGATGGCGAACCAGCTCGTCGGCGCGCCCAACATGGCGATCGTCGCCGGACTGATCGAGCGCGGCGCGGACTACTGCTGCGTGGCCGACAGCGCGGCCAACGTCGCGGCGCTGGACCGGTTCTTCGGGGAACGCGGCCTGACCCTGCAGGTGCTGATCGAACTCGGCGTGCCCGGCGGCCGTTGCGGGGTGCGCGACGAAGCCGCGCTCGCAACACTGATCGATGCCATCGCCGCCGCACCTGCACTCGCGCTCTGCGGCATCGAAGGCTACGAGGGATTGATCGGCGGCGAACACGCGGCCAACGAGGTCCGCGCCTACGCCCAACGGCTCGTCGTCACCCTGCGCGGCCTGATGGATGCAGGCGCGTTCGCCGATCGCAAGCCGATCGTGACGGCGGCGGGTTCGCAATGGTTCGACCTGATCGCCGAAGCGTTCGACCAGGCGGATTTGCGCGCGAATTGCACGCCCATCCTGCGACCCGGCTGCTACGTCGTGCACGACCATCGCTCGTATCGCGACGCGATGGCCGCAGTGAAGGCACGCGATCCGGAACTCGAAGGCGAGCTGCAACCCGCGCTGGCCGTGTTCGCCCACGTGCAATCCCTGCCGGAACCCGGCCTGGCGGTCGTCGCGATGGGCAAGCGCGACATTTCCTGCGATCCCGACCTGCCGATTCCGCTGCAACGGCACCGCTCCGGCGAACCGGCGCATCCGCTGCGGCAGTGCACGGTGCGCAAGGTGATGGACCAGCACACGATGCTCGCGATTCCCGCCGACGCCGATCTCCGCGTCGGCGATATCGTTTCGTTCGGCGCGTCCCACCCTTGCCTGACGTTCGACAAGTGGCGGCAGGTGTTGCGCGTCGACGACGAACTGCGCGTACTGGAAGTGATGCCGACGTTCTTCTAGTACCCCTGCCGCAAGGGCGCTGTCGCCACCGGGATCGTTATCGTTCGCCCAGCGGCGCCAGCCACGGGTGGTCGGGACGCGAGCGGCTGTCCAGATGGTTGGCGTTGCCGGGGCATCCGCGCCCTTCGCTCGCCGCGGTGAGGCGTTGCTCGCGCGACTGGAGGGCTGTGCGGTAGCAGCTGCCCAGCGAGTCGGTGAAACTCGCCTGCTCGCTGCCCGCCTGGTGGTAGGCGAAGCTGCTGCGGTCCAGCGGGTCGGGAATGGTCTTGCCATCGGCGTGGTCGCCGGTGGCGAGGTGCTCGTCCAGCACGGCGTGGTAGACGGCTCCCTGCGAATCCGTCCGCCGGGTCTCGATGCGGTGTCCCTGCCTCATCGCCACCTCGGCGGTGAAGTCCTGCCCGGTGCCGCGCATGGTCTTGCGTACGGTTAGATACAGCGGATCGCGCTGCTCCACGGTATAGCCGTCCAGACGCTTGCCGCCCAGCGCGCGCTCCACGGCCACCGACAGCGTGCCGAGCTGGTCGATGGTCTCGTCGTGGCGCTTCTCGCCCGGCCGCGCGAAGACCTGGTGGTTGTGGAAGCCGCTGATGTACTGCACGGTAGTGGCGATGTCGCCCCGCGGTGTGTGCAGGCGGCCGGCAATCGTGGCGGTCTGCGCCTGGTCGGTATCTATCGTGCCGACGATGCGGTCGGCGGCATCAGCATGCAGAGTGTCGCGCACGATCAGCCCGGCTGGCTGCTGTGCGGCCAGCGTGTTTCGTGTCACCTCGCCGCTCAATTCGCTGGCCTGCGGATCGACGTAGACCAGCAGGTTCGCCGCCACGTTGAAGAAGTGGTCGGCACCCGGCACGCGCACGGCTATCGCATGCGACTTGCCGTCGTCGAGCAGGCCGGCGAACGGCGTCAGGTCCACCCGCGCCGGAATGAAGTTCGTGGTCTGGATGGCCGGCGTCGGCAGCCACAGGTGCGGCGCCACGCCGCCGGTGAAGATCCACGGGTAGACCGGCGCCAACCCAGCCGGCTGCCCGTCCACCAGCACCTCCACGCCGCGGAAGCTGCCGCCGTCGCAGGCCTCGAACGATTCCAGCGAATAGTCGCGGGTCTTTTCCAGGTAGGCCTTGTCCACGCAGGTGTACCAGCGCTCGTCGTGCGACTGGCTCTGCGCGATGACGTCGAGATACGCGCGCTCCACGTTGCGCGGGAATGTGATCGTGCGCGACAGGCTCTGCTGCGGTGTGTCGAGTTCGGTCTGCTCACCGCGCGGATCGCTGCCGAGCGGATAGACGCGATCGGCCGATGGCGCCGTCGTCTGCCCTTTGCCCGCCGGATAGAACGCCAGCCGCACGTCGACATAGATCGGCTGGTTCGTCGTGGGGCTTACCCAGTTGTTGAGGATCATCTGCCCCGCCTGCGCCTGCCGGAACAGCGCGGCGTAGTCGGTGAGGTCGCGCTCCACGTGCCAGTGCTGGGCCACGCCCGGCTCGGGTTCGATGGTGGTGCCGAAATACAGGTTCACGCCGCCCAGCCACAGCGCCACGGTGCGGTCGAACTGGCGCCCGGCCGGCACCGAGAAATCCGCCTCCAGCACCACCTTGCCCCAGCCATCCGCGCAGCCCTTGGGCGGCACAAACGCGAAGCGATGCGGCCGCGCCGCCATCGACGAGCCATCGCCCCGGTCGTCGAAGGCTTCATGGGAGAACAGCGTCACCGTGCAGGGCTTGGCTGTCGGCCGCGACACCGGCGGCTCGGCCGTGGCCACCACGCGCGAACCGAGCTCGAACCGCGCCACGGTGGCCACATGCAAGGCCGCCGCCGACACCGCGCCCGTCGCCAGCAATGCGCCGCATCCCGGCAGCCATCGCCGCACCCCACCCTTCTTCATGCTCGCCACCGTCGACGCTCTCCGCTCATGGGTTGTCTGCCGCAGATGACCCATCGTGGCACGGCCTCCGGCTGAACGGGTCAAACCCGGCGCGGCGCGCGATCGATCGAACCGTCGGCCCGGTCCGGAGACCTAGCCGAACGGCCGTTCGATCGAAAGACTTTGCGGCGTGAACCAGCGCGCGCCGTCGGCGCCGACGTGCATGTCGTCCTCCAGCCGCACGCCGAACTCGCCGGGGATGTAGATGCCGGGCTCGTCGCTGAAGCACATGCCGGCCTCGATCTTCCGCGGATTGCCCTCGACCAGGTAGTACCACTCGTGCATGTCCATGCCGATGCCGTGGCCGAGGCGGTGCGAGAAATACTTGTAGCCGGGGCCGTAGCCGGCATCCGTGATCACCTTGCGCGCGGCGGCGTCCACCGACTCCATCGCCGCGCCCGGATGCGCGGCGGCGAGCGCGGCCTGCTGCGCCTTGCGCACGATGTCGAACACCCGCTTCATCTTGTCGCTGGCGTTGCCCAGGGTGAAGGTACGCGTGATGTCGCTCTGGTAGCCCTCCACGTAGCAGCCGTCATCCAGCATCACCGGCGTGCCCTCGCGGATCGCCTGCGGCTCGCGCGAGCCGTGCGGCAGCGCAGTGAACTTGCCGACGTTGATGCTGGCCTCGCCGCGCAGGCCCATGCGCGCGTAGCCGGCATCCACCCACGCGGCAATGTGCTGCTGGGTCATGCCCGGCTCCAGCCCCTGCCAGATCGCCTTGTACAAGGCCAGCGTGGCGTTGTTCGCCACCTGCATCAGCGCGAGTTCCGCCGAGCTCTTGATCGCGCGGCAACCCGCGGTGACCGACGTCGCCGGCACCAGCTTCGCCTGCGGCATCGCCGCGGCGATGCCGGTGGAGCGGAAGAACGGCACCTTCTCCTCGATGCCCAGCACGCCGGTGCCGGCGCCCTGCTCGCGCATCACCTGCGCGATCAGCGCGTAGGGGCTTTCGTTCTCCTGCCAGGTGCGCACGTCGCGGCCGAAGCGGATCTGCTCCAGCGCGCGGCTGCGCTCGAACGCGGGCGTGATGTACACCGGCTCGCCCGAGCGCGGCAGCAGCATGCCCATCAGGCGCTCGCTGGTCCACCAGCGCATGCCGGTGTAGTAGTCCAGCGTGGTGCCGCCGTCGAGGTAGATGGCGTCCATGCCGTGCCGCCCCATCAGTTCCTGCGCCTTCGCCAGGCGCGCGCGGCGCTCGTCGTCGGTGATCGGCACGATCTGCGACTTCACCGGCTGCAGCGCGAGGATAGCCGCCGGCAGCTTGATACCGCCCGCTTCCGTGGCCTTCGCCCCGGCGCCCAGCAGCGCCACCGGCAACGCCGCCGCGCCCAGCGCCGTCGATTGCAGGAAGCGGCGGCGGCCGGGGTGCATCGCGTCGTGGCGCTTGCTCATGGGTTCGCTCTCGTCCGGGATCGAGCCGATATTGCGACACGGCCGCGGGCAATTCGCCACTGGCAAAAGGCATGGCCACCCGCACGATTCGTCGTGTCGCCCGATGCCGTCGCGGCGGCCAGCGGCGAACCTCACGGTCTTTGCGCGACTTCGCCGCGACGAGCCCGGTCAGCGCAGCCTCGGCATCACGCCCCTGCGCAAGCCGGCTCGCCCGGCTGCATCGCGTGGAATTCGATGGACAGGCCGAGGTCGTCCCGCGTCGGCGCGAGGAAGGACTCGCCGGACAGGCCGCGGTAGGTCGTCAGCTTGCGCTCGTAACCGCGCTCCACCCAGCGCCGCGCACGCCCCAGGTCACTCACGCCGAAGCTCACGCCCAGGATGCGCGCGCCGCCGTTCGCCATGGTCTGGGCGGCGATGCCCGCGCCGTCGGGCTGCAGTGCCAGCAGCGCGGTCGGACCGACCGGCACGCAATAGCCCTTCGCGCCGAGCGCGGGCAGCCTGACCGGCACCGCATGCCCATAGCCCATCTTTTCGAGCTGGCGGCGGTCGGCATCGGCATCGGCCGACACCAGCCAGATCGACGACAGCTCGCGCGCGCCGTTGGGATGCTCGCGCGTCACGCGGTAGTCGGCGGCGTTGGCAGGGTCGAACTGGTCGGGCGCGTAGCCGTCCGCGTAGTCGATGAAAAAGGTATTGCTCGACAGCGGCGCGCGGTCGAACGCGAACAACCGCCAGCCCGGCTTCGTGCCGTCGGGGCCCGAGAAGAACGGCGTGACCGCGTAGTGCAGTGCCTGCAGCGACTGGTGGATCGCATCCAGCGACGAGGTACGGAAGCCGAAGGTGCGGGAGCCAGGCCCGCCCTTCAGCGCCTGCTGGTCTTCCTTCATGCCGGGATCGAACGCGGGATCGGGCCGGGTGATCCCCAGCAGTTCGATGAAGCTGCTGTCGGCGAAGCGGATGTAGCGGTTGGCCACGCCGCCGGGGTCGCGCCCGGGCCGCACCTGGAAGCCCAGCTTGACCGCCATGACCGACGTGGTCTGGTCGATGCCGCGCCCCCACAGCAGGATGTGGTCGAGCCGCGTGGTGGGCGCCGTGGGAACGGTCGCCGGGGTCGAAGCCTGCGCGACACCCGCGCACAACAGCAGCCATGCCGAAACGTAGCGGATCAGGCGCATGCGTATCCTCACGTGCAAGGTTGGGGAGTTTTCCCGGCAAGCCGGCCGGCTTGTTTCGGGGCGCCCTTTTATCGGCGGATCGCCGCTAGCCCGCAAGGACAATATCCGGACAAAAACGGCCAAGACGGGATGGCCGTCGCGCATGCGCTGCTGCTCGCGTTACCCATGCCGCGGAACCCGCCGCGATCAGGCACCCGCACCGCGGCGCAGCGACTGCGGCGACATGCCGAAGGCGCGGACGAAGGCGCGGCGCATGCGACTGGCGTCGCCGAAACCCGTCGACGCGGCGATGTGGTCCAGACCGAGATGGCTGGTCTCCACCGCGATGCGCGCGGACTCCAGGCGCAGGCCTTCCACGACCTTGGCCGGCGTCGCGCCGATCTCCGCCGCGAAGGCGCGGGCGAAGTTGCGCGGGCTCATCGCGGCGCGCTCGGCCAGCCGCTCCACCGTCATCGGCTCGGCGAGGCGCGCGCGCATCCAGCCGATCAGCTCGCCGAAGCGCCCGGTGCGGCCACCGCGTTCCACCAGGGCGGAATACTGCGACTGCCCGCCGTGCCGCCGCTGGTGCACCACCAGCTGCTGCGCCGCACGCCGCGCGATGGCGGGGCCGAGGTCGTCCTCGACCAGCGCCAGCGCCAGGTCGATCCCCGCGGAGATGCCCGCCGAGGTCCACAGCTCGCCGTCCCGCACGAACATCCGATCGGCATCCAGCCGCACTTTCGGGTAGCGCAGCCGGAAGCGTTCGGCCGCGTCCCAGTGCGTGGTGGCGCGCCGGCCGTCGAGCAAACCGGCCTCCGCGAGGAAGAACGCGCCGGAGCAGACGCCCGCCGTCCGCCGCCATGCGTCCACGCCCAGCCAGGCCATGATGTCGCGCTGGCTCTCCTCGACCTGCGCCAGGTTGCCCCCCGAGACGATCACCGTGTCGAAACACCCAGGCTCCAGCGGCGCGGCGGCCAGGCATACGCCCGAGGAACTGCGCACCGTGCCGCCGCCCGGAGCGAGCACCCTGATCGCGTAGCTGTCCGGCCGGAAACGCTCCGCCATCTCGAACACCGCAACCGGACCGGCGGCATCCAGCAGCTGGAATCCCGGAAAAACCACGATGGCGATCTCGCGTCGCATGGTGCCGCCCGCTCGCATGTGCAGTGGCGGGAAAGTGGCGTAATCGCGAGGCGGGCGTCAAGTTGAGCCGCGGGAAAACCGCTTTCCTTGTCTTTGCGTGCAGCGCTACAGTGACCGGCGGGGCCCGGGTCCGGACGTTCAAGCAGCCATGCTGACTGGAGGGGAGCCATGCGACATGCGATAGCGCTTGCGGCAGCCTTGTCGATCGGTGCGGGCGCGGCCTGCGCCGCGACCCGCGATCTCGCACCCGTCGTGTTGCCGCAGGCCGCAGTGCCCGGCAAGGCGGTACAACCGTTCGTCAAGGTGGATGCGCCCGTGGTCGCGCTGGTGCACGTGCGCGTGATCGACGGCAGCGGCGCGCCCGCGCGCGCGGACCAGACCCTCCTGATCGAGCACGGCAGGATCACCGCGGTGGGAGCCGACGGCCTGCCGATACCCGCCGACGCCAAGCGCATCGACCTTTCCGGCCGCACCGTGCTGCCGGGCCTGGTCGGCATGCACGACCATCTCTTCTACATCGCGCGGCCGAACCTCGGCGAGCAGGACGGCAAGCTGCACAGCGACCCGCCGCTGATCGTGCCGGAGATGGCGTTCACCGCGCCGCGGCTCTATCTCGCCATGGGCGTCACCACCTTGCGCACCACCGGCAGCGTCGAGCCGTACACCGACCTCAACCTCAAGCACGACATCGACCAAGGCAAGCTGCCCGGCCCGCACATGGACGTCACCGGGCCGTATCTGGAAGGCGCGAACTCGCCCTTCATCCAGATGCACCCCATCCGCGACCCCGCGGACGCGAAGGAGACCGTGGCGTTCTGGGCGAAACAGGGCGTCACCTCGTTCAAGGCCTACATGGACATCACCCGCGCCGAACTGCAGGCCGCGGTGGACGAGGCGCACCGCCTGGGGCTGAAGATCACCGGTCACCTGTGCGCGGTCACCTACCGCGAAGCCGCCGCGATCGGCATCGACGACCTCGAGCACGGTTTCTTCGTCAACACCGAGCACGATCCCGGCAAGGCGCCGGACAAGTGCACCGAATCCGACGGCCTCGCCACGCTGCATGCGATGGACCCGCAAGGCAGCGACGCCAAAAGCCTGATTCAGGATCTCGTGGCGCACCACGTCGCCATCACCTCGACCCTGCCGGTGTTCGAACAAATGGTGCCGCACCACGCGCCGCTGCGGCCGCAAGCGATGGCTGCACTCAGCCCACAGGCAAATCATGACTACATGTTGCTGCGCGCACATACGGATGCGCTGCCACCGGACCAGGCGCAGAAGCGCATGGTCACGTTCCGCCACGGCATGGCGATGGAACGCGCATTCGCCGCCGCGGGCGGCCTGCTTCTGGCCGGGCCCGACCCCACCGGCAACGGCGGCGTGGTTCCCGGCTTCGGCGACCTGCGCGAAGTGGAACTGCTGGTCGAGGAAGGCTTCACGCCCGTGCAGGCGATCCGCATCGCCAGCTACAACGGCGCGCTCTACCTCGGCCTGCAGGACCGCATCGGCTCGATCGCCGCAGGCAAGGACGCCGACCTGGTCGTGGTGAAGGGCGACCCCTCGCAACACATCGACGACATCGAGCACGTCGAGACCGTGTTCAAGGACGGCGTCGGCTACGACTCGCAGGCGCTGCTGCAATCGGTGCAGGGGCGCTACGGCGAATATTGAGGCTGGTCGCAGTCGCTGCGCGGCTCGGATGGGGGTCTTGGACAACCGATATTCTTCTCGTCAATTCCGGCGCAGGCCGGAAGCGCTTCACAACGGCGATGCTGGCCATCCAGCACCTATGCGTTCAATGGCCCACAGACACCGGATCCCGGCGTTCGCCGGGATGCCGAGCAAAATCGGAGTTTCCATAGCGCTCGCCATCCCGGCGAAAGCCGGATAAGCGCGCAGCGCGCAGAACGCCTGGAGGGCGGCCCCGAAGGGCTGAGCGCAGCGAATCATCCAGCGACTTTCGTCGAATTCGAAACATCGAGGTTGTATGCAGGGTTCCTACATCGCCGGCGCAGGCGTGCCGTCGGACCACTTCGCGGCGGGAATCATCAGCACCTGCACGGCCACCGCCCCGTCGTGGAACTGCGGGTTCCGCATGACCGGCGAACCCGGCACGTCGGCACCCCAATCCGCTCCGCGCGAAACGTAGAACATCAGATGCGGCATCCAGTGCCCCGCGTCGTCGTTCAGGTAACCCTGCTTCGACATCATGTAGCACATCGCGCCGGGCTCCAGCGGCGGCAACTGCTTCGCGGCGACGGCGGCCTTCATGCCCGCCATGATCTGTCCCCTGGATTTTCCGGCGAGTGCCAGTTCGGTCCGCTTGAAGGTGATCGGCAGGATCGAGCGCGCCGCCTGCGGGTTGAGGCACATCGGCCCGCGCAACCTGGGGTTCCAGAATTCCGGGAAATCGAACTGCGCCGTCCAGGAGCGGTCGACCAGGCACACGAAACCATTCTTGCCCTCGACCGCCGTGACGTAGCCATGCGGCCCGAGCACCAGGATCGTTGCGTCCCCGGAAATCGCCTTCGGCGCCGCGCTGCGCGCCAGCGCGATTTCCGCATTGCGGTCCGACATCAGGTATTGCGACAGCGGCGCCATGCCTGGATAGGCGTGCTGCCCACCCGTGGCTGTCGAACTTCCGGCAACGGCTACCGTCAAGAACAAGCCCAGCATCATGCAAATCTTTGGGCGGACGACATTTCGCTTCATCTCTGTCTCCCGAATGGATCGCGCAGGCACCATGAAGATCCGACGCTCATCGGACCGGACCCGGATCGCGCCCGGGCAAAGGCACCCGTGGGCGAACCGTCCCAACGACGAACGGCGCAGGCGGAAATCGACACTGGACCGGTCGCGCGCACCAAGGCAGTGCGCCCCCTGGCCGTGGTCGATTCCCCGGCCCCTCGATCGTCGAATGGACAGGCGGACACTTCGCCCTACACCGGAGCACGGACATGCGCAAGCTCATCGTTCCCGCGTTTATCAGCCTGGACGGCGTCGTGCAGGCACCTGGCGGCCCGCAGGAGGACACCAGCGGCGGCTTCGTCCACGGTGGCTGGATCTGGCCGTATGCAGACGACTCTGACGAGGTGATGGGCGGCGCGTTCTCGAACCCGTTCGAGTTGCTGCTCGGACGCCGCACCTGGGGTATCTTCGCCGCGTACTGGCCGCGCGTGCCGGAGGGCGCGCCACACCGCGGCATCGCCGACCTGTTCAACGGCACCGCCAAGTACGCCGCCACCCACCATCCCGGTACGCTGGCATGGCAGCACAGCCGTGCACTGGGTCCGGACATCGTTGCCGCATCAGGTGTATCTGAGCTCACATTGGATCGCTCATGATCTCCCCTGTCCCGCCTCGCGTCGATTTCGTTTCCGACGTCGCCTGCCCATGATGCGCGGTCAGGCTCGCCAGCCTGCAACGGGTGTTAACGAAACTCGATGACGCACTCGTCCGTGGCAGGTTCCTCCAGCGTCGCCAACTGGCTGCCGAGCAGGCTGGCCGGCATGAAATGCCTTCGCTCGCACGGGCGGCGCGCGAGTTCGTCGCACGGCACGCGCAGATAGAGCAGACGCAGCGCAGACTCTGCCTGACGCAGGCCATCGCGATAGGCATGGTGCAACGCGGAGCAGGCCACCGTATCGAACGCACCGCGGAAGTCCTCACGGAGAACAGGATGGGGTCGCCCATCCTGTTCTCCTGAATGGCCAACTCTTATGGCGTCACTGCGACGCTCGTGGAATGCCGCTATTGAAGATGGTCTGATTGAACGGAACTTGCAGCGTGGTGCCCGCGGAGAAGGTGCAGCTCGCGATCGCAGAGCACTGTCCCTGGTTCGACCAGGAAACGGCATTCAACCCGTTCGTCCAGACAAGGTCGGCCAAGCCATCACCGTTGTAGTCGGAGGTCGCTGCAATGGCATAACCGTTCAGTTCGGCCGGGACGGCAAAGCTGACGCTCTTGGTGATGGATGCCCCATTCATCAACCAATAGCCCCAGTGCTTGTTGTCGGCGGTGGACCAGATGAGGTCGTCACGGCCATCGCCATCGAGATCGCCTCGACCACTGATACGCCAACCCGCCGGGTAGGTCGTTATGTACCTCGATGAAAACCCTGCTCCATCACCCAACCAGACGTACAAATCATTCTTGGCGCTCGTCCACATGATGTCCAGCTTGCCGTTTCCATCAAAATCACCCAACGCGACTGGATGATAGCCCGGCGTGATGTCGAAGATGCGCGACCCGATCCGGTTGGCACCGTCCATCAGCCAGTACGCCATCTGATGCGTCTGGTCATTCATCCAGATCAAGTCGTCCTTGCCATCGCCGTTGATGTCCCCCGCCCCCACGAGAGTCCACCCTGACGGATAAGTGCCTGCATATCTGGGTTGGAAGCCGTTGACGCCCCCAAACCAGACATAGAGGTCATGGTTCTGACTGGTCCAGACCAGATCGGCGATGCCGTCGCCATCCAGGTCGCCGACGGCCGCAAGGTAGTAACCATTGGCAATCGGGATCGGTGCGCCGATGTTGGCGGTGGTGCCGACACTTAACGCTCCCGGACCACTCATGAGAAGGGAAGATTCACCGACGCCGTAAACATCGTCCTGGATGGGCACGACCAGTTTGAAGATCGCGCCTGACGAGGTGGGCCCTCCGTCGACTACGCCGTAAAAGCTCCTTGGCCCGGCCTGGATCAGCGAGCGCGCGTTGCCGCCTTCGACCTGTGAATCCCCGAACACATGCAGCACCGAATAGACGCCGGAGGGCGTGATTCGGAAAAAGGTTCCATTGGGAGCAGATGGTGCTCCACCAAGGCGCGTCATGCCGTAGACATTGCCATCGGAACCGGCTACCAGCGAATTGGGCCAGAACCCTTGCTGGCTGGCGCCGACAAAGCTGCTGAAACGATGCAGTACCGAAAACCCACCCGTGGCGTCGATCTTGAAGACTGTTCCGTCGCCATTGCCGAGCCCTCCCCCAGTCAGGGCTGCACCGTACAGATTGCCTTGACCATCACCCACGAGTTCGTCGATCCCCTGACCTTCGGTGGCAGGATCGAGCACGTGGACGACGCTGCCCGCGCCGTCCTTCGTCACCTTGTAGACCACATCGCCGGTGGATCGCGTGCTGGCTCCGGGCAAGAGGACGCCTTTTGGCAGAGTGACATACATGTTGTCATTCGTGCCCAGTACGAAGTTGGTGGGGCTGTAGTCCTGGAAGCTGAAAAGGTTGGTCACCACACCATTCCAGCTAACCGGGGCGAACCGGAACAGGTTGGAGTTGCTGGTGAGCGTACCGCCGGACCAGGTGCCCCCGAGTGCAAGTCCGTACGCACTGCCATCGCTCCCCACGGCAATACTTTGGGGCTGAGTGACCTCGCCTGTGCTCCGATAAAACGTATGAAATTTACCGTAGGCACCGTTCCCCATATATGCGTAAAGCACACCTGAAGGGGTTCCAAAGGCGCTTCCGTAGTAACCACCCGTGTTGGTGACACTCAAGATGCTGCCATTAGGCATTAGAGCGAAGGGAGTGAAATTGTTGGCCGGCAATGAGGGCGGCAGCATCCCGCCAATGCTGCTGTCAGCAGTACTGCCATAGTCAATTTGCGAGTCGGCGATGCCGTTGGGCCTGACGGAAAAAAAACCACCGACGCCGTAGTAGCCTCCGGCAGTGGACATGCCATAGATAAGTCCGTCCGATCCAAGAATGATGACCTGCGGGCCTCTCATGGCCGTGCCGGCGCCATTGGCCGGCGGGAATTGCGCAAAGAGGCTGTAGTGAGACGCAGCGGCCTGCGCTTGACCACTCCCCGCAAGCAGGACCGCCATCACCATGGCCAGTCGTCGTACTGAACAAAAAGCGGTTGCCTTGCTCCGGGCAAACCCGGTCGGCCGTCGGTAGAACATATGCCCTCCCCCTGTTTGTGACATCACGGCTACCAGGAACCCTGGAAGGCGACAGTCAGGGCCATCTGGCTTCGCTCTACCAAGTCTTCCACAGTTTTGCCCTGGAGCGATACGGTCGGGACCAGAGGAAGGGACTAAAGGAGCCAAAGGCGAAGTGCGGGACGGGTCGTTCGAGGCCGGAGACCTGCGCTTGCACCGTGCGATTGAGATGGACGCTGCCGCCTCCACATCAGGGGCATCCGAACCCGCACTGGATCGCCCATGACCTCCCCCACCCCGCTCCGCATCGATTTCGTCTCCGACGTCGCCTGTCCGTGGTGCGCGGTCGGGCTCGCCAGCCTGCAGCAGGCGCTGGCGCAGCTCGACGGCGCGGTGCGCGCGGACATCCACCTGCAGCCGTTCGAACTGAACCCGCAGATGGCGGCCGCAGGCGAGGATGCCGGCGAGCACATCATGCGCAAGTACGGCATCGACGAGGCGCGGATGGACGCCAACCGCGCGGCGATCCGCGAGCGTGCCGCGGCGCTCGGCTTCGCCTACAACGTGCACCGCGGCAGCCGCGTCTGGAACACCTTCGACGCGCACCGGCTGCTGCACTGGGCCGCACTGCGGGACGATGCTCGCGCACTGGCGCTGAAGCAGGCGCTGCTGCGCGCTTACTTCAGCGACGGCGAGAACGTTTCCGACCCCGACGTGCTCGTTCGCATCGCCGGAGATACCGGCCTCGATGCCGGCGAAGCGCGCCGCGTGCTGGACAGCGGCGAGTACGCCGACGAAGTGCGCGCGCAGGAACGGCGCTTCCAGCAGGCCGGCATCCATTCCGTGCCGGCCACCATCGTCAACGGCACGCATCTGATCTCGGGCGGACAGCCGCCGGAAGTGTTCGAACGCGCGTTGCGGGAGATTGCGGAGCAGGCCGCCGGCTCAGGCGGCGTGCGCGAAGCCCGGTAGCCGCGTCGCCGCATGATCCGCGGCAGCTTGTCGACCGGCAGCGCGTCCACGCGATGCCGGTCGAAGCCGGTCGCGCGCTGCGCCTGGTGCAGTGAATCGACGACGGCCCCGCGCGACCGGCGGCCCGGAGATGGCGAGGAATATCCTCAGCGCACCCCGCGCACCGGCAGGATGGCCCAGGCGCCCAGCGCGACCAGGATTGCCGCCACGACGAACAGGACCGCATAACTTCCGCCGCTCGCGGACAGGATGCCCGGGGCGATCGCCGGCATCAACGACTGCGGCAGCACGCTGGCGATATTGAAGATGCCCAGGTTCCTCGCTGCATGGGTTTCGCGCTCCGGCAGCACGTCGGTCACCAGCGCGAGGTCGGCCGCCAGGTACACGCCCTGCGCGACGCCGGCAAGCGCCATCGCCGCGAGGAACCAGGGATACGAGGCGGCGAAGGCGATCGCCAGCAGGGCCAGCGCATAGAGCAGTGCGGCGCCGGACACGAAGACCTTGCGTCGCCCGAGGGCATCGGACAAGCCGCCGCCCAGCACACTGGAGACCGCCACCGCGCAGGACTGCACCAGGGTGGACAGGAAGATCCGGCGCGGCACCTCGGCGGGCGCGCAGCCCAGCTGGCCGATCAGGTAGAACTCCTGGTAGGTCATCAGCAGCGAGACCCCGGCGTAAAGCAGGAAACGGCTGCTCCAGGCCCAGGAGAAATCGGGGAAACGCAGCGGATTGATCCAGAAGCTGCCCAGGAACTCGCGCCACCCGTAGCGTGGCCGCCGGGCCACGACCAATCGATGATCGGGCAGCACCCAGGCCAGCAGTAGCGCCGCAGCCAGTGCAATCGCCGCCGGCACCAGGAACATCGCGAGCGTGGAATCCGCGAGGGCCTCCACCAGGAAGGTGCCCCCGGTCATGCCCAGCGGCAGGCTGATGTTCACGATGCCGGACACCGTGCCGCGCTGCGACGCCGGGATCTGGTCGGCGAGGATCGCCGCCAGCGCGGCCAGTTGCGCGTTGCAGGCAAGCTGCGTGACGCACCAGCCCAGCAGGAGCTGCGGAACCGACGCGGCCGTCGCGATCATCGCCAGCCCCGCCGCTCCCCCCAGGGCGCCGGCGACCAGCCAGGGCCGGCGCATGCCGAAGCGCGAAGTCGTGCGATCCGACAGGCGGCCGAAGAACGGGTTGCCGAACAGCGCCATCAGCGCGCCCACGCCCACCACCAGCGACAGGCTGCCGGTCGCGTGCGCCGGCGCGATCACGCGCACGCGCATCGCCAGACCCAGCAGGATGGGCGGAAGCAGCGCCATCCACAGGCCCGTGTAGGCCATGCCGTAAATCACGATGAACGGCCAGCCGGCGCGGCGCAGGTGCGGCGCCGCACCCGCGTGCGCACCGGCCGGCACGGGAAGCCCGCGCATCGCAGCTTCAGCCTTGTCGTCGATCACCGTCTCCGCCCCGTGGGTCCGCGCGCCGGGCTCTCGGCGAACCCGGCGCCGGCACAGGGCGAATACTACGGTTTCCCGGGCGCGGCCGTGGATGCGCGCAGATGCACCTGGTAAGGCACGCGCGACTGCTGGGGCACGGCGGACTCGCGGATCGACTGCAATACGTTCTGGACGGCCAGGCAACCGAGCTCGCGGCACGGCTGGTGCACCGTGGTCAGGCCGGGCGACACCAGCTGCGATACCGGCGTGCCGTCGAAGCCGCATACCGACAGGTCGCCGGGAATCGCCAGCCCGCGTTCGTAGGCCTCGCGCATCGCGCCGCAAGCCATGTCGTCGTTTGCGGCGAAGATCGCCGTGGGGGGGCGCCGCCGGTCGAGCAGCGTCCTGGCGCCGGCCACGCCCGACGCGAAAGCGAAATCCCCGTCCACCACCAGCGACTCGTCGTACGCGATGCCGGCCTTGCGCAACGCGTCGCGATAGCCACTGAGCCGCCAGGTGCGCGCACCGTGCCCCTTCAGCCCGGCGATGTGGCCTATCCGCCGATGCCCGAGCGAGACCAGGTGCTCGACGATCTCGGCCGCCGCCCTGCGCTCGTCGAAGCCGACGTCGATGCGCGACTGGCGCAACCGGGAGGAAATCGTCGAGTACGGAATGTCCAGCTCGTCGAGTCGCTGCAGCAACTCGGCATTGTTTGCATGCGGCGGCACCAGCACCAGCGCGTCCGGCCGGTGCGTCGCCACGAAGCCGTCGATCCGCGCGGCCAGGTCGTCCGCCGCGTCGAAGGGGTGCAGCACCGCGTTGTACGGCGTCCCCTTGCACGCCTGCAGCACGCCCACGATCACCTCCATGGTGTAGCTGGAGCCGGCCATCGGGTTGTCGTACAGCAGCGCGACCAGGTACGAGCGGTTCCCCGCCAGGCTGCGTGCGGACGCGTTCGGCACGTAGTTGAGCGCGCGGATCGAGGCTTCGATCCGCGTGCGCAGCTTGGCGCGCACGCTCGCATAGCCGTTGAGCACGCGGGACACCGTCTTGGTGGACACGCCGGCATGCGCAGCGACGTCTTCGATTCTCGCAGGCATGTGCAGATCCGGCCCCCGTATGGCTTGCAGCGCCCATGCTACCCCAAGCGGAAGGCGCGCAACCATCCGCATCCCGGCCATTCCACTCAAAAGTACCAGCGCTGGTATTTTCTATTGACAGCGCTTGTACATTTGACTAGCGTGCGATGGCGCAAGAGCCCGCGACGCAGGGGAGAAGGGTCGCGTCGACCGGGCACTCACTCGACACTGGGGAGATACCGAAGTGAAGAAGCCATCCATGCATCCGCATGCGCGCAACGCCGACCAGCTGCGCCTGCTGCCTTTTGCGATCGCGATGACGTTGTTCGCGGCCGGGCCATCGCATGCACAAGCCGCGCAGCCCGCGCCACAGGACACCGACCAGGCCACGCAAACCGCACCGGCCACCA
The DNA here is from genome assembly GCF_002001105.1 of Rhodanobacter sp. C06. Lineage (GTDB taxonomy): Bacteria > Pseudomonadota > Gammaproteobacteria > Xanthomonadales > Rhodanobacteraceae > Rhodanobacter_A. The sequence goes on along the minus strand of NZ_MUNP01000059.1, from coordinate 22,603 downwards.
ACAAGGATTCGAAGGCCGCGGCGAAAAAGAAGAATGCCTCCACGACCGCGAACGAGAAGGAGGCGAAGCAGCTCACCGGCATGACCGTCAACGGCTTCTCGTCCAGCCTGAACCGTGCGCAGGACATCAAGCGCTACGCCGACACCGTGGTCGATGCGATCTCGGCGCAGGACGCCGGCTCGCTGCCCGACCTGTCGGTGACCGAGGCCTTGCAGCGCGTGCCGGGCGTGGCCGTCAGCGCGTTCGGCGTCGCCGCCGACCCTGACCATTTCTCGATCCAGGGTTCGGACATCAGCCTGCAGGGCCTTCCGTACACCAGCACGCTGTTCAACGGCCGCACGGTGTTCTCCGCCGGCGGCGGCCAGGGGCTCAACTTCTCGACGGTATCCCCCGAGCTGATCGGCTCGGTGGTGGTGAGCAAGAACCAGACGGCGGACATGATCGAAGGCGGCATCGCCGGTTCGATCGACCTGCGCACCCGCAAGCCCTTCGACAGCAACAAGGCCACCCAGGCCTCCTTCACCGTTGGCGACTACTGGGGCAGCCTGGACAAGCACGGCACGCCGCAGATCGCAGGCCTGCTCAGCCACACCTGGGATACCGACATCGGCCGCTTCGGCGTGCTGGCCAACGTGGCCTATGACCGCATCGACCAGGCCGACAATGCGATCTCGCTGGTCGATTTCCAGCGGCGCTGCAACGGCTGCACGCTGCCGGGCAGCCGTGTCGACAACTACCCCGGCCTGCCGGCGGGCACGGATGGTCCCTACGCCTACCTGCCGATCGGCGCCGACTTGCGCACCCAGCATGAAACCAGCACCCGCTTCGGCCACGTGCTCTCGGCGCAATGGGAAAGCCCGGACAAGACCTGGCAGGCCACACTGGAATGGGACCGCGCCTCGGACACCGAGACCACCTACGAGCACACCTTGCAGGCCTCGACCGACGGCTGCGCCTGGTCCGATCCGAACCAGTGCGACATCCCGCTGGCAGGCACGACGCCGGCGTTCGACTCCCGTGGCGTGTTCCAGTCGGGCATCGTCACCGCGCTACCGAGCGACTACGTCTACCCGTCGCGGTACGGCGGCCTGCCGACCCAGCTCGACAGCACGGGTTACAAGAATCGCTACGTAACCAACGACTACAGCTTCAACCTGAAGTGGAACGCCAGCGACAGGCTGCACCTGAGCCTCGACGCGCAGGATACGCACTCGCAGTACCGGTACGCCTACTACTACATCCGCCAGCTGACCAACGCCAACTGGTACCTTGCCACGCATGGCGACAACGTGCCCACGGTGCAGTTGCTGTCGCCGGATCCGAACGAAACGACGGCGCAGTACTTCGCCAATCCCGCCAATACCTACTGGGCGGCAGCGCAGGACAGCCAGCGCTACTCCTGGGGCAACCAGCGCGCCTTCCGCCTGGACGGCAGCTTCGACGTGGACAAGGGCCCGCTGGATGACATCCAGTTCGGCTTCCGCCACAGCGACCAGGGCGAAACGGTGCGCAGCTCGGCATTCAACTACGTGCCGATCAGCACGCCCAGTCCCGGCGTGACCCCGATCACCGCCGCCGACACGCCCAATGACGTTGCGCCATACCACGTCGACCTGCCGGCCTTCGGCGGCGGCGATTTCGGCATCGTCGCGCCGTTCTTCAACCTGAATCCGCTCACCCAGTTCTCGCAGTCCGTCGCCGCCATCAAGCAGATCAACCAGCAGTGGCTGGCCACGACGCCTGGCGCCGTCGGCTCGTACTACACGAACTACGACCGCGAGCAGCACGTCGCGGGCGACGTGTTCGTGCCGGGCACGTATTACCTGCCGCAGGAAGTCGCCGCCAACGACGAGAAGACCAACGCCACTTACGTGCGGCTGAATTTCGGCAACAGCAACATGGATTTCCTCAGCGGCCTGCAGATCAGCGGCAACGTGGGCCTGCGCTACGTGCATACCCAGGACGCCGCCACCGGCTACCTGATCCTGCCGAACATGGCGCAGACCCTCAACGGCCAGACCATCGCGCAGTACTGCAACTCCGGCGCCAGCGGCCCGGCGCCCCAGCCGGGCACGTTCTGCGCGCTGACGCCCGCGCAGCAGCAGCAATACATGGCCTTCGCCAACGGCGCGTTCACCCCGATCACGGCCAGGAATGCCTACGGCAACTGGCTGCCCAGCTTCAACCTCGCCGTTGGCTGGACCGACGACCTGATCACCCGCTTCGCGTTCTCGGAGTCGGTCTACCGGCCGTCGCTCGTGCAGTTGCAGGCAGGACAGTCGGTCGGCGGCCTGCTGCCCTACGGCACCAACGGCAGCACCGAGCCCACGGTGGGCAACGGCTACAGTGGCAGCAACCCCTACCTGAAGCCGATCACCGCGCACAATTTCGACCTGAGCCAGGAGTGGTACTTCGGCAACGCTGGCTCGCTGACCGGAATGCTGTTCTGGAAGCAGTTGAACCACACCATCCAGTACATCACCAGTGTCGTCGACACCACGGTGACGAACAACGGCGTGACCTATCCGGAGCAGTACACGGCGGGCCTGGCCAACCTGAACCAGAAGGGCAGCGTGGGCGGTGCGGAACTGGCCTACCAGCAGAAGTACGACTTCCTGCCCGGCTGGCTGTCCGGTTTCGGCACGTCGATGAACTACACCTACATCAAGCCGCACGGACTGGGGTTCGGCTCGGTCAACTACTGCCCATCCGGCTACGTGGCGCCCACGCAGTGCATCAACCAGTTGAAGCTGCCGCCGTCCGAGCTGTCCCGCGACACCTTCAACTTCACCGTCTACTACGAGAAGGGCCCGCTGTCGGCGCGACTGGCCTGGAACTGGCGCTCGCAGTTCCTGATCTCGGGCCAGGAGGCGGACTATCCGTTCCTGCCGGTCATGGCCGACTCCCAGGGCCGGCTGGACGGCTCGCTGATCTACGCGCTCAACGATCACGTCAAGGTGGCGCTGCAGGTGGCCAACCTGCTGAACTCGACGTTCAAGACCCGCGAGATCGTCAATACCGACGGCTTGTCCGTGCCCAAGGGTTTCTTCCGCGACGACACCCGCTACAACCTCAGCCTGCGCGCGGACTTCTGACCGGGCGCGTGCAACAGGCTCCCGCCATGGCGCATGCCGGACCACGTGCCATGGCGGAATGGAACGGCAGCTCGACGATCTCCCCGATTGCCGCCATCCCGCGAGACGCTTCACAACGGCCGAAGGCTGGTCGAGCGGGAATGGCGGCCTTGTTCGCCTGCCTGCTGTCCACCGCGTGCGCGGCGTCGCCAGTGCATGCGGCGGCGACGACGACCGCGGCTTCCGTGGCGCCCCGCGTCGCGGCCCTCGCACGCGCCGGCTGCGATGCCATCGCCGCGCGCGTCGATGCAGTGCCGGGCAACGCTCCGCTGCTGCTGCGCAGCTACGACAGCCGGCGCGGACAAGGCGCGCCCGACCTGCCGCCGCTGCACTCGGCGGCATTCACCTACGACAACGCGCTCGCCGTCATCGCCCTTCTCGCATGCCACAAGCGACCGCAGGCGGAGCGCATCGGCGAGGCATTGCGGCGCGCGGCCATGCACGACACGCGTCTGCGCGATGCGTATCGCGCCGGCGCCGTCGAAGGCGACAAGCTGTTGCCGAACGGCTGGCGGGATGCGCAGCGGAAGCAATGGGTCGATGCCGCGCACGAGTATTCCGGCGCATACCAGGACGGCACCTCGTGCGGGAACGTCGCGTGGACCGCACTGGCGCTGCTGGCGCTGCATGGCGCCACCGGCGAGACGCGCTGGCGCGATGCCGCCGTGCATCTCGCCGACTGGGTCGTCGCCCATGCCTCGGACGCGCACGGCGCGGCCGGCTTCCATGGCGGCGTCGAGTCCTACCTGCTGGTGCCGCGCAAGGCATCGTGGAAATCGACCGAACACAACATCGACCTGGCCGCGATGTTCGAATGGCTGGCCCGGATCTCCGCACCGGGCGGCGACTGGGACGCGCAGGCACGGCGCGCCCGCGATTTCGTCGCGGTGCAGTGGGATGCCGCGAGTGGGCATTTCTGGACGGGCACCGAGGGCGACGGCGTGACGCCGCTGCGCTCGCCGTCCGCGCTCGACGTGCAGCTCTGGGCGCAGCTCCTGCCGGACGCGCCGAAAGCCTGGCGGCGTGCGCTGGACTGGGTCGAGCGCATGCATGCGGTCAAGGGCGGCTTCGCCTTCACCGACGCCCGTGACGGCATGTGGACCGAAGGCACCGCGCAGGCCGCGCTCGCTTGGCGATGGGTCGGCAACGAAGCCAGGGCCGACGTGCTGTTCGCGTCGATCGCGCAACAGGCCTCGCCGGACGGGTTCCTGTACGCCACGCCCCAGCCGCGCGTCGTGGCGTTGTACGCCTGGTACTACCACCGGCCATGCCTCGCCGCGACGGCCTGGGCCGTGATCGCCGCGTCGAACCGCAATCCGTACCTGCCGAAATCATGAGCTTGCCATCGCGCACCCGCGATGCGCATGCTTCCCACATGTCTTGCAAAAACGAAGAGAACGTCATGGCACTTCACAAGACCCGCATAGCTTCCTTCATCGGTATGGCCCTGCTGGCATTCGGCGGCACATGCGCAACCGCGAACGCGAGCGGCAATGCACGCCCGTGGATGAACCCGAAGCTGTCGCCCGACCAACGCGCCGAGCTGGTGCTGAAGGCGATGACGCAGGACGAGAAATTCCGCCTGATCCGCGTCGATTTCGGCGACACCGAGAACGGCCACGTGATGGCGCCGGGTGCGCTGGGTTCCGCCGGCTACGGCCCGGCGATCGCGCGGCTGGGACTGCCGGCCATCCAGGAAAGCGACGCGGGCCTGGGCGTGGCCAAGCCGCACAAGCTCGGCGCCACCGCCCTGCCCTCGGGCCTCGCCACCGCGGCCAGTTTCGATCCGGCGGTGGCTTACGCCGGCGGCGCGATGATAGGCGGCGAAGCGCATCGACGCGGCTTCAACGTGATGCTGGCCGGCGGCGTGGACCTGGTGCGCGATCCGCGCAACGGCCGTAATTTCGAATACGCGGGCGAGGACCCGCTGCTGGCCGGCGTGATCGTCGGCAACGCCATCGCCGGCATCCAGAGCCAGCACCTCGTCTCCACCATCAAGCACTACGCGCTCAACGACCTGGAAACCGACCGCACCACGCTGAGCGCGAACATCGACCGCGCCGCCGCGCGCGAGTCCGACCTGCTCGCGTTCGAGATCGCCATCGCCACCGGCAAGCCCGGCTCGGTGATGTGCTCCTACAACCGCATCAACAGCGTCTACGCGTGTGAGAACGACTGGCTGCTCAACCAGGTGCTGAAGCACGACTGGCACTACCCCGGCTTCGTGATGTCGGACTGGGGCGCGGTGCACAGCGGCGCGAAATCCGCGCTGGCCGGGCTGGACCAGGAATCCGCCGGCGAGACCTTCGACAAGCAGGTGTACTTCGACCAGCCGCTGCGTGCCGCGGTGGCGTCCGGCGAGGTGCCGCAGTCGCGCCTCGACGACATGGCGCGGCGCATCCTGCGCAGCCTGTTCGCGGCCGGTGTGATGGACCATCCGGCCACGCAGTCGACGATCGATTTCGCCGCCGACCGCAAGGTGGCGCAGCGTGCCGAGGAAGCCGGCGCGGTGCTGCTGCGCAACCAGGATGCGCTGCTGCCGCTGTCCGCCGCGCAGTCCGTGGCGGTGATCGGCGGCCATGCCGACAAGGGCGTGCTGACCGGCGGCGGTTCCTCGGCGGTGCAGTCGCCGCTAGGCAACGCAGTGCCCGGCCTGGCGCCCACGGACTGGCCAGGCCCGCGCATCTACCAGCCGTCCGCACCGCTGGCCGCCATCCGGCAACGCGCGCACGGCACGGTGAGCTATGCCAGCGGCGAGGACATCGCCGCCGCCGCGAAGCTGGCCGCGCAATCGAAGGTCGCCGTGGTGTTCGTCGAGCAGTGGGCGGCGGAAAGTTTCGACGTGCCGCACGTCGCCCTGCCCGGTAACCAGGACGCGCTGGTGGCGGCGGTGGCCAAGGCCAATCCGCACACCATCGTGGTGCTGGAGAACAACGGCCCGGTCGCTATGCCGTGGCTGGATCGGGTCGGCGCCGTGCTGGAAGCGTGGTACCCCGGCGCGGCCGGCGGCGAGGCGATCGCGCGGCTGCTGTACGGCGAAGTCGATCCGTCCGGTCGCCTGCCGGTGACCTGGCCGCGCAGCGAATCGCAGCTGCCGCGCCCGACCATCCCCGGCGCAGGCCTGGCTTCCATCGGCCTGACGCCGCAAGGCCAACCGGCGCAGGAAGTGGACTACAACATCGAAGGCGCCGACGTGGGCTACCGCTGGTACCAGCGCCAGCACCTCGAACCGCTGTTCCCGTTCGGCTACGGGCTGACCTACACGCACTTCGACTACAGCGGTTTTGCGCCGCAGGTGGCGAACGGCAAGGTCACCGCTTCGTTCACCGTGACCAACCGCGGTTCTCGCGCGGGCGTGGACGTGCCGCAGCTCTACGTCACCCTGCCCGGTTCCAACCGGGTGCGGCGACTGGCCGGCTGGTGCCGCGTCAGCCTGAAGCCCGGCCAATCCGCGCACCTCACCGTCAACGCCGACCCGCGCCTGCTGGTGGACTTCGACGGCAAGAGCCAGCGCTGGCAGCAACCGGCCGGCGACTACCAGTTGCGGCTGGGGCATTCGGCGTTGTCGTTCCAGGGTGAAGGCAAGCTGACACTGGCAGCAGCTGCCTGGGCTGCGGATGCGTCGCCGACCGGCGTGCCGCAACCCTGCGTGACCGATCCCGCACTGTGAGGCGCATCGCGACGCGCCGGCACCGCTCGCATCGCGCCATCAGGCAGGAACGTAGGTCAACCTGATCACGTCCTCGACGATCAAATCGCTGGCCACGAGGCGCAGCCGCGGTCGCGGGCCCGCGAAGAACGGCTTGCCGCGACCCAGCACGACGGGGTGGAGGTAGATCCGGTATTCGTCGATGAGGCCAAGCTCGGCCACGCTTTGCGCCAGGCCCGGTCCGGCGACTTCGATTTCGCCGGCGAGTTCGCCCTTCAGTTTCCGCAACGCCGCCTCGATGTCATCGGCGACCAGGGTGGCGTTCGGGCCGACCGATTTCAGGGTGCGCGACACGACCCATTTCGGCTGGTTGCGCCATGCCACCGCGTACTCGCGTTCCGCTGCGTCCCAATCCGGAAGGTCATCGTCCCAGTAACGCATGACCTCGTACATGGCGCGGCCGTACACCATGCCCGCCAGGTCGCGTACCCGCTCCGTGAAGTGACGAAAGAGCGACGGATCGGGAGGCCCGAACGCCTGGTGGTCGACGTAGCCATCCAGGGACTGGTTCCTTTCGAACACGAGCTTCGCCATCGGGTATCTCCATTCCGGTCTTGCCGTCACGACGGACGGCCAGGTCCGAACTCGACAAGGGGTTGGAAAGGCTCTCAGCCTCGGCCCGGCCGCGCCGGCATCGACAGCGCCTGCCTGGCCACGGCGACCGTGGCGGCCAGGTCGGCACCGGCATCCAGCACGACCGCACGCTCGTCCGCGGCGGGTTCCTCCAGCGTCGCCAGTTGGCTGTCGAGCAGGCTCGCCGGCATGAAATGCTTCCGCTCGCGCAGGCGGCGCGCGAGTTCGTCGTGCGGCACGCGCAGATAGAGCAGCCGCAATGCCGGGTCTGCCCCACGCAGCACATCGCGGTACGCGCGGCGCAACGCGGAGCAGGCGAGCACCACGCCCTGCCCGCGGTGCCTCGCGATCGCCGCGGCGACCGCCTCGAGCCATGGCTGGCGATCCGCGTCGTCCAGCGGTATGCCGGCGCTCATCTTCGCGATGTTCGCCGCGGGATGCAGTCCGTCGCCTTCCACGAAGTCCATGCCGCACGTACGCGCCAGCGCCGCGCCGACATGGCTCTTGCCGCTGCCGGAAACGCCCATCACGACGATCGTCGACCATGCCGGCATCAGGTTCGCCTGCAAGACGCGGCTCCGGAAGGACGGATCGACTCGTTGCGCCTACTCACGGATCATCGTCCGCGTTGGGGTGCCACGCTCCCCGCCGCGTCGACCTGGTTCGGCAAGCCCGCCAACCAGGCCAGCACCGTCTTCGACAGTTCGAGGCGCTGGTCGGAATAGGCATGGTCGGTCGGCAGGTGCATGGTGCTCACGCGGATGTCGCCCGCCTTGCGCAAGGCATCGGCGAAGGCATCGTTGTCCGTGGCCAGGCCATCGTCGGAGGTGACCACGAGCACGCTGCGGTTTTTCAACGCGCCGACCTTGGCATGGAACGACCAGGCGGCGGCGTGCTGCAGCAGTTCGCTGGCCAGGCCTTCCGGGGTGCAGCCGGCCAGCGGCGCCATGCCTTCACCGGCGAGCAGCTTGCCGACACGGACGATCGCGTCATGGTCGCCCGTCGTGGCTCGCAGCGATTGCATGCGTCCACCCAGGTCGGCGGCGGAAATCGTGGCGAAGGCCTTGATGGCCGGATCGTTGGCCGCCGCCTGCACCGCCATGAAGCCACCCATGCTGTGGCCGATCAGCACGATGCGGCGCGGATCGAGCCGCAGCTTCTCGGCGACGCCGGGCTGGCGCAGGTAGGCCAGCGCGGCCGCGGTGTCCTCGATGCCGTGCGAGAACGAGAAGTCGCCCGGCGTACCCCATGCGCCGCGATAGTTGAAGTACAGCACGTCCCAGCCGGCGCGGCGCATGTCCTGCGCCAGGTCGAGGTTGCGCTCGTAGCCCGGGAAGCCGTGCAGCAGGATCACCGCCGGATGTGGCCCGGCGCCGGCGGCGACGTAGACCATCGCATTCATCAACGCGCCGTGGCTGGGGATCTGCATGACCTGCATTTCCGCCCGGTCGCCCGCCTTGGGGGCCGCGACGACGGGTTTGTCCGCAGCCGGTGCCGCGCGGATCCGCGTGGGCGCCAGGCCGAGCATGCCGGCGAGGACAAACGAGCAGGCGATGGTGACCGCAACACGATGCATGACGATTCTCCCTTGGCCGCCACCGAACGCCGCCGCGCCCGTGGCATGGTCGGCGGACTGTAGCAAAGACCGAGCGGGTACCGGCGCACGTGGCCGCACCCTCTTTTGCTCGCCGCAAACGCCACCATCTATGACCCAGTCCCACCGCCGGAGACCACCATGACTACCTACCGCAAGACGCCTGAAGCACTGGCCGGGCTCAGCCCCGAGCAATATCGGGTGACCCAGCAGGGCGCCACCGAACACCCCGGCACCGGCGAGTACCTGCACCACTCGGCGGCCGGCATCTACGTCGACGTGGTGTCCGGCGAGCCGCTGTTCGCGTCCTCCGACAAGTTCGATTCGCACTGCGGCTGGCCCAGCTTCACCAAGCCGATCGAACCGGCCAGCGTGCAGGAACTGCGCGACACCTCGCACGGCATGATCCGCACCGAGGTGCGCTCCGCGCACGGCGACAGCCACCTCGGCCACGTCTTCCCCGACGGCCCGCGCGAGCGCGGCGGCCTGCGCTACTGCATCAACTCCGCCTCGCTGCGCTTCATACCGCGCGAGGCGATGGCGGCCGAAGGCTACGGCCACTACCTCGACCAGGTGGAGGACGCGCGATGAGCAGCGAACGCGCCATCCTCGCCGGCGGCTGCTTCTGGGGCATGCAGGAGCTGATCCGGCGGCAACCGGGCGTGCTCTCCACCCGCGTGGGCTACGCCGGCGGCGACGTGCCGAACGCCACCTACCGCCACCACGGCACGCATGCCGAGGCGGTGGAGATCGTGTTCGACCCCGCGCGCACGAGCTACCGCGCGCTGCTGGAATTCTTCTTCCAGATCCACGACCCCAGCACGCCGAACCGGCAAGGCAACGACCGCGGCAGCTCGTACCGCTCGATGATCCTCTATACCGGCGATGCGCAGAAACGCATCGCCGAGGAAACCATCGCCGACGTGGACGCCTCCGGCCTGTGGCCCGGCAAGGCGGTGACCGAAGTCGCGCCGGCGGGCGATTTCTGGGAGGCCGAACCAGAGCACCAGGACTACCTGCAGCACTACCCCGGCGGCTACACCTGCCACTACCCGCGACCAGGCTGGCGCCTGCCGCAGAAGGGAGGCACGGCCGATTGAGCCGTGCCGCGACCAAGCACGCGTCGCCGCCCATGACGACGCGCAGGGCGAACCACCCCGCAAGGCCTCGCCCGCGCCCGCTGGCTCGCAGGGCTGGGCTTGACCCGCCACGTTCCCGATGAGTCGCCCCGGCCGAGCATGTTCAACCTGATCAGAAACTGGCGGGCACGGCGCATCGTTGCCCGGCACCCGATCGCAGAGGCGCTTTGGCAGGACGCGCTGCGGCGCTGCGCACCGGCACGCCGACTGGGCGCCTCCGACCAGGCCACGCTGCGTGTGCTGGCCACGCTGTTCCTGGAGCGCAAGTCGCTGGAGCCCGTCAAGGGGCTGGAACTGGACGACGCCGACCGCGTGCTGCTCGCGACCCACGCCTGCCTGCCCATCCTGAAACTGGGACTCGACTGGTACGACGGCTGGCACAGCCTCATCGTCTATCCCGGCGCGTTCATTCCCGGCCGCACGCACACCGATGCCGCTGGCGTGGAGCACCAGACCCACACCGTGATGGCCGGCGAGGCGTGGGGACGCGGGCCGGTGATCGTGTCGTGGGAGGACGTGCTGCACGGCGGCAGGCGGCCGGGGCACAACGTGGTCATCCACGAGATGGCCCACAAGCTCGACATGCTCAACGGCGACGCCAACGGTTTCCCGCCCCTGCACCGGCGCATGGATCGCCGCGTGTGGACGCGGGTGTTCTCGGCCGCGTGGGATCGCCTGCAGTAAGACCGGCGCAACGGAGTCGAGTTGCCGATCGACCCGTATGCGCTGGAGAGCCCGGCCGAATTCTTCGCGGTGGCCAGCGAGCAGTTTTTCGAGGCACCGGCCACCTTGCGCGAGCATCTGCCGGACGTCTATCGACAGCTTGAGCAGTTTTACCGGCAGCACCCGTTCTGAGCGCCCGGCGTTCACGCGCACAAGGGGTTCCGACCGGGCTGGCTAGCCTTGAACCCGCGCAACGAGTTTTTTCATTGCTGCATTTTCGTAGATGACTTGGCCGACTTCCCGATGGTGCAAAGCCACCTCTGCGGCGATTGAGCGACCGAGTATCCGCTGATCGATATTGCCGAACGACCCGGGCACGATGCTTCCCAACCAACCGACCCAGGCCAGGGTATCGGCGTTGCCGACGATGATGCCGGGGCGAAAGATGGCGAGACGGGCAAAGCCGATGTTGCGCACGGTGTCTTCCTTCATGCCCATGACGCGGGCATAGCGAAACCGGCTGCGGGCTGAGCTTCCTGCTGCGGAAAGCAGGCAGAACTGGGCGATGCCGGCGTCACGGCAGCCGCGCGCAAAGGCGCCGACGACGCCGAGTTCAAGCCGTTGCAATGCTTCTTCGCTCCAGCGTGCCGATCCCGAACCGACACCCACGCAGCTCACCGCGCTGACGGGGCCTTGGCTGGAAACTTCGCGGGCAAGGGCGGCAGTGCGCCCGGCAAAATCGTCAGCGCCGGTATCGAGAACGACGTTGCGCACCCTCGATCGCGCCGCAATGGGCTTTCTGGTGACCATCACCACTTCCCGGCATTCCGGAATGGCCAACAGCTCCGCGACGGCGGCACCACCGACTTGCCCGGTACCACCGAGGACGATTGCGGCGAAATTCTGCTTCATGAGCAATGCCCCTGCTTGAGTGATGCGGTAGTTCGCCGCCAGCATGCACGCCAACCTGGCATGTCGCGAAGACTCATCGAGGACACCCTACCCTGCTTCATCGCGATGGGAGCGCCGCGGGTGTGCGCCGATACTTGCCGGGCGTGGCTCAAACAAGCCGCCGGCGATGACGCATCAATCGCCATCCGCCAGCACCCACGGCGCCCCGGACGCCAAGCCGGAGCGCATTCAACCTCGACCCCGTCTACGGCTCCCTCGATGAGGGAACCCCGGACGAAGGAGCCTGTCTACCGACGACTGGCCGGAACACGCGCCGACGGCAGGCGCAGGTTTTGTGTGGATCGTTGGCTTGAATGAGGCGGTGTCATCGAACGTTCCGGGCAGGGCCGACATCAACGGGAGCGGGATCGTGCGCGCGGTCTGGCCTTGCTGGACAGCGATACGCGCGCGACCTTGGGTCACCAGGGCTGGCGACAGCCGGCGCTGACGCGCCAGGCGCGGGTGCTCGTGCTGGCTTTGGTGTTGGCGCTGCACGCACTGTTCGTACTGATGCTGTGGTACGCGGTGCAGCCCAGGCCGCAGCATCTGGCGGTGGTGCCTGTCGATGGCGATCAGGTGCTGGTCGTGCGCCTGCTGGATCATGTCAGCACGCCGCCGCCTGCACCACCCGCGCTGCCCCAGTTGGTGCCGCCGCGGCAGACGGCAACCCCACGCGTGCGTCCCGTGTCGCAGGAGAAGCCGCGTCGTGACGCGATGGTCGTGCAGGATCATAAAGCGGCACCTGCGCCAGCAGCTTCCACCCAGGCCGCCAGCAGTCTGTTCGCCAAGGATGGTTCGATACGGCTAGCGCCCGCGGTGACGGACTACTCGGCAAGCACCAGCGCCAAGGCCAAACCGGCCAAGCCCGCGGACGACCGCCGGATCATGCAGCACGACAGCAACCGCATGCACTACAAGGCCACCCGTTTCGAAAAATATTTCCCGCCGCCGAACGAGACGGCCGGTGGCGCGGTGGGTCGCCATATCGGCGATGCGATCAAGGCGATCGCCAAAAGCGTGTGCGATCCCGCCAAGCGCAGTACGGCTTCCGACCTGCTGTGCGGCGTGCCTCCCATACCCCCTTCGCCCAAGGAAGGCGACGAGCGCCTCAACCTGCCGCCACCGTCGCTGGTCGGCGACCCACATCCGATCCAGTCGCCGCCGCTGTCGACCTGCATCGCCGAGTACAACGACACCAAGCCACTGTCGTATGGCTGCCCGATCGACACGCCCGACCTGGCCTTCAAGGCCGAGATGCGTGAATGCATCGATCTGTTCCGCGCAGGCAAGCGCCTCAAGACCTGGTGCCCGGCCGATACATCCAGGCGCGCAGCTGCCGAATCGGCTACGCCGGCGGCTTCCGCGAGCAGGGGTTTGCACTGATGTGCGCTTCCCGGTGTTTTCCATCCGGGAACCACGGCGCGTACCGACAGTCACAGATAGTCGCGTGAGATCAGGAAGGCTTGCAGCCGGGTAGCCGCAGGTCGGGTGTACGGCAAGCAGCCACGTACCTGCGGCGCCGGTTGCAAACCTTCCTGATTTCGACAAAAAGTGTCAGCGACTGCGTGGAGGCCGCAGCGGTCTGCCTAGCGACCGGACGACCGCCTCGCTCCAAGCCCTCCGCCGCCGTCGGCAATTTTTCCCGACGCTGTTCCCAAGCCCCGCATCCGGCTCACGGCCCCAGCACCCGCGGCACCAGCGCGTGCCACCCCGGCGTGTCCCACAGCAAATAGACGGCGACAGCGACGGGCAGATACAGGCCCAGCCAGACCAGGTATGCCCGGTGCACCGTCCGATGCCCGATCACGTCCCACAGGAAGATCGGCGACATCACCAACATCGGGTAAAGCAGGGTCGAGAGCGGGCTGGCCGGGCCGGTGGTCGGCAGCCAGGCGATACGGTCGACCGCCGCCATCAATGGGACGGCCACCGCGAGGAACATCATCCGCTTGTGAAAGCCCGGGTCGGTGCGCCGCGCGCGCAAGGCCAGCCAGATGCAGATGGGAAAGAGGATGCCGGCGCTGGTCTGGAACAGCGCGATGTTGTCCAGGAACAGCAGCGTCTGCCGCAGCTTTTCCTGCACCGGCGGCGGTGCCGCCTGGGCCCCGTGCCAGACCTGCTGGTAGATCGCCGGGACGAGGACGAAACCGGCCACCACGATGGCCGGAACGAGCAGGAAGGCAGCGCGCCCCAGCAGCATGTGCCGATCGCGCCGGCCCGTCGCCATCAGCCAAGCCTGGGCGAGCAGCACCAGCAGGAAGGTTCCCATGAGCACGGCATGCACGTGCAGGATCGGCGGGAACGGCGGCCTGGCCCCGGACCGCACCATTTCGACCTTCATGATCGCGTCCGGGATGAACCCGGTCAGCGTGATGGCGATGAAGAAGGCCGCCATGAAGACCCAGATCCAGCGGTCGATCGCCAGGGCAAGCGGCCTGGCAGGCGAATAAAGCGGTTGCGCGTAGTTCGTGGCCATGACACACCCCCGTCAGCTCTTTCCGCAACGAATGGCTCGGCCCGGACAGGCGGCATGCCGGACATGATGCCGAAAGCGCGGACGAGCCCGATGGCACGTTCCGCCCGTGTTCCTCCGCAAACAGGGAACGTGGCGTTCGTGCCTCCCTCACAGCTGGTACTTCACCCTCACCGCTCCACTGGCCCACTCCGGCCACAACGCCGCCACCCGGCCGGAAAGCCCCTCTTTCCAGCAGCGAAGTCCGCGCGACGTGGCATGGTGGACTTTCCGCATCCACCCCGCAACAGCCGGCTAGACGGCCAAAAGCTGTCAGGGACAATGCGAACGTGGAAGGTGTGGATGGACGGCCGACCGGCGTGACCGCGGCGAATCAGCCCGTTCGCGAAAAGCGGCAGCAGGGCGCCCTGTCCCCGCAGACCCGGCAACCCTCTGCCCCAGTCCTTGTCCACGCAACCGACTACGGGAGAGCGGCGACCATCCGTCGATCCTTGCTCCTGCCGCTGCCGGCGGTCCTGCTGGTGGGCTGCGATCCGGCGCAGAAGGCAGCCGATGACACCACACCCCCGGGGGCCACCGCCCTTGCCCCTGTTCGAAACCTTCCTCGCGCCGGCATGCCCTCAAACCAGCATGCGTCCGCCATCGACGATGAGCACCTGGCCGGTGGTGTAGCTGCCGCGCATCAGATACAGAAAGGCCTGCGCCGCCTCGGCCGGCTCGGCGGCCCGGGGCAGCGGCTGGCGCTCGGTCATCTGGCGGATCATCTCCGCCGGCAGTTGCGCGAGTCGCTCGGTGAGCACCGGGCCCGGACAGACCGCGTTGACCCGGATCGGCGCCAGGTCCACCGCCAGGCCCCGGACCAGATGTTCCGCCGCGCCGGCGAACGCCGTCGCCAGCGGTATGCCCTTCCTCGGCAGATGCGCCAGCAGGCCGTCGGTAAGCGTGATCGAGCCATGCGCCGACAGGCGCGGCTGGGCATGCTTGACCACCCTCAGCGCGCCCCAGAAGCGGACCTGCAGACCCTCGGCCGCTGCGGCGATATCCAGCTGCGCCAGTGGCACCGGCGCGAAACCGCCCGGCTCGCCCGCCGTGAACACCAGATGGTCGAAGCGCTCCAGCGCACCGAAGAACCCGGCCACGCTGGCCTCGTCCTGGACATCCACCACCGCGCCCGACGCGCCGGCGCCCAGCCGCTGCACCGCGGCGTCGACCCTGGCCTGGCTGCTCGAACCGATCACCACCCGGGCGCCCTCGGCCAGCGCGCCCTCGGCGACGGCATGGCCAATGCCGGAGCTGCCGCCGATGATGACTACGGTTTGGTCGCGCAGGGTGAGTACGGGCATGGCTACGGGCCCCTCGGAGCGGGGTGCGAGGTCGACCAGCATCAGGCGCGCGCCCTCGGGTCGATGGGGATGCCCATGGTAGTCCGAACCGAAACCGATGCCATTCGTCGCCAACTCCGGCGCCAGCACATCCACGGCTCGGGTGTTTCCGGCCTGCCAACGAGGCGTGGCCTAGACGAACCACGCGGCCGAAAAACATCGGTCGCCCGAGGAAACCCGAAACCGCTGACTCCACCCCCATGATTCACGGGATAGGCGACGCTGCCCGCTGTCTTGTCCCGCCCCGAATTTCGCAGCGCGCTAGAGCAGGCTTTCCAGCGGCAACAGCTTCAGGATCTGCACTTCGACCCGGCGGCCGGTGGTGGCGCCTGGTTCGTGGTCGTAGGTCACCGGCTTGCCATGCTCGGTGTCCTGCCATTGCATGGCGCCGCCGTGCGGCGAGCCGTCGTCCTTCAGGCTCACGTGGTAGGCATGTTCGGGCTGCGTGGCGCTGTCGAAGAACTTGCTCACCGCGGCAGCCAGGGACGGGTTGTCGACGATGATGCCCATCTCGGTGTTGAGCAGTTTCGAGCGGGCGTCCATGTTCATCGAGCCGATGAACACCTTCTGCCGATCCACCACGATCGCCTTGGCATGCAGGCTGACGCCGGACGAGGTGCCGCCGCTGGTGGCCGATTGCGGCGCACCGGCGGCTGGCCGCAGCTCGTAGATCTGCACGCCGCTTTCCAGCAGCGGACGGCGATACCGCGAATAGCCCGAATACACCATGGGTTCGTCGTTCGAGGCGAGCGAATTGGTCAGCACCTTGACCGTCACGCCGCGCTTGGCCAGCCCGTCGAGGTAGGCCGTGCCGGTGTCGCCGGGAATGAAATACGGCGAGATCAGCAGCAGCTCGTGCTGCGCGGCGTCGGTCATCGCCTTGATGTCCGGGCCGATGCGCAACTGCGCCTGGTCGGGACCGGCCTCGATTTTGGCGGGTTGATCGGTCACCAGCGTGGCCGGCCCCCAGAACCAGGCGCCGGGCTGGTCGGCCATCGGGCCGTTGGGCAGATTCACCAGCGTGGCTTGCGCGTAGTCGGACTGCGCGAACTTGCGTGCGTCGTGCGCCAGTTGCACGCGCAGCTTGGCCAGGTCGTAGTGGTCGGCATGTTTGCCGCCGAACGCCTTCACCGGATAGGCCGCGTCGCAATTCCAGTATGCGTCGAAGGCATGCTCGGCCTGTTGCACCACCGGCCCGATCGCGATCAGGTCGAGGTCGCGGAAGTTGACGTTGTCGCCCGCATCGAAATACGCGTCGCCGATGTTGCGGCCACCGACGATGGCCACGTTGCCATCGGCGATGAACGATTTGTTGTGCATGCGCCGGTTGAGCCGATGCATGTCGAGCAGGAACTGGGTGGCCTTGGACAGCAGCGACGGCTTTTTCGTGGCAAACGGATTGAACAGGCGCACCTCGATGTTCGGGTGGGTATCCAGCGCGTCGAACAGGTCGATCGAATTGCCGGCATTGATGTCGTCCACCAGCAAGCGCACGCGCACGCCGCGGTCGGCCGCGGCCAGCAATCGCTGCGCCACCAGCCGCCCGGTCGCGTCGTTGTCGAAGACGTAGTACTGCAGGTCCAGCGAATGTTGCGCATGGTCGGCCAGTGCCACCCGGCTCATCAGCGCGTTGTTGCTGTGCGTGAGCAGACGGAATCCGGACTGGTCCTGGTGCCGGTCCACCTCGGCGTGCACGTAGCGTGCGCCCGGCGTGTTCACCGCCGGCGGCAATGCCTTCGAAACCGGCTTCACCACGGCCGCGGGCGGCCGGCACGCCGCCAGCGACATCGCGAGCAACACCGAACCGACCATCGTGACGAGATGCCGCATGTTCGCCTGCCCTTCACGCCGCGCATCGTGGGGCCGCGGCTGTCATTCACCCCGTCGGCGTACTGTGCGAAGGGAACCGTGAATGCCGCGCGACCGGGGAACAAGGGCGTGAACCCGGGTTCAGGGTCGACTTTTCAAGCATACGCCCCCCAGAGTCAACTGCACCCCGGCCCCGGTTCGCGCCGCAGGGGACGAGCGCAGGGCTCAGGGATACACCTTGGCCGTTTGAATGTCGGGCGCGGACTCGCCGGCCTGGGCCAGCAGCTGCAGCAGCTGTTCGCGC
This sequence comes from Rhodanobacter sp. C06, assembly GCF_002001105.1. GTDB lineage: Bacteria > Pseudomonadota > Gammaproteobacteria > Xanthomonadales > Rhodanobacteraceae > Rhodanobacter_A. The sequence continues at coordinate 4,872 of NZ_MUNP01000059.1, read as the reverse complement.
AATTCCTTGGCCTGGGCGCGATATTCCATGCGGCCGGCCAGGTTGACCAGCTCGTGCGGGTCGTTGCGCTCGTCGTAGAGCTGGTACTCGTGATAGACGTCCACCGCCGGGGTGTCGGTTTTTCCCGACAGGTCGGCCACGCAGTAAGTCCAGTCCTTGGTGTGGATCGCCCGCCCGGTCAGCGATTCGCTGATCTGGATGAGCTGCTGGTTGGACCATCGGGACCTGGCCTGCGCATCGCCGATCAGCGGAAAGGCGCTGCGCCCCTTCCATGACGCGGGAATCGGCACGCCCACCGCGTCCAGCAGCGTCGGCGCCACGTCGATCAGGCCGAGCACTTCCTGGATCTGCTGCGAGCCGTTGAAGCCGGGGCCGTCCACGATGAAGGGAACCCGCAGCGAGCTGGCGTGCGCGCTGCGCTTGTATTCGGTGTTGCGCGTCATGAAGTGGCAGCCATGGTCGCTGACGAACGCGAAGATGGTGTTCTCGGCGAGCCCCTGCTCTTCCAGGGTCTGCCGTACGCGCCCCACCGATTCGTCGATGGCCTGGATGCAGCCGTAGTAATCCGGAAGCTGGTCCTGCCAGGTGCCGGGCAGGTGGCGCAGGTCGCGAGGCACCCACGGGTTGAGATAGCGATCGCGGTAACCGTGCGGCGCCACCGGGCGATGCATGTCGTTCTGCTGGTGCGGCTCCAGCTGCGAGATGAACAGGAAGAAGGGCTGCTCCTGGCGCTGGCGCAGGAAGCGCACGGCCCGATCCGTCAGGAAGTCGACGCGGTACTGGTCGTGATAGCTCATGGGCCGGCCGTCGCGATCCCAGATCTTGCCGTAGTAGGGATGCGAGACCAGCTCGGGCGTGTTGGCGCCTTCCCACAGGTCGAGGAAACCGCCGCGATCCTCGGGTCGCACCGGCCCCATGGTGTTTTCGTCGCGTTCGTCGACGGCGGCCAGGTGCCACTTGCCGATCAGGTTGGACGTGTAGCCCGCCTTGCGCAGTTCGCCGGCCAGGGTGGGGAGCGACCGGTCCAGCGCCAAGCCGTTTTCCCACACGCCGGCTTCGGTGGCATAGCGACTGCTGAAGAAGGTCGCGCGCGACGGTCCGCAGACCGGCTGGTTGGTCACCGTGTGGACGAAATTCTTGCCGCGTGCGGCCAGCGCGTCCAGGTTGGGCGTACGCGTGCTGCCGTTGTGGCCGTTCGCGCCGACGAAATCCATGCGGAACTGGTCGGCCATGTAGAGCACGATGTTCGGGCGCGGGCCAACGGGCTTGGCGGCTGCAGCGTCTTTCTCGCGCGCACCGAGCGCCTTCGCACCGGCGATACCCGACGCCCCGGCGGCCAGCGCGGCCGCTACGGAATTCTTCAGAAACGTGCGTCTACCTTCGTTTTCAGACATGGCTACGGCCTTTACCGGGAAATGCTTGCGCATTTGACTTTCGAAAACTTATTTGTAGCACAAATCCTGAAAGCCGGGTCACCGGGGGTCCCAACGGATCGATACGCCACCGGCCGAGCTGGTGACCGCATCGCCTATTGACGTGCACGCCCATGTTTTCATGGGCAACAAGTACGCCGGCTTCTGACAGTCCCCGACCGCGAAGCGCTGCCGCGCCTCACCCGGCCTCCTGGCTCCTCCATCCCTTGTTGCCGCCGCTGCGGCACTTGTCGTGGTACGACAACCGGCGCATAAGGTTCCCGCCGCATTCCGGTCCACCTGGCGCCCGCAATGGAGAGGCTGCTCATGGCTCAGGCAACGCCGACGCAGGGGCCTCAGCATCCGATTCCGCCGCAGGAACAGGAGGCGCTGGCGGATCGGCGCCGCCTCAACGACATCGACTGGGATCGGCCCACGATCGGCTTGGCCCTGTCCGGCGGTGGCGTGCGCAGCGCCACGTTCTGCATCGGGCTGTTGCGGGCGCTGGCGAAAAACGGCGTGCTGCGCCGCTTCGACTATCTGTCGACGGTATCCGGCGGCGGTTACGCGGGCGCCACGTTCGGCCGCCTGTTCAGCGACAAGGTGAAGCCGGAGCAGGTCGAGCACGGGCTGGCCGACGACCAGTCGCTGCTGCTGTGGTGGTTGCGCAGCAATGGCCGCTACCTGGTGCCTGCCGGCGCGCGCGACCTGCTGCAGACCTGGGCCAGCCAATTGCGCGGTTTCGTCGCCACCCAGTTCGAGGTGACCACGCACATCGCACTGCTCTCGTGCCTGATCGTGCTGCCGCATCTGCTGGGCTATGGCGGCGGCACCGGCAGCTTCTGGTGGTTCGCGGCCCTGTTCCCGGCCTGGCTGGCCGTGTTCATGGCCTTCGCCTACTGGTGGTCGCGCGATCCGCAGGACGGCACGGTCTTCAACGATCTCGTCACCTGCATCAGCAGCGGGCTCATCGCGGCGTACCTGCTGTGGCGACACTTCACGATGCCCGCCGACGTGCGCCATGGCCGCACCGCGATGCTGCTGATCGGCGCGATCCTGCTGGCGGTGCCGCTGGCCCGGTTGTGGCTGCTGCACCGGCGCGCACGTCCTGCGCAGGATCGGGTGCGTTACACCGTCGGCCTCAGCACGGCGCTGAAATACTTCACCTTGTTGCTCGGGCTCGGCGTCGCCGACCTGCTCAGCTGGTATCTCGCCGACAAGGTCGGCAACGGCTCGCCGCACGGGTCGGTGCTGACCAGCGCCGGACTCGCGGCGATGCTGGTGGCGGTGGCCCGCTTCACGCTGCCCATGCTGCAATCGCAGGCGAACAAGAAGGGGATCGCGCAACTGCCGCTGGCGCTGCTGGCCAACCTGTGCGGGCTGCTGCTGATCGCCCTGCTGGCGCTGTTCTGGCTGAGCGCCTTGCAGTATTTCGTGTTCATGGCGCGCGTTTCGGCCAGCGAAACCTGGATGCACTGGCTGGTCGGCTGGTTGCCGGGCGCTCCGCCGACGCCCGCCAGCGAGGCATGGCTGCGCTGGTGGACCGTCTTCCTCCCCTGCCTGGCCTACATCGTCCTCACCGGCCGCAACCTGCAGCAGATCAACCGCTCGTCGTTGCAAGCGTTCTACCGCTCGCGCATCGCCCGCACCTATGTCGCGGTGGGCAACAGCCACGACCATCGCGCCACGCACGAAGCCGTCCGTTTTCCGGTATCGCCGCTGTCCGACAAGACCCCGGGCAATTCGGCCAAGGTGAAGAAGCTGACCGCCCTGCTCGATGGCGACGATGTCGGCCTGCCGGCCTATGTTCCGCACGCCCATGGCGGTCCGATCCACCTGATCAATTGCTGCATCAACCAGACCATCGACGACCTCACCGACACCTATAACGCCGACCGCAAGGGCGTCTACCTGAGCATCAGCGCACTCGGCCTCGAGGTCGGTACCCGGCCGGCCGAACCGCACTCGGAAACCGCCAGCTCGATTCATCACACCAGCCTGGCCGAGTGGATCGCGATCTCGGGCGCTGCCGCCGGCTCGGGCATGGGCTCGCTGACCCGCACCGGCACCGCGGCGCTGTTTTTCCTGAGCGGTTTGCGGCTCGGCTACTGGTGGGCCAACAAGCTGGGCCGCAAGAGCTGGTCGTGGTTGCACCTGGGCAAGACGCGCGCGGCGCTGCAGGAAATGGTGGCGCGTTTCCCCGGCCTGCAGAACCCGGTGTGGTACCTCTCCGACGGCGGCCACTTCGACAACACCGGCGTCTACAGCCTGCTCAAGCGCGAGCTGAGCCTGATCGTGCTGGCCGACTGCGGCGCGGATCCCAGCTACGTGTTTGCCGACCTGGAGAACCTGACGCGGAAGGCACGCATCGACATGGACATCGCGATCGACTTCATCGATCCGGCCAGCCTGTCCGCCAGCGCCAGTGCCGCCCTGCGCGCGCGCTTCGGCACCCCGGACAGCATCACGCCCGATCCGGGCAGCCAGCACCTGCTGCTGGCCAGGATCGGCTATCCCAGCGGCGCCAGCGGTTGCCTGCTGGTGGTCAAGCCCCGGCTTGTGTGCGAGTTGCCGCTGGATGTCGCCGGCTATGCCGACAGCCATCGCGACTTTCCGCAGCAGAGCACGGCCGAACAGTTCTTCGACGAGTCGCAGTGGGAAAGCTACTGCCAGCTCGGCGAAACCCTGGGCACCCCGCTCGACGCGGGCATGCTCGACCTGCTGCCCACGCTGGCCGAAACCGGTACGGTCGCCCGCGTCAGCGTCGTCTCCGACGCAGACCAGAAAACGGCGCAGACCCGGCGCCAACGCATCGGCGCAACCATCGGCGCCTCGCTGAGCCTGGGCGCGATCGCCACCGTCGCGGTGACAGGCTGGCAGACCTGGGACACGCACCAGCAGGAAGCTCGCAGCGAACAACAGGGCGCGCAGACCCAGCAGAGCGAGGCCGACGCCATCCAGACGGATCTGGAAGCGAACGTGGCCTACGACACGAAGATGCACGCCCGGCTGTACGCGCTGATGCAGAAGTTCGAGCAATCCGGCAAGGCCGGCGGCATGCCGCACGTCATGAATCGGCTCGCCGACCAGTTGAACCGTTCCTGCGGCCTGCTCGCTGCGGACAATCCGCTAGACCAGCGCTGCCTGCTGGACTATGCCGCGCTGCGCGCGGCCGCCACCGAGCCGTCGGACTGGCAGCGATCCATGCTCGGCTACGCCAACGCCACGCCGCCACCGCTGCTGCCGCTGGGCGCATGGTTCGGCCACCTGCGATTCCGGGAGTCGACGCAGGTGGCGAGCAGCGTTGCGGCGGCCGCCCCGCCCGAGGCGGTGACACCCAGGCCCGTTACCGAAGCCGCTCCGCCGCCGCCCGAGGCATCCCTGCCGCCCAACGCGACCGCCAATGTCGGCCAGCGCGGCGGAGCGGCTTCGGTAACGGGCCTGGGTGTCACCGCCGCGG
>NZ_MUNP01000053.1 GCF_002001105.1 Rhodanobacter sp. C06 | reverse complement strand
CCCCCTGCGCGCAAGGGAGGCTGGGAGGGGGGCTACTCGCGAGCAAAAAGCACCCCACCCGAGCCCTCCCCCGCAACCAGGGGGAGGGAGTCGACTCCCTTGCATCGGAAGACTTTGAGCAGGTTCCGACATGACAGACCGACACGACACCGACCCCACTCGTCGTCGCCTGCTGAAAGCGGCCGCGCTGTTGCCGTTGGCTGCCGCCTGCAACGGAATGTCGTGGGGGGCAGGTATCCCGGTGGCAAAGGCCAGCTTCGCCTTGGACATCACTCGTCCCGGACGGCACGTCGACGCCACCCTCGCCAGCCTCAGCTACGAGACGCTGGAGCTGCTCGATCCAACCTTCTTCGCCGCGGACAACCACGGCCTGGTGCGGCTGTTCCGCGCGATGAATCCGCACGGCGTGCTGCGCATCGGCGGCAACACCAGCGACGACACCGTGTGGAGCGGCTATCAGGGCAAGCTGCCGCCCTTCGTCGCGCGCAAGCGCGGGCCGGCGCAGCCCTACGTGCTGAAACCCGAGGGTTTGCAGGCGCTGGCCGATTTCCTGCGCGCCACCGGCTGGAAGCTGGTGTTCGGCGTGAACCTGCGCATCGGCTCGCCCGCGATGGCGGTGAGCCTGGCGCAGGCCGTGAAGGATCTTGCGGGCGAGCAGTTGCTGGCGATCCAGATCGGCAACGAGGCGAACAACTACTGCCGCGACTACGCCAGCTTCGACGCGGCGTGGCTGCCGTATGCGAAGGCGCTGCATGCCGCCGGCCTGCCGCTCGCCGGGCCGGATACCGGCGCGAACACCGACTGGGTGATCCAGTACGCACAGCACCACGCGAAAGACAACGTGTTTCTAAGCCGGCACTACTACCGCGAGGCGGCGGAAAACGGCTCGATCCCCGACCTGCTCGCCGGCGACCCGGGTTTCTTCCGCGAAGTCGAGCAGATCATGCAGGTGGCGGACCGGCATGCGCTGCCGTTCCGCATCTCGGAAGGCAACTCCTACTACAACGGCGGTCGCGACGGCACCAGCAACGTGTTTGCTTCGGCGCTGTGGGGCGCTGACTTCATGCTGGCGCTGGCGCAGCGCGGCGTGGCCGGCATGCACTTCCACGGTGGCACCTTGCACTCGGTGGAAAGCTCGCTGGGGCGCGTGGCGAAGGCGCCTGCGGGCGGCGATATCGTGGCGCAACGCGATGCGCTGGCCTCGCGCTATTCCGCCATCGCCGGCAGCCGCGCGCTGGGTTACCAGCCGCGTCCGCTGTTCCACGGCATCGTGCTGGCGCAGCGCTTCGCCGGCGCGCAGATGCTGCCCGGCCGGCTCGACACCGGTGGTGCGAATCTCACTGCTTACGCGGCGCAACAGGGCAACGCGATGCTGACCGCGTTGATCAACAAGGACGCCGTGCGCGATGCCGCGGTGGTGCTGCGCGGCTTGCCGGCTGGCGCGCGCGGCGAGCTGATGCGCCTGCGTGCGCCAGCGCTGGACAGCCGCCGCGACGTCAGTTTCGCGGCAGACGGGCAGGTGCATGCTGACGCCCACGGGGCGAGCCGCATCCCGCTGCCGCGCGGCAGTGCTGCCTGGATACGCTGGACGCGCGGAACAGGTTGACGGCTGTCATGCGTTGCGGGCGACACGGCCTGTGTAGCCTGGCGACAGAGTGTTCGCTGCATGGGGAGGAGCGGTGATGAAAAGCATGGTGCGAACGGCGTGGACACTGGCACTGCTGTTGCCGCTGGCACTTTCCGCCAAGCAAGCCCCGCCCGGCGACCAGCCACTGCCGCTGGCTGGCCCGCGCCCCAGTGCCGCCACCGTGCAAGCCTGGCAGGCGCGCAAGTTCGGCCTGTTCATCCACTTCGGCCTGTATTCGGTGCTGGGTGGCGTGTGGGATGGCCGGAAGATCACCAAGGGTTACAGCGAGCAGATCGAATCCTTCGCGCCGGTGCCGATCGATCAATACGAGGCGCTGGCCAAGCGCTTCGATCCGGAGAAGTTCGATCCCGATGCCATCGTGGCGCTGGCCAAGGCCGCCGGCATGAAGTTCATCGTGCTCACCGCCAAGCACCATGACGGCTTCGCGATGTTCCGCACCGCGCAGAACCGCTACGACATCGTCGACGCCACGCCGTACCGGCACGACGTGGTGAAGGCGCTGGCCGACGCCTGCGCGCGAGCGCACATGCCGTTCGGCGTGTACTACTCCACCATCGACTGGCACTGGATGCACGGCCAGTACCGTCCCGACAACGACAACCCGATCACGCCGGCGCAGGCCGATTTCAACGTGGCGCAGATCCGCGAGCTGATGAGCCATTACGGCACTATCAGCGAGGTGTGGTTCGACATGGGCAAGCCCACGCCGGCGCAGAGCGCGCGCTTCGCCCATGCGGTGCATGCGCTGCAACCGCAGACTATGGTGTCGGGGCGGGTGTGGAACCACCAGGGCGACTTCAGCGTGATGGGCGACAACCGCGAGCCCGACACCGGCATGGAGGAACCCTGGCAGTCGCCGGCCTCGATGTTCCCGGAGACCTGGGGCTATCGCTCCTGGCAGGTGCGCGACGACTTGCCGGGCAAGGTGCGCGAGAACATCGCGCGGCTGGTGCGCGTGGTGAGCGCGGGCGGCAACTACATCCTCAACATCGGTCCGGAGGGCGACGGCTCGGTGGTGCCCTACGAAGCCGACGTGCTGCGCGGCATCGGTGCGTGGCTGAAGCCGCGCGGCGAGGCGATCTACGGCACGCAGGCCTCGCCGTTCGCGAAGCTCGATTTCGGCTACGCCACGCTGGGCGCGCACACGCTGTACCTGTTCGTCGAGAAACCGCCGGCCGATGGCGTGCTGCGCCTGCCCGGCGTGGTTGGCACGCGCTTCGGCCGAGGCCATGTGCTGGCCGACGCGAAGGCGGTGGTGGATCCGGTTGCCGTCGATGCGTCGGGTGCCACGGTGAAAGTGGGGAACCTCGCCGGCGCGGGCTACATGCCGGTGGTGGCGATTCCGTTCGAGGGTGGCCTGCATGTGCGGCCCGATGCGGTGGCTCCCGGCGCCGATGGCCATATGCAGCTGGACGCTGTGCAGGCCGAGAATTTCCTCAATTACAACGGCTACGGTTACGACGATCCGCCCACGCCGTACAAGCTGCGCTGGTACGCGCTGCTTGGCGCGGGCGACTACCAACTGACCGTGCACTACCGGGACGCCAAGGCATCGGCGCGAATCGACGTGTGGGTGGACGGCCATCCGAAGCCCCTGGCGCTGCCGGCGGGCGAGGGCGCGGTACGCTTGCTGGTGAGCCGCGACATGCACGCGCAGCCATGGGCCTTGCAATTGGAGCTGGCGCCGAAGGCACCGTTCCACAAGGGCGACGCCTTGCCGGCCACGATAACCTCGGTGGAACTGGCGCCCTTCGTCCGCCGCGAGCGGCCGGTGGCGCCCGCGCCGCGGATCGACGCGAGGGGAGGCGAACGTCCTTGATCGTCATGCGCGGTGTGATGCAATTTCGTGGCTTGGCCATGCGTAGCGGCGGCAAGGCATGGGCGTGGCTCGCTGTGCTGGCGCTGGCGCTGGCCGGGCTGGCCTGCGCCTGTGGAGCACACGCGATGCCCGCGCCACCCGGCGCCGATCCGGAGAACGGCACGCGCCCGCAATCCGTGTTGCAGACCTGGGTGCCGAGCGGCGATTTCGCCGCGTCCTCCCTGCTCCGGGTGCCGAGGTTTCCGCGCCAACCGCCCGCTGCCGACACGGGCCGTGTGCTGCGCCTGACCGGCGTTCGCAACGGGCGGCTGTCCGCGCAGCTGGCGGTGATCGCCGGCGCCGATCTGCACGGTTTGCATGCGAGCGTCGGTCCGCTGGCCGCGGCCAATGGCGCCACGCTTCCCGCCGATGCGGTGCAGGTGCGCTACGTCGGTTACGTGCGTGTGCGGGAACACGACCCGCGTGTCGGCGGTGCCAGCATCGCCGACGTGGATGCGGGCGCCGTCTCGGGACAGGGCAGGCAGCGCGTGATCGCCGATCCGTTGCTGGAGCAGGCGGGCATCGACGTGCCGCGCGGTGCGGCGCAGCCGATCTGGTTCACGTGGCATATCCCGGCCGCGGCGGCGCCGGGCGTGTATCGCGGCACCATCCGCATCGAAGCCGAGCATGCCGCACCGACGACATATGCGCTGCAACTCGAGGTGGTCGACGCGACCGTGCCGGATCCGAGCGACCGGAAGTTCCACCTGGACGTCTGGCTGAACCCGAACGCGATCGCCGGCGCGTATCGCGTCCAGCCCTGGTCCGCGGCGCACTGGTCCCTGCTTGAGACCTATTTCGCAAGCCTGGCTGCGGCGGGACAGCACACGATCACCATCACCATCATCCAGAATCCGTGGCTGGTCGCGTGGAACGACTGGAAGCCGCAGACGGCGTACGGTTACGACACGATGGTGCAGTGGGAGTACGACGGCCACCGCTGGCGCTTCGATTACCGCCGCTTCGACCGCTACGTGCAGACCGCGCGGGCCGCCGGCCTGGGGCCGGACATCACCGCGTATTCGCTGCTGGCGTTCCGCGGTCCGCAGCGCATCACCTACCTGGACACGCGCACCGGCGCCCTCGTCACCCGCAAGATGCAGGCGGGCGATCCGTTCTGGACCGCGGCGTGGACGGCCTTCCTCACGGACTTCTCCGCGCACCTCAGGCAACGCGGCTGGTTGGATCACACCTGGCTGGCCTTCGACGAGCGGCCGGCCGATGTCCTCGCGCCGGCGCTGGCGCTGCTGCGGCGCGTGGCGCCGGAGTTCATCCGGCGCACCCAGATGGCGGGTACCGCGGAAGTGGGGCCCGATGCCCGCAACCTGTCGCTGGGGCTCGACAGCCTGCGCACCGCGTCCGATGCGTGGATACGCGCGCGGCATGCGCGCGGCGAGATCACCACGTTCTACGCCTGGGCCGGCGACACGCATCCCAACACCTTGACGTTCTCGCCCGCGGTCGAGGCGCGGATGATGGGCTGGATCGTCGCCGACCGGCATCTGGACGGCTGGCTGCACTGGGCCTGGAACGACTGGACCGCCGGTGTGTTCCGCGATCCGCTGTATGCCTTCAGCCAGGGCGACGAATACCTGGTCTATCCCGGCGCGCACGGTCCGCTGTCCAGCATCCGCTGGGAGCTGCTGCAGGACGGCATCGAGGACGCGGTGCTGGTGCGCCTGGCGCGCCGCCGCCATCCGCACGATCCGCGGCTGCAGCAGGCGTTGCGCCTGGCGACGCGCCAAGCCGACGGCCGGAAGATGGATGTGCGCGACATCGTGCGCGCACGGGCGGCCGTGCTGTCGCTGCTGGTGCCGCCGCCGGTTCCACTCGCCCACGCTGTTCCGTGACCGCAAGGATCGAGATCGATGCCTGATGTCCGCAAGCTGAAACCGGCGCGTGGCTGGAGCCGGCGTCTGGTGCTGGCCGGCCTGCTGTCGCTGGCGCTGCCTGCGCTGGCCGCCACGCATCAGGCCACGCCAGCCAGGGACGACGATGCCAACGCGCCGTACAAGGTGTGGGACGTCACCCCGGCGATCACCATGCCGCCGCTGCTGCTCGACGTATCCGCCAGCTCGGTGGTGGTGGAGTGGATGACCGACAGCGACGCCGATGGCAGCGTGCGCTACGGCGAGCGCGCGCTGGACCACACGGCAGTGGCCGAGCACGACGGCCTGCTCGACGTCGGCACCTTCCATCGCGTCCTGATCGACGGCCTCGAACCGGGTCGCACCTACCAGTACCAGGTGGCCTCGCGCCGCGTGGTCGTCGTCAAGCCGTACTGGCCCGAGCGCGGCAACACGGTGCGGGGCGAGACGCTGCGCTTCACCACGCTCGATCCGGCGCACGCCGTTGCGCGTTTCGCGGTGATCACCGACACGCACGAGCAGGTCTCGCGCATCCACAGCCTGCTGGGCGAGGTCCGCAAGACGCCGGAGGACTTCGTGGCACACCTGGGCGACGCGGTGAACTGGGCGGCGAGCGAGCAGCAGCTCAAGGACCGGTTCCTCGCGCCGACCGCCGCGGATCTCGGCGGCAGCACGCCGCTGCTCTACGTGCACGGCAACCACGAATACCGTGGTCCGTTCGCGCGCCAGCTCGGTCCCTACCTGCATGCGCAGGACGACCGCTACGACTACGTCCGCGACGACGGCCCGCTGCACTTGATCGCGGTCGACACCGGCGAGGACAAGCCCGACGACACCGAGGTCTACGCCGGCCTCGACGACTTGCGCGACTATCGCCGCGAGGGACTGGCGCGTTTCGGCCAAACCCTGGCCGCGCCACGCACCCGCACCGCGCCGTTCACCGTGATCCTCGGCCACCAGCCGGACTGGGGCTGGACCGGCGGCAACAGCGCGAAGTGGACGAAGCTGGCCAATGCGGCACACGTCGACCTGTTCATCGCCGGGCACGAGCACGTCTTCAAGTTCATCAAGCCCGGCGAGCGGGGCAACGACTTCCCGATCCTGGTGGTGGGGCAGGACCAGGTGGCCTGGGTGGATGCCGATGCGCGCACCTTGCGGGTGCGCGTTACCGGCAGCGACGGCAAACTGGTCGATGCGTTCGCGATCGCACGCAAGGCCAAACCGTGACGATGACCAGGCCGCCGCCAGCGGACAGCTTGCCGATGTCGCGGCGCGGCTTCCTGCAGCGGTGCGCGGGCCTGCTGGCGGCGATGCCGCTGCTGCGCGTGCTGCCGATTCGCGCGGCATCCTCCGCGCCGGCGGCTTCGACGGAGGCCGCCGCGGCCGACCTGCTGTGGTACGCGAAACCGGCGGCCGAGGATCGCTTGTTGTTCGAGGGTCTGCCCGTCGGCAACGGCCATCTCGGTGCGCTGGCCGGCGGCGATCCGGGGCGCGAGCTGCTGTCCCTGGCCGAGGCCAGCCTGTGGACCGGCGGGCGCAACGATGCGCTGCATGCCGATGGCCAGTTTCCCTATGGCAACGACGACTTCGGCCACTTCACCCAGCTGGCGAAGCTGGTACTCGAACTGCCGGGGCAGGCGTGGCCGAACGTGGAGGACTATCGGCGCGAGCTGGACCTGGCTACGGGCTGCGTGCGGGTCACATACCGCTGCCACGGCGTGCGCTATCGGCGCGAGCTGTACGTCAGCCATCCGGACCAGGTGCTGGTGTTGCGCCTCGCGCAGGACGCAGGTGGCGACCACAGCGGCAGGCTGACCTTGCTCGGTACGCACGGCGAGGTCGCGCGCGATGGCACGAAGCCGGCACGCGTCCATCTTGCCGGCCGGTTCGCGAACGGCCTGCGCCATGCCGTCGCCGTCGCGACGACGGCCGAAGGCGGCCGGCTGGCTGCGCGCGACGGCGTGTTGCAGTTCGAGCATTGCACGGCGCTCACCGTGGTGCTGGCCGCCGCCACCAACTACACGCCGCACCTTGCGCAGGGTTTCATCGACGCTGCCATCGATCCGCTCGCGCTGGCGCAGGCGCGCATCGACGCCGCGCTGGCGCGCACGCCGCAGCAAATGCATGAGCGGCACGTGGCCGACCACCGCGCCCTGTTCGACACCATGCAGGTGAACCTGGGCATGTCCATGCCCGCGCAACGCAAGCTCGACACCTGGGCGCGCCTGCAGGCGCGTGCGCGCTCGGGCGTGCCCGATCCCGAGCTGGAGGCGCAGTACCTGCAGTACGGCCGCTACCTCACCATCGCGGGCTCGCGCGACGGCCTTCCCACCAATCTGCAAGGCCTGTGGCTGGCCGGCAACGATCCGCCGTGGCAGGGCGACTACCACACCGACATCAATCTGCAGATGAACTATTGGCTGCCGGACCGCGCGGGCCTCGGCGCCTGTTTCGGCGCGCTGACCGCGTACTGCCTGGCGCAGCTGCCGGCGTGGACGGAGAACACCCGGCGCTGGTTCAACGACCCGCGCAACCCGTACCGCAACAGCACGGGCAGGCTCGCCGGCTGGACCGTGGCGATCTCCACCAACATCTGGGGCGGCAACGGCTGGGAGTGGCATCCGGCCGGCAGTGCGTGGCTGTGCAACAGCCTCTGGCAGCACTACCAGTACACGCTGGATCGCGACTACCTGGCGCGCGTGTTTCCGCTGCTCCAGGGTGCCTGCGCGTTCTGGCAGGCACGGCTGGTCGAGACCACGGTGGTCGACCCGGATGGCCAGCCGCAACGCGTGCTGGTCGACGACCACGACTGGTCGCCCGAGCAGGGGCCGAACGACGCGCGCGGCATCAGCTACGCGCAGGAGCTGGTGTGGGAACTGTTCGGCAATTACATCGAGGCCAGCGCCGTGCTGCGGCGCGAGGCGGTCCACGCGAAGACCATCGCCGCCCTGCGTGCACGGCTGTACCTGCCGCGCGTGAGCCCGACCAGCGGCCAGCTCGAAGAGTGGATGAGCCCCGACGATCGGGGCGAGCCCGGACATCGCCATCTTTCGCCGCTGATGGGCCTGTTCCCCGGCGATCGCATCGCGCCCGACCGCAGCCCGCCAGCGCTGGTCGACGGCGCGCGGCGCCTGCTCGCGGCGCGCGGCATGCACAACTACGGCTGGGCCAACGCCTGGCGTGCGCTGTGCTGGGCACGGCTAAAGGATGGCGACAAGGCCTATCGCCTGCTGCTCGACAACCTCGCGCCCTCAGGCGGCGACGCCAACGGCAGCGGCACCAACCTGTTCGATGTCTACCGGCTGCCACAGCAGGGCGTGTTCCAGATCGATGCGAACTACGGCATGCCGGCGGCGATGCTGGAGCTGCTGTTGTACTCGCGGCCCGGCCGCATCGAGCTGCTGCCGGCGTTGCCGCGGGCGTGGCCGCGTGGACGCGTCAGCGGTATCGGCGCGCGTGGCGGTTTCGTGGTGGATCTGGCCTGGGCCGACGGCCGGCCGGTGGAGGTGACGCTGCGCAGCGTGGGCGGCACCGCCACCACGGTGGTGCATGGCGAGCGAAGCCTGCCGGTCACGCTGGCGCGCGGCGGGCAATTGCGTCTGGCGATGCGGCAAGGCGAATGGCGGAGGACATGATGGTGCGCAGATTTTTCCCGCTGGATCGATCCGCTGCCCCCGCCGCCGTACTCGGCGTCGGGTGGCGTTCGCTGCTGGCCTGCGGCCTGCTCGCCGTCGCCAGCCTGTCCGCGGCGCATGGCACGGACGCGGCGTTCGACACCGCGCCAGCCCGCGCGGCCCTGCAACGCCTGTTGCCGGCGTACTCGTCGCAGTTCGAGCTGGTGGCTTTGCCGCGCGGGCAGGGCGCGGATCGCTACGAAGTGCGCGGCACGCCCGGCCGCATCGTGGTGACGGGCACCACGCCCGCGGTGATCCTCGCCGGCGTGGAGCGCTACCTGGAACAGGTGGCGCACGTGGCCATCGGCTGGCCCGGCGACAGCCTCGCCCGCCTGCCGGCCACGCTGCCGGCACCCGCCGCGGCCATCACCAGCGTGGCCGTGGTGCCGGATCGTTACGCGCTCAACGACACCGACGACGGCTACTCCAACGCCTACCTGGCTTGGCCGGCATGGGAGCGCAAGATCGACCGGCTGGCGCTGCACGGCATCAACGAGGTGTTCATGCCGGTGGGCAGCGAGGAGGTGTATCGCGAGACATTCCGCGATTTCGGCTATACGGATGTGGAGATCCGCGCATGGATACCCGCGCCCGCGCACCAACCGTGGTGGTTGCTGCAGAACATGGCGGCTTTCGATGCGCTGCTGTCGCCGTCGAGCTATGCACGCCGCGTCGCGCTGGCGCGGAAGATCGTGGCGCGCCTGCGCGCGCTGGGCATGAAGCCGGTGTTCCCCGGTTACTTCGGTACCGTGCCGCCGCGCTTCGCGGCGAAGCATCCCGGCGCGCAGGTGGTGCCGCAGGGCGACTGGGTGGGTTTCCAGCGACCCGACTGGCTCGATCCGCGCGATCCGCGCTACGCGAAGATCGCGGCGGATTTCTACCGCCGGCAACGCGCGCTGTTCGGCGACGGCACGATGTACAAGATGGATCTGCTGCATGAGGGTGGCCGTGCCGGCGATGTGCCGGTGGCGGATGCCGCGCGCGCGGTGATGGCGGCGCTACAGGCCGCGCATCCGGGCGCGCGCTGGGTGCTGCTGGGCTGGCAGCACAACCCGTTGCCGGCGCTGCTCGATGCGGTGGATCACCGGCGCCTGCTGATCGTCGATGGCCTGTCCGACCGCTACGACAACCTGCACCGCGAGCAGGACTGGCACGGCGCGCCATACGCCTTCGGCAGCATCCCGAACTTCGGCGGCCACAGCACGCTGGGCGCGAACGCCGGCGTGTGGCTGCAGCGTTACGCGGCATGGCGCGACAAGCCGGGCAGTACCCTGCGCGGCATTGCGTGGATGCCCGAGGGCAGCGGACTCGATCCGGCGGCCTTTGCGCTGTTCACGGCACTGGCGTGGACGCCGCTGCCCACGGATGCGGACACATGGTTCGCCGCGTATGCAACGAACCGTTATGGCGGCGCCGACGCGCATGCTACAGCCGCGTGGCGCATCCTCGGCCAAACCGCTTACGCGATGGCTTCGGGTGAATGGTCCGAACCACAGGACAGCTTGTTCGATGCGCGCCCGGCGCTGGACGAGCAGTCCGCGGCGACCTGGTCGCCGCCAACGATGCGCTACGACGGCCGGCGTTTCGAGCAAGCCGTGTGCGAATTGCTGCAGGTGGCGCCCGCGTTGCGCGACAGCAGCGCCTATCGCTACGACCTGGTGGATGTGACGCGACAGGCGCTGGCGAATCAGGCACGCGTGCTGCTGCCCGAGCTCAAGGTGGCCTACGCGGCGAAGGATGCTCCGCGATTCCACGCGCTGGCCGTGCAATGGCTGGACGACATGGCGCTGCTCGATCGCCTGCTCGCCAGCGATCCGCATTTCCTGCTCGGAAACTGGCTCGCGCCCGCGCAGGCGGCAGCTGGCGACGCAACCGAGGCGGCGCAGTTAGCCTACGACCAGCGCTCCATCCTCACGGTCTGGGGCAATCGCTCCGGTGCCGACCGAGGCGGCCTGCACGATTACGCGAACCGCCAGCTGGCCGGTCTGGTGAGTGGCCTGTACGCGCCGCGCTGGCGGCGCTTTTTCACGGCATTGGAACAGTCGCTGGCGACGGGCAAGCCGCCCGAAAAGATCGACTGGTTCGCGATGGGGCACGCCTGGGCCGTTTCACGCGCGGTGGAGCCGACCGTGCCGCAGGGCGATCCCTGGCGGTTGGCGTCCGCGGTGGCGCTGCGGCTGGGGTCGTGTCGACCGTGAGCCTGCGGACGAACTGGTTTCCAACGGACCGGACAGGGTGCGTTCCGGCAATGCACGCTGGTGCGCAGTCTGCGCGCGATGGCGCGTCACGCGGCCGTGTGCGATGTGGCGAGGCACGTTCGACGTGGCCAACGGCGAAACCCTTCATCCTGATTGCGGCGCCGGCTTGTCGAAAAGTGATGTGTCCGACTTCCGTGCCTCGCGGCACTATTTGTATGATGATTTGATCGACTGGCCGTCCCCCACTTTGTGCCTGTCCACGCCCACCACTGACGACATCCATCGAGGAACCCGCATGCAACGACGAGACTTCCTGCGCCTGAGCGTACTGACCCCGTTGGCACTGGGCGCGGGCTGGTGCGTCGGCGAAGTTCGTGCCACGGCCGCCGCCGCGACCGGCATCAAGCCGGATGGCCGCCCGCATCGCTTCGAACTGTCCCGCCAGCACTTCCTGCTGGACGGCAAGCCGTTCCAGATCATGAGCGGCGAGATGCACCCGATCCGCATTCCCGCCGAGTACTGGCGGCAGCGCATCCGGATGGCCAAGGCGATGGGGCTCAACACCATCGCGATCTACCTGATGTGGAACGCGCTGGAAGCCGAGCCCGGCGTGTTCGACCTCACCAGCGGCAGCCGTGACTTCGCGAAGTTCATCCGCATCTGCCAGGAAGAGGGCATGTGGGTGTACCTGCGCCCTGGCCCCTACATCTGCGGCGAGTGGGATTTCGGCGGCCTGCCGCCGTACCTGCTGCGTCACCCGCATATCCGCGTGCGCGACAAGGACGATCCCGACTACATGGCCGCGGTGCGCCGCTACATCGCCACCATCGCGCCGGTGGTAAAGCCGCTGCTGGCCGAAAGCGGTGGTCCGATCCTGATGGTGCAGGTGGAGAACGAATACGCCTCGTTCGGCCATGACCTCGGTTATCTCGAACTGATCCGGTCGCTGTGGCAGCAGCACGGCGTGCACGGGCCGTTCTCGATTTCCGATGGTCTGGGACAGGTGCGCAAGGAGCAAACCTACCTGCCGGGCGCCGCATTGGGCCTGGATGGCGACACCGATTTCGCCGGCGCCCAGGCCATCGCGGGCGAGATGCCGGTGTGGATGGGCGAGGGCTATCCCGGCTGGATCACCCACTGGGGCGACAAGGATTTCGCGAAGGGCGATTTCGCCGGCACGCTGGGCAAGCTGCTGGCGGAAGGCCGTTCGTTCAACATGTACGTGGTGCATGGAGGCAGCAACTTCGGCTTCGGCGCGGGCGCCAATGCGCATGGCGACTACTCGCACTTCGAGCCGGTGATCACCAGCTACGACTACGGTTCGCCGATCGACGAGCACGGCGCGCCCACGGCGGACTACCACATCTTCCGCAAGATGATCGCCGCCCATGTGGCGCAGCCGCTGCCCGCGGTGCCGGCCACGCCGCCGATCATCCGCTTCGCGCCGGTCACGCCCGCGCCGCATGCCTCACTGTGGGACAACCTGCCGCCGTCGAAGCAGGTTGCCGCACCGCAGGGGAACGAGCTGCTGTTCGGCCAGGACCACGGCATGGTGCTGTACCGGCGCAAGATCCCTGGCAAGGGTGGTGCGCTGCGCATCGACGGCATGCGCGACTACGCGACCGTGTTCAGCGATGGGCGCTACGTCGACTACCTGTCGCGCATGCAGCATCCGAGCCTGCGCGCCGGCGACAGCGTCGAGCTGCCCGCGGCCAAGGCACGGGCGCAAGCCGAGCTCGAGATCCTGGTCGACAGCTTCGGCCACGTCGGCTACGGCCCGGCGATGGCCGATCGCAAGGGCATCGTGGGCAGCATCCGCTTGAACGACGAGGAACTCCAGGGCTGGGACGTGCACAGCCTGCCGCTGGATGCGTCATGGCTGGCCGGCTTGCGGCCGCTGCGCGGCACCGCCACGCGACCGGGCCTGTTCTTCCGGGCGAAGCTGGCGCTGGACGAGGTGGGCGATACCTATGTCGACATGAGCGCGTGGCACAAGGGTTACCTGTGGGTCAACGGCCATCTGCTCGGCCGCTATTGGCAACTCGGTCCGCAGCAGCGGCTCTATTGCCCGGCTTCGTGGCTGCGCCGTGGCGACAACGACTTGCTGGTGCTGGACATGCACCGCACCGAGGCGGCGCCGATTCGCGGTGTCGAGGCGCTGCAGGGCTGAGGCTCGCGGACGTCCCGGCCGGCAGCAGACACTTCCGTGCCGGCCGGCCGTTCCGTCGTCACCGACTTCCGATGCATCCGGCATGCGCAGCAGCGCGGCGCCGGAGCTTGTTCGAAAAACGGGAAACCCATGATGAAAAAGATCCTCGGCCTGTGCGGCGGATGCGGCCTGTTGCTGCTGTCGCTGCTCGCCCGTGCGGGAGACACGCCAGGCTCCTACACCAGTTATCGCTTCGGTCCCGCCGTGACCTCGCTGCATTCGGTGGATTTCGCCATCACCGTGAAGACCGACCCGGGTTACCGCGCGTCGGTCTTCTGGAGCAACCAGTTCAGCCTCGTGGGCACCCATTCGGGCGCCTACACCGGCATGCAGAGCAATGGCGGCGACCCGCGGCAGTTCCTGTTTTCGGTGTGGGACGCGACCGAGGCCCGGGCCGGCAGCAAGGGCAGCCGTTGCGTCAATTTCGGCGGGGAAGGCGTCGGCAAGAGTTGCCGCATGGCGCACGACTGGCAGCAGGGGCATACCTATCGCTTCCACGTCGCCTACGAGGGCGACCGCTGGCTGGGCGTGACCGTCACCGACCTGACCACGCGGCAGTCGTTCAAGCTCGGCAGCATCCGCACGGTATCCGACGGCATCTCGCCGTTCGGCATGGTCAACTGGACCGAGTATTTCGAATGGAATTCGCCCGACTCGGACTGCTTCAACCAGCCGTATGCCAGCGCCGAGTTCAATCTTCCCTCCGGCAATGGCGGCCAGGCGGTGGCCAGCATTTCGCAGACCCATCTCAGCAAGACCTGCACCGCGTCCAGCGAAGTCCGCAAAGACGCCGGCGGCAGCCTGCAGCGCAACGCGATCGGCAACTCGCTGCGTGGCGCCATCGTGGGCGACGGCCACCGCTGCATCGCCGCCAGGGGCGGTGAAATCCCCGGAACCCCGGCGATCAGCGCCGCCTGCAACGGCGGGATCGCCCAGGCCTGGGTGTTCGCCGTCGACCACACGCTGCGCCTGCAAGACCACAATCTGTGCCTGGGCGTGGTTGGCCAGTCCGTCACGGTCGATCGCTGCGGCGGAGATCCGCGGCAGCACTGGCAGCAGGTTGGTGCGCAGCTGCGCAATGAAGGATCAGGCGCATGCCTCGTTTCGGCCAAGGCCGGCGTACCGTTGACGGCCGGAAAGTGCAACGCTGTCCCGACCCAAGGTTGGCAGCTGCCGTTACCCGGCAAGCGATAAACGAACCCCACGGCCCACAGGAAACCATGATGAAAAGACTCGCCTGCATTGCTGCTGTCCTGATGGCGCTGGGCGCCGCATCCGCCAACGCCGCGACGGTCACGGCCGCCACTCCGCCGATGGGCTGGAACAGCTGGAACCATTTCGCCGAGCATGTCAGCGACAAGGACATCCGCGCGGCCGCCGACGCCATGGTCGCCAGCGGCATGCGCGACGCGGGCTATGTCTACATCAACATCGACGATGGCTGGCAAGGCCAGCGCGACGCCAGCGGCGAAATCCATCCGAACGCCAAGTTCCCGGACATGAAGGCGCTGGCCGACTATGTCCACGCCCGGGGCCTCAAGCTCGGCATCTACAGTTCGCCGGGCAGCAAGACCTGCGCCGGCTACACCGGCTCGCTCGGGCACGAGGCGCAGGATGCGCGAACCTATGCGAAGTGGGGCATCGACTACCTCAAGTACGACCTGTGCAGTTTCCAGCAAGTCATGGACACCCGGTATCCCGACGACCGGGCCGCGCAGATGCGGCTGATGGAGGCCGCGTACGAAAAGATGCGCCGCGCGCTCGATGCGGCCGGTCGGCCGATGGTCTATTCGCTCTGCCAGTACGGCTGGGATGCGGTGTGGGAGTGGGGCGCCTCACCGGCGATCCGGGCCAATCTGTGGCGCACAACCGACGACGTGCGCCTCAACTGGATGTCGATCCACGCCAACGCGACGCAGCAGGAAGGGCTGGCCGCATTCGCCGGGCCCGGGCACTGGAACGACCCGGACATGCTGGAGGTCGGCAACGAAGTGGGCGGCAACAAGCTCTCGATGCCCGAGAATCGCGCGCATTTCAGCCTGTGGGCGATGATGGCCGCGCCGCTGATCGCCGGTAACGACTTGTCGGCGATGTCGCCGCCAGTGCGCACGGTGCTGACCAACCGCGCCGTGATCGCGATCGACCAGGATCCGCTTGGCAAGCAGGGCACGCGGGCCTACGCCGACGGCGAGATGGAGGTATGGACCCGGCCGCTGGCCGGCGGTGGGCTGGCGGTGGCCATCTTCAATCTCGGCCCCGAGCGCTACGGCACCCACCCCTTCCACCTGGATCTGGCGCGGCTGGGCCTGCAAGGCGCGCAGCAGGGCACGAACCTGTGGACCGGCAAGCCGCTGACGCTGGAGGACAGCCAGCCGATCCTGATGAAAACGCACGACGTATTGCTGGTGCGGCTGGACCATCCGGTACGCGTCGGCCGGTAGCGTGGCCATCGTCCCTTCGGTGCGAGCCGCGCCGGAGGGACCAGGACTGACCGCGGAGCAAGGCGCGTTCTATCGGCACGCGCCGGAGTCGCGCATGGTGTCACGGGCGCCGACGTTTCAGCTCGGCGCCTGCATCAGGCTTTGCCGTGGAACAGCTCGCGCCCGATCAGCATGCGGCGGATCTCGTTCGTGCCGGCGCCGATCTCGTAGAGCTTGGCGTCGCGCAGCAGGCGACCGGCGGGGAACTCGTTGATATAGCCGTTGCCGCCCAGCGACTGGATCGCCTCCAGCGCCACCTGCACCGCATTGGTGGAAGCGTTGAGCAGGCAGGCGGCCGGGTCGACGCGCGACTTCACGCCGGTGTCGAACTGCTGCGCCACCATGTAGGCGAAACCGCGCGAGGACTGCAGCGCGGTGTACATGTCGGCCACCTTGGCCTGCATCATGCCGAAGGTGCCGATCGGCGCATTGAACTGCTTGCGCTCGCGCACGTAGGGCAGGGTGAGGTCCAGCGCCGCCTGCATCAGGCCGATCGGGCCGCCCGAGAGCACCAGGCGCTCGGTGTCCAGGCCGCTCATCAGCACGCGCACGCCTTCGTTCACCTCGCCGACGACGTTCTCGGCGGGGATCGCGCAGTCCTCGAACACCAGTTCGCAGGTGTTCGAGCCTCGCATGCCCAGCTTGTCCAGCTTCTGCGCGGTGGAGAAACCCTGCATGCCCTTCTCGACGATGAAGGCGGTCATGCAGCGGCTGCCGGCGGCACGCGGCGCGGTGCGCATGTAGACCAGCAGCACGTCGGCGTCGGGGCCGTTGGTGATCCACATCTTGGTGCCGTTGGCCACCCACGTGTCGCCACGCAGCTCGGCCTTGCAGCTCATCGAGCCGACCACGTCGGAACCGGCGCCCGGCTCGCTCATCGCCAGCGCGCCCACGTATTCGCCCGTACACAGCTTGGGGATGTACTTCCTGCGCTGCGCCTCGTTGCCGTTATGGAAGATGTTGTTGACGCACAGGTTGGAATGCGCGCCGTAGGACAGGCCGACCGAGCCCGAGGCGCGCGAGATCTCCTCCATCGCGACCATGTGCGCGAGGTAGCCCATGCCGGTACCGCCGTACTCGGTGGGGACGGTCATGCCGAGCAGGCCCAGGTCGCCGAACTTCTTCCACAGGTCGGCGGGGAACAGGTTGTCGTGGTCGATCTGGGTGGCGCGCGGCGCGATCTCCTTCTCGGCGAAGGCATGCACGGTGTCGCGCAGCAGGTCGATCTCTTCACCAAGCGGGAACGGGCGCATCGCGGACTCCTGGGCGTGAGGACTTAGCCGGCGAATGGTAGCGCAGCGGGGCGGCTTCCCCCTGACGCGGCGCACCAGCGACGGGCCTTGCGCTCGCATTCCGTTGCATCGTCGGCGGGCTTTCGCCAAGCCTGCGCGCGGGCGGGATGGCCGGGCAGGGTGGGATAGGTGTTCCGCTTCAGCGCCCGCGTTTTTGCGAGCGCGGAGCAACCGGTGTCGTCAGCCGCAGGCGGCGCGGCGGCTCTCGCGGTGCGGCGGGTAGTAAGCGAACACGTGGGTGTCGCTGCCGTAGAAGTCCATGTCGTCGATGTGCTCGCCGCCCAGGCGCTCGGCCACGCGGTCGGAAGCCTCGTTGCCCACGCGGACCAGGCTGATCACCCGCGGCGCGTGCAAGTGATGCCAGGCGAAGTCCAGTACCGCCATGCCCGCCTCGGTGGCGTAGCCGTGGTGGCGGTGCTCGGGCTTGAGCATCCAGCCCAGCTCCAGGTCGGGCCAGCCCTCCGGGTACATCAGGCCGGCGCGGCCCACGAACTCGCCGCTGCCCTTCAGCTCCAGCGCCCACATGCCGCAGCCGCGCAACTGCCAGTGGCCCAGCAGCATCGCCAGCGAGCGCCAGGCGTTGGTGCGGTCCAGCGGCTGCCCGTCACCGATCCAGCGGGTGCTGGCCGGGTCGGCCAGCATCGCGGCGTAGTCGTCGAAATGGCGCTCGGTGAGCGCGGTCAGGCGCAGGCGCGCCGTCTCGATTACAGGGATGTCGATCATGCCAAATCAGCAAGCAACTCATGTGCCACCGAGCAACATCGCGAGGGCGCGAGTGCTCGATGCGAGGCTTTCCTTCCAGGACAAGCCGGTGATTATCTCACCAGTGGCCGCATCCGCAAAATCCTCGGTCTCGCCCGGGGGCAGCAGGTGGCGGTAGTCCACCGTGATTTCGGTATCGGCGGGCAGGTCGGCCAGTGCGAACACGAAGCCCAGGTGCCACAGGCCATTGGGCTGGAAGCTGTGGTTGATGTAGCACTCGTCGGGCCAGTCCGGCGACACCGTGTAGCGGTCCTCGAACCAGCGCGCGCTGGCGTATTTCAGCTGCGCCAGTTCCGGGGCGTCGAATTCGGCGTGACGGAACGTGCGGTCGATCGCATCGGGTGCGGTGATGATGCTGCCGGCGCGCACGATCTCGTCGAGGAACAGGCCCTTGCCGGCGCCGGGGATGCGCGAGGCGGCGATGTGGTAGCGCGGCAGGATCATGGCGGAACCGGCGAAAACGGGGCGCCAGTGTAGGGTACGCCGGCAGGCCCGGGGTGGCGGCTTGCTAGAATGGCGCTTTTCCCCGTTCCGGAGCCGCCCCATGGATACCGCTCGCCTTTCCCGTTTCGTCAGCGGCCTGTGGGACGAGGAGATCGTGCCCAGGCTGGTGGACTACATCCGCATCCCCAACAAGTCGCCGATGTTCGACAAGGAGTGGAAGGCGCACGGCCACATGGACGCGGCGGTGAAGCTGATGAGCGACTGGGCCCGTACCAAGCTCGCCGCGCTGCCGGGCAGTTCGCTGGAAGTGGTGCAGCTCGAAGGCCGCACGCCGCTGATCTACATCGAGGTGCCGGGGCAGGGCGACGACACCGTGGTGCTGTATGGCCACCTCGACAAGCAGCCGGAAATGACCGGCTGGGCCGAAGGTCTGGGTCCGTGGGTGCCGGTCATCAAGGGCGACAAGCTGTACGGCCGTGGCGGCGCCGACGACGGCTACGCGATCTTCGGCTCGCTGGCCGCCCTGCTGGCGCTGCACGAGCAGGGCGTGCCGCACGCGCGCTGCGTGGTGATGATCGAAGCCTGCGAGGAGTCGGGCAGCTACGACCTGCCGTTTTATGTCGACCACCTCGCCGCGCGCATCGGCAACCCCTCGCTGGTGGTCTGCCTGGACTCGGGTTGCGGCAACTACGAGCAGCTCTGGCTCACCACTTCGCTGCGCGGCATGACCGGCGGCAACCTCACCGTCAAGGTGCTGGACGAAGGCGTGCACTCGGGCGACGCCTCCGGCGTGGTGCCGTCGAGCTTCCGCATCCTGCGCGAGATCCTGTCGCGGCTGGAGGATCCCGAGACCGGCATGATCAAGCCCAAGGAACTGTACGTGGAGATCCCCGCCCAGCGCGTGGAACAGGCGCAGCATGCGGCCAAGGTGCTGGGCACCGACATCTACAGCAAGTTCCCGTGGGCCGAAGGCATGCAGCCGGTCACGAAGGAGCTGCCCGAGCTGGTCTTGAACCGCACTTGGCGCCCGCAGCTGGCGGTCACCGGCGTCGGCGGCATCCCGCCGCTGGACAGCGCCGGCAACGTGCTGCGCCCGTTCACCGCGGTGAAGCTCAGCCTGCGCGTGCCGCCCACGCTGGACGCGAAGCAGGCCGGCCGGTTCCTCAAGCAACTGCTGGAAAAGGACCCGCCCTACGGCGCCACCGTCACCTTCGATTTGGAGAAGGACGGCAGCGGCTGGAACGCACCGGCGCTGTCGCCGTGGCTGGAGCAGGCGGTGACCGAGGCTTCGCAGCACCAGTTCGGCGCGCCGGCTACTTATATGGGCGAGGGCGGCTCGATCCCGTTCATGGGCATGCTGGGCGAGAAATTCCCCAAGGCGCAGTTCCTGATCACCGGGGTGCTCGGCCCGCACTCCAACGCCCACGGCCCCAACGAGTTCCTGCACATCCCCACCGGCAAGAAGGTGACGGGCGTGGTGGCCGAGGTGGTGGCGCAGCATTACGCGCAGGGCGCCAAGGGCTGACGCGGTTTCCCCCTCTGCCTTCGGGGAGACGTTGCTGTTTCTCCCTCTCCCCGCCGGGGAGAGGGCGGGGTGAGGGGCCAATCTTGCGGAGGCGTTGGCAAGAGCCACGACACTTCGCTGTTGGTCCTCGGCGAGCACCCGCCCCTCACCTCAATCCTCTCCCCGAAGGGGAGAGGAGGCGAACGCAAAGGGCTTTACTCATGGACCACTCCCACCTCGCCGCCAACTGGGCCGACATCCGCCGTCGCGTGGACGAGGCCTGCCGAGCCGCCGGGCGCGATCCGGCCGACGTCGCCATCCTGCCGGTCAGCAAGACCTTCGGCCCCGAGGTGGTGCGTGCAGCGGTGGCACTGGGTCTGCATCGGTTCGGCGAGAACAAGGTGCAGGAGATCCGCGACAAGTCCGGTCCGCTGGCCGACTGCGGCATTGATTGGGTGATGATTGGCCACTTGCAGACCAACAAGGCCAAGGACGTGGCGCGACTGGCCAGCGAGGTGCAATCGCTGGATCGCCCCGAGTTGGCCGAGGCGCTGCACCGACGCCTGCAGATCGAAGGACGCAGCCTCGACGTGCTGGTGCAGGTGAAGACCTCCCGGGAGGAATCGAAGTACGGCCTGCCGCCCGCCGAGTTGCCTGCCTTCCTCGACCGCCTGCGCCAGTACGCCACCTTGCGCGTGCGCGGCCTGATGACCCTGGCGATCCACACCGACGACCCGGCCGAGGTGCGCGCCTGCTTCCGCGAGCTGCGCGAGCTGCGCGACGCCGCCATCGCCCGCGGCCACGACATCCCGCGCCTGTCGATGGGCATGAGCGGCGACTTCCCGCTGGCGATCGCCGAGGGCGCCACCGAGGTGCGCATCGGTACCGCGATCTTCGGGCGCCGTCCCACTTCAGACAGCTTTTACTGGCCTGAAACCGGGCAGTGAGCCGGCCAATTCCGGGGCGCCGACACAAGTCTCGGAAAAGCCTGATGTTTTTCGAAGTGTGACCGGTGTATCGGCGATTGCGAACGACGGGGTTTAGTTAACCTCGATCCAACAAACCCCTCCATGCATCTTGGTATGGTCGGTCCTTCGTCACGTCGCCTGCACGCCAGGCGGCACCTCCGAGAACCATCGTCAGGGGTCACCGCCTCATGCCAATCCAGCGACTGACCGGTGTTGCCGCGCTCGTTTCGATGCTGCTGCTGGCGACTCCTTCGCACGCCGTGACCCACCAGGCCCAGAAGAAGCACGTTCAGCACCATGCCGCGGCACACCACGCCCAGTCGCGCCACGCCCGGTCCAGCCACCCGCAGTCCCATGCCGTCGCCAGCGCTTCCGCCGACAGCCATTACTCGCTGGTCACCGGTGGCATCCTCGCTTCCCCGCTGGCGCTGAACCCGCTGCCCACCCTCAGCCCGATGCCCACGCTGGCTTCGTCCCGCGTGCCGGGTTTCGGTACGGGCACGGCGCCGGTCTTTGGCGTCGAACACAGCCTGCTTGCCCCGGTGGCGGCGGCTCCCGCCGTGGCAGAGGCTGCCAGTTCGGCTGCCGGCCAGATCGACAGTGACATCGACACGGTCACCGACCTGCGCAAGGCGTTGATCGGGCTGGCGATGAACCTGCGCGACGTGCGCTACGTGCGTGGCGGCCACAGCCCGACCACCGGCTTCGATTGCAGCGGCTTCGTGCGCTATGTGTTCGCCCATGCGATCGGCGTGCAGTTGCCCAGCAATTCCGCCGCGCAGTTCCTCGCCGGGCTGAAGGTGAAGCGCGCCGACATGAAGCCGGGTGACTTGGTGTTCTTCCACACCAGCGGCCGCCACCACCGCATCACCCACGTGGGTATCTACATCTCCAACGGCCGCTTCATCCACGCGCCCACCTACGGGAAGACGGTGCAGATCTCCAGCCTCGACGAGGCCTACTGGGCCAAGCGCTTCGTGGGCGCCAAGCGTCCCGAAGGCATGCTGGCGCTGGCGGGGCACAACGGCTGAGCCGGCATCGCTGAGAGGTCATCCGAAAGCCGCCGCAAGGCGGCTTTTTCATGTGCTTCCTTCCCCCTATGCGACAGCGGAAAGCATTGTCGAAGTCGATACCTTCGCCGCGGCCGCGGTTCCTTGTCTCGTGCGACGGGGGAGGGAAGCATTTGCTGGTACCGGTTGTGCGGCTAACCCCGCGGCTGCCATGCCTGGCCCCATCCGTCCTTCGAGCACCTTCCGCGCTCCTCAAAGCTGGCGCCATCCCTGGCGCCTCCCCGCGTGCCCCGGTCTGACGGGGGAAGGAAGGGTTCGCCAGTGCCGGTTGTGCGGCTGATCCTGCGGTCTCCGTTTCCGTGCACGACTTTCCGGGCGGAAAACGCAAGCCTTCCTTCCTCCGCCTGCGGGGGAAGGTGCCCGCAGGGTGGATGGGGGCTCCCAACACCAGCATGGTGAAATCCCGTGGTGCTGGTTACGCTTGCCGCTCGTTTTCCGGAAATCATCCGATGCCGAACCTCCCCCCGGTCACCCGTTACCTGCTGATCGCCAACGTACTGGTGTTCGCGCTGCAATTGTTCCTGCTCGACGCGAACACGCTGGCGCTGAGCCAGCATTTCGCGTTGTGGCCGTTGGGGCCGGACCAGCTCGGCCAGGTGGCGGGCGGGGCGGTTATCAACGTGGGTTTCCGCCCGTGGCAGCTGGTCACCTATGCGTTC
Organism: Rhodanobacter sp. C06; assembly: GCF_002001105.1. GTDB lineage: Bacteria > Pseudomonadota > Gammaproteobacteria > Xanthomonadales > Rhodanobacteraceae > Rhodanobacter_A. The sequence continues at coordinate 15,053 of NZ_MUNP01000053.1, read as the reverse complement.
ATGCACGGCGGTTTCGAGCACATCCTGTTCAACATGTTCGCGCTGTACATGTTCGGCGGGGTGATCGAGAACACCTTCGGCGCGCGCAACTACACGATCTACTACTTCGTCTGCGCGATCGTGGCGGCAGTGGCGCAACTGCTGGTGATGAAGTATTTCCCCAACGGTTTCTACCCCACCATCGGCGCCTCGGGCGCGATCTTCGGCCTGCTGCTGGCGTTCGGCATGCTGTATCCGAAGGAGAAGATGTTCCTGATCTTCCTGCCGATCCCGATGCCGGCGTGGTTGTTCGTGATCGGCTACGCGGTGGTGGAACTGGTGCTGGGCGTCACCGGCACCCAGGCCGGCGTCGCGCACTTTGCGCATCTGGGAGGCATGGTCGGCGGCTATGTCATGATCCAGTACTGGCGCGGCAAGCTGCCGTTGAAACCCAAGCGCCAGCTGCTGCGCTGAATCCCTCCCATTTGGTAAACGCATGAACCAGGACCTGCAGCGCCGCCTCACGCCGCGCCACATCACCTTCATGGCGCTGGGCATGTGCATCGGCGCCGGGCTGTTCCTCGGCTCGGGCAGCACGATCAAGCTGGCCGGCCCCGCGGTGCTGTTCGCTTACCTGATCTGCGGCGCGATGATCTTCATCATCATGCGCGCGCTGGGCGAGATGGCCGCGCACGAGCCCATCGCCGGCTCCTTCAGTACCTATGCGCACAAGTATCTCGGGCCGTTCGCCGGCTACCTCACCGGCTGGAACTACTGGATCCTGATGATGGGGGTGGGCATCGTCGAGAGCACGGCGGTGGGCATCTACATGAAGGCGTGGTTCCCCGACTCGCCGCAGTGGATCTGGGCCTTCGCCAGCGTGGCGATGATCGGTGGCCTGAACCTGCTGGCGGTGAAAGTGTATGGCGAGCTGGAGTTCTGGTTCTCGCTGATCAAGGTGCTCACCGTGGTGGCGATGATCGCCGGCGGCTTCGCGATGATCTGGCTGGGCTGGGGCAATGGCGGCACCCCGACCGGCCTGTCCAACCTGTGGACGCACGGCGGCTGGTTCCCGCACGGCGTCACCGGCATGGTGCTGGCGCTGCCGGTGCTGGTGTTCTCGTTCGGCGGCATCGAGACCATCGGCATGGCGGCGGCCGAGGCCGCGCAGCCGGAGCGCACGATCCCGCGCGCGGTGAACTCGGTGATCTGGCGCATCCTGATCTTCTACATCGGCTCGCTGTTCGTGATCATGGCGATCTACCCGTGGAACCAGTTGGACGCGAACAGCAGCCCGTTCGTCACCACGTTCGCGCGGCTGGGCATCCCCAGTGCGGCGGGGCTGATCAATTTCGTGGTGATCACCGCGGCGCTGTCCAGCTTCAACTCCACCACCTTCAGCGGCAGCCGCATGCTGCACAGCCTCGCCGGCAAGGGCCAGGCGCCGGCGGCGATGGGCCGCACCAGTACGCATGGCGTGCCGGTGCGTGGCGTGCTGGTGACGATGGCGTTCCTGCTGTTCGGCGTGCTGATGAACTACCTGGTGCCGGGGCGCATCTTCGGGATGATGATGTCCATCCTCGCGTTCAACACGGTGTGGACCTGGGGCATGGTGCTGGTGGCGCACTGGAGTTTCCGCCGCAGGCAGACGCAGCCGCTGGCATTCCGCCTGCGCGCGTGGCCGCTGTCCAGCGTGGTGTGCCTGGCCTTCCTCGCGTTCGTGTGGGTGATGCTGGGCTACAGTCCCGACACCCGTGTGGCGCTCTACGTGGGCGTGGCGTGGATCGCGCTGCTGACCGTGGCCTATTACGCGTTCGGCATCGAGCGCCGCATGCGGCAGGCGGCCGCGTCGGGCACAGCCTGACCCAGGGATTGCCAAGGCTCAAGGTTCGTTTCCAAAAGCGCACGGCACACGCCGTGCGCTTTTGGTTTGCGTCGCTCCGGCGCGGCATGACCCAGGTGGCGCGATGGCCTATACTCCCCGGGGGTATCCAAGGCGAACGCCCATGCCGTACTCGACGCAGGAAAAGAAACAGGCGCTGGTGCGCGTGCGGCGCATCGGCGGCCAGCTGGACGCGCTGGCGCAGGCGCTGGAGCAGGAAGCCGACTGCGGCGCCGTGCTGCAGCAGATCGCGGCGATCCGCGGCGCGGTGAACGGGCTGATGGGCGAGGTGCTGGAGAGCCACCTGCGCGCCAGCTTCGCGCTGCGGCCGGCGGCCGCCGCCCGTGGCGCCGCGGCAGCGGAGGCGGCGGCGCTGGAACAGACCATCGCCTTGCTGCGCACCTACCTCAAATAGCCGGCCGTCGTGCCGGCCGAACCACCGATCCACGACACCAACGATCCACCGCAGGAGTACCGCCATGAAATCCCGTGCCGCCGTCGCGTTCGCCCCCGGGCAGCCGCTGCAGATCGTCGAGATCGACGTGGCGCCGCCGAAGCAGGGCGAGGTGCTGGTGAAGATCAGCCACACCGGCGTCTGCCACACCGATGCGTTCACGCTGTCCGGCGACGATCCGGAAGGCCTGTTCCCCTGCGTGCTGGGCCACGAGGGCGCGGGCGTGGTGGTCGAGGTGGGCGAGGGCGTCACCTCGGTGCAGCCGGGCGACCACGTGATCCCGCTGTACACCGCCGAGTGCGGCGAGTGCCTGTTCTGCAAGAGCGGCAAGACCAACCTGTGCACGGCCGTGCGCGCCACCCAAGGCAAGGGCGTGATGCCGGACGGCACCACGCGCTTCAGCTACAACGGCGAGCCCATCCATCACTACATGGGCTGCTCCACCTTCAGCGAATATACCGTCGTCGCGGAAGTGTCGCTGGCGAAGATCGACCCGCAGGCCGACCACGAGCAGGTCTGCCTGCTCGGCTGCGGCGTCACCACCGGCATCGGCGCGGTGCACAACACCGCCAAGGTGCAGCCGGGCGACAGCGTGGCGGTGTTCGGCCTCGGCGGCATCGGCCTGGCGGTGGTGCAGGGCGCGCGGCAGGCGAAGGCCGGCCGCATCATCGTGATCGACACCAACCCGGCCAAGTTCGAGCTGGCGCGTTCGATGGGTGCCACCGACTGCGTCAATCCGAAGGACCACGACCAGCCGGTCCAGCAGGTGATCGTGGAAATGACTGGCTGGGGCGTGGACCACAGCTTCGAGTGCATCGGCAACGTCAACGTGATGCGCGCGGCGCTGGAATGCGCGCACCGCGGCTGGGGCCAGTCGGTGATCATCGGCGTGGCCGGCGCGGGCCAGGAGATTTCCACCCGCCCGTTCCAACTGGTCACCGGGCGCAAGTGGATGGGCACCGCGTTCGGCGGCGTGAAGGGTCGCAGCCAGCTGCCCGGCATGGTCGAGGAGGCGATGAAGGGCGAGATCGAACTGGCACCGTTCGTCACCCATACCATGGGACTGGAGCAGATCAACGAAGCCTTCGAACTGATGCACGAGGGCAAGTCGATCCGCTCGGTGATCCACTACTGAGGCCCGCGATGGAACGCATCGAACACCGCGCCTGCTTTGGCGGCTGGCAGGACGTGTACCGGCACGACTCGGTCGTGCTGGGTTGCGCGATGAACTTCGCCGTCTACCTGCCGCCGCAGGCAGAGCAGGAGCGACTGCCGGTGCTGTACTGGTTGTCGGGGCTCACCTGCACCGAACAGAACTTCATCGCCAAGGCCGGTGCGCAACGCTACGCCGCCGAGCACGGCGTGATCGTGGTGGCGCCGGACACCAGCCCGCGCGGCGCGGGCGTGGCGGACGACCCGGCGTACGACCTGGGCCAGGGTGCGGGCTTCTACCTCAACGCCACCGAGCAACCCTGGGCCGCGCATTACCGCATGCACGACTATGTGGTCGACGAGTTGCCCGCGCTGGTCGAGGCGGCGCTCCCGGCCAATAGCGTGCGCGGCATCAGCGGGCATTCGATGGGCGGCCACGGCGCGCTGACGATTGCGCTGCGCAATCCCGGGCGTTACCGCAGCGTATCGGCGTTCGCGCCTATCGTTGCGCCGGCGCGGGTGCCCTGGGGCGAACGGGCGTTCACCGCCTACCTCGGGCCGGATCGCGCGGACTGGGCGCGTTACGACACCACCGAACTGCTGCAGACGGCGAGCGAGCGCCTGCCGCTGCTGGTGGACCAGGGCGGGGCCGACGAATTCCTCGGCACGCAGCTCAGGCCGGAACTGCTGCGCGAGGCCTGCGCGAAGGCGAACCATCCGCTGACCTTGCGCCTGCATCCGGGCTATGACCACAGCTACTACTTCGTGGCCAGCTTCATCGGCGAGCACATCGCCTGGCATGCCAAGGCACTGAAGGGCTGATGCCCGGAAAGCACCCCACCCTAGCCCTCCCCTGCGAGCAGGGAGGGAGGACAGCTCCTCTGCCTGCAGGGGAGGTTTCAGCAGCGACGGGTTTCCCCTCCCCCTGCTGCAGGGGGAGGTTGGGAGGGGGTGGCTCTCAGCGCAAGGCGAGGAAATCCGCGCTGACCACGAAGCGCACCGCATCCAGCCGCAGCCGCGACTGCGGCAGGGCGGTGAGCAAGGCGTCGCGTTCGGCCGCCACGCTGGCGATTTCCGCGGCGCTGATCGAGGGGTTCACCGCGCGCAGCGCCGTGAGGCGCGACAGCTCGGCGTCCAGCGCGGCGCCGGCCTCGGCCATCGCGGCGGCTATCATCGCCTGCGCGCGGGCGCCGGCTGCCAGCTCGGCCTTCTCCAGCATTGGCGGCACCAGCTTGGCGAGGAACTTGCGGTAGCGCGGCACCTCGATGTTGCGGTCGGCGGCCTTGCGCAGCGCCGCTTCGCTGGGCTGGAAGTCCGCGCGCTCGGCGAGCCGGGTGTCGATCGTGACGGCGATTGGCAGCGCGGGCAGGAAACGTTCCGCGTCGAGCTTGCGGTCGGCCACGCACTCCAGCACGAACACCGCCTGCAGCAGCGCGTTGCGCGGCGGCAGCGCGTCGTCCACCATGAAGGCGGCATTGCCCTGTTCGCCGGAGAGCGCGAGGTCGAGCGCGCCGGCGATCATCGGGTGGTCGAGCCGCAGCAGCGGCAGCTCCTCGCGCGCCAGTGCCACGGCGCGGCTGAAGGTGGCCGACTGCGGCCCTTCGGCGAAGCCGGGCAGGGCGTCGGTGGAGAGGTATTGCGGGTCGAGCAGCAGCACCTTGCCGCCCAGTTCCTCGGCGTGGATGCCGTAGGCCTCCAGCAGGCGCTGCAGGTAGGCGTCGCGGGCCGGGTCCTCGTCCTCGCGGCGGAAAGCCTGGGCCAGGGCCTCGGCGTGCGGGTCGCGGCTGGCGGCCAGTTCCAGCAGGTGGTCGCGGCCCGCGCGGATCAGTTCGGCCATCTGCTCGTGGGCGGCGCGTGTCTCGACCAGCAGCGCGTCCAACTCCTGGTCACGGCCGTCGTCGCCGCGCGCATGCTGGTCGGCCAACTGCGCCAGCGTGTCGCCGTAGCGGCGCAGCAGCTCGCGGCCGTCGGCCGGGCTCTGCCGGAACGCGTCCACGCCCTCGTCGTACCAGCGCGCCAGCACGTGCTGCGCGCTGTCGGCCACGGCGAGGATGTGGATGGCGATGTCGTGGGTCTGGCCGATACGGTCGAGGCGGCCGATGCGCTGTTCCAGCAGGTCGGGGTCCAGCGGCAGGTCCCACAGCACCAGCCGGTGCGCGAACTGGAAGTTGCGCCCTTCCGAGCCGATCTCCGAGCACAGCAGGAGGCGCGCGCCGTCCGGCTGGGCGAAGTAGGCCGCGTTGCGGTCGCGCTGCACGATGCCGAGGCCCTCGTGGAAGCGCGCGATGCCGGCGCCGCTGCGCGTGCGCAGCGCTTCCTCCAGCGCCAGCACCTTGGCCTGGCTGCGGCAGATCAGCAGGAACTTGTCCTGCGGATGCGCATCGAGCAGTTCCACCAAGGCATTCAGGCGCGGGTCGTTCGCGTAGTCCAGTTCCAGCACCGGCGGCGGCTGCTGGATGTCGGCGTGGAACTCGGCCAGCAGTGACTGGCGCGTGGCCTCGTCGAGGCCGGCGGCGTCCAGCACCTGCCACTGCGGCATGCGCTTGGGAAAGCCGCCGATGCCGGCGCGGCGGTTGCGGAACATCGCGCGGCCGGTGCCGTGGCGGTCGATCAGCGCGGCGAGGATCTCGCGCGCGTGCTCGGGCCTGGTGGTGTCGGCGAGCCGCGCTTCCAGTGCCGCGTCGCCGGCGAAGGCCTTGCGCAGCGTGGCGAGTTGGGCCTCGTCCAGCGGCTCGCCGTCCAGCAGCTTGTCGGCGATGTGCGACAGTGGTTCGAAGCGCCCGGCCTCGGCCAGGTAGGCGTCCAGGTCCTGGTAGCGCTGCGGGTCGAGCAGGCGCAGGCGGGCGAAGTGCCCGCTGCGGCCCAGCTGTTCCGGCGTGGCGGTGAGCAGGATCACGCCCGGCGTCTTCGCGGCCAGCCGCTCCACCAGCGTGTAGCGGGGGCTCGCGGCCTCGGGCGTCCAGGCGAGATGGTGCGCCTCGTCCACCACCAGCAGATCCCAGGGCGCATCGAGCAATTGCTGCGCACGCTTCGGGTTCGCTTCGAGGAAGGCGAAATCCGCGATCACCAGCTGCTCGTCCTCGAACGGATTGCCCGTGTTCGCACCGGGATCTTCGTCCGACGGCGTCAGCGCCTCGCAGCGCTCTTCGTCGTAGATCGCGAAGCTGAGGTTGAAGCGGCGCAGCAGCTCCACGAACCACTGGTAGACCAGGGTGTCGGGCAGCAGCAGCAGCACGCGCGAAGCACGGCCGGTGGCGAGCTGGCGCGCGAGGATCATGCCGGCTTCGATGGTTTTTCCCAAGCCCACCTCGTCGGCCAGCAGAACGCGCGGCGGCCGGCGCGCGGCGGCGATGCCGGCCACGCGCAGCTGGTGCGGCACCAGGCCCACGCGGGCGGCACCCAGGCCCCACATCGGCGAGCGGCGCGCCTCGGCGCGGCGACGCAGGCCTTCCACGCGCAGCTCGAACTGGCTCACCGGGTCGGTGCGCCCGCCGATCAGGCGGTCGTCGGCCTGGCTCACGCTCTGCTCGTCGTCGAGCTGGCCCTCGTGCAGCTCGCGGCCCTCGCCACGGTAGATCAGCAGCTCCTCCTTGATCTCCACCCGCTCGACCAGGAACGCAATGCCCTTGCCGGCCACCCGCTGGCCGGCGCGGAACTCCGCACGCACCAGCGGCGCGGAATCGGCGGCGTAAGGCCGCAGCACGCCGGCCTTGGCGAACAGCACCTGCACGCCGCGTCCTTCGACGCGCAGCACGGTGCCGAGGCCGAGCTCGGGCTCGGCGGTGGAGATCCAGCGTTGACCAGGTACGAACATTGTGCAGCCGCTTGGGTTCAAGGGCCGCCAATTATCCGCGTTGCGGGCGTCAAAGCCCAGCGAAGCCGGATGGGTACGCATGCCGATCCATTGCCTTGTCGCGTGGCGGCCGGAAGCCATGGAGATATGTGAGCGGGTTCGCGCAGGGTTTTGCGTTTGCGCCGTTCATCGGCCAAATCCGTCCATTGATCGACCGGCCTCTGGCGACGGCAGCAGCGGCGAGTAGATTCCGCAATCGCAACAACAGGGGAAGTCCATGCGCGTTCGGTCGCAATCGCGGAGTGTTCCGGTCATCGTCGTGCCACACCGCGCACGAGGATTCACTCTCGTCGAGCTGATGATCACGGTCGCCGTGGCGGCGGTCCTGCTGATGATCGCCGTGCCGAGCTTCAACAACATCATCAACTCCAACCGGCTCACCACGGCGGCCAACGAGATCGTCGGCGCATTGAGTGTCGCGCGCATGGAGGCGATCAAGGGCAATGCCGGCACGCAGTTCTGCAGCGATCTGGCCGCCAACAACAATACTGACCCTCTGGGCTCTGCCTGCGGCACGTTGGGTGGGCCTGGCGCAGTCGTCGCGCTGACCAACGGCACGCCGGCCACCGCTCTGGTCCGCCACGGCGTCGCGGGACTGGTTTCGCCGGTGCAGTTGAGCGGGAACATCACCGCGATCCGCTTCACCGGCCAGGGCCTCGGCTATCAGGCCACCGCGTCGAGCTCGAGTCTTTATTCCAACACGGTGGCCACCGTCTGCACCACGGCGCTTTCCAGCAATAACGTCATCGTCATCAGCATGACCACCGGATCGATTGTTTCCGCTGCGGCGCCCACCACGGGGACCTGCCCATGACCAGCCACCACTGTGCGGGTTCGCCCGGCCGGCGCCATCGCTATTTGTATGCCAGGCAGCAGGGCGGCGTCGGCCTGATCGAGGTGCTGATCGCCGTGCTGGTGCTGTCGGTCGGCTTCCTCGGCATCGCCGCGCTGCAGGCGCATTCGCTGTCCATCAACAACGGCGCGATGTCGCGCAGCATGGCTACGGTGGCCAGTTATTCCATCCTTGATGCGATGCGTGCCGATATCGCCTCGGCCGAGGGCACTGCCTACAACCAAACGGTGAAGGCCAACGCCTGTCCGGCGGCCTCGACCTCGTTGGCCAGCGTCCAGCTCAACTTGTGGTGCAGCCAGCTCGCCAGCACGCTTGGCGCTGCCGCGAGCACCACCGGCACGATCACTTGCGGCAACACGGGCGTTTGCACCATCGCCATCACCTTCGACGACAGCAAGTCCGGTACCGCGGGAACCGGCAGCAGCACCGGGCTGCAGACCATCACCACCAGGGCCATGCTATGAATGGACAGGCAACGATGGGCCATGGCCTGCGGCGCCCCCGGCGGGTGCACGGCTTCACATTGATCGAGCTGATGGTCGCGATGCTGCTCGGCCTGATCGTGATCGGTGGCGTCACCAGCGTGTTCCTCGCCAACCAGCAGGTGTACCGCAGCAACCAGGCGCTGGGCGACGTGGAGGACGGTTCGCGCACGGCCTTCGACCTGATGGCGACCGATATCCGCCAGGCCGGGCTCACCGGTTGCGGAACCACCCGGAAGATCGCGAACGTGCTGAACAACGGCCCGTACGCGGGCGGGACCGTGGCGTGGTACGCCGACTGGAACAACTCGCTGCACGGCTACGGCCAGGCCCAGACCGATCCGGCGCTGTCGAGCCTCACCGGTGCGGGGCAGCGCGCGGCTTCCTCCGCGACGGCGGCGGATACCTCCGATTCGCTGGCGGTGATCGGCACCAATGCGTTGCCGGTATCCGTCAAGAGTGACGTCCAGCCGGGCGACACGATCCATCTCTCCGGCGCATCCGGCTTGTCGGCGGGCGACATCATCATGGTCTGCGATCCGAATCGCGCGGCTATCGTGCAGGTGACCAGCATCCCGGCGAGCGCGTCGAGCGTGGCCGACGTGGCGCACGACATTGGCACCGGCGGCATCTCGCCGGGCAATTGCTCCGATGGCCTGGGCTATCTCACCGCCTGCGACGGCGGCAACGGCAATGCCAATCCGTTTCCATTCAACTCGCAGGTGGCCACCCTTTCGGCGGTCGATTGGTACATCGGTCTCAATCCGGCGGCGGGCAGCGGGCGATCGCTGTACCGGGTGCGCCTGCAGAATGTCGGCGGCACCGCCAGCGCGGCCACGCCGGAGGAAATGGTGCGCAATGTCACCGGCATGCAGATCCGCTACCACGTGGCCAACGCCGCCAGCCTGGTCGCGGCCAGCGCGGTGGGCAACTGGAACAACGTGGATGCCGTGCAGGTCACGCTCTGGCTGCAGAGCGACAACCAGCGCGCCGGCACCAATGGCGCGCCGATCCAACGCTCCTATACCTTCGCCGCCACCGTGCGCAATCGGGTGAACTGACATGCAAGCGGTCATCGTTCTTGCTCCATATCGCCGACCCCGGGTGCCTCGGGGCCTGCCGGTCGCCAGCGGGCAGCGTGGCGTGGCGCTGGTGGTGGCCTTGATCCTGCTGGTGGTGATCACCCTGGTCGGCCTGGCGGCGGTCAGCGGCACGATCATGCAGCAGAAAATGAGCTCCAATTTCTACGACCGCGACGTGGCCTTCCAAGCCGCCGAAGCAGCGCTGCGCCAGGCCCAGGTGGCGATCGGCGCGGCAACGTCGGGCGCGGCGGCGCCGGCCGGCTTCTACGATTGCTCGCCACCGGCACCGAACGGCACGGGCGCGAACAACCCGTGCCAGACCAACCCGTTCAACGACAGCAACGTGACGGCTACGGCCACGAACATCGTTACCGTGTCGAACACTGACTACAGTGCAGGCGCGATGGCGGCAAGCCAGCCGCAATACATCGTGCAATACATGGGCAAGTTCGCGTTGCCGACGCCGCCCGTGCGGCAGCTTTCGGGCTGTTCCGGCTACCTGCCGTGCAGTCCCCCGGGCTTGGTGGATTTCTACCGCATCACCGCGCGCAGCGGCCCGGCCGACTCCAACGGGCGCGCCTCGGTGACCTTGCAGTCCGTCTACAGGAATTGAGCGTGCGCGAGCAAAGGGGAACACCCATGATGAAGCGATACGGCCGTTGCCTGTTCGCGCTGGCCGCCGTGCTGATGGCCGGCAGCGTTGGCGCCACCACCTACACCGACAACTTCCAGTACGGCACCACCAACCTGCCGTGGACGAACTTGGGCAACGCCTGTCTCACGTCGGCCACTCCTTCTCCTTCTCCGACAGCGACGTATACGACCATCCCGATATGCGGCAGCACCTTCCAGAACAGTGCCAGCTACACGATTCCGGCGAACGAGACGGTAGGCGGGCAAGGTGCGTTGCTGCTCACACCACCCAACAACAATCAGACTGGAGCGATCCTGTCGGCGTTCGCACCGTTTCCGCTGAGCCAGGGCATCCAGATCACCTTCACCACCTACACGTTTGGTGGCGACAGCGGCGGCACTGCCCGGAACGGTGCGGACGGCATCGTGTTCTTCCTCACAGATGGCACCCAGACGGCACCCACCACCACTGGCGCGGAAGGCGGCAGCATGGGTTACGGCTGCTCCAACGACAACGGCGTGTATGACGGCGTTGCCCATGGCTACCTGGGTCTGGGTATCGACGAATTCGGCAACTTCCTCAACAGTGGCGACAACGGCAGCGTCGGCATCTACAACTCGAACGACCCCAGCGGCACTACGGCCAACGGCACCAACTCGTACTACAACAGCAATAGCGAGACGATCGCGGCCGGCACCGGGCCGCAATACCAACCCGAGCGTATCGGCCTGCGTGGCGCGGGCAACACGAACTGGGCGTGGTTGCAGAGCAAGAATTCTTCCTACTATTCGGGCTCATCCAACGCCGGCAAAGTCCAGACCGCCTGCAAGACTGGACAGTATGTGTCCTCGGGCACGAACGGCTCCAAGCATCTGATGGCCATCCCTTACAACTACAACGCCATTCCCGGTGGTTATGCGGTGCTGCCCAACAGCGAGCCGATCGCGAACAATTCCAAGAGCGCCACGCGCAATCCTGCCGCCGGCACGACAGCCTGCGTGGGCAACAGCCCGGCTTGCACCATTGCGTGGCCGATCACCTACAAGTTGACGATTTCGGGCAGCGGTCTGCTGAACTTTTCCTACAGTTACAACAATGGTGCATTCCAGCCGGTGCTGGCCAATACCGACATCACCGCGAGCAATGGCCCGTTGCCGACATCGTTGCGCTTCGGCTTCTCGGCCGGTACTGGCGGCGACAACAACGTGCACGAGATCACCTGTTTCCAGGCTGCACCGCTGGCATCCAACAGCAGTGCGGCGGCCAATACGATCCAGTCGGGCCAGGTCAAGACCAGCACGCAGGTCTACCTGGCGTCCTACTCCACGGACAACTGGTGGGGGTCGCTGGTCGCCGATCCGGTGCAGACTTCCGCGTCCACGGGAACGCTCAGCGTGTCGACGGTGGCCAACTGGGACGCGAAATGCACGCTCACCGGTGGGCCCTGCGATTCGCTGGGTACGAACGCCAGCGGCACGCCGCTTCACAGTGTGACTGCTCAATCCTCCCGCGCCCTGCTGACCTGGAACGCCGGCGGCGTGCCGCTGGAATGGACGAACCTGAGCACGGCCCAGCAGACCACCCTCAACACGAATGCGGCGGGAACGGTCGACAGCGCCGGCCAGAATCGCCTGGGCTGGCTGCGCGGCGTGCGCACGAACGAGCAGTTGCAATCGCCGCCCGGGAACCTGCGTGCGCGTACCTATGTACTGGGCGACATCATCGATTCCAGCCCAACCTACGTCAGTGCGCCGTATGCCGGCGCCTATCCCGATGCCTTCGCTGACAACCTTTACACCAGCGCCACGATCCCCGAGAACGCCAGCGGGGCGACCCGCTACAGCGGCTTCGTCAGCACCTATGCGACACGCGAGAACATGGTCTACGTGGGCGGCAACGACGGCTTGATGCACGGTTTCGAGGCGGGTTCGTACAGTTCAACCGGCGTTTACGACACCTCGACGAACGACGGCAAGGAATTGATCGGCTACATGCCGGCCGACGTGCTGGCGAACAAGGCGGTGGAAATCACCAGCCCTACCTATTCGCACGACTACCTGGTGGATGCGACGCCGGCGGTAGGCGACCTGTTTTACAACAAGGCCTGGCACACCTGGCTGGTCGGTGGCGTCGGTACCAACGGCCAGGAGATCTATGCGCTGGACATCACCAATCCGGCCAACTTTTCCGAGACCAACGCCGGCAGCCTGGTGCAGGGCGACTGGGACATCTCGACCTTGCCCAACCTGGGCAACACGGTGGGTACCCCGATCATTGCCCGTATGCACAACGGACAGTGGGCGATCATCTTCGGCGACGGCAAGGGCGGTGCGGCTGGTGCAGGCATCTACATCGGCCTGGTGGACAAGACGTCGGGCGCGGTGACGTTCACCTGGTATGGCACCGGCCTGGCCAATGACGACATCGCCTACGTGAGTTCGGCCGACCTCGATGGCGACAGCATCGCGGATTACCTCTACGCGGGTGACACCCAGGGCAACGTCTGGCGCCTGGACGTGACCAGCAGCAGTGCGGCCAACTGGGGCTACTCGAAGTTCGGTCACGCGACGGCCACGCCGCTGTTCGTGGCCCAGGATGCCGCCAGCCCCGCCAACCTCCAGCCCATCACCACCTCCATCGTGGTGTCGTCGGTGCAGACCAAGGGCAACACGAATCGCGTGATGCTATTCTTCGGTACGGGCCAGAAGACGCCGGGTACCACGACCAGTGGCGACACCTACGACACCACGGGCACCCAGACCTTCTACGGCATCTGGGACTGGGACATGGGGAACTGGAACACCTTGGTGGGGAGTAGTTCCCAAGACCAGTACGCGGCCTTGACCGGCACCCAGTCGATCGCACGCAGCGGTCTCCTGCAGCAGCAGTTGGCATCAGCGGAAACGACGAACACCGCCGGGCCCGTGTACGGCTATCGCACGCTGGGAACGACCGCCGTGGTCTGCTGGCAAGGCAGCTCGGATTGCACCAGCGGCAACAACCAGTACGGCTGGTACTTCGACCTGCCTGACACCGACGAGCAGATCATCTACAACCCCGAGATGATCAGTGGCGCGGTGGTGGTGAGCACGGCCATCCCGCCGGTGATCTCGGCGATCCAGTGCAATGCTGGCACGCAGACGGGCTGGACGATGGCGTTCAACCCGGCCACCGGTGGCGGTCTGCCGCAGAGCTTCTTCCCGAACTCCAGCGGCAGCTTCAGCGCCGGCAGCGACGGTTCGACGACGAGCGGCATCGCACTCAATGCGGTCGGTACGCCGGCCACGCTGTCGTACGGCGGAAAGATCTACATGGTGACCCAGACCGTCAAGGGCAGCGCGGCCCTCAGCGTGGTGAACCCGCCCTCCAACGACACCCCGGCCCGCGTATCGTGGCGCGAAATCAGGAATTGAGCATGAGCACTCTCCAGCCCTCCACCCCGCGATGCGCCGATGCGCGCGGCTTCACCCTGCTCGAACTGATGATCGTGGTGGCGATCATCGCGATCCTCGCGGCGATCGCGATTCCCTCGTATTCGAACTATGTGGTCAAGACCAATCGGGCCGCGGCGGAGAGCTGCTTGTCCCAGGACGCCAGTTACATGGAGCGCTACTACACCACCAACCTGAACTACGCCAAGGATACGTCCGGGACCGCGAACACCTTGCCCGCGCTGGACTGCACCACTGCCGCGCAGACCGGCAACAACTACAGCTACGGTTTTGCGCCGGCCAGTCCGTCGTCCAGTGCGTACACGATTCAAGCCGTGCCGATCAATGCGCAGCTGACGCGCGATACCCAGTGCGGCACCTTGACCCTGGACCAGACTGGCGCGCGCACCAGTGCCGGCACCGGGACCTTGGCACAGTGCTGGGGTGGCTGAGCCTCAGCTCTCCGCCCACTGCCGCAACAGGTTGTGGTAGGTGCCGGTGAGCTGCAGCACGGCGCCGTGGTCGGCGCCGGTGGCGACGAGGCGCTGGATCGCGGCGTCCAGTTCGTACAGCAGGCGGCGGCGGCCGTCGTCGCGCACCAGGCTCTGCACCCAGAAGAACGCGGCCACGCGCGCGCCGCGCGTCACCGGCTGCACGCGGTGCAGGCTGCTGGCGGGATAGATGATGGCGTCGCCGGCGGGCAGCTTCACTTCGTGCTCGCCATAGGTGTCGCTGACGATCAGTTCGCCGCCGTCGTAGTCGTCCGGGTCGCTGAGGAACAACGTGCAGGAGATGTCGCTGCGCAGCTGCTCGCCGTTCGGCAGCGCCATCACCGAGCCGTCGACGTGCATGCCGTATTCGCCGCCGCCTTCGTAGCGGTTGAAGCGCGGCGGCAGCGTGCGCAGCGGCAGGGTGGCGGCGTGGTAGAGCGGGCTCTTCGCCAGCGCGGCGAGCACCACTTCGCCCAGTTGTCGGCGCAGCGGCGAGGCGTCGGGTAACTGCCGGTTGCGCTTCACCTGCGCACCCTGCGCGCCCACGGTTTCGCGGCCGTCGGTCCAGTCGGCGGCATCGAGCGCAGCGCGCAGTTGCTGCAGCTGTTCGTGGTCGAGGATGTCGGGGATGTGCAGAAGCATGGTGGTGTGCCTCGACGGGATGTCTTGATGATTGTCTCCTCCCCCTGCTTGCAGGGGGAGGTTGGGAGGGGGTGTTTTCAGAGTCTGCGAGGAAGTAGAGCACCCCACCCAACCCTCC
>NZ_MUNP01000075.1 GCF_002001105.1 Rhodanobacter sp. C06 | reverse complement strand
GGGTTGCGATGTTGCTTGTTTCGAGCGCGGGCCTCCGCAATGCCTCCCTCTCCCCAACCCTCTCCCGCATGCGGGAGAGGGGGCAAACGAGACGCCGCCCAAGAGGGCGGCGTGGCTTTCATTTCATTGAAGCGCGGTACAGCAGATCCCACACGCCATGCCCCAGCTTCAAGCCGCGCCGCTCGAAGTGGGTCTCGATGCGCCAATCCGGCTTCTCGGCGTACTGGCCGGGAGTGAGGGCATTGCGCCAGTCGGGCGCGGCTTCCATCGTTTCCAGCATGTGCTCGGCATAGGGTTGCCAGTCGGTAGCCAGGTGCAGCAGGCCGTCGGGCGCCATGCGCGAGGCGAGCAAGGCGACGAACGCCGGCTGGATGATGCGGCGCTTGTTGTGGCGCTTCTTGTGCCAGGGGTCGGGGAACCAGATGCGCGCCTCGGCCAGCGTGCCCGGCGCGATCTCGTGCGCCAGCACCTCCACCGCGTCGTGCTTGTACAGGCGCACGTTGCGCGCGTCGCGCGCGGCCAGTGCGTTCATCAGCCGGCCCACGCCGGGGCCGTGCACTTCCACGCCGAGGTAGTCGCGCGCCGGGTCGTGCTCGCTGGCCCAGGCCAGTGCCTCGCCGTTGCCGAAGCCGATTTCCAGCACCAGCGGCGCGAGCCGACCGAAGCGCGCGGCGTAGTCCTGCGCGCCGCCGGTGTAGTCGATGCCGAAGCGCGACCAGTGCTCGTCGAAGGCGCGCTGCTGCGCCGGCGTCATGCGGCCTTCGCGGAGCACGAAGCTGCGGATGCGGCGGAGATGTTCGGGGACGGGATGGTCGGTCATGTCAGGCGAAACGTGTCGAGTGAATCCCTCTCCCTCCGGGGGAGGGTGCCGGCAGGCGGGTGAGGGTGCGGGCGGAGCGGAGAGCCGTGGACCAGATCTGCGCGAAACGGCTGTGGCGCGCTTCGGCCGAACCCTCTCCCCCAACCCCTCTTCCTCGCTCCTCAAGGCAGGGCCATCCATGGCCCTTCCCCGCGTCCGAAGGGAGAGGGGAGCAAGGCAGGTCAGCCGATGGTGCCGTCGATCGGGCTGGAGGCCGAGGCGTAGCGCTTGCGCGGGATGCGGCCGGCCTTGAACGCGGCGCGGCCGGCCTGGATCGCCAGCTTCATCGCGTGGGCCATCAGCACAGGGTCCGTCGCGCCGGCGATGGCGGTGTTCATCAGCACGCCGTCGCAACCCAACTCCATCGCCACCGCGGCGTCGGAGGCGGTGCCCACGCCGGCGTCGACGATGATCGGCACCTTCGCGTTCTCCACGATCTCCAGCAGGTTGTAGCGGTTCTGGATGCCGAGGCCCGAGCCGATCGGCGCGGCCAGCGGCATCACCGCCACGCAGCCGATCTGCTCCAGCTTCTTCGCCAGGATCGGGTCGTCCGAGGTGTAGACCATCACGTCGAAGCCGTCGGCGACGAGTTCTTCGGCAGCCTTCAGCGTTTCCACCACGTCGGGGAACAGCGTGCGCTGGTCGCCCAGTACCTCCAGCTTCACCAGCTTGTGGCCGTCCAGCAGTTCGCGCGCCAGCTTGCAGGTGCGCACGGCGTCGGCCGCGTTGTAGCAGCCGGCGGTGTTCGGCAGCAGGGTGAATTCGTCCGGTGGCAGCACGTCGAGCAGGCTGGGCGTGTTCGCGTCCTGGCCGATGTTCACGCGGCGGATCGCTACCGTGACGATCTCCGCACCGGCCGCCTGCGAGGCCGCGCGGGTCTCGTCGAAATCCCTGTACTTGCCGGTGCCGGTGAGCAGGCGCGAGGCGTAGCTCTTGCCGGCGATGACCAGCGGGTCGGCGATGTCGAGGGTCTTGAGGTTCATGGGGAATATGAAAGTCGGTTTGAGGAACCTGGGATTCATCCGCTGCGCGGATGGACGATGTTGCTAACCTCGCGCATCCTGCGCTCGCCAAGCAACCCGGCCCTTGGCTCCTGCCTCGGGCGTGATTCGCGCCATCCCTGGCGCTCTCCCTGCGGGCCGCCTGCGGCGTTCGGGTGCGCTCTTGCGCACCTCGTCGCTCGTGCGGCTGATGCCCTTCAAGGCATCAGCCAGGCGCACGCGTTCACCCTCCGCCGATCGCGTGCACGATCTCGAGCTGGTCGCCGTCGGCGAGGGTGCGGCTGGCGTGCTGGCCGCGCGGCACGATCTCGCGGTTCAACTCCACCGCCACGCGCCGACCGCCGTAGCCAGCGGTTTCCAGCAGCTGGGCGATGGTGGTGGCGGGAGCGCAATCGCGCGGCTGGCCGTTGAGCGTGATCTGCATGCGCCCATTGTAGCCGCTGGCGCCGGATCGCGGCGCCAGCGGCGGCGGCATGCCTCAGTGCTGCTGCTCATCCTTGCGCGGCGGCGGGGGCTTGCGCGCCGGTTCGGCGTGCTGCTGCGATTGCGCGGCGGGGCGGGGCGCCTCGTAGCGAGGTTGCGGTTGTTCGTAGCGCGGCTGTGGCTGGTAGGTCGGCCGGGCGTACTCGCGCGGCGGCTGGTATGCCGGCTGTGGCGGGTTGTCCGCCCGTTCGAAACGCGGCGGCGCGGCTTCGCGCATCGGTTCGGCGCGCTGCGGCTGGTGAGGCTGTTCGCGCGGTGGCACGTAGGCCGGCGCGGGAGCGCGCTCGACCGGCGCGGCGGGCTGCGGCGCGCGTTCGAAGCGCGGCGGCTGCGGCAGCGTGCTGGCCGGGCGTTCGTTGCGGTAGTCCGGTTGCGGGCGCGCCGGTTGCTCCGGGCCGGCGATGTAGCTCACGCCCGGTCGCGGTGCCTGGCGCGATTCGGTTGGCGTCGCGCGGCGGATCGGCTCGACCGCGGGCAGGCTGCGCTCGTCGCTGCGCGGATGGGCGAAGCGCGCCGAGGGCAGGGCGCCGGCCTGCGCCGGGGCCGGTTCCGCACGGCGCACGTCCGGCTGGCCAGCGGGGGCATTCGGGGCGCGCATCATGCGCGGTTGTGGCGGGACGGCGCGGGCCGCCTCGGGCTGCGGCGCGGCGACCGGGCGCGGCACGCCACGGCCGTTCAGCACGCGCACGTTCGCGAACGGCGTGGCCGTGCGTTGCGGTTGGCGCGCGGTCGCCGGAGCGAAGCTCGGATGCACCGCGGGCAGTGCGCGCGGCGGCGGCGTGCGCGCCACCACGTTGCGGCGGAAGTCGGCGGTGGGCAGCGGTCGCGCCTGCGGCCCGCGCGGCGGCGCCACGCTGCGCGGGGCCGGGCGCAGCGCGCTCACGCCGCGGGCCAGCACCGGTGCGGCGGCGAGCTGGCGCGGGTCGACGCGCAGCAGGCCGCGCTGCACGCGCTGGCCGCCGGCGAAGGCCGTGCCGGACACCGCGGTGAAGCCGCGCGGCGCGGCACGGTTCGCGTAGCGCTGGTTTTGCGGCGCACGTCCCTCGCGGTAGTAGTTGTACTGGTTGTTGATGTTGTTGATCACCGTGGTGCGGTAGACGGTGTTGTGCACGTAGATGTTGGTGACGTTGACGCGACGGTAGTAGTCGCGGTCGCAGTGGTACCACGGGTTGTAGACCTCGCCGGGGCCGAGCGGGAACCAGCCCACCGGCGCGCCGCCGCCGATGCCGACCGACACGCTCCAGCCGCCGCCGCCCACGAAGGCCACCAGTGCCGGCGCATACACCGGGCGTGCCACGACCGGTCCGGGGATCCAGCCCCAGGCACCGCGGATGTACGCCCAGCGGCCGTAGTGATACGGCGCGAAGCCCCACGGCGAATCGTCCACCCAGGTCCAGCCCCACGGCGCGACATAGGCCCAGTGGCCGTCGCGGTACGGCGCCCAGTCCGTCGGCACCTGGCTGGGGTACCAGACCGCGCCGTAGTCGGGGCTGCTCTGCCAGCTGCCGTACTGGTCGAGGTCCTGGTAGCCGACCACGTCGTCGGATACGTAGCGACGCGTCTGCGATCGTGCGTAGCGCTGGTCGCGCTCGCTGCTCCACGCGTCGAAGGCGTCGCCGCCGCCGATGTCGCTGACCGTCAGCGCCGCCAGCGAGGCGTCGTCGAACTGGTAGCTGCGGCCCTGGAAAACGTCGTGCTGCGCGTTGTTCTCGCCGTAGACCGTGGCCTGGCCGTCGAACACGGTGACGCGGGTGCCGTTGCCGCCGTTGTCCACGTCCACGCGGAAGGTGCCGGGGCTGGTGACTACCAGTGCCAGCGTGGGCGTGTCGATCTCGTAGCTCTGGCCCTGGTCGAGGCGGCGCACGCTGAGGTTCAGCGCGCCCTGGGTCAGCTCCACCTGGGCGAGGTTGTCGTTGAGGTTGAGCAGGCCGAAGTCGGTGCCGCCGGCCATGCGCAACACGCCGCCGCCCAGTTCCAGTTCGGCACGCGAGCCGTCGCCGGTGGAGAGGCGGTCGCCGGTGGTCAGCGGCCGGTTGAGGTCGGCGCTGGCCCAGTCCTGGCTGCCGGCGGGCAGGAAGCCGAGGTCGCCGGCGATGTACGACAGCCGCGCCACGCGGTCCGGCGGCGCGGCGTCGCTGTCGTCGGCGGATTGCGCTTGGGCCAGCGCGGCCACGGCACACAGCAGCAGCACAGCCAGCGCTCGGCCGACGTGGCGCCACGAAGCAAGCAGGGAAGCAAGCACACGCATCGGAGTCTCCCGGTTCCAGGCGCAACGCGAGCGGCGGCGGTGGCCGTCCCAAGGCACGCTGCGCGACGTGCATTGACGGTCCGATTATGCCTACGGTCGGGATTAGGGCCGGCTTAGTTTTCGCGGCGACCGCGACCATGGTTCAGCGGGCGGATATCCAGCGGCCGGCGACGGTTCATGCCGGTGCGGCCGGGCGGCGATTCCCACCGCGCCGTTTCCCGGGTTACCATCCGCCGGCCGATGCGGGTGTAGCTCAATGGTAGAGCTGTAGCTTCCCAAGCTACTGACGAGGGTTCGATTCCCTTCACCCGCTCCATGGCTTCCCCGCCATGGCCTGCCGCCCCATATCGCCACCCCAGCGAGCGCGCCGACACCGATGACGGATCCGATCACTCCGAGTCCGCTCGTGCCGGAGCCGATCATGCCGGGTCCGACCGTACTGGGCTGGCGCGAACGGCTGGCGCTGCCGCAACTCGGCATCGCCCAGCTCAAGGCCAAGCTCGATACCGGCGCGCGCAGCAGCGCGCTGCATGTGGAAACGCTGGACAGCTTCCTGCGCGACGGCGCGGTGTGGCTGCGCTTCACCGTGCGCGCCGGGCGGCATCCGGCGGACGCGGTGCATTGCGAGGCGCGCGCGCTGGACCGGCGCGTGGTCACCGACACCGGCGGCCACCGCACCGAGCGCTGGTTCATCCGCAGCGAGATCCTCTTGGCCGGGCGGCGCTTCGATGCCGACATCAACCTGACCGATCGGCAGCACATGCTGTTTCCCATGCTGCTCGGCCGCAGCGCCCTGCACGGGCGCTTCGCGGTCGACCCCGCGCGCGCCTACACCCAGCCCCGGCTGCCGCTGGCGGCCACGGATCATCCATGAAGATCGCCATCCTCTCGCGCAATACGCGCCTGTACTCGACCCAGCGGCTGGTGGACGCGGCGCGCGCGCGTGGCCACGTGGTGCGTGTGCTCGACCCGCTGCGCTGCTACGTGCGCATCGCGCCAGGACACGTGGCGATGCGCTACAAGGGCAAGCCGGTGCGCGACATCGACGCGGCGATCCCGCGCATCGGCACGCAGAGCACGTTCTACGGCACCGCGGTGTTGCGCCAGCTGGAGACGATGGGCGTGTACACGCCGAACTCCTCCGATGCGGTGCTGCGCGCGCGCGACAAGCTGCGCAGCCTGCAGATCCTCGCCGCGCAGGGCATCGCGATGCCGGTCACGGTATTCGGCGACAACCCCGACGACACCGAGGACCTGCTCGCGATGCTTGGCGAGCCGCCGCACGTGATCAAGCTCAACGAGGGCAGCCAGGGCAACGGCGTGGTGCTCGCCGAGAAGCGCAGCGCCTCGCAGAGCGTGATCGAGGCGTTCCGCGGCCTGTACGCGAACTTCCTGGTGCAGGAGTTCATCGCCGAGGCGAAGGGCTGCGACCTGCGCTGCTTCGTGGTCGGCGGCAAGGTGGTGGCGGCGATGCAGCGCGAGGCCAGCGCGGGCGATTTCCGCGCCAACCTGCATCGCGGCGGCAGCGCGGTGGCGGTGAAGCTGAGCGCGGCCGAGAAGCGCATTGCCGTGCGCGCCGCCGAAGCGCTGGGCCTGGGCGTGGCCGGCGTCGACCTGCTGCGTTCGGAACGCGGGCCACTGGTACTGGAGGTGAACGCCTCGCCGGGGCTGGAAGGCATCGAGGCGGTTACCGGCGTGGACGTGGCCGGTGCGATCATCGAGCTGCTGCAGACGCGGGTGGGCGACACGCCACGTGTCGCACGACGCGGCAAGACAAACGCGACATGAATGTCGCACGCGGGGGTTAACCCGGTCCTAACCCCCAAGCTTCTATAAACGATTCCGCTGTCGATTTGCCCGAAGCGTGCCGTGAGGTTCGACGACGGTGGATGGCGGTAACGGGACGAGCCCTGAGCCCGGATGCGGCGGCGACCAGCCGGCACATCCGGGTTTTTTCTTGGGCGAGTTTTCCCGGATGCAGTCATTCAGGCCGGAGCCGGCTGACCGCGAGTTATCAGTGCCGCAAATGTTAAGCTTGCGGCTGGGCCGGCCCGTGCCGCCGGTGACACCATGGAGCAGCGCATGCGCGTACTGGTGATCGAAGACAACAGCGACATCGCGACCAATATCGGCGACTATCTGGAAGATCGTGGCCATGTGGTGGACTTCGCCGGCGACGGCGTCACCGGCCTGCACCTGGCGGTGGTGCACGACTTCGACGTGATCGTGCTCGACCTCACCCTGCCCGGCATGGACGGGCTCGAGGTGGCGAAGAAGCTGCGCCACGAGGCGCACAAGCAGACGCCGATCCTGATGCTCACCGCGCGCGACGCGCTGGAGCAGAAGCTCACCGGCTTCGAGTCCGGCGCCGACGACTACATGACCAAGCCGTTCGCGTTGCAGGAACTTTCCGCACGGCTGGAAGTGCTGGCGCGCCGCGGCAAGGGCCCGCAGAGCCGCGTGCTCAAGGTGGCCGACCTCACCTACAACCTCGACACGCTCACCGTGAGCCGCGCGGGCAAGGCGATCCAGCTCAACCCGATCGGCCTGAAGCTGCTGCAGGCGCTGATGGAAGCCAGTCCTTCGGTGGTGACGCGGCAGGACCTGGAACAGAAGGTGTGGGGCGAGGAGCTGCCCGACTCCGATTCCCTGCGCGTGCACATCCACGGCCTGCGCGCGGCGATCGACAAACCCTTCGACAAGCCGCTGATCCACACGCGGCACGGTATCGGCTACAGGATGGTCGAGCCGGATGCAGTCCAGGCGTAAGCTCCGTTTCCGTCTCGTCCTCTCCTTCGCGCTGTTCGGTTTCGGCCTCAGCGTGCTGTTCGCCGTCGCCTCGTTGTACGTGCGCTCCAAGGTGGAAGACCAACTGGTGGTGTCGGCGCTGCAGCACGACGTCGATCAGGCGGTCGACAAGGTCATCGCGCATCCCGACCAGTCGGTCAGTTCGGAACTGATCCAGGCTTGGATCAAGAGCGACCGCACGCTCTACAAGATGCCGCTGGCTTGGCAGAACCTTGGCACCGGCGTGCACGACATCACCGAGACCGACGCCAACGGCGTGCTGCGCCACTACAAGCTGGCGGTGCGGCGCAAGGACGGCATCATCGGTTTCGTGCGCTACGACGTGGGCCGCGAGGAGCTGGGCAAGCGCCAACTGGTCACTTCGCTGATCGCGGTGGTGCTGCTGTTCAGCCTGTTGTCGCTGGCGATCGGCCTGTGGCTGTCGCGCAAGGTGCTCAAGCCGGTGACCCTGCTGGCGAACCGCCTGCGCGATTTCCGCAAGGCCGGCAAGGCCGAGCCGCTGGCGCAGCATTTCGCCGACGACGAGGTGGGCGAGCTGGCGCACGCGCTGGACGAATACGCTGCGCGGCTCACCGCGATGGTGGAGCGCGACCGCGAGTTCAACTCCGATGTCAGCCATGAGCTGCGCACGCCGCTGGCGGTGATCGCCAGCACGACCGAGCTGCTGCAGGGCTCGCCGGATCTCACGCCCAAGCTCGCCGAGCGGCTGAAGCGCATCGAGCGCGCCTCGCGCCAGGCCACCGAGCTGATCGAGGCGTTGCTGTTGCTGTCGCGCGCCGAGCGGCGCGGCCCCACCCGCGGCGAGACCACCGAGGTGGCCAAGGTCGCCGCCGACGTGATCGAGAGCCAGCGGCCGCAGGTGCGCGGCAAGCCGCTGGAGATCGAACTGGCGGCGCACGAGCCGGTCAGCGTCAACGCGCCGGCCTCGGTGCTGTCGGTGGCGCTCACCAACCTGATCGGCAACGCGATCAAGTACACGCTGGAGGGCACGGTGCGCGTCGAGGTGGGCGCGGGCCGCATCGAGGTGATCGACACCGGCCCCGGCATCAAGCCGGAGGATGCCGAGAAGCTGTTCCAGCGCGGCGTGCGCGGCGAAGGCGCGGGCGGCAGCGGCGCAGGCTTGGGCCTCGCCATCGTGCGCCGGCTGTGCGAACTGTACGGCTGGGAGGTGTCGATGCGTCCGCGCACCGACGCGAACGGCGCGATCGCCAGCATCGTGTTCGGCTGAGCATCCCGCGCGGAAATTGTAGGAGCGGCTTCAGCCGCGACCGTGGCGCGAGGAATCGCGGCTGAAGCCGCTCCTACGGCCGCTCCTCCACGGCGATCAACGCAGCTTCAATGCCAGCCAGGACAGCAGCGCCAGCAGGTTGATGCCCAGGTGGGCGGCGGCGGGGCCGCCGACGGCGAGCACGAAGGCCTGGCTGCCGAAGTGCGCGGCCAGCCCCAGGTGCGGCGGCAGGTGCAGCGTGGTGAACACGTTGACGTAACCGCCGCAGTGCAGCGCCCAGCTGAACACCGGCGTGGCGATCAGCGGCAGCTGCAGCAGTTGCGCCCAGCCCGACCAACGTACGCCACGCTCGCTGTTCTCCAGCAGCAGCACGCCCGCCACCAGCACGAAGGCATACAGCGCCAGGCCGATCAGCGCGACGATGCCGTCGTGCGCGCGGAACGGCAGCAGGCGGTACAGCATCTGGATCATGCCGTAGCCGCCGCCGGCCACTTCGAGGATGCCGATCAGGCGGAACAGGATCTGGCGCACGTGGCGTCCCTTCTGGAAAAGCGCGCAGCTTACGCGATCAATACGCCGCGTGCTTCTTCCACGATCACATGTGGCACGAAGCTGGCGCTGTCTTTCGTGATCGGCGTGGCATCCTCGCGCAGCCCCATGCCGCAGGCGCGGTCGCCCACCACCCAGCTGCCGATCAGCGGATAGCGGCCGTCGAATGCGCCCAGCGGCTGGCAGGCCTGGCGGATGCATGGCCCGCCGTAGGGGCCGCCGGTGGCGAGTTCGCGGCCGTCCGGGAGCCGCATCGCGACGTTGGCGCCCTCGCGCGAATGCAGCGGCTTGCGCACCCAGCCGCGCGGCAGTTCGCCGCCGTCGTCGAACGTCGCCGGCAACAAGTTGGGGTGGCCAGTGTGTGCCTCCCACAGCAGCGGCAGGATGCCCTTGTTGCTGAGGATGGCCTTCCACGGCGGCTCGATCAGCTGCAGGCCGGAGCGTGGCAGGTACTGGCCGAAGGATTCGCGGAACAAGTCCTCCAGCGGGTACAGCTTGAACAGGCAGCCGATCACCTGGTCGTCGAGGTCGGTGTAGCGGCCGTCGGCGGTGACGCCGATGTCCTCGATCGCCAGCTGCTCGCCATCGATGCCGGCCTGCAGCGCGCAGTCGCGCAGGTAGGCCACGGTGCCCTGGTCTTCCGTAGAGCCGCGCACGGCGGCGAGCCGGAATGGCCGCGCGATGGAGCGGGCGATCGTGCCGAACGCCTCCACCAGCGATTCCTGGATCGAGTTGAACTGGTCGGCGCCGGCCGGCAACGCGCCTGCCGCGAGACCATCCTCCAGCCATTGCCACTGGAAGAACGCCGCTTCGAACAGCGAGGTGGGCGTGTCGTAGTTGAGCTCGTAGAGCTTCGCGGGGCCGGTGCCGTCGTAGGCGAAATCCATGCGGCCGTAGAGGTGCGGCGCGCGCTCGCGCCAGCTCGCCGCGATCCAGTCGCGGAAGCCCTCCGGGATGGCCAGTCTTTCCATGTCGCGTTCGCTGCCCACCACGCGCCCGACCATGTCCAGCGCCATCGCGTGCAGTTCCTCGGTGGATGCCTCGATGTCGCGCTCGATCTCGCGCAGACTGAATGCGTAATACGCCGTCTCGTCCCAGTACGGCGCATCGTCGATGGTGTGGAAGCCGAAACCGCAGGCGGCGGCCTTCGCACGCCAGTCGGCGCGCTCGGCACAGGCGACGCGTCGCATCAGCCGCCGGCGCCGCGACTGCCGGCGGATTCGCCGAAGCCGCCGCGGCTCACCGTCACCGCGCGATCAGGCGTGGCGCTGATCGGCATCATCGCGGTGCCGGTGCCGCCGCGGTACACGCCGCCGGTGCCACCATCCGCGGCCGGGCGCTGCCAGCCGCCATTGCTGTCGCGGAACGCCGGCGCGCTGTTGAAGCCGCTGGCGGCCGTGCCGTTGCGCAGCATCTGCGACAGGAAGAAGCCGGTCATCATCGGGCCGAAGAACGAGTGGCCGCCGCCGTCGTTGCGTTCCGCGCACTTGTCCGCGCCATAGTTCGCCTCGCATTCCGCGCGGTTGGCGAAGCGCGGCGCTTCGGTGGTCGCCTCCTGCTGGGCCTTGGCGAACGCCTGCTGGCAGGTGGCGCTGTCGTTGGTCGCCGCCACGCAGGCCTCGACCGAGGTGTACAGGCCTTGGCGCGAGGCCTCCGAATCGGAGTTGCACGCGGTCAGCAGCAGCGGGGCGCTGCCCATCAGCAGCAGGGCGGCGGTGCGGGATCGTTTCATGGTCGTGCCCAAAAGAGAACTCGGCCTAAGCATGCCTGCCTGGACGTATGGATGAAAGTTCTTGCTACGCAACTCTTTTATTTGAATGGCGGTGGGGGTGATGAGCTGAATGGCATCAAGTCGACACGGCTCAGGATCGTCAGCATGGCGATGGCAAGCAGATTGACTCCGACAAGGTAACCGGCGCTCGATGTGCCGTGAGGATGAACTTGCAGGACATAGGCCGAGCCAATGAAGCCATTCAGGCCGAACTCGCTGCCGACGTATATCAGGAAGCTTGCGCCGGTGTAGAACAGATAACTGAAGCTGGTCGACTGCACGATGGGTACCTGCGCGATCAGCAGCAGGCGAGTCGCGCGCAGTCCGAGCTCTTCTCCAAACCACAGGCCTACGGCCGCTGCGCCGATGGCCAGATAGATCAGCACGGTGATGGTGCCAAGCACGGGCGACGTTGTAGGTGAGCCCAACGCATCGATGCCGATGATGATGCCGAGCACGGCACCCAGGCCGAGCGACATGCAGGTGGCACGCACCAACCAGTGAGTCACGCGGATTTTCGTCATGACTGCTCCCCCTGCCACCATTCCATCACGCTTCGAGCGCGTCGGCCAGCTCGTGCAGGTCGGCGATGTGCTCGTCCCACCAGCGCGCCTCGGCCGCGAACGGGAACGCGGCGGGGAAGGCGGGATCGTGCCAGCGCTGGGCGATCCAGCCCGCGTAGTGCAGCTGGCGCATCGCGCGCAGTGCGGGTACCAGCGCGAGTTCGGCGTGATCGAAATCGCGCAGCTGGGTGTAGCCGTCCAGCAGCGCGCGCATCGCCGCGTCGTCGCTGGCGAGCATCCACAAGTCCTGCACCGCGGGACCCGTGCGCGCATCGTCGAGGTCGACGAAGTGCGGGCCGGCATCGGTCCACAGGATGTTGCCGGGATGACAGTCGCCGTGCAGGCGCAGCGTGCGTACGGGGCCCACGGCATCGAGGCGCGCGGCCACCGCGGTGTCGAGCCGTTGCGTTGCGTTGCGGTAGGCGGCGTGCAGATGTGCGGGCAACAGGTCGGAGGCCAGCACCGCCTGCACCGGCTGCGCGATCAGCGTGGCGCGATCCAGCACGCCGCGATGCGCGAAGGCCTTCCGCGCGCCTGTTGCATGGAGGCGGGCGAGCAGGCGACCCAGCCATTCCAGCTGCTCGCGCGACTCCAGCGTGGGCGCGCGGCCACCGCGCCGCGGCGACAACGCGTAGCGGTAGCCGCCGTGCTCGCGCAGGCTGCGGCCAGCGAACACCAGCGGCGCCACCATCGGCACCTCGTCGTCGGCCAGCTCACGCGCGTAGGCGTGCTCTTCGAGAATCGCCGCATCGCTCCAGCGGCCGGGGCGGTAGAACTTCGCGATTACCGGCACGGCATCCTCGATGCCCACCTGCCATACGCGGTTCTCGTAGCTGTTCAGCGCCAGCAGTCGTCCGTCCGGCCACAGCCCGCAGGCAGCCACGGCGTCGAGCACGAGGTCGGGGGTGAGGCCCGCATAAGGCGTTTCGTTCAATGCGGCGCCACCACGTCGGCCGGCACCACCGCCATGGTGATGCGCGACACGCACACCAGCCGTTGCCGCTCGTCCTCGATGCGGATTTCCCACACTTGGGTGCTGCGGCCGGTGTGCAGCGCCTTCGCGGTGCCGGTGACCGTGCCTTCGCGCACGCCGCGCACGTGATTCGCGTTGATCTCCAGACCCACCGCGCGGAACTTCGCCGGATCGAGCGTGAGCATCGCCGCGGTGCTGCCCAGCGTCTCGGCCAGCGCCACCGAGGCGCCGCCGTGCAGCAGGCCGTAGGGCTGGTGGGTACGGGCGTCCACCGGCATCGTGCCGCGCAGCCAATCCTCGCCGATCTCGGTGATGCGGATGCCCAGCACCGCCATCAGCGTGTTTTCGCTCCACGCGTTGATGTGCGCAAGGTCGATGTCCTGCTGCCAGATGCCCATGTTTGTCCCTAGTCCGCGAGGAAAGTCGCATTGTCGGCTGGGGCCATCGCGGCGACAATGTGCGCGTGTACACCGTCACCCTGCAAAGCACCGGCCGTCGCTTCGACGTGGCCGCGGGCGAAACCGTGCTGGAAGCCGCGCAGCGCGCCGGCATCGCCTTGCCATATTCCTGCCGCGCCGGCGTCTGCGGCAGCTGCAAGGCCACCTTGCTGGCCGGTCGCTGCGACTACCCGCGCAACCCGCCGCTGGCGCTGGATGCGGACGAGCGCGCCCATCACGCCGTGCTGTTGTGCCAGGCGGTGCCGGCCAGCGACCTGCTGCTGGCGGCGCGCGAAGTCGCTTCGGTGGAGGACATCGTGCGCCGCCGGCTCACCGTGCGCGTGGCCGGGAAGCACACGCTGGCGCCCGACGTGACCGGCCTGCACCTGGAGCCCGTCGACGGCGAGCCGCGCCTGCAATGGCTGCCGGGGCAGTACCTCGACGTGCTGCTGGACGAGGACCGGCGCCGGCCGTTCTCGATCGCCAACGGGCCGCAGCCGGACGGCACGATCGAACTGCACGTGCGCCATGTCGCCGGCGGCGGCTTCACCTCGCGGGTGGCCGACGGGCTCGCGGTGGGCGACACGCTGCGCATCGAGGGGCCGTTGGGCACCTTCGTGGCGCGCGAGGATTCGGAGCGGCCGATGATCTTCGTGGCTGGCGGCACCGGCATCGCGCCGGTGAAGGCGATCGTCGAGCACTTCCTCGCGCTGGGCACGCGCCGGGCGATGGATGTGTACTGGGGCGCGCGCCATGCGGCGGACCTGTACCTGTTGCCGCAGATCGAACAGTGGCAGCGACAGGCGCGGCAGTTGCGTTTCCATGCCGTGTTGTCCGACGTGGCGCCGGACGCCGCCGCGCCGCTGCGCACGGGGCTGGTGCACGAGGCGGTGCTGGCCGATCACCCGGATCTGTCGGCGCACGACGTCTACATGAGCGGACCGCCCGCGATGATCGACATCGCGCGCCATCGCTTCGTGGCGGCGGCCTTGCCGGAGGAGCGGCTGTACTACGACTCGTTCGACTACGCGCCGGACGTGCTGGCGCAGATCATCGCCAAACGCGCGGGTTTCCACCTGTAGGAGCGGCTTCAGCCGCGACCGGCTGAGGAATCGCGGCGGAAGCCGCTCCTGCAGCCGTTCCTGCGACGTGCCTATTTGTTGCCCTTCGCCACCGGCAGCTGCGCCGCGTGCCAGGAGAGTACGCCGCCGCCCAGCGTGTAGACCTTCTGGAAACCGGCCTTGACCAGGCGCTGCGAGGCCTTCACCGAGTTGCCGCGGCCGTCCTTGTCCATCACCACCACCGGCAGTTCCTTGGCCTTGGCCAGGTCCTTGTGCTCGGGGTCGAATTGGCTCATCAGGACGTGGCGCGCGCCGGGCACGTGCATCTTCTCGAAGTCGGCGATCGCCGAGAGGTCGATCAGCAGCGGGCTGTCGCGGTTGATCAGCTGGGTGAGGCCGGCCGGCGTCAGCTCCTTGCTCTTGCCGAACAGCAGGCCGACCTGCACCACGATCAGCGCGATCAGCAGGATCGCGAACAGCGCGGCCAGCGCCGCATGGTTGCCGATGAACTGGGGCAGCTTGTGCAGGAAATCTTGCATGTCGGGTCCACGGGGCGCGACAGTCGCGCCGGTACGGTCAAACCGGCGATTATACGGACATCCGTTGCCGCCATGAGCTTCGCCCGCCATCAGTCCTGCCGGATGTCCGGCAGGCCGCTTTCCAGCCACCAATGCTTCAGCTTCTCGTCGTAGCGCCAGACCTGGCGCGCGGTGATGCCGCGCTCGGCCTGGGTGTGGATGTTGATGAGGCGGATCTGCACGGTCTGCTGCACTTCGTTCTCGCCCAGCGGCACCGGGCCGGCGCCGTCGTCGTAGTCGCTCACCGTGACCTGCCGGTAGCGCGCCAGATCGAGATCGGTGGGCGGATGTGCCTTGAGCACCGCGGGATCGACGAACTGCAGCGCGCTCTGCAGGCCGTTCCAGCGCACCGCGTTGCCGTAGGCGGTGAGCGTGGAGGTCAGGGCGTCGTTGCGCGTGTTGGCGGCGCAGCCGGCGAGCAGCAGGACGGTGCTGGCGATGAGCGGAAGCAAGATGCGGCGCATGCGGTGTTATCCCCCGGGGAGCCGCCCCATTCTGCGGCGGCGGGCGCGCCGCTTCAATCGGGGAGTTTCAATCGCGGCGCTTGGCCACGAAACGGGCGGTCAGCGTGGCGGCGGGCTGGCCGTCCGTGCCAGGCACGCGGCAGGCCAACTCGATGCGCGCCTTGCCGCGCGCACGCAAGGTGTCGAAGAACGTGGCCCAGTCCGCGCCTTCCGCCAGCCGCGCCTCGGCATCGAAGTCCCCCCACACCGGCTGCAGGTAGCGCACCATGGATTCGCCCACGTACACGTCGCAGTCGTGGCCCAGCCGACGCAATGCCAGTTCCACCAGGCCCCAGCCGCACAGCGTCATCAGGCTCACCAGGCTGCCGCCGAACGCGCAGCCCTTGTCGTTGACGTTCGGCGCCAGCGGCGCGCCCAGCACCAGCAGGTCATCGTCGTGCGCCTGAAGTTCCAGCTCCATCGCCTGCGCCAGCGGGATCTTGTCGCGGATGAAGCGCACCAGGTCGTGCGCGGCGTCGGTGCCTGGGTTCACGGGCGATGGGTTCACGGACTGTCCATGGGCTGGCGATGGCAGCCGTTACACTGCGGGCTGGCCGAATCATGCAGATGTGGGGCGCGCGTGGTTTCCTCAAGTGCAAGCAAGTCGCCGGCGTTGCTTGGTCGCGTGGTCGTGATCACCCGCCCGGCCGGCACCGCCGTCGCGCTGGCAGGGCGCGTGCGTGCGTGCGGCGGCGTGCCGCTGCTGTTGCCGGGGCTGTCGCTGCGTGGCGCGACGGATGGCACGGATCTGCGTGCGGCGATGCGCGCCGCGCTGGGCGATGACGTACTGGTGTTTACCAGTCCCGCCGCCGTGCGTTTCGCCGCCGCCCTGGCGCCGTTGCGCACGAAGGCCGCGGTGCTGGCGGTGGGGCAGGGCACGGCGCAGGCGTTGCGCCGGCATGGCGTGTCCGCGCAGGCGCCGTCGCGACAGGACAGCGAAGGCCTGCTCGACCTGCCGGCCACGCAGGTCTTGCGCGGCCGGCGCGTGGCCTTGGTCGGCGCGCCCGGCGGTCGCGGCATGCTGCGCGAGCAACTGGCCGCACGCGGCGCGCGTCTGCGCGAAGTGCAGGTGTATCGCCGCGTGCCGCCGCGGCTGGATAGCCGGCATGTCGATGCCGTGCTGGCGCTGCCGCGTTCGGCGCGTGTGCTGCTTTCCAGCGTCGAGGCACTGCAGAACCTCGTCAACTTCTTGCCGCTGCCGGCACTGGCGCGCCTGCGCGCGGCGGTGGCCGTGACCAGCAGCGCGCGACTGGCGAAGGCGGCACGCATGGCGGGTTTCGCGCGCATCGTGCAGGCCGAGTCCGCGCTTGCCGCCGATCTGCTCAGGGCCGCGGCGTTGCGCTGATCGTTTCACGGCCTTGCAACGAACGTCCCGGGCCTGCCTGTTAGCATGCCGGGCATGAGCGAACACGAGCCCGCACCGTCCGCCACGCCTGCGTCCACGCCGCGTGCCACGAAACCCGCCTCGCGCGACGCCGCCCCTCGCGGCGGCAGCATCGCGCTGGCGCTGCTGCTGGCCTTGCTGGCCTTGCTCGCAGCCGGTTACGTGGGTTGGCGCCAGTGGCAGCAGAAAGTTGGCGTCGACACGGCCGTGCTGAGCACGATGGATCTGCTCAACCGTGTAAATGCTCTGGAGCACAAGCTGGATAGCCTGAAAGGCGGTGGTGCAAGCCTCGCCCAGCGCCTGGATGCCGCCGACCAGCTCGACCGCTCGTTGCAGGCTGCGCAGCAGTCGCAGGGCGATCGCCTGCGCCAACTGGAAGACGCGGTGGGCAAGCTCTCCGAGAACACGCTTTCCGCGCGCGACGCCACCTTGCTCGACGAGACCGAGTCGCTGCTGCGCATGGCCAGGGAACGCTACGAGCTGTTCCACGACGCGCAGGGCGCGGCGGCGGCGTATGCGCTGGCTGCACAGGCGCTGGCTGCGGTGAACGACAGTGCGTTCGCGGGTTTGCGGCAGAGCATCGAGGCGGAACGTCGCGCCTTGCTCGCCAGCCAGCCGACCGGCCAAGCCCAGGCGCTGGCCATGCTCACCACGCTGCGCGGCATGCTGCCCACGCTGCCCCTGAAGCCGCTGGACGCGCCGGCGAGCGCATCGTCGACCAGTGCGTGGTCGCGCATCGGCCGCGCGCTGGCCGGCGTGGTCAGCGTGCAGCGCGACAACGGCGCACCGCTGGCGGTGGCCGATGCGCGCTTCGCCCGCGAGCTGCTGGCGCTGGATCTCGCGCAGGCGCAGGCCGCGCTGCTCGCGCACGATCCCAAGGCCTTCGCCACGGCGCTGCAGCGCGCCGACGCCGGGCTCGCCAGCCAGTTTGACGAGCACGCCGAGTCCGTGCAGCAGGCACGCAATACGTTGCGGCAGCTGATCGATGCTGCGCCGAACAACGCGCCGGTGCAGCTCGGCGCCGCGCTCACCGAACTGCGCAACCTGCGCGCAGTGCATGCGCTGTCGAACAACCCCGCGCCTGCCGCCAGCGCGACAGTGCCGGCGCACGCTGCGGGAGCCGCGCGATGAGCCTGTGGCGCTGGATCCTGCTGCTGGCGATCGTCGCCGCGCTGGCGGCGTTCGGCTGGCACTGGGTGGCGGTCGATCCCGGCTACGTGCTGGTGCGCCTGCGCGGTTGGCGCGTGGAGACCACGGTGGTCGCCGCCCTGCTCATCCTGCTGGTGGCCTGGGCCGTCCTCGTCGTGGTGTGGCGGCTGCTGCGCTGGCCATTCGGCGCGCTGTCGCGGCGGCATCGCCGGCTCAGCCGCAAGCGGCTGGCCGAGGGCCTGATCGCGCTGATGGAGGGCCGCCACGGCGACGCCGAGCGCGACCTCAACCGCGCCTCGCGGCTGGATGCGTTGCGTGGTGTCGCTCTGCTGGCTTCCGCCGAAGCCGCCTCGCGCCGCGGCGAGCATGGCCGCGCGCTGGAAATCCTCGCCGAAGCTTCGCAGGCCGCACCGCAGGCGGCGCGCGTGCTGCGCGCCCGCGTGTTGCGCCGCGACGGCAAGGCCGCCGAAGCGCTGGCCCTGCTGGTGCCCGATGCCGACAAGGGCGCGCTGCCGCCCGGCGGCTGGCGCGAACTCGCGCTCTCCGCGCTGGTTGCGGGCGACACCCGCCGCGCGCTCGCCGCGCTGGAACCGCTGCAGAAAAGCGGCGCGCTGGGCACGCGCGGCTACACCGCGCTGGAAGCGAGGGTGCTGGTCGCCGCCATCGACACGGCGCCCGACGGGGCCGCGCTCAACACGCTGTGGTCGCAACTGCCCAAGACCCAGCGCCGCGCCCCCGCCGCGATCGACGCCTACGCCCGCCGTGCCGCCGGCTTCGGCCTGGTGCTGCCGGCGATGGACGAACTCGAATCCGCGCTGCGCCGCGAATGGTCGCCGGAACTGGTGGAAGCCTACGGCGTGCTCGCCGGCGGCGACCTCGACGCCCGCCTGCGCCGTGCCGAGGGCTGGCTCGATGCCCATCCCAACGACGCCGCCCTGCTGCTCGCCACCGGCCGCATCTGCGTGCGCGCCAAGCTGTGGGGCAAGGCCCGCCAGTACCTCGAACGCGCGCTGGCGCTGGCACCAAGCGCGAGCGCGTGGGAAGCGCTGGGCGATGCCTGGCAAGGCCAGGGCGACGCTACCCAAGCGCAACGCTGCTACCGCAACGCGCTCGCCATGACCCGCGGCGAAACCGTGCGCCAGTCCGCCAGCCAGACCGCTGGCGTGATCGACACCAGCGCCATCGCGGTCGAGGAGCGCGACGAGCACGGGGTGCCGCGGTTGCGCGGATAGGACGCTGCTCACGTTTTTCGGGGATTTCGATACCCGCGATCACGCTTGGGTGCTTGCCGACAAATTTCCAAGTCGCGAACTTCCACCTGCGCGCCCGTGTCCCAAGGCAAACCCAACGGGAGACGCGCATGAAACTCCGGCACCTCGGACCTCTGGTCGCGACCTGCACGGTGCTGCCGTTGGCCACCGCAGCGATGGCCGCGCCGGCGACCCTCGCAAAGACACCGGAAAGCTACGCCAAACCGGGCCAGCGTATCGCCATTGGCCAGGGCCGCTACCTCAACGTGCGCTGCAGCGGCAGCGGGCCGATGACCGTGCTGCTGGAGTCCGGCTCGCATGCTGATTCGGAGAGCTGGTTCCGCGTGCGGCCGCTGCTGGCAGCGCGGACGCGCGTCTGCTCCTACGACCGTGCGGGCTATGGTTTCAGCGATGCTGGGCCGTTGCCGCGCGGGCTCGACGCCGACGTGGCCGACCTGCATGCGCTGGTCGAAGCCGCCCATCTGCATACGCCCCTGGTGCTGGTGGGCCATTCGCTGGGCAGCAACATCGTGCGTCGCTACGCCAGCGGGTATCCCGGCGAGGTCGCCGCGCTGGTGTTGGTCGATCCGCCCGCTCAGGACCTGGCTCGTTTCATGTCGGCGCAGTGGATGAAGGACGATGCGATGCTGGACCAGCAGCGCGATGCGTTCATCGCGGGTTGCGAGGCTGCCGCCGAGCGTGGCGAGTTGGCCAGGCCGTCGCCCGCGCTGGCGCAGTGCATCGACAAACCGGCGCCATGGGAGAGCAAGGCGGTCGCCGCGGCCAATCATGCGCGCACGCTGCGTCCGGCGTTCTGGCACACGCTGCGCTCGGAACTGGCGCAGAACGTGTCGGTGTTCGCGCAGCCGGTGCCTGCAAACGAATCGCACGGCACCATGCCGCTGGTGGTGCTGCAGGCCGCGGGCACCTATGCCGACGCGCCCGCCGACATGCGCAAGCGGCTGGAGGCGGCGCGCGACGCGACCCAGCGACGCATCGTGGCGAGCTCGGCCCGTGGCGTGCTGCGCAAGGTGGCCGACAGCTCGCACGACGTCGAGCTGGATCAGCCGCAAGCCGTGGCGGATGCGGTGAAGCAGGCGCTGAAGGAGCTCGCACCAGCGCACGGTTGATCAGCGCGGCGGCGCAACGCTGGCGTAGCTCACCACCAGCCACGCTGCCCACGACCGCGAGTTCACCGGCAACCGCGTGTGTGCGCGCCGCTGCCTACGGCGCTGACCACCACGCCTTCGGCGAAGCCGGGGTGGCTGACGCGCGGGCCAGGCTTCACCAAAGCATCACATGCTGGCCAGTGGCTGATCGTGACGGCCGTGGCGCGGCTGGATACGCAGCGTGCCATCGATCCGGTGCATGCAACTCCCTGTACCGGGCGTTTCCTTGCACTCACGGGCGTTTGGGTGCATAGAGGCCTCCGGGCCCCCCTTGACGTACCTTCCGTGTCCCGCCGGCCACGGGGCCCGGGCTGGCATCACCCGTCTGGAGCGACCATGGCTACCGCGATCCTCGAGAAGCTTGCTGCTGCCCCCCGTTACCCCACCCTGCGCGTCACCGAGAGCGCCGATGCCGCCGTGCACTGGTGCCACATGCACGCCGATCTGGCCAGTTCGCCCGGCCGCGCCTGCTTCAAGCCGGCACTGGTTGCCGACATCCTGCAGTACCAGAACGTCCTGGGCGACCGCCTGCGCCGGGAGCGCATGTTCGGCGAAGCCGGCCTGCGGCACGTGGTGCTCGCTTCCGACTGCGATGCGTTCAACCTCGGTGGCGACCTGGAATACTTCTGCAACGCGATCCGCCACCAGAACCGTCCTGCCCTGCTGACCTACGCCCGGCAATGCGTGCGTGGCGTGCATGCGTTCCATGCCGGGCTCGATGCCGATGCGCACAGCATCGCGCTGGTGCAGGGCGATGCGCTGGGCGGCGGCTTCGAGGTCGCGCTGAGCTGCCATACCATCGTGGCGGAGGAAGGCGTCGGCATGGGGCTGCCGGAGGTGCTGTTCGACCTGTTCCCGGGGATGGGGGCCTACTCCTTCCTGTGCAAGCGCATCCCGCCGCATCGGGCCGAACAGCTGATGCTGAGCGGCGACATCCTGTCCAGCGAAGAGCTCTACAAGATGGGTCTGGTGGATGTCCTGGCCCCGCGCGGGCAGGGCGTGCAGGCGGTCGAGGAAGTCATCCGCGGCAACCGCCGCATCCCGCACGCGCGCATGGCCATGCATCGGGTCCGGACGCTGGCGCAACCGGTGACCCTGGAAGAAATGATGGCGATCACCGAGGTCTGGGTGGATACCGCGCTGCAGCTCGGCGAGAAGTCGCTGCGGACCATGGAGCGGCTGGTGCGCGCGCAGTACCGCCGGCATGGCGAACCGACCGCCGCGCAGGCCTGATCATGACGGCTGCGGATTGTCCTCGCGCGCGGGTAGCCAGCTCCCGCGCGCTTGCAGCGCCTGTTCGCCCTCGTGCAGGCGCTGGGTCAGGCTTTCGCAGTGGCGCCGCCAGTCGCGGTCCAGCTCGAAGGCGGTCATCCGCATCAGGGCGCCGCTCAAGCCGGCGCACTGCACCAGGCCGAGATTGCCGGCAATCCCCTTCATGGCGTGGGCATGCTCGCGGAACTGTTCCCAGTCGGCCTCCGCCCCGGTCTGGCGCATCTTGGCCAGCGCCACCCGCGCGTCGGTAATGCACTGGCCGATGAAATCGGCTTCGAAGACCTTGCCCATCCCGAGCGACGCGAGTTCGTCCAGCACCGACGGGTCCAGCACTTCCGCGGAGGAGGCGTGCGCGACCGGTTGCGGGCTGTCCGCTGCCTCGCCGTCTCCGCCGCTCAGGATCGCCGCAATGGCGTCGAGCAGTCTGCCGGCGGCAAAGGGCTTGGTGATGAACGCGCGGGCCCCGGCGTTGCGGCAGGCCTGGGCCGATTCGGGGGTGGCATCGGCGCTGATGATCACCACCGGGGTACGGGCGCGCGAGCCCGCTTCCATCACGCGCAGCTGACGCAGCAGGTCGATCCCGCTCAGCGACGGCATGTGCAGGTCCAGCAGCGCCAGCTCGAAGCCGCCGCCCACCAGCGCATCGAGCGCGACTTCGCCGTCCTCCACCGTCATCACCCGGTGCCCGGCCTTCTGCAGCACGCCCTGCAGGAGCAGGCGGTTGGCGGCATGGTCGTCGGCGACCAGCACGCGGGCCGACTTGATCCGCGCGCGATGGCGCGAGAACGGATCGGCGAACGCGATGACGTTGTGCGCAGCCGACGGCGCAGGCGACAGGCGCGCGTCCGCGGCCGGCGCTGTGCCGCTGTCGGTTGTGCGTACGGACTCGGCGGCGAGATCGAACGGCAGCTCGACCCAGAAGCTGCTGCCGACGTTCTCGTGGCTTTCGAACCCGATCGATCCGCCCATGGCCTCGGTCAGGCCCTTGGCGATCGTGGTACCCAGCCCGCTGCCCTGGTGCTTGCGAACCAGGCTGTTGTCGACCTGCTCGAAGGCCTCGAACAGCCGCGCGCGCGCCGATACGGGAATGCCTATGCCGGTATCCGACACCGTGAAGCGCAGGCGCACCGGCCCCGCGCCGGCCACGGCGGATTTCGCCACCGTCATGTGGACCTCGCCCGACGCGGTGAACTTGATCGCGTTGCTGAGCAGGTTCACCAGCACCTGTTGCAGGTGGCGGGCGTCGCCGCGCAGTTGCACCGGCACTTCCGGCATGACCGTCACCGCGTAGTCCAGCCGCTTCGAGCGCGCCTCGGGGCGCAGCATCAGGTTGATCTGCTCCAGCAAGGCATGCAGGTTGAAGCTTTCCTGCTTCAGCCGCAGCTTGCCGGCCTCGATCGCCGAGATGTCCAGCACGTCCTCCACCAGCGCCAGCAACGAGCGGCTGGCGGCCTGGATGGTTTCCAGGTAGCCGCGCTGCTCCGCGTCCAGCCGGGTGCTCGCCAGCAGCTCCGACATGCCCGACAGCCCGTTCAGCGGCGTGCGGAACTCGTGGCTCATGTTGGCGAGGAAGCGGCTCTTGGCCAGGTTGGCGCGCCGGGCTTCCTCGATCGCGGCGGTCAGCGCCTTGAGCAGGGCGGCGAAGTACAGCGGCACCGCGACCAGGCCCAGCAGCAGTCCCCAGGACAGGTAGCGGTTTTGCAGCCAGTAGGGGGTGAACGTCATCATCTCCCCGAACGACAGCGTGGCCAGCGCGGTGGAGGCGTACAGGTAGCGCGGCCCGTAGCGCATGCCGTTGCCGATCGTGACCCACAGGTACGCCGCGTACAGCGGGGAGGCCGATTCGCCCTGCAGGTACATGACCCCGCCGATCGCCGCGTAGTCGGCCAGCATCCCCAGCCAGCGCCGCAGCTCCGACGGCTGCGGCGCCGCGAGGATCGCGACAAGCAGGCCGATCGACAGGCCCAGTTCGCCGAGCAGGATCAGCCAGGTCGAGAACAGCGCCGGGGTGTCGTTGCCCCAGCCGACCTTCCAGCCGAGATAGATGGAGAACAGCAAGGTGATCGCGATGCGCACGAATACCTGCGCATGCTCGCTGTCCGCGCGCCCGCGCAACCGCAGGCGCACCCAGGCCAAGGCCTGGCGCACGCGGTCAACGCCAGTCACGATGGAGCGGAACATGGGAGTAGCGTTCGCAGATGCCGTGCAGCTGCGGCAGGTTGTCCATCAGGGCGCGCACGCAGTCCGGATCCAGCAGCACGCCGCTTTGCGTGCCGATGTATTCGAGCGAGCGCTCGATGCTCCAGGCCTCCTTGTACGGGCGCGGCGACAGCAGGGCGTCCAGCACGTCGGCCACGGTGGTCACCCGCGCCTCGATCGGGATTTCCTCGCCGGCCAAGCCGTCCGGGTAGCCTTTGCCGTCCCAGTGTTCGTGGTGGCGCAGCGCGATCTGCGCGCCCGCCTGGATGAAGCGGCTCTGGCTGTCCTGCAGCAGCTGGTAGCCGATGCGCGGGTGCTGCTGCATGCGCGCACGTTCCTCCGCGTCCAGCGGGCCCGGCTTCAGCAGGATCGCGTCGGGGATGGCGATCTTGCCGATGTCGTGCAGCGGCGCAGCCAACTCGATCATGCGGACCTGATCTTCCGGCAGCCCCAGCCCCTCCGCGATCAGTCCGGCGATGTGCGCCATGCGCTCGAGAAAGGCGCTGGTGCCGGCGTCGCGGAGTTCGATGGCCCGCGCGAGCCGCGACAGCGTTTCGCGCTCGCGTTCCTCGACTTCGTGCATGCTGGCGAGGAGCCGCTGCTCCAGCGACAGCGAGCGTTGCTTGATCGATTCCGACTGCTGGCGCAACTGCAGCAGGTTGCGGCAACGCGCGCGCAGCTCGCGCGGATGGATCGGCTTGACCAGGAAATCGATCACGCCGGCATCCAGCGCCGCCTGCCGCACCGGTTCGTCGCCCACCACCGTGACCAGCACGATGGGCACATCCCGGTTCCGCAGCGGCTTGCGGAAGGCCTTGGCCAGTTCCAGCCCGTCCATACCCGGCATGCGGTAGTCCAGCAGCAGCAGGTCGGGCCGGTTGTCCTCGCACCAGTCCAGCGCCGCTTGCGGCACGCCGAAATCGTGCACGACGAGCTGTGGCCCGATGTCCTGCACGATGTGTCGCAACATCGTGCGGGCCGAAGCCTGGTCGTCGACGATCACGACATCCATGCAATCCTCCTTTCAACCAGAACGCAGGAAGGCGCGATTGTCGGCATCCTCCCCGCAATCCGGCGCCTTGGCAAGAGCCGGCCGGCGGGTTTGGCCACCCAAACAAGCGCGGTCGGAAACAGCGGAAGCAGGGTTTGCTTTCCGATATCGGCAGCCTCGCTGTCGGCTGGAATCGACATGATCTACAAGGGCGTGAGATTGGCGTACGCCGCCACCAGCCACTTGCTGCCGGCGCCGGCAAAATTCACCTGCAGCCGCGTGTGCGCGCCGCTGCCTTCGGCGCTGACCACCACGCCTTCGCCGAAGCTGGGGTGGCTGACGCGCTGGCCGAGCTTGACCGGCAGGTCTTCCTGCAGCGAACTGGTGTCAGTGTAGCGGCCGGCGCCGGCGCCGGCGTAGAGCGGGCGGCTCACCTGCACGCGCGGGCGCACCTCGTCGATCAGTTCGGCGGGCATCTCGGCGAGGAAGCGCGAGGGGCGCGCCAGCATCTCGGTGCCGTGCATGCGGCGCGATTCGGCGTAGCTGATGACCAGGCGATCGCGGGCGCGGGTGATGCCCACGTAGGCGAGCCGGCGCTCCTCTTCCAACCGGCCTTCGTCCTCGGTGGAGCGCTGGCTGGGGAACAGGCCTTCCTCCAGCCCGACCAGGAACACCAGCGGGAACTCCAAGCCCTTGGCCGAGTGCAGCGTCATCAGCTGCACGCAATCGTCCCAGGCCTCGCCCTGGCCCTCGCCCGCTTCCAGCGCGGCATGCGAGAGGAAGGCGGACAGCTCGTCGAGGCCGGCATCGAGGTCCTCCTGGGTGCGCTCGAAGCGGCTGGCCACGTTGACCAGTTCGTCGAGGTTCTCGATACGCGCCTCGCCGTTGCCGCGGCTGTCCTTCTCGTAGTGGTCGCGCAGGCCGGTGTGGGTGAGCACGTGGTCGATCTGCTCGGCGAGGGGCAATGCATTACTCCCCTCTCCCTCCGGGAGAGGGGTTGGGGGAGAGGGTTCGGGCGGAGCGGAAGTTTCCGGCAAGCCCGACCCTTCACCCCGACCCTCTCCCCGCAGGGGAGAGGGAGAAAACGTGCGGCTCATCTCGCCGATCAGGGCGAGGAAGGCCTTCACCGCATTCTTCGCACGCCCGGCCAGTTCGCTGCCGGCGAGTTCGGCCAGCGCGGCTTCCCACATCGACGTGCGCTCGCTGCGGGCGCGGCGGCGCAACACGTCGAGCGTGCGGTCGCCGATGCCGCGCGGCGGGGTGTTCACCGCGCGCTCGAACGAGGCGTCGTCGTGGCGGTTGGCGGTGAGCCGCAGGTAGGCCAGCGCGTCCTTGATCTCGGCGCGCTCGAAGAAGCGCTGGCCGCCGTAGACGCGGTAGGGGATGTTGCGCTGGGTGAGCTGTTCCTCGAAGTTGCGCGACTGCGCGTTGGAGCGGTAGAGGATGGCGCAGTCCTTCGCGCTGCCGTGTTCGGCGATGTATTCGCGGATGCGCTCGACCACGAAGCGCGCCTCGTCCTGCTCGTTGTAGGCGGCGTACAGCGCGATGCGCTCGCCATCGTCGCCGGCGGTCCACAGTTCCTTGCCGAGGCGGCCGCCGTTGCGCGCGATCACGTGGTTCGCGGCCTTGAGGATGGTGGCGGTGGAGCGGTAGTTCTGTTCCAGCTTGATCGTGCGCGCGCCGGGGAAATCCTTGAGGAACTGCTGCATGTTCTCCACCCGCGCGCCACGCCAGCCGTAGATCGACTGGTCGTCATCGCCCACTGCGAAGACCTTGCTGCTGTGGCCGGCGAGCACGCGGATCCACGCGTACTGCAGCGTGTTGGTGTCCTGGAATTCGTCGATCAGCAGGTGCCGCCAGCGGCTCTGGTAATGCTCCAGTACGGCCGGATTCTTCAGCCACAGCTCGTGCGCACGCAGCAGCAGCTCGGCGAAATCGACCAGGCCGGCACGGTGGCAGGCGTCCTCGTAGGCCTGGTAGATGCGCACCAGGGTGTGCGTGACGGGATGGTCGCGGTGCTCGATCGCGTCGGGGCGCTTGCCCTCGTCCTTCCAGCCGTTGATCGTCCAGGTGGCCTGGCGCGGCGGAAAGCGCGCCTCGTCCAGCCCCAGTCCCGCTATCACGCGCTTCACCAGTCGCTGCTGGTCGTCGGCGTCGAGGATCTGGAAGCCTTCCGGCAGTCCGGCCTCGCGCCAGTGCCGGCGCAGCAGGCGGTGGGCGATGCCGTGGAAGGTGCCCACGGTGAGTCCTTGCGTACCGCCGGGAATCAGCGACTCCAGCCGCGCGCGCATCTCGCCCGCGGCCTTGTTGGTGAAGGTGACGGCGAGGATCGCCCATGGCGGCACCCGCTCCACCTGGGTGAGCCAGCCGATGCGGCGCGTGAGCACGCTGGTCTTGCCGGAGCCGGCGCCGGCGAGGACGAGATAGTGGCCAAGCGGGGCGCAGACGGCTTCGCGTTGCGCGTCGTTGAGCGTGTCGATCAGGTGCGAGACATCCATCGCACCCATTGTAGCGGCTGCGGTGTTCAGCCCTTCTTGAAGAAACCGCCGATGGCCAGCAATGCGCCCACCACGATGCCGGCGACGCCCAGCCACTGCGGGAAGGCCTTGTCGTGCGTGGCGGTGAGCTTGGCCGAGCCGAGTTGCACCAGCGTGTCGGTCTGCTGGTAGCCGCCGTGGCCGAACACCACCCACAGGCCGGCGACGAGCAGGACGAGGCCGATGACGATCAGTGCGAAGCGCATGGATATTTTCCGCGATGGAACGGGCTTCGAGTATGCCGGGGCGGCCCGTGCAGATGAAGTGGAGAGCAGTCTGGCCGCGACTCCCATCTTCGCGATCATGGACGAACGCACGAATACAACCCATAAAAAGGCCCCGAAGGCCAGGGGGTGCCTTCGGGGCCGGGGGAGGCGGAAACCCAGGGGAGAGGTTCCGCGTCCGGGTGGCTGTCCAGGGAGGTGTCCAGCCATGGATGCCGTTGCGTGCATCCGATGATTGAGAACGCGCGAATCCGGAAAAGTTCTACAGCCGGTGCAAAAAAAGTCAGGTTCGATTCATTTCACGGAAACCCAACAACTGGGGCGGACTCAATGTGCCTCGTCCCAATTCGCGCCTACGCCCACGTCGACGATCAGCGGCACCGCCAGTGCGGCGGCGCCCTGCATGCGCTCGCGTACGCCTTCGCGTACCACGTCCACGGCGTCGGCACGCACCTCGAACACCAGTTCGTCGTG
The DNA here is from genome assembly GCF_002001105.1 of Rhodanobacter sp. C06. GTDB lineage: Bacteria > Pseudomonadota > Gammaproteobacteria > Xanthomonadales > Rhodanobacteraceae > Rhodanobacter_A. The sequence continues at coordinate 11,772 of NZ_MUNP01000075.1, read as the reverse complement.
CACCTGCATCAGCATGTGGGCGTCGTCGCGCGCCTTCAGCCACGCGGCCACGGCAATCATCGCGCGCTTGATGATGTCGGCGGCGCTGCCCTGCATCGGCGCGTTCACCGCGGCGCGCTCGGCGCCGGCGCGATGGGCCTGGTTGCGGGACTGCAGGTTCTCCAGGTACAGGCGGCGGCCGAAGATCGTCTCCACGTAGCCGTCGCGATGCGCCTGTTCGCGGGTGGCCTCCATGAAGGCGTGCACGCCGGGGTAGCGGGCGAAGTAGCGGGCCATGTAGTCGCCGGCCTCGCCGCGGTCGATGCCGAGCTGGCGGGCGAGGCCGAACGCGCTCATGCCGTACATCAGGCCGAAGTTGATCGCCTTGGCGGCGCGGCGCTGGTTGCTGGTGACTTGTTCGGGCTTGAGGCCGAACACCTCGGCGGCGGTGGCGCGGTGCACGTCGCCGCCTTCGTGGAAGGCCTTCAGCAGGCCTTCGTCGCCGGACAGGTGGGCCATGATGCGCAGCTCGATCTGCGAGTAGTCCGCCGCCATCACCTTCCAGCCCGGCGGCGCGATGAAGGCCTGGCGGATGCGGCGACCTTCCTCGGTGCGCACCGGGATGTTCTGCAGGTTCGGATCGGTGGAGGAGATCCGTCCGGTGGCCACCGCGCCCTGGTGGTAGCTGGTGTGCACGCGGCCGGTGCGCGGGTTCACCGTGCCGGCCAGCTTGTCGGTATAGGTGGAGCGCAGCTTGGCGAGGCCGCGGTAGTCGAGGATCAGCTTCGGCAGCGCATGCGCGTCGGCGATCGCCTCCAGCGCTTCCTCGTTGGTCGACGGCTGTCCGGTGGGCGTCTTGAGTTTCGCCGGCAGTCCCAGTTCGTCGAACAGGATCGCCTGCAATTGCTTCGGCGAATCGAGGTTGAACTCGCGCCCGGCCTCCTTGTACGCCTGCTGCTGCAATTCCAGCATGCGCTTGCCGAGCTGCTGGCTCTGCTTGCGCAACTCCGCCACGTCGATCAGCACGCCGCGCTGCTCCATGCCGGCCAGCACGGGAATGAGCGGGATCTCGATGTTCTCGTAGACCGAGCGCAGGCTGGGCACGCTCTCCAGTAGCGGCCACAGCGCGTGGTGCAGGCGCAGGGTGATGTCGGCGTCCTCGGCGGCGTAGCGGCAGGCGGTGTCCAGGTCCACCTGCGAGAACGGGATCTGCTTCGCGCCCTTGCCGGCCACCTCCTCGTACTTCACGGTGTCGTAGCCGAGGTAACGCTTCGCCAGCGAATCCATGTCGTGCCGCGTAGCAGTGGCGTTCCACACGTAGGACTCCAGCATGCTGTCGTGGCGCACGCCCGCCACCGCGATGCCGTAGTGCGACAGGATGTTGATGTCGTACTTCGCGTGCTGGCCCAGCTTGGGGCGGCTGGCGTCCTCGAAGATCGGCTTCAGCGCGGCGAGCACCGCAGCGCGCGCCAGCTGTGCGGGCGCGCCGGGATAGTCGTGCGCCAGTGGCACGTAGCAGGCCTTGCCCGGTTCCACCGCCAGCGACAGGCCCACGATATCGGCCAGCATCGGATCGATGCTGGTGGTCTCGGTGTCGAAGGCGATCAGCGGCGCATTGCGCAGCTTGTCCAGCCAGGCGTCGAATTGCGCCTGCGTGGTGACGAGTTCGTATTCGCCGGGCGCGGCATTGCTTGGTGGGAGCGCACCCTGTGCGCGATGCTCGGGCTCTGGTGCTGCATCGAGTTTTTCGCGCACGGGGTGCGCTCCTGCAGAGGTATCTCCGGAGGAATCCAGGTCCTTCAGCGCCGCCTTGAACTCGTAGCGCGTGTACAGCTCGCGCAGTGCCGCGGTGTCGGCCTCGCGCAGGGCAAGGTCGGCGGGACCCTGTTCCAGCGCCACGTCGGTCTTGATCGTCACCAGTGCGCGCGACAGCGGCAGCTGCGGCAGCGCTTCGCGCAGGCTCTCGCCGATCTTGCCGCCGATCTTGTCCGCGTTCGCGATCACGCCGTCCAGCGAGCCGTATTCGGCGATCCATTTAGCGGCGGTCTTGGGGCCGCACTTGGGCACGCCGGGCACGTTGTCCACGGTGTCGCCCACCAGGGTGAGGTAGTCGACGATGCGCTCGGGCGGCACGCCGAATTTCTCGATCACGCCGTCGCGGTCCATCGTGGTGCTGGTCATGGTGTTGACCAGGGTGACGCCGGGGCCGACCAGCTGGGCCATGTCCTTGTCGCCGGTGGAGATCTCCACCTCGATGCCGGCGCGTTGTGCCTGCACGGCGAGCGTGCCGATCACGTCGTCGGCTTCGACACCACCGATGCGCAGGATGGGGAAACCCAGCGCGCCCACGATCGCCAGCATCGGCTCGATCTGCACGCGCAGGTCGCCCGGCATCGGCGGGCGGTTCGCCTTGTAGTGCTCATACAGCTCATCGCGGAAGGTGGGGCCGGAAGCATCGCTGACGAAGGCCAGGTAGTCGGGCTTTGCCTTCAGCGTGGCGCGCAGCATGTTGACCACGCCGAACAGCGCGCCAGTAGGTTCGCCTTGCGCGTTGGTCAGCGGCGGCAGCGCGTGGAAGGCGCGGTACAGGTAGGAGGAACCGTCGATCAGGATGAGCTTGGGCATGCCTTCGATTCTCGCACGGCGAGGTTCACGGGGCAGCAGCGGAGGCGCTGCTATGCTGCGGCTCCCCATCGAGGTCGCCGTCATGAAACCTGCTGCCTGCCTGCTCGCCCTCACGGCCTTCGTCGCGCTGCCGGTCTGTGCGCAGTCCAGCAGCCAGCAACCGTCGAAGTTCGCGCCGGCCCCGCCGCCGCCGGGCATGAACGATCCGGGCGTGCAGGCGGTGGCGCCACCTGCCAAGCCGGCCTCGAGCAGCAGCGGCAGCACGCCGGCCGAGGTCATGGCCACGCCCTTGCCGGGCAAGCCGATCCCGCTGCCCGCGATGCCGGGCGACAAGGGTGCGTCGCAGACGGCCAAGGGTGATTCACCGGCGGATGATGTCACGGTGCACACCGAGGGCGATGCGGTCTACCAGGAGTACCGCCGCAACGGTCGCGTCTACATGGTGGTGGTCACCCAGAAGAACGGGTTGTCCTACACCTACATGGTGGACAGCAATGGCGTGATGCGCGCCACCGAGGGCGCGCCGCCGGTGCGCCCGGTGATGTACAAGGTCCTGGAGTGGGGCGGCAGCAAGCCGGCCACATCCGACAGCGGCAACGACAACGGCCGCTGAGCTTCGGCGGTTGCGGCGACGGATGGCGATGACGACGCAGGCGCGCAGCTTCCGGGATTGATTTGCCACGGTCGCACCGCTGCAATACGCGTTCCTCGTTGCCGGTGTCACGCATGCTCCGCCGTTTCCTGCCCGATCGCTTCACCTGCGCGCTGCTGCTGACCGTGCTGCTGTCCAGCGTGCTGCCCTGCCGCGGCGCGTGGGCCACGGCGTTCGGCTGGCTCACCGACGGCGCGATCATGCTGCTGTTCTTCCTGCACGGCGCCAAGCTGTCGCGGCAGGCGGTGCTGGCGGGCGTCACGCACTGGAGGCTGCATCTCGTCGTGCTGGGCAGCACCTTCGTGCTGTTCCCGCTGATGGGCTGGGCGTTGCGCCCGCTGCTGGCGCCGCTGGTGACGCCGAGCCTGTACCTTGGCGTGCTGTTCCTGTGCACCCTGCCGTCCACGGTGCAGTCGTCGATCGCGTTCACCTCGATCGCGCGCGGGAATGTCTCCGCCGCGGTGTGCGCGGCCTCGGCGTCCAGTCTGCTCGGCATCTTCATCACGCCGTTGTGGGCGGGTTTGCTGCTGGAGTCGGGCGGGAGTGGCGGCATGTCCTGGCATGCGCTGGGCGAGATCGTCAGCCTGCTGCTCGTGCCGTTCGTGGCGGGGCAGGTGGCGCAGCGCTGGATCGGTGGCTGGGTGCAGCGCCATCGCCCGCTGGTCGGTGTGGTCGACCAGGGTTCGATCCTGCTGGTGGTCTACACCGCGTTCAGCGCCTCGGTGCTGGAAGGCCTGTGGAAGCAGGTGCCGCTGCCGGTGCTCGGCGGTGTGGTGCTGGTCTGCGTGGTGCTGCTGGCGCTCGCGTTGCTGAGTACCACCCAGGGTGCGCGCGCGCTGGGTTTCGGCAAGGAAGACGAGATCACCATCGTGTTCTGCGGCTCCAAGAAAAGCCTCGCAAGCGGCGTGCCGATGGCGAAGGTGCTGTTCGCCGGGCACCCAGTGGGCATGATCGTGCTGCCGCTGATGCTGTTCCACCAGATCCAGCTGATGGTGTGCGCGGTGCTGGCGCGGCGGTATGCGCGGCGGGGCGAGGCGATCTCGCCAGATGAAGGGGATACGGCGCCGGCGGATTGAGCGGGTATCCGTCGCCACCGTGATCGCGACGTAGGAGCGCATCTTGTGCGCGAACGCTCTTCGTCACGTTACGGAAAAGCATCGCGCACAGGGTGCGCTCCTATGTCAATCCATGCCGGGGTGCTTGATTGACTTCCGCCACTTTCAGTGACGGAAGTGCCTCATCCCCGTGAACACCATCGCCAGGCCGTGTTCGTCGGCGGCGGCGATCACCTCGGCGTCGCGCATCGAGCCGCCGGGCTGGATCACCGCGCTGATGCCGGCGGCCGCGGCGGCGTCAATGCCGTCGCGGAACGGGAAGAACGCGTCGCTGGCCATCACCGAGCCGCGCACTTCCAGCTTCTCGTCGGCGGCCTTGATGCCGGCGATCTTTGCGCTGTACACGCGGCTCATCTGGCCGGCGCCGATGCCGATGGTCTGGCGATCCTTGGCGTAGACGATGGCGTTGGACTTCACGAACTTCGCCACCTTCCACGCGAAGATCAGGTCGTCGATCTGCTGCGGCGTGGGCGCCAGCCTGGTCACCACCTTGAGGTCCGCGGCCTTGACCATGCCGGTGTCGGCGGTCTGGATCAGCAGGCCCGAGCCGACGCGCTTGGACTGGTTGCCCGGATGCGCAGCGACCAGGTCGGTGCCCGGCGGCACCGGAATCTCCAGCACGCGCACGTTGCCCTTCTTCGCGAACGCCTTCAGCGCGTCCTCGCCATACGACGGCGCCAGCACGACCTCGACGAACTGGCGCGACACGATGGCCTGCGCGGTGGCGCCGTCGAGCTCGCGGTTGAACGCGATGATGCCGCCGAAGGCCGAGGTGGGGTCGGTCTGGTAGGCGAGGTCGTAGGCCTTGGCTATGCCGTCCAGGCTCACCGCCACGCCGCAGGGGTTGGCGTGCTTCACGATCACGCAGGCCGGCTTGACGAAGCTGCGCACGCATTCCCATGCCGCGTCGGCGTCGGCGATGTTGTTGAACGAGAGTTCCTTGCCCTGCAGCTGGCGGAACGTGGCCAGCGTGCCCGGCGCCGGATACAGGTCGCGGTAGAACGCGGCGCTCTGGTGCGGGTTCTCGCCGTAGCGCAGGTCCATCAGCTTGACGAAGCGGCCGTTGGCCTGGCCGGGGAAGGCTTCGTGGCCGGCGATGGCATCGTGCGCCTCGTCGAGCTTGAGGCCCGAGAGGTAGTCACTGATCGCGCCGTCGTAGTTGGCCACGTTGTTGAACGCGGCGACCGCCAGCTGGAAGCGCGTGGCGCGGCTGAGGCCGCCGTGCTGCTCGATCTCGGCCAGCGCGCCGTCGTACTGGTCGGGCGAGGTGAGCACGCCCACGTCGTTCCAGTTCTTCGCGGCCGAACGCAGCATCGCCGGGCCGCCGATGTCGATGTTCTCGATGGCGTCTTCCAGCGTGCAGCCCGGCTTGGCCACGGTGGCCTCGAACGGGTAGAGGTTCAGCACCAAGAGGTCGATCGGCGCGATGCCGAGTTCCGCCATCACCGCGTCGTCGGTGCCGCGCCGGCCGAGCAGGCCGCCGTGCACCTTGGGGTGCAGGGTCTTGACGCGGCCGTCCATGATCTCGGGGAAACCGGTGAGCTCGCTGACGTCCTGCACCGCGATGCCAGCCTCGCGCAGCACTTTCGCGCTGCCGCCGGTGGAAAGCAGCTCCACGCCCCTGGCGGCGAGGCGGCGGCCCAGCTCGATCAGTCCGGTCTTGTCGGAAACGCTGAGCAGGGCGCGGCGGACGGGGACGGCGGCGGGGGTGGACATGGCGGCTTCCAGGCGGGAAAGCTGCCGATTATAGCCGAGTCCGGGGTGTGGCCGTCGTTTGGACGGCCAAATGGGACAGGTGGGGAATTACAGCAGGCCGTGCGCGGCCAGCTTCTTGCGCAGCGTGGCGCGGTTGATGCCGAGCGCCACCGCGGCGCGGCTCTGGTTGCCGTCGTGGAACGCCAGCACCTCGCGCAGCAGCGGACCTTCCACTTCGCGGATCACCAGCGCGTGCAGGCCTTCGCCGCAGTCTGCGCCGCCGAGGTCGGCGAGATAACGGCGCACGGTGCGGCTGACGCATTCGCCCAGCGCACTCTGCGAGGCGACCGGACGGGTGGCCTCGGTGGCTGGCAATCTCACGGCATTCACTGACATTTCCCTCTGTGTGTCTTGCGCGGCTGCTTGGGCCGCTGCTTCTGATTGTCTTCCGCGACCGCGTCGGCGGTCCTTCCGCGCATGCCGGTGACGATGTGCGGAAGCACGGAGTCTACCCGCGAGTGCCGCGAATTTTAAGTGCTGCGTACGTTCAAAAAGCGCGATTGGGCACTTGCATTTCCCGGCGCCTGCGGTGCCGTCCGTATCGCGGAGCCCGCGATGCGTTACTCGAAGCCGAACTCGTATGCGACCGCTTGGTCGCCGGGATCCTGGACTTCCAGCAACAAGGCCGTGGTCGCGCCGGGAGCGAGGCCGCGATCCAGCACGGCGGGATCGTCCAGGTAGTCGGTGGGCAGCAGGCGGCGCATCGTCAGCCGGTGGCCTTGCGCGTCCTCCAGCGTGACCACGACCACCGGCCAGGGCTGCGCGAACGCGGCCTCGTTGCGCAGGCTGAGGCTGATCATCAGCGCGTGCGCGGCATTGGGATGGCTCTCGACGTTGCTGGCGAGCAGGCGCAATTGCTGTGGCTCGGCGACCAGCGGCAGGTGGCAGTCGAACGCGTTGCAGGCGCCGCGCAACCAGCCGCCGACCAGCGGGTCGCGGATCAGGCCGTCGCGGCCGATCCACGCCAGTTGCAGCCCGAGCGCCACCGCGAGCGTGCCGCAGACCAGCACCCAAGGCCAGCGTCGCGGCGTCGCGGCGTCGCGACGCGGACGACGCTTGCGGTCCGCTCGTACCGGCTTGCGTTGGCGCGCGTTTTTCGCGAAACGCGGCGTGAACACCAGTTGCGAGAAATCTTCCGCGGCCGGCGTCGCCGTCTCCGCCACGACCACCGCCGGTTCCGGCGCCGGCGGTTGCGGCCGGTACACCACCAATTCGATGCGCGGCGGCACCAGCGCCTGGTCGTTCACCGGCAGTTCCTGGAACGGTTCCGGCGGCAACTGCTCGCTGAGCGTGGCGAGGCTGTCGAAGCCGGCGCCGCAATGCCCGCACATCACGTAGCCATGCGCCTGCACCAGCGCTTGCGCGCCAAGCGAGAACACGGACAGGCATTCGGGGCATTGCGTATACATGCGGGCCGTGGCAGTGAGCGAGCCGCCAGCTTAGCAGGCGGTCGCGGCTCAGCCGCGACGCGTTCCGCTGATGCGTACCCAGCCTTCGCGCGTGTCCACCCGCAGCGCGTCGAACCACTCGGCGTAGCGCGCCAGCAGTTCGTCCTGCTGGCCGTCGAGGATGCCGGAGATCGCGAACGGCGCGCCGGATTTCGCGGCGATGGCGAAGGTGGGCGCGAGCTCGCCGAGCGGGCCGGCGAGGATGTTCGCGACGAACACGTCGGCCGGTTCGCTCGCGTGATCCTCGGGCAGGAACAGTGCGAGGCGTTCGGCCACGCCGTTGCGCTCGGCGTTGTCGCGCGAGGCGAGCAGTGCCTGCGGATCGTTGTCCACGCCGACCGTGCTGGCGGCGCCGAGCTTCAACGCGGCGATGGCGAGGATGCCGGAGCCGCAGCCGTAGTCGGTGACGGTCTTGCCGGCGAGCGAGAGCCCGTCCAGCCACTCCAGGCACAACGCCGTGGTGGGGTGCGTTCCGCTGCCGAAGGCGAGGCCGGGATCGAGGCGCACCACGACGCGTTCGTCGTCCGCGGGCGGCTCGATGTTCCACGGATAGATCCACAGCCGCCGGCCGAAAGGCATCGGCTGGTACTGGTCCATCCACGCGCGCTCCCAGTCCTGGTCCTCGACCGCGCGGAAGTCCAGTTGGTCCGGCTCCAGCCACGGCAGCAGTTCGCCTAGCGCTTCGCTCAGGCCGCGCCGGTCCGTGTCCGCGTCGAACAACGCGTTCAGCGTGATCGTCGGCCACAGTGGCAGCTCGCCCACGCCGGGCTCGAAGATCGCCTGCTCGTCCGGCGTCTCCGCATCGGCGTCGCGCAGCGTGATCGACAGCGCGCCGAGATCCTCCAGCGCCTCCTCCACGCGAGGCTGCTGTTCGAGGCGGGCGGTGAGGGAGAGTTCGAGGAAGGGCATGGGGCGAAGTCCACTCCCTCTCCCCGTCGGGGAGAGGGTTGGGGTGAGGGATGTTCTGGCGATGGAGTCTGATTGAGCGGGCTTTGTCCTGGGCTTGTCGCAAGCCCCGTCCCCTCACCTCAATCCTCTCCCCGGAGGGGAGAGGAGGCAAACGCGAGAAGCGCGTTGTCTTATTGAAGCAGGCCGGCCTTTTCCTTCTGCTCCGCCATCCGCTTTTCGAGGTAGTGGATGTTCTGGCCGCCGTGCTGGAAACCCACGTCGGCCATGATCCGTTGCTGCAGCGGAATGTTGCACTTCACGCCTTCGATCACCGTCTCGGCGAGCGCGAGGCGCATGCGCGCGATGGCGGTGGCGCGGTCGGGGCCGTAGACGATCAGCTTGCCGATCATCGAGTCGTAGTTCGGCGGGATGCGGTAGCCGTCGTACAGGTGGGTGTCCACGCGCACGCCGGGACCACCGGGCGCCTCGAAGCGTTTCACCGTGCCGGGGCAGGGCAGGAACGTGTCCGGATCCTCGGCGTTGATGCGGCACTCGATGGCGTGGCCGTGGATCTGGATGTCTTCCTGCCGGATCGACAGCTTCTCGCCGCCGGCGATCAGCAGCTGCTCGCGCACCAGATCCACGCCGGTGATGAACTCGGTCACCGGGTGCTCGACCTGGATGCGGGTGTTCATCTCGATGAAGTAGAAGCGGCCGTTCTCGAACAGGAATTCGAAGGTGCCGGCGCCGCGGTAGCCGATGCGGATGCAGGCGTCCACGCAGACTTTGCCGATCTCGGCGCGCAGCTCCGGCGTGATGCCCGGTGCCGGCGCTTCCTCGACCACCTTCTGGTGGCGGCGCTGCATCGAGCAGTCGCGTTCGCCGAGGTGGATCGCGTTGCCCTGGCCATCGGCCAGCACCTGGATCTCCACGTGGCGCGGGTTCTCCAGGAATTTCTCCATGTAGACCATGTCGTTGCCAAAGGCCGACTTGGCCTCCTGCTTGGTCATCACGATGGAGTTGCCGAGGTGCGCCTCGGTACGCACCACGCGCATGCCGCGACCGCCACCGCCGCCGGCCGCCTTGATGATGACGGGGTAGCCGATCTCGCGCGCGATGCGCAGGTTTGTCTCGATGTCCTCGCCCAGCGGGCCGCCGGAGCCGGGCACGCAGGGCACGCCGGCGGACTTCATCGCCTTGATCGCCTCCACCTTGTCGCCCATCAGGCGGATTACGTCCGCCGTGGGGCCGATGAAGACGAAGCCCGACTGCTCCACCTGTTCGGCGAAGTCGGCGCGCTCGGACAGGAAGCCGTAGCCCGGGTGGATCGCCTGGGCGTCGGAAATCTCCGCCGCCGCGATGATGCGCGGGATGTTGAGGTAGCTGTCGGCGGACGGCGCCGGACCGATGCAGATCGCCTCGTCGGCGAGGCCGACGTGCTTGAGGTTGCGGTCGGCGGTGGAGTGCACCGCCACCGTCTTGATGCCGAGGCTGTGGCACGCGCGCAGCACGCGCAGCGCGATCTCGCCGCGGTTGGCTATGAGGACCTTCTCGAGCATCCGGGCGGCCTCAGGCAATCACGAACATCGGCTGGTCGAACTCGACCGGCTGGCTGTTCTCGACCAGGATCGCCTGGATGGTGCCGGCCACGTCGGCCTCGATCTGGTTGAACATCTTCATCGCCTCGATGACGCCCAGCGTCTCGCCGGCCTTCACCTGCTGGCCGACCTTGACGAACGGCGCCGCACCCGGCGAGGACGAGGCATAGAACGTGCCGACCATCGGCGCCTTCACCACATGGCCGGCAGGCAGCGCATTGGCGGCGGGCGCTTCGGCGACCGCGGCAGGAGCGGGTGCGGCGGCCACCGGGGCGGGCGCCATCATCACCGGCGCGGGCGCGGCCACGGCCGCGCCGCCCTTGGGCACGCGCGACAGGCGCACCACTTCCTCGCCCTCCTTGATTTCGAGTTCGGCGAGGTTGGACTCCTCGAGCAGGTCGATCAGCTTCTTGATCTTGCGCAGATCCATGGGATGGCCTTCATGTCATTACGTCGCCCGCGGGCGACGGGAAAGGGAAACTCGGGTCAGCGTGCCGCCAGCCGGGCGATCGCCGCTTCCAGCGCCAGCCGGTAGCTGTCCGCGCCGAAGCCGCAGATCACGCCCACCGCGATGTCCGACAGGTAGGAGTGGTGGCGGAACGGCTCGCGGGTGTGCACGTTGGACAGATGCACTTCGATCAGCGGAATCGCCACTGCGGCGAACGCGTCGCGCAGCGCGATGCTGGTATGGGTGAACGCGCCGGCATTGCACAGGATCGTCGCCACCTGTTCGTCGCGCGCCTGCTGCACCCGGCCGACCAGTTCGTGCTCGGCATTGGACTGGAACCAGCTGAGCTCATGCCCGGCGGCCTGCGCCTGCGCGGCCAGCCGGCCGTCGATGTCGGCCAGCGTGTCGCGTCCGTAGATCGCCGGCTCGCGGGCGCCCAGCAGGTTGAGGTTGGGCCCGTGCAGGACCAGGATCTTCGCCACACCATACCTTCGACGACGTCCGGAGAACCCGGAACGGGCGAAGTTTGCGCGCTGTTCCGGATGTTGTCCAGTTCGACGCAGATCGGCGATGTTTGAAGGAGAAGTGCGTCACTCTCCGTGCGCTGACGTATGCGAGGTGACTCTTGCGATCATCCCTGCTCGCGAAGATCAAACGGGCGGCCATCCATGGCCGCACTCCTCATAAGCCATTGATCGAGCGTGGCGGTATCGAGCGGGCCACGATGGGTGGCGATCACGCGCCCATCGGCGCCGATCAACACGCTGTAAGGCAATATTTCGCCGCTATCGCCCCACAGCAGCGAGGTGCTTGGCGGCTCCATCCGACCCAGCAAGATCGGGAAACGCACCGGATGATGGTCGAGAAAGGCACGAACCCGCGCGGACTCGTCCATCGCGATTCCCAGCACGACAGGTCCGTTTTCGCCGAACTTGGCCTGCATCTTGTCCAGCGCCGGCAGCTCGTCCAGGCACGGCCCGCACCAGCTGGCCCAGAAATTCAGGAGCACGCGACGGCCGCGATAATCGGCCAGCCGGTGCGGATGTCCCTGCAAATCCGGCAGCTCCAGTGCGGGCGCGGGCTCGCCCACCTGTGCCACCACCACGCCCGCCGGCACCCGTGCCAGCCGGCTCTCGTGCTGCAGCCAGCCGCCCAGTGCGGCGGCGAGCACCGCCACCGCGAGAATCACGAGGTTGTCGCGACTCAGCACGGCGAAGTGCTCCCTCTCCCCCGAAGTCCTTCGGGGGAGAGGGTTGGGGTGAGG
>NZ_MUNP01000074.1 GCF_002001105.1 Rhodanobacter sp. C06 | reverse complement strand
TCCACGAGCTGCCCAGCGCCACCGACCTTGCGCTGCGCCTGAAGCAGCGCCAGCGGCTGGGCGAATCGCAGCATGCGAAGGCAACGACAGCGACCGCCAACCACGAGCCGCCGCTGGGCCCGCAGGAGGCGCGCATCCACAACCGTCTGCGCCAGCTGCCCTACGGCAGCTGGTTCGAATTCACCGACCCGGCCTCGGGCGAAGTCACCCGGCGCAAGCTGGCTTGGTTCTCGCCGATCACCGGCAACAGCCTGTTCGTCACCCGGCGCGGCCAGCGCGGCGAGGAGCTGAACCTGCGCGAGCTGGCCCGCGCGATGGCCGCCGGCCAGGTGCGCGAGCTGCCGCCGCAGCGCGACGGCCTGCTCGACCGCGCCTGGCACGCGCTCACCGGCAACCTGCGCACCACCGTCACGTCCGCGCCCGGAGCCCGCCCATGAGCACCCGCGAGCAACGCCGCGCGCCGCGCAAGCCGGTCGACGCCGGCATCGTGGCGATCGACACGATCGCCGAACAACCGCTCGGCCACCTGTGCAACCTCTCCGCCAGCGGTCTGATGCTGATCGGCGGCCATGCGCCGCGCAGCGAAGGCATCTACCAGGTGCGTATGCCACTGCCGGGCGCCGGCGGCAGCATCGAGCTCGGCCTGCAGGAACAGTGGCACGAGCCGGCCGCCAGTCCCGGCCAGTACTGGGCCGGCTACCGCATCATCGCGATCGGCAACGGCCACGGCGAGTTGCTCGAACGCTGGCTGCGGCAAGGCTGAGCACCACGCGGATCCGCCGGGGCCGCCTGCCGCCGCGCGCTACACTGGTAGGCCGACGTCCCCGCCCGGAACCCGCATGAACGCGCCGCTCGCCTCGCTCTACCCCGCGCACCTCGCCACCCTGCGCGCGCGCGCCGACCAGGCGCTGGCGCCGGGCGGCTTCGACCATCTGTTGATCGCCGCGAGCACACCGCTCGGCAAGTTCCTCGACGACCAGGACTACCCCTTCGTCGCCAACCCGCATTTCAAGCATTGGCTGCCGCTCACCGACGCGCCCGGCAGTTGGATCGCCTACACGCCGGGCAGCAAGCCGAAGCTGGTGTTCGTGCAACCGCGCGACTATTGGCACGTGGTGCCCGAGGCGCCGCACGGCTACTGGGTGGAGCACTTCGACATCGTCACCGTGCGCAGCGCGGCGGAAGCGGCGGCACAGCTGCCGCAGGGGCGCAGTGCGGTGCTGGCGCCGGCCTGCCCGGCCATCGACGGCGTGACGGTGAACAATCCGCAAGCCGTGCTCGATTACCTGCACTGGCATCGCTCGTACAAGACACCGTACGAACTTGCGCTGATGCGCGAGGCGAACCGCATCGGCGCGCGCGCGCACCGCGCCGCCGAAGCCGCCTTCCACGCTGGACGCAGCGAATTCGGTATCCACATGATGTATCTCGCGGCGGCACGGCAGATCGACGCCGAACTGCCCTACGCCAGCATCGTGGCCTTGAACGAGCACGGCGCGGTGCTGCATTACACGCACTTCGACCGCACGCCGCCCGCCGAGCACCGCTCCTTCCTGATCGACGCCGGCGCCAGCTGTGCGGGCTACGCCAGCGACATCACTCGCACCTATGCCGCCGCCGGCCACGGCGAATTCCAGGCGCTGGTCGCCAGCATGGACGCCGCGCAACAGGGTTTCGCAGCGCAGGTGCGCACGGGCCAGAGCTATCCCGAGCTGCATCTCCGCGCCCACCACGTGCTGGCCGGCGTGCTGCGCGAGCACGGCTTCATCCGCATGAGCGCGGAAAGCGCGGTGGAATCGGGCGTCACCTCCGCGTTCTTCCCGCACGGTCTGGGCCACCCGATCGGCCTGCAGGTGCACGATGTCGCCGGTTTCCAGCAGAGCGAGCGCGGCGGCAGCATCCCGCGCCCCGCCGGCCATCCCTACCTGCGCATGACCCGCGTGCTGGAGCCCGGCATGGTGGTGACCATCGAGCCGGGCCTGTACTTCATCGACATGCTGCTGGCCGAACTGCGCGACAAGTCGGTCGCCGCCGACATCGACTGGGCCAAGGTGGACGCCTTCCGCCAGTACGGCGGCATCCGCATCGAGGACGACGTCGTCTGCACCGAGGGCGAACCGGAGAACCTCACGCGCGACGCGTTCGCACGGGCCCAAGCGCCACTGTAGGAGCCGCTTCAGCCGCGATTTCCCCTGCGACTGGTCGCGGCTGAAGCCGCTCCTACCGCCCGGCCAGCAGCGCCTCGATCTCCTCCGCCTCTTTCGGCACGGCGGCACTGAGCACCTCGTGGCCATCGCGGGTCACCGCCACGTCGTCCTCGATGCGGATGCCGATGCCGCGCCAGCGTTCATCCACGCCGGCCTCGTCGGGCGGCACGTAGATGCCCGGCTCCACCGTCACCACCATGCCGGGCTCCAGCACGCGCGAGGCGCCGGCTATGCGGTAGTCGCCCACATCGTGCACGTCGAGACCCAGCCAGTGGCCGGTCTTGGCGGGGAAGAAACGCTGGTAGCTGCCCTCGGCGATCGCCGTGTCGGCGTCGCCATGAATCAATCCCAGCGCGCACAGCCCTTCGGCGATCACCCGCACCGCGGCATGGTGCGCGACGTCGAACGGCTGGCCGGGGCGCACTTCGTCGATCGCGGCGAGCTGGGCGGCCAGCACCACTTCGTACAGCGCGCGCTGCTCGCGGTTGTAGCGGCCGCTGATCGGGATGCTGCGGCTGATGTCGGAGGCGTAGCAGTCCAGTTCGGCACCGGCGTCGATCAGCAGCAGGTCGCCGGCGTCGAGCCGCGCGCGGTTGTGCTGGTAGTGCATCGTGCAGGCGTTGCTGCCGGCGGCGACGATGGGGGTGAACGCGGGCACCGCGCCGCGACTGCGCAACGCGTGCAGCAGCTCGGCTTCCACTTCGTATTCGTGCCGGCCCGGCAGCGCGCTGCGCCACGCGGCGAGATGGGCCTCGGCGGCGATGCCGGCGGCGGCGCGCATCAGCTTCAGCTCGGCGCGCGACTTGTACAGGCGCAGGTCGTGCAGCAGGTGCCCCAGCGCCACGAATTCCTTCGGCACCACGCCGCCGCCGCGCAACTGGCGCAGGCGGCGCATCCAGCCCAGCAGTTGCGCGTCGAAGGCGGGCTCGCGGCCGAAGTGGCAGTACACGCGCGCCCGGCCCTCGATCATTCCGGGCAGGATGTCGTCGATGTCGTCGATCGGGAACGCGTCGTCCATGCCGTAATCGGCCACCGCGCGTTCGGTGCCGATCGAGCGGCCGTGCCAGCGCGCCTGCTCGGCGTCGCGCTCGCGGCAGAACAACACTACTTCGCCATGCAGACGGCCGGGCAGCAGCGCCAGCACCGCGTCGGGCTCGGGGAAGCCGGCGAGGTAGTGGAAGTCCGAATCCTGCCGGTACGGCCAGGCGGCGTCGGCGTTGCGCAGGCGCTCGGGTGCGGCGGCGACCAGCAGCACCGCGTCCTCGCCAGCCATCTGCATCAGCTGGCGGCGGCGGCGGGCGAACTCCTCGCCCGCGATCGCCGGCGCCCCGGCGCGATCGGGCAAGGCGTTCAATGCAGGCGATCGCTGCCGGACTGGCCGCGGCCGGCGGACTCGGTGTACAGCAGCAACGCGCCCACGCGCAGGAATTCCTGCACCTCGATCAGCGCGTCCTCGTCCTCGGCGGCGTCGCCGAAGTCGAAGGACGCGGCGGCGATCGTGCCGAAGTCGCGCAGCACTTCCTGCGCGTCGTCCGACAGCTGCGCATGCGCGTCGGTGCCGGCGAGGCCGAAGCCGCCGAGGAAACCGCGGCACCATTCCGCCACCGCCTCGGCGCGTTCGGCCAGCGGGCGGTCGTCGTCCGGCAACAGCGGCTCGAAGCCCAGCTCGGGATCGGCCAGCGCGTCGCGGCATTGCTTCAACAAGGCAACCAGCTTCGCCTGGTCGGCCGGCGACGGCGCCACTTCCTCGCCATCAAGTTGCAACGCGGCGAGCAGGTTGCCGCCCTGCGGCGTGGCACCGCCGGCGAGATAGCCGCACAGCGAGCCGTGCAGTTCGCTGGCATCCACGCCCAGGCGCAGACGCACGATCAGCGCGTCCAGATCGTCGTGGCTGAGCGGTTCTGTGGCCGGCATGGGGAGCTCCTCGGGGGCGGCCGCTCATTCTACGCCAGGCCCGCCGCAGCGCCGTTTCCGGCAGCGCTGCAAGACGCCGAACCGCCCGCTGTCCCCGCGCGTCGTACTGCTATAGTTCCGCGCATGAACCCTGCCGACACCTTTCCGCCTGACCCCGTCCAGCTGGAGCTGGAGGCGCTCGGCCGCCAGGTCGACCGCCTGCTCGATACCGTGCGCCGGCTCAGCGAGGAAAATCGCAGCCTGCGGCACAGCCAGGAGCAGCTGTCGGGCGAACGCGCCAACCTGCTCGCGCGCAACGAGCAGGCGCGCAGCCGGGTCGAGGCGATGATCCAGCGACTGAAGTCGCTCGAAGGCAATGGCTGACCCCATGAGTGACGTCCAAAGCAACGAACCGGTCGCGCTGCGGCTGATCGACCGCGAATTCCTGATCGCCTGCGCGCCGGAAGAGCGCGATGGCCTGGTCGATGCCGCCGCGCTGCTCGACCGCAAGATGCGCGAGCTGCGCGCCAACGCCCGCGCGCCCAGCTTCGAGCGCCTCGCCGTGCTCGCCGCCGTGAGCATGACCCACGAGCTGCTGGCGCTGCGCAAGCAGTTGGGCGGCCACGACCAGCTGACCGCGCAGCGCCTCGCCGCACTGCGGCAACGACTGGAGATCGCGATGGAAGGCGCCGTGGCGCGCCAGGGCGAACCGGTGGCGGATTTGCTGCCAAAAGCCTAGAATCGGTCCCGGCGTTTTCTGCGGTGTTCGCCGGCACACTCTTACATTTGCCTTGTTCCTAAATACGGCCCCGGGTCGGCTTTTCATCGGTCGTTGTGCATGTCCGCCGCGTGCGGAAAGCCTTGAGACCATGTGGCCCTCCCACCTGATCCATCGTGGATCAAGGTCGTTCGGTGGGCAGCGGCATCGCGGTTGACGCCACCTCTTCCACGCCCCGTTCGTCAAGCTGATGGACGGGGCGTTTTTCGATGGAGACAGCCCCGTGGACGCCACCGCCCAGCGCCAGAGCCTGCGGGAGCAGATGGCCGAACGCCGCCGCGCGCTGCCACCGCCGGCGCGCATGGCCGCCGCACAAGGCCTGCGCCGCACGCTGGACCAGCTCCCCGAATACCTCACCGACCTGCGCGTGGCCGGCTACTGGGCCAGCGGCGGCGAGCTGCCGCTGAACCTGGTGATCCCGCCGCTGGCCACGCGCGGCCAGCGTTTCCTGCTGCCGCTGCTGGCCAAGGGCAAGGAACTGCACTTCGCGCCCTGGCGCGACGGCGACCCGATCGCCCCGAACCGCTACGGCATCCCCGAACCGGTGGCGCCGCGCGAATGGTTCGCGCCGTTCCAGCTCGACCTGGTGCTGGTGCCGCTGCTGGCCTTCGACCGCCGCGGCCACCGCCTAGGCCATGGCGGCGGCTGGTACGACCGCAGCTTCGCCTTCCTGAAGGGCCAGGCCCGCCCCACCGAACCGCTGCTGGTGGGCGTGGCCTACGCGTTCCAGGAAGTCGACAACCTGGCCGTGGAGCCTTGGGACGTGCCGCTGGACTACGTCGCCACCGACCGCGAACTGATCGCCTGCAACACCACTGGACAAGACGGAGCCGCCCACGCATGAGCCCCCGCGAGCGCCATTACTGGCTGATGAAATCGGAACCCGACGCGTTCTCCATCGACGACCTCAAGCGCAAGAAGCAGGAAGCCTGGGACGGCGTGCGCAACTACCAGGCGCGCAACTACATGCGCGACGGCATGCGCGTGGGCGACAAGGTGTTCTTCTACCACTCCAACTGCGCCGAACCCGGCATCGTCGGCATCGCCACGGTCGCCACCGACGCCTACCCCGACCCCAGCCAGTTCGACCCCAAGAGCAAATACTTCGACCCCGGCAGCACGCGCGACAACCCGCGCTGGTTGCTGGTCGACGTGAAGTTCGCGAAGAAGCTCAAGCGCACCATCACGCTGAAGGAACTGCAGCTCGACCCCGCGCTGGACGGCATGGTGCTGGTGCGCAAGGGCAGCCGGCTGTCGGTGCAGCCGGTGGAGGCGGGGCACTGGGAGCACATCCTCGGGTTGGAGTGAGCGGTGCGCACGTGGCGGTGCGCAATGACCCGGTGAAACCCTGCTCAAGGGCAGATCAATTCAAGTGTCGGATAGTACGTGCGGTAACGCTTCGCGTCCCGCGTCAGCAACGCCATGCCTTCGATGGCGGCGTGCGCACCGATGTAGAAGTCCGGCAAAGGTGAACTGCGGCTGCCCTTGGCGCAGCGGTATTGCACGAAGGCCTTGCCGGCGAGGAAGCCCGCTTCCCACGGCAGTTCCAGACGAGTGAAGGCGTCCGGGGACAGGGCTTCGTCCAGTTGCTCGATGCGCTCGAAACCGACCGATACCTCTGCATAGACGATGGGGTTGATGCACACCTCAGCCTTGGCCACGCAGGCATCCAGTTGCGCGGCCGACCAGACGTACCACCGCGGGTCGTCGGTGAGCACGTCCAGCAGGACGTTGGCGTCCACCAGCACGCGCTTCATGCGCCGCGCGTGAGCCGCATGATTTCGTCGGTGGAGAGGCGCGCAGTGGCGCGACCGCGCAGGCGCGCGGACAGGCTGCCGGGCCGCGCCTTGGGCGGGTGGGCAATGATCGCGTCGGCTTCGCGCAAGGCGGCCTCGCGGACGAAGGCCGCCAGCGGCACGCCGTGCAGATCGGCGGCGCGACGGATGCGGTTCTTGTCCTCGGCGCTCAGGCGCAGGTCGAGGCGGTCGGCGGTAGCGTTCATGGCGGGCCTCCGTGTACGGTACGATACCGTACATTCGCAGCCTGCGCCACCGGCATCCGGCAGGCACGAGATCAAGATTCAGAGCACCCCACCCCCGACCCTCCCCTGCACGCAGGGGAGGGAGCAACACGGTGGGCCGGCGGCAGGTTCAAGCCTTGGGCGGCACTACCGGCGCCTGCTGGAACACCCGCTGCAGCACGAAGTCCCCGGTGACTTCCTCACCCGAGAGCAGCATCGCCATCAGCTCGCCGCCGAGCACCTGCGGCGCGATCACCACGTCGGGCTGCACCAGCTTGACGCGGCTGAGGTGGCTGGCGTCGTTCACCGCGGCCACGGTGCGCGCGCTGCCGGCGAGTTCCTTCACCGCGAGCACCACGAAGGCGTTCTCCGAATCGTCGGCCAGCATCGCCAGCACGGCCTCGGCCTTGTGCGCGCCGGCCTGGCGCAGCACGTCGAGGTTGCTGGGATCGCCGGCGACGACGTCCACGCCGGCCAGTTCGCCGTCGGCCGGCGCCTCGCGCAGCAGGCGGGTGACCGGGCGGCCGCGCCGCGCCAGTTCGCGCCAGGTGTTGATCGCCAGCGAGGAATTGCCGATCACCACGAAGTGGTTTTCCCGTTTCATGCCCGATCCCTTGCGGTTGACGATGCGTTGCAGGCTGCGGCTGACCATCGGCGCGATCACCGCGGTCAGCGAGGTGGCGAACACCGCCACGCCGAGCACGATCACCGACACCGCGAACAGTTTCGCCTGCGGCGTCACCGGCACGATGTCGCCGTAGCCCACCGTGCTCATGGTGACCATGGCGTAGTACAGCGCGGTGGTGAGGTCGGTGATCGCGGGCCGGAAGTCGGCGCCCAGGTAATAGCTGCCGAAGGTGGCGTACATCAGCAGCATCGCCACCGAGGTCAGCGCGAACAGCGTGCTGGCCGCCACGCTGGAGCGATCGAATTGCCGCCACGCCGCCAGCAGCGCCGCCAGCAGCAGCACGAAGTAGGC
Source organism: Rhodanobacter sp. C06 (assembly GCF_002001105.1). Lineage (GTDB taxonomy): Bacteria > Pseudomonadota > Gammaproteobacteria > Xanthomonadales > Rhodanobacteraceae > Rhodanobacter_A. The sequence continues at coordinate 32,287 of NZ_MUNP01000074.1, read as the reverse complement.
GAGCAGCACGTGCGCGTGGTGCGTGCCCAGCAGCAGGTTCGCCAGCGCGGTGGCGGCGAGCAGCAAGGCCATGGCCCAGGCCAGCCGCGAGCGCAGCAGCAGGCCGATCGCCATGGTCAGCAGGCCCAGCCCGATCAGCAGCGGCGGCAGCACGCTGGGCTTGAGGTCGAACCGGCCGCCGGCGAGGCGCGCGAGGTAGTGCTGCCAGTCCGCGCCCAGGTCCAGCCGCAGCAGCGCCAGCGCGCCCAGCCCCAGCAGCAGTGCGAGCGGGATGTGCGGGAACCAGTAGCGCGCGCGCAGCAGTTGCTGCCCGCGCTGCAGGCCGGCGCGCCAGCGTTGCCGTGTCGTCCTCAGCTGCACGATGGGTCGCCCCCGGTTCCGGACCGGCGTTCACCGTAACACGCGGCGCATGCTGCCAAATCGCCGCGTGCGGCGCCCGCGCAAATCGGGGATCATGGCGTCCTTTCCCGCTCTCGGTGCCGCCATGAACCAGGTCAATGAAAAGAAACTCGCGGGCGAAGCCGCGCTGCGCTACGTCGAGGACGGCGCCATCGTGGGCGTGGGCACCGGCAGCACGGTGGCGTACTTCATCGACGCGCTGGCCACGATGAAGGATCGCATCAAGGGCGTGGTGTCCAGCTCGGAGCAGTCCACCGCGCAGCTGAAGAAGCACGGCATCGAGGTGTTCGACCTCAACGCCACCGGCCCGCTCGACCTCTACATCGACGGCGCCGACGAATGCGATCCGTTCAAGCGCCTGATCAAGGGCGGCGGCGCCGCGCTGACCCGCGAGAAGATCGTGGCGGCGGCGGCGCGGAAGTTCGTCTGCATCATCGACTCCAGCAAGCGCGTGGACGTGCTGGGCAAGTTCCCGCTGCCGATCGAGGTGATCCCGATGGCGCGCAGCCTGGTCAGCCGCGAGATCGTGAAGCTGGGCGGCCAGCCGGTGTGGCGCGACGGCGTGGTCACCGACAACGGCAACTGGATCATCGACGTGCACGGCTGGCAGATCGCCGATCCGGTGGCGCTGGAGCAGCAGCTCAACCAGCTCGCCGGCGTGGTCACCGTGGGCCTGTTCGCGCAGCGCCCGGCGGATGTGGTGCTGGTGGGCGATCGGGAGATGTGATTCGAGGGCGCCGGCTGCTGCCGAAGTGGCGCCCTGATTCTGCACGTCATCCCGGAATCGCGTAGCGACATCCGGAGGTGCTTCACAACAGCGAAGCTGGTCATCCAGCGCCTTCGCACTTCGCACGACGGCGAAAGGCACTGGATTCCAGCTTTCGCTGGAATGAAGAACATGGCTCCCTCCCCCGGTTGGAGAGGGGGCCACACGCCCTCACTCGCCCGGCGCGAGGATCTTGGTCAGCGGCTTGCCCTGCACGTTACCGTCGAGGCGGACGTGCAGCAGGTGCGCGATGGTCGGCGCGATGTCCACGTCAGGGAACGCCGGAATCTCGCCGGCGGGCCGGATGCCTGCGCCCGCGGCGATGAAGATCGCCTGCATCAGCGGGTTGGTGTTGGGGTAGCCGTGGGCGCCGATCTCCACGGTGGGCGTCTCGTAGCGCGGCGTGTCCTTGTCGGGGAATTCGTAGTCGTCGGCCGCGTAGAGCAGCAGGTCGGGCGCCTGGCTGGATTGCGCCGGGGTCGGCCAGCCCAGTTTCGCGGCCTCGTCCGGGGTCAGCGCGGCGCGGATGCCGGGCTTGCCTGCGAACAGTTGCTTCAGCGCCTGCCGCGAAGCATCGGTGGCGTTCTTCTGGAAGACCAGGGCGAAGCCGCCTTCGGGGAGCGCGAACGCGGGCTGTCTGGCGCCGCTCTGCTGCAACCCGGCCTCGCGCAGCGGCACGTCGGGATTCAGCAGGTGGTGCACGCTTTGCTGGCCGTGGTCGGAGACGATGATGAAGGTGGTGTTGGCCAGTTCGCCTTCGGCGCGCACCGCGTCGATCACTTCCTTCACGCGGTCGTCGAGGAAGGCGATGGTATTGCGCCCTGCGTCGTTGCCGTAGCCGGTGGCGTGCTCGATGCTGTCCAGCGCCAGCAGGTGCAGCAGCAGCAGGTCGGGATGGTGCTTGCGGATGATGTCGACCGCCGCGCGGGTGTAGATGCGGTCGCGCCAGGCCTGCGAGGGCTCGCCGAAATGCATCAGTTCGTCGCGCGTGACCGCGCCTTCGCGCACCAGTTCCTGCTCGATCGCACCATCCGGATCGGGGTGTTCGGGAAAGCGCCAGTCGATGCTGGGCGCGTGCATGATCGCGACCCAGTCGACCTCGGCGGTGACGAGTCCCGCCGCATGCGCGGCGTCGTAGACGGTGGGCACGGCGACCAGCTGCGACTTCGGCGCATTCATGTCGATGCGGGGCGGCGTGGTCTCGCGCTGGTTGACGATCAGCCCGTTGACCAGCACGTGGTGGCGGCTGGCGTCGACGCCGGTGACCATGCTGGTGTGATTGGGCCAGGTGATGGTCGGGTTGATCGGCCGCATCGACACCGCATGCACGCCCTGCCGCATCAATGCGTGCAGGGTGGGTGCGGGCAGCTCGGGCTCCTTGAGGCTCTCGGCGCCGAACGCGTCGAGGCTGATCACGATCACCTTGGGCCGTGGCATGGCCGTTGCCGCCTGTGCGCCGGGCATCGTCGCGGCGAGGCCGCCCAGAAAGGCCGCCGCGGCCAGCAAGTGCCGCCACCGATTGCTGCTTGAGAACATCATGCGATCCTCCTTCGAACAACTTTGTCAGTCATGGCTCGCCATCGCCCGCCGCATCGGGGCCGGCGGGGTGCAGCGCGTGTTCGAGCAGCCGGCGCGCACGCTGCTCCCAGGTTTCCGTGGCGTAGTCCGGATTCCAGGTGAAGGTGGCCACGCTCTCGGGCGGCATCGTGTACTGGAAATGCAGCTGGCCCTGCTCGACGCCGACCGCGTGCGCAGTCTTCGCGCCGTTCGTCACCACCAGCACCAGCGAGCCGTCTTCGGCGTTGCGGAACGCCACGTTGTGGAGGTCCGGGCCGGTGTCGGTGGACCACACCCGCACTGCGCCTGGCAGCACGAAGCAGCTGTAGTGGGCGAACGCGTAGTACTCGTCGTTGCGGCTCACCACGCCGCTCTGCGAGTCGATCGTGACCATGCCCTTGCAGTTGTCGCAGCCGCCATGGTGCGGCCCGTGGTTCTCGTCGAGCGCGAGGTTCCAGTACACCACGCCGCGCGCCCAGTTGCGCAGGCTGCCCAGCAGCAGGTCGCGCGCGAACCACAGCAGCTCGCCGTTCTTCGCGGATTCCCAGTCGCCGCCCGAGCACTCGGTGACGTAGGCGTCCTTGCGCGGCCAGGCGCGATGCACGCGGCTCTGCGCAGCCGGATCGCCCACATAGCAATGCCAGGCGATGCCGTCGAGATAGCGCCGGGCGTCGGCGTCGCCCAATACGGCCAGGGGCTGGGCTGGATCGTCCCAGTTGTGGTCCCAGCCGAAGATCAGCGGCCGCGTGCTGCGGTCCGCCAGCGCCGGGCCGAGGTACTGCCCGATGATCCGGGCGCGCGCGTCGGCGGGCAGCGCCATGCCCGGGTAAGTCAACGGCAGGAAGGCCGGCTCGTTCTGCACGGTCAACGCCCAGATCGCGATGCCCTGGCCGCGCATGGCGTCGACGTACTTGACCAGGTATTGCGCGTAGACGGACTCGTACTGCGCCAGCAACGTGCCGCCGATCAGGCTGTCGTTGCTCTTCATCCACGCCGGCGCGCTCCACGGCGTGGCGATCAGGCGCAACCCGGGATTGATCGCCAGCGCCTCGCGCAGGGTCGGTATCACGTATTCGAGATCGGCCGCGAGGTTGAAGTGCGCCAGCCCGGCATCGACCTGGCCAGCAGGCAGGTCGTCCAGCGTGTACGGCTGGAGCGAGAAATCCGAGGCGCCGATGGTCAGCCGCAGCAGGTTCAGGTTGAGGCCCGGCGGCGGTCCGAACATCTCGCGCAGGAACGCCAGGCGCTGCCAGCTGTTGAGCCGGTTGCGGATCAGCCACGCGGAGGAATCGGTCATCGCCGCGCCGAAACCCACGATGCTCTGGAAGATCCGGCTGGTGTCGATGACGATGTCGGCCGCCCCGGTCGCTGGCGACACGCTGATCGGGATGTCCGGCTGCCGGGCCAGGCGCAGCCGGCGATCCTGCGTGCTCAGCCACAGCTCCACCGCCGGCCCGGTGGGCATCGCCAGCGGCAGCTGCAGCACCGGCGCGGCCGGCAGGCGCAAGGGCACGCGCAACGCGGCCAGCGCGCACACGCTGAGCAGGGTGACCAGCGCAATCGCGATCCGACCGGATGTGTCCTGCCCCTTCTTCATGCGCAGCGCTCACCGTCGCGGGGCGCCGCCCACCGGATCGCCATCATCGCTTTCCCGCGCTCGCGTGAACGGCGGCTGCCGGCACGGCCGCTAGCCACCAAAGGTTTCGGATACAAACCACGGGGAACCTCGTCGCGTTGATGCGGCCGCCCTGCTGGGACGGCGCCGGGTTGCGGCGAGTGCACCCGGCGCCTTGGCGCTTACAGCTTGTAGCTTGCACCCAGCATCACAGTGCGGCCCCAAGTGTCGTAATACTGCGGCAGGGTCACCTGTTCGCCGTCAGGCAAGCTGGCAACCTGCACCTTCGAATCGGACGAGTTGGTGAGGTTGCTGACCTGGAGAAGCAGGGTCAGCCCCTTCCATTTTCCGGTGTCAAATGCGTAGCTCAGCTGCACGTCGGTCTGCTTGTTGGCCATCATCCGGGTGTAGGCAATCTGGTTGAACATCGGCACGATCTCGCCGGTGAATGAGGAGCGGTAACGTTCCGCGATGCGCGCCGACCAGCCGTACTTTTCGTAGAACAACGTGAGGTTAGCCACTTTGCGCGACAGGCCGGGCAGCGTTGCCGGCGGGGTCGGGCCCGGGATGGAGCCGATGACCTTTTGCGGGACGGTGGTGTTGGTCAGCGAGAAGTTGGCCTGCATGCCGAAACCATCCAGCGCGTTCGCCAGCAATCCGCCTTCCAACGAAGCGGACAGTTCCAGGCCCTGCATCTTGCCGCCGGTGCCGTTCATCGGGGTGGTGTACGAGCCGATGTTGCTGGTCGGCTTCAGCGTGGGGTCGTTGTTGATGTAGCCGGTGAAGTCATGGTTCAACTCGGTCTGCGTGTAGATGTAATTGAGCAGGTTCTTGTTGAATACCGCCGCAGCGAAGTAGCTGGACTTGCCGAAATAGAACTCGTACGACAGGTCCGTGCCCACCGCCACATACGGCTTCAGCTTGGGGTTGCCGCCACTGCCCGACCACAGCACCTGACCGGTCGCCGGGCCCTGCTGCACCAACGCCACGTAAGCGGAACTGGATACCTTCTCGTCGTCGATGCGTCCACGCGCCAGCGTCTTGGCGAAGCCGAAACGGATGTCCTGGCGGTCGGTAAGGTGGAACACCAGGTTCAGGCTGGGCAGCACGTTGGTGTAGCTGGTGCCGCCATTGAGCGTGCCGACCAGGTTGCCGTTGCTGTCGGTCTGCAGCGCCTGCGAGCTCTGGTTGGTGTGCACCACCTGCACGCCGACGTTGCCGGTCACCGGCACGCTGCCGAGGCTGGTGTCGATGTTGAACTTCACGTAGCCGACCGGCACACGCTCGGTGATCGAGTAGTTGCGGCTCCAGTCGCCCGCGCCATTCTCCGGGGTGAGATAGAACTGGTTGTACATGGCATCCAGCACGTTGTAGTACAGGATGTCGGGGATGCCGCCAAAGCCGAGTCGCGTGGGCTGACCCGCGAAACCGGTGATCGGCGCGTAGTAGTTGTTGTTGTACGGGGGCACCGACGAACTGGACGAACCGTTGCCGTTCAACCACGCGAAGTCCACGTCCGCGGTCTTGCGCTTGACGCGCTCGGAATAATCCGCACCCAGCACGAAGTCGCTGAAGATCCAGCCCAGCGGATGGCTGACCTCGAAGCGGATCGCGCGGATGGTGTCGGTCTGCGCATCGAACTCCTGGCGGCCGTTGTAGCCGTAGCCGTCAGGATCGGTGAACACCATCGTGTTCGGATCGGCGAGGTTCACGTTCGGCGAGAAGTTGGGATAGGCGAAACCGCTCGAATGGTTGAAGTTGACGTTGGCCTGGTTACCCGGCACCAGCCCCATGAACAGATAGGCGTCGCGCAGCTTGACCCTGGCGCTGGAGTAGGACAGGTCGGTGGTGGCGGTCCAGCCGTTGTCGAAGAAGTACTGGGTGTTCCAACCCACCGAGAACAGCTTGTCGTGCTCGTGGTTGAAATCGTTCTGCAGGATCGGCTTGACCCCGCTGATCGTGCCCGAGGTGACGATGGGATACGGCAGCGCGTTCGTCGTGCCCACGTTGCTGTAGCTGGGGATGAGCGCGGGATTCTGCGGGTTGTTGATGTCGTAGTTGTCGTACGGGCTGTTCGACCACTGCGCGTCGTTGGTGTACTTCTTGTTGTCGAACGTGGAGTAGTACATGTCCAGCGTGGAGTGGGTGTGCTCGTCCGGCGCCCATTCCAGCACCGCCATCAGGCCATTGCGCTTCTGCAACTGCGACTGCGCGCCCAGCGCCATGCCCTGTTGGGCGATCACGTTGTCAGGCAGGCCTTGGGTATGCGGACCGCCCCAGTTCTGGTCGATGCCTGCGGAGCCGTTGTTCACGCTCCACCAGTAGTAGTTGTACTGCTTGTCCTGGATCGGCGAGGCGAGCTGGGCGAAGCCCACCGCGAGGCCAAGGGTGTGGTCGAAGAACTGGTCGACGTAGGAAATGCTGGCGCGGTGGCCCAGCGTGCCCACGTCGGTGCCGGGGTTGAGGTCGCCGTTGGTGGTGTATTCGCCGCGCACGTTGGCTGTGATCACGCGGCCCGGCAGATCCAGCGGCTTGATCGTGTGCAGGTCCACCGTGCCAGACAGGCCCTGGCCGACCAGAGTGGCATCCGGCGTCTTGTAGACCTCGGCGCCGCTGATCAGCTCGGACGGGTACTGGTCAAAATCCACGCCGCGGTTCTCGCCCACGGTCGCCTGCTCACGGCCGTTCAACAGCGTGCCGGAAAAGTCCGGCGAGAAGCCGCGGATCGAGATCATGTTGGCGCGGCCATCCAAGCGCTGGGTGGCCAGACCAGGCAGGCGCGAAAGGCTCTCGGCGATGCTGGCGTCGGGCAACTTGCCGATGTCCTCGGCGGAAATCGCCTCGACGATTTCGTTGGAGTTCTTCTTGGTCCTCAGCGAGTTCTCGATGCTGCCGGCGATGCCGGTGACGATCACCGCATCCAGGTTGCTGGCGGCGCTGGCCGGCGGCTTCTTCGCCGTCTTCGACGTCGGCTTGGCGGGTTCGGTTGCCGATTGCCCGTTGTTGGCTGGCTTGGACTTGGCTTGGGTCGATGCCTCCTGCGCCAAGGCGATCCCACCCGATGCCACGAACAGCCATGCCGCTGCGCAGGCTGCCACCAGGGGCCGCTGCTGGCCCAAAACGTTGTAACGACGCAATGCCAACGATTGACGACGACTCATCAGGCTTGCCTCCCTTGTGGCCCCTGTGTGAATTCCCATGCCCCGTCTTGCATCGTGCCCGGCGTCATGTGAAGAGGAAGCGGCCCGTGCATTCGAATCCGCCGTTCCCGTGGCGCCACGGGCGAGCATCCCCGATCTCCCCCCGCGTGCGCAAACGCCGCGCGCAGGGTTTGCGATGATCCGCACTACCCGTCATGCGTCACGTGTGTGATGAATCCGTCGACGCGGCGTGGCGCCGCGCGGATCGTTCACGGGGAAGGCATCACGAAAAACGGCCCTCGCGGGCCGTCGGTCGTCGCGCCTTGCGGCCAGGGCCGAGAGGACGAAAAAATCGCGGCCTCTCAGTGGCGCGAAGCCACGGCCTCTTCCGGCCGCGGCTTGAGGCCATCGCGGAAACGCAGGTAGCGCGAAGAATGGCGCGCCTCGCGCAGGCGCCGCCCGTGCGCGGCGAGGATGTCGCCGCGGGTGAGGATGCCGACCAGTTTGTGCGGGTCGTCCTTGCTCACCACGACCAGCCGGCCCACGCTCTCGGCCACCATGTGGTCGGCCGCCTCGCGCAGCGAGTGGCCCTCGTTCACCGCGATCGGCGGCCGCGTCACCAGCTCGCCCAGGGTCAGCGTGTAGTGCCACTGCGGGTCGAGCAGGGTGCGACGGGTCAGCACGCCCTGCACGCGTCCCTGCTCGTCCACCACCGGGTAGCCTTGGTGCATGGTTTCCGGCGTACCCTCGATGAACCAGTGGCGCACCTCGGCGAGAGCCTGCGTGGTCTTCAGCGTCACCACCTCGCGCGCGCAAGCGTCACCCACGATGACCTGATCAAGGTAATCGGCCGCGTACTCGGCGGGCACGCGCACGCCGCGGCGGGCGATCTTCTCGGTCATGATGGTGTTGCGCATCATCAGCGCGGAAATCAGGTAGGCCGCGGTGCAGCCGCCCAGCAGCGGCAGCAGGCCGGCGGGCTGCGCCGTGGTCTCGAACGCGAACACCACCGCGGTGAGCAGCGCGCGCGACGCGCCGGCGAAGATCGCCGCCATGCCCACCAGCGCGGCGATGCGCGGGTCCACGCCGAAGTGCGGCGCGATTGCGGCCACGCCGATGCCGGCCACCGCGCCCAGCGCACCGCCGATGGTGAACAGCGGCGCCAGCGTGCCGCCCGAGGTGCCGCTGCCCAGCGAGATCGACCAGGACAGGAACTTCATCACGCACAGGAAGGCCAGCGCCGCCAGCGTCAGCCGGCCGTTGAGGATGTCCTCGATGTTGCTGTAGCCCACGCCCAGGGTCAGCGGCGCGAAATAGCCGACCACGCCTACCACCACGCCGCCGATCGCCGGCCACCACATCCAGTGGATCGGAAGTTCCTCGAACCAGTCCTCGATCGCGTAGACGATCTTCGTGGTCCACACGCTGAGCAGGCCGACCACCGCGCCGATCAGCACGTAGGTGGCCAGCGCCCAGCCGCCGGGCGAGGCCAGCACCGGCATCTGGAACACCGGCGCGGTGCCCATCAGCACGTAGCGCATGCCGGTGGCGGCCACGCAGGCCAGCGCCACCGGGATCAGCGAGCGCGGGCGCAGTTCGAACAGCAGCAGCTCCACCGCCAGCACCACCGAGGCGATCGGCGCGGAGAAGATCGCCGACATGCCCGCCGCGGCGCCTGCCGCCAGCAGCACCTTGCGCTCGCTGCCGGTGACCTTGAGGATCTGGCCGATGAAGGAACCCAGTGCGCCGCCGGTGGCGATGATCGGGCCTTCCGCGCCGAACGGGCCGCCGGTGCCGATCGCGATGGCCGAGGAGATCGGCTTCAGGAAGGTGATGCGCGGCGGGATCTTCGACTCGTTCAGCAGCACCTGCTCCATCGCCTCGGGGATGCCGTGGCCGCGGATCGCGCGCGAGCCCCAGCGCGCCATGATGCCCACGATCACGCCGCCGGCGGCGGGGATCAGCACCACCCACCAGCCCAGGTGCGGCACCGCGTCGGCGGGCGAAGAGAACGCGGCGGAGACGCGGCCGTAGAACACCAGGTTGGTGATCAGGCCGATCAGCATGGTGAGGATCTTTGCGATCAGCGCCGCGCCGATGCCGAGCACCACCGACACCGCGGTGATGCGCAGCACGCGGCGGTCGACCAGGGTGGAGCGGCGCGGCATCTTCGCCGCATCCAGCGTCGCGCCCAGCGCGGGCGACAGCGGCAGCGCGTCGGTGCTGCCCTCGGTGCGCACGTCGGCGTGGCCGGGGGGGTTGTCAGCCGGGGAGGTCATGGAAGGGTCCGTCGCGACTCAAAGGCGGAAATTCTACGCCGTCGCCTGCGCGAACCGAAGCCGCACGTTCTTGCGGACACGCGTGCGATTCAGACGGCCAAATCCGGACATGCCGCGCAAGCGACGGAAAGGCGGGAAACGCCCACCTTCCCGTCGCCACGGCGAACCTCAGTGATGCAGCATGCCCAGCATCATGCCGCCGAACACCAGCGCCAGCACGAAGGCCAGCACGAAGAAGATCACCATGTTGACCAGCTGCACCAGGCAGGATTTGCCGTAGCCGATCTGGCTGCCGTCCCGCGCCAGCAACAGCAGGTTGATGATCGCCGCACCCACCAGGAACTGCGCCACGAAGGCCAGCAGGTGCCCCATGCCGCCGTGCAGGATCGCCCGCACCACCAGTTGGGCCAGCCACGACACCACCACCGTGGCCAGCGCGCGCGCATACGACGGCATGTGTCCCACCACCAGCCGATACGCGAGACTCAGCACCAGCGCCGACACCAGCACGCCGACCACGACCAGCACCAGGATCGCCATCGCCCCCAGGCCGGCCAACGCCCCGAACACCGAAATCCCCAACATGGAAACCTCCCCGTCACCGATGAGTCGCCGCGGCCCCTCTGCCCTGGCGTCGGCGCCAGAGTAACCGATGACGCGGTGCGGGCAAGCTGCTATAAAGTCAGTTATGTATTACAAATTAAAGCTCGCCGTCGCGAACGCGACGCCGCGACCAGGAGAACCGGCATGGTAAAGCCCGTCATCGTGCGCAACCTGCATGGCCAGGTGGTCCAGGAACTGGGCCGGCTGATCGTCGGCGGCGAGATCGCCCCCGGCGCGAACCTGCCGCGCGAGGAGCTCTTGGCCGAGCGCATGAAAGTCAGCCGCACCGCGCTGCGCGAGGCGATGAAGGTGCTGTCCGCCAAGGGCCTGATCGAGTCGCGCCAGAAGACCGGCACCCGTGTGCGCGACATCATCCACTGGAACCAGCTCGACGCGGACGTGCTGGCCTGGCGCTGCGCCTCGATGCCCACCGAGGATTTCGTCGAGAAGCTGGTGGAGATGCGCGAGGTGATCGAGCCCGCCGCCGCCGCCGCCGCCGCCCGCCGCCGCGACGCCGGACAGCTGGCGCGCATCGAGACCGCCTACGCGGCGATGGCCGCCGCAACCGACCTGGAGGCCTGGTCCACGGCAGATCTGGCCTTCCACGAGGCCGTGCTGCGCGCCACCAACAACGAACTGATGACCTCGCTGTTCTCGGTGATCGAGACCGCGCTGGGCGGGTATTTCCAGCTCTCGGCGAGCATCGCCGGCAACTTCAGCTACTCGTTGCCACACCACAAGAAGGTGCTCGATGCGATCCGCCGCCGCCAGCCGGAAGTGGCGCGCCAGACGATGCAGAAGATGATCGCCGACTCGCGCAGCAACATCCGCCGCAACACGCGGAAGGCCTGAGCCGGCAATGCACGGACTGATCGGACTCGATTGGGGCACCAGCAGCCTGCGCGCCTTCCGCTTCGACGGCGCGGGCGCCCTCGTGGAGACGCGCGCGCGTCCCTGGGGCATTCGCCAGCTGCCGGACGGCGGCTACGACGCCGCGCTGGCCGGGATCACCACCGGCTGGCCGGCGCTGCCGCGACTGGCCTGCGGCATGGTCGGCAGCCGCGGCGGCTGGCGGGAGATGCCCTACCTCGACCTGCCCGCGGACGCGGTGCAGCTCGGTCGCGCACTGGGCCACCTGCGCGCCGCCGACGGCCGGGACGTGCACCTGGTGCCCGGCCTGCGCGATCCGCACGGCCCCGACGTGATGCGCGGCGAGGAAACCCAACTGCTCGGCGCGCTGGCGCTGCGGCCCGCCCTCGCCGACGCCTGCACCTTCATCCAGCCCGGCACGCACAGCAAGTGGACCGTGGTGCGGGACGGCGCGGTCCGCAGTTTCCGCACCCTGATGACCGGCGAGCTGTTCGCCGCGCTGCGGCAGCATTCGATCCTCGGCGCCACCGGCGCCGCGACCGTCGACGACATCGAAGCCTTTGAACGTGGCGCCGCTGCGGCCCGCGACAGCGGCGCGGCCGGCGCCCTGAGTCGGCTGTTCTCCACCCGTGCGCTGATGCTGGACGGCGTGCTGGCGCCCGCGTCGGTGCCCGACTATCTCTCCGGCCTGCTGATCGGCGAGGAATTCCGCACCGCGCTGGCCGACGGCCTCGCCCGCCGCGATACGCCGTTGCAGCTGATCGGCGAGGCCGCGCTGTGCGCGCGCTACCGCCGCGCCGCCGCACTGTTCGACATCGAGCTGCCGCCGGCCATCGCCGACGCCGCCGCCCGCGGCCTGTGGCTGCTGGCGACGCAGGCCGGCCTGGTTCCACCCGGCCCAATTCCATCCGTTTCCGAGACCACTCCCGCATGCTGACTCCCTGGCTCCATCCCCTGCCGCTGGTGGCGATCCTGCGCGGCCTCACGCCGGACGAGGCGGTGGCCACCGGCCGCGCCATCGCCGAGGCCGGCTTCCGCATGCTGGAAGTGCCGCTCAATTCGCCGCGGCCGATCGACAGCATCGCCAGGCTCGCTGCGGCGCTGGGCGATGAGGTGCTGGTCGGCGCGGGCACGGTGATGACGCCCGCCAACGTGGACGCGGTGGCAACCGCGGGCGGCCGGCTGATCGTGATGCCGCACGCCGACACCACGGTGATCCGCGCTGCCAAGGCCGCCGGCCTGGTCTGCGTGCCCGGCGTGGCCACGCCCACCGAGGCCTTCGCCGCGCTGGACGCGGGCGCCGACGCGCTGAAGCTGTTCCCCGCCGAACAAGCCACACCGGCCGTGCTCAAGGCCTGGCGTGCGGTACTGCCGCGCGAGGTGCCGGTGCTGCCGGTCGGTGGCATCACCCCCGACAACATGGCGCCGTGGGTCGCTGCCGGCGCCGCTGGCTTCGGTATCGGCTCGGCGCTTTACACACCCGGTCGCAGCCTGGACGACACCACCTCGCGCGCCCGCGCCTTCGCGCAGGCCTGGCAGGCGTTGGATACCCACGCATTGGATACGCACGCATGAAGATCACGGCAATCACCACCTACCAGGTCCCTCCCCGCTGGCTGTTCCTGCGCATCGACACCGATGCGGGCATCAGCGGCTGGGGCGAGCCGGTGGTCGAGGGGCGGGCGCATACCGTGGCGGCGGCCGTCGAGGAACTGTCGAGCTACCTGGTCGGCAAGGACCCGCGCCATATCGAGGATCACTGGAACGTGCTCTACCGCGGCGGTTTCTATCGCGGTGGCCCGATCCTGATGAGCGCCATCGCCGGCATCGACCAGGCGCTGTGGGACATCAAGGGCAAGGACTTGGGCCGGCCGGTATACGAATTGCTGGGTGGCCCGGTGCGCGGGCGCATCCGCGTGTACTCGTGGATCGGGGGCGACCGCCCGGCCGACACCGCGCGTGCCGCGCAGGACGCGGTGTCGCGCGGCTTCACCGCGGTGAAGATGAACGCCACCGAGGAGATGCAATACGTCGACACGCACGCCAAGGTCGAGCGCGTGCTGGAAAACGTGCAGGCGATCCGCGACGCGGTGGGCCCGGACATCGGCATCGGGCTGGATTTCCACGGCCGCGTGCACAAGCCGATGGCCAAGGTGCTGATGCGCGAACTGGCGCCGTACAAGCTGATGTTCATCGAGGAGCCCGTGCTGTCCGAGCACCTGGAATGCCTGCCCGAGCTGGCCGCGATCTCGCCCGCGCCGATCGCGCTGGGCGAGCGGCTGTATTCGCGCTACGACTTCAAGCGCGTGCTGCAGACCGGCGGCGTGGACATCATCCAGCCCGATCCCTCGCATGCCGGCGGCATCACCGAGACGCGCAAGATTGCGGCGATGGCCGAAGCCTACGACGTGGCGCTGGCGCTGCACTGCCCGCTCGGCCCGATCGCGCTGGCCGCGAACCTGCAACTGGACGCGGTGTGCCACAACGCCTTCATCCAGGAACAGAGCCTGGGCATCCACTACAACGCCGGCAACGACCTGCTCGACTACATCACCGACCGCAGCGTGTTCGCCTACGCCGACGGTTACGTGGCCATGCCGAAGGGCCCGGGCCTGGGCATCGAGGTGAACGAGGCTTACGTGGCCGAGCGCGCCAAGGTGGGCCATCAGTGGCACAACCCGATCTGGCGTCACGACGACGGCAGCGTGGCGGAGTGGTGAGCGCCATGTACGCCAGCTACCCCAGCCTGCGCGATCGCAGTGTGCTGATCACGGGCGGCGCCACCGGCATCGGCGCGGCCTTCGTCGAACACTTCGCGCGGCAAGGCGCGAAGGTGGCCTTCGTCGACGTGGACGAGGCCGGCGCACGGGCGCTGCTGGCCACGCTGCAGGATGTGGCGCACGTCCCCGTGTTCCTGCGCTGCGACGTCACCGATCTCGACGCGCTGCATGGCGCCATCGCCAGCGCGCGTACGCACATCGGCCCCGTCGCGGTGCTGGTCAACAACGCCGCCAACGACGTGCGCCACACGCTGGCCGACGTGGACGCCGCCGCATTCGAGCGCAACGTGGCGGTGAACCTGCGCCACCAGGTGTTCGCCACCCGCGCGGTGATTCCCGACATGCAGCGGCTCGGCGGTGGCTCCATCATCTGCCTCGGCTCCACCGGCTGGATGAAGAAGAACGCCGGCTATCCGCTCTACGCAATGGCCAAGGCCGCGGTGCACGGCTTCGTCAACGGCATGGCGCGCGAGCTGGGCCAGCAGCACATCCGCATCAACGCGCTGGTGCCCGGCTGGGTGATCACCGAAAAACAGCGTGCGCTGTGGCTGGACGCCGAGGGCGAGGCCGAGATCGCGCGTGTGCAATGCCTGCCCGGCTACCTGATGGCCGAGGACCTGGCGCGCATGGCGCTGTTCCTCGCCGCCGATGACAGCGGCATGTGCACCGGCCAGGATTTCATCGTCGACGGTGGCTGGGTATGAACGCGCCGTCCGCTCCCATGCAGGCCGTCGTGGAAGCGGGCAACGTGCTGGGTGAAGGCATCGTCTGGTGCGAACGCGCGCGGGCGCTGTACTGGACCGACATCCACGCCGCCACGCTGTGGCGGCACGTGCCCGCCAGCGGCGAGACGCAACAGTGGCGATTGCCCGAACGCCTCGCTTCGTTCGCGCTGTGCGCGGCGGATGGCTGGCTGCTGCTGGCGCTGGCATCAAAGCTGGCGTTCTTCCGCCTCGCCGACGGCGCGCTACACACGATCTGCGAAGTCGAGCCCGGCCTGCCCACGCGTTGCAACGACGGCGCCTGCGACCGCCAGGGCCGCTTCGTGTTCGGCACCCTGCACGAGCCTGCCGATGGTGGTGCAAAGCAAGCCATCGGCGGCTTCTGGCGCCTGGACGCCGACCTCAAACTGGAGAAGCTGCCGCTGGAAGGCGTGGCGATCAGCAACAGCCTCGCCTTCAGCCCCGACGGCGGCACGCTGTACTACTGCGACTCGCTGACGCGCACGATCCGCTGCTGCGCCTACGGCGACGCACTCGGACCCTCGCGCCTGTTCGCCGACCTGCGCAACAGCACTGGCGAACCGGACGGCTCCTGCGTGGATGCCGATGGCGGCCTGTGGAATGCACAATGGGGGCTGGGCCGCGTGGTGCGCTACCGCGCCGACGGCAGTATCGACCGCATCCTGACCACGGCCGCCAGCCAGCCCACCCGCCCCGCCTTCGGCGGCGACGCGCTGGACGCGCTCTACGTCACCAGCGCCCGCGACGGTCTCGACGCTGCCACACTGGCGCGCGAGCCACTGGCCGGCGCGCTGTTCGGCACGCACGTCGATGTGCGCGGCCTGTCCGAACCACGTTTTGCCGGCTTGCCGCCTCCGGGCCACACGCCGTGAGCGTCGTCGAAAGATGACGCATGATCGGGAGCCGTTGGTGTTGAGCGTAGCGGAACGCAGTTCCGCGAAGTCGAAACACATATGCCTCCCGGACTTCGGACCCTTCGACTTCGCGCCTTTGGCGCTACGCTCAGGGCGAACGAATCCGGGAAAGCTTCCAGCCGAAGTCGCACGCCATTCCACGGGGAGTAACGCATGAGCGCCACCACCGCACCACCCGCCGCCACGCACGGCAAGGCCACCGCCGTCTTCACCTGCATCCTCGCCGCGCTGGCCGGCCTGATGTTCGGCCTCGACATCGGCGTGATCTCCGGCGCGCAGCAATTCCTGCAGAAGGACTTCGGCATCGGCGACGACATGCTCGGCTGGATCGTCAGCATCATGATGCTGGGCGCCGCACTGGGCGCGCTGGCGGCGGGCTGGCTGTCCAGCCAGCTGGGTCGCAAACGCACGCTGATCCTCGGTGCCGTGCTGTTCGTGGGCGGCTCGGTGTTGTGCGGCCTGGCCTGGACGCCGCACGTGCTGATCGTGGGCCGCCTCGTGCTCGGCCTCGCGATCGGCCTCGCCAGCTTCACCGCACCGCTGTACCTGGCCGAGATCGCGCCGGAATCGATCCGCGGCGCGATGATCTCGCTGTACCAGCTGATGATCACCATCGGCATCCTGGTCGCCTTCCTCTCCGACACCGCCTTCAGCTACTCGGGCAACTGGCGCTGGATGCTGGGCGTGATCGCGATCCCCGGCGCGCTGTTCCTGTTCGGCGTGGCCTTCCTGCCGGAAAGTCCGCGCTGGCTGATGATGAAGGACCGCCAGCCGGAGGCCGAGCAGGTGCTGCGCAAGCTGCTCGGCAGCAACGGCGCCATCGCCAAGGAAATCGGCGAGATCAGCGAACAGCTGAAGACGCCGCAGCGCGGTTGGCATCTCTTCCAGCAGAACCGCAACTTCCGCCGCTCGGTGGGCCTGGGCGTGCTGCTGCAGGTGATGCAGCAGCTCACCGGCATGAACGTGGTGATGTACTACGCGCCGCGCATCTTCCAGGACATGGGCTACAACACCGAATCGCAGATGTGGTTCACCGCGATAGTGGGCCTGGTCAACGTGCTGGCCACCTTCATCGCGATCGGCCTGGTCGACAAGCTGGGCCGCAAGCCGATCCTGTACATCGGCTTCGTGGTGATGGCGATCGGCCTCGGCGTGGTCGGCACGATGATGCACCTGGGCATCCACAGCCACGGCGAACAGACCTTCACCGTGGTCATGCTGCTGGTGTTCATCGTCGGCTTCGCGATGTCGGCCGGCCCGCTGATCTGGACGCTGTGCTCGGAAATCCAGCCGCTGAAGGGCCGCGACTTCGGCATCGGCTGCTCCACCTTCACCAACTGGGTGGCGAACTGGCTGGTAGGCCTCTCGTTCCTGCCGCTGCTCAACGGCATCGGCCAGGCCGAGACGTTCTGGCTGTACGCCGCATTCAACGTGGTATTCATCGCGTTCACCATCTGGCTGGTGCCGGAGACCAAGGGCGTCACGCTGGAACAGATCGAGCGCAAGCTGATGGCGGGCCAGCCGCTGCGGCGGATCGGGCAGTAAGACCGTGCACTCGACGCCGATCCGCACGAACACCCAAGCTCGTCGTCCGCGTTGGCGGCGACGGGTCGTGCTGGCGGCATCACTGCTTGCGATTGCCGTGGCGGCGAATCTCGCCGCCGCCAGCGAGACCTTCCGCAACCCGCTGCTGCCCACGGGGCCGGACCCGTGGGTGGCGCAGCACGACGGCTTCTACTATTACACCAACACACTGGGCGACCGCATCGCATTGTGGAAGACGCGCGACCTGGGCCGTCTCGCCGCGGCGCCGGCCACCGTGGTCTGGCGCGCGCCAGCCAGCGGGCCCGGCTCCGCCGCGGTATGGGCGCCGGAGCTGCACTTCCTCGACGGCAAGTGGTACCTGTACTACACCGCCGCCGACAAGGCGCACGACGACGACACGCACCGCCACCTCTACGTGCTGGAGAACGCCTCGCCCGATCCCACGCAGGGGCAATGGATTTCGCGAGGCATGCTGAAGACCGACCACAACGGCATCGACGGCACCGTGTTCCAATTGCGCGACAAGCTGTACTTCGTCTATTCCGCCTACGTCGGCGACCACAGCGACCTGGTGATCGCGCCGATGACGAACCCGTGGACGCTGGGCACGCCGCAAGCGGACATCGCCCAGCCCACCTATGCATGGGAGATGCAGGGCGGACGGAAGATCCTGGAAGGGCCGGAGTTCCTCGAAGGCCCCACCGGCAAGCTGTTCCTCAGCTACTCCGCCAGCGCCTGCTGGTCCGACCATTACGCGCTGGGCCTGCTCAGCGCCGCGCCGGATGCCGATCCACTCGATCCCGCGGCGTGGCACAAGTCGCCGCAGCCGGTGTTTGCCCAGTCGCCGGCCAACGGTGTCTACGCGCCAGGCCACAATGGCTTCTTCAAGTCGCCGGACGGCAAGCAGACGTGGATCATCTACCACGCCAACGGCGGTCCCGGCTGGAAGTGCGGCCCGCGCCGCTCGCCGCGCATGCAGCAGATGCACTGGCGCGCGGACGGCACACCCGACTTCGGCGTGCCGGTGAAGGCGGACGTGCCGCTGGCGGTGCCGTCGAGGCAGGACGAAGTCCAGGCCCCTCCGCATCCGCGCTAGTCGCCGGACGCCTGGGAACCGGCGGCGTCGATCTGCAGGTAATCGATGTCCAGCGCGTGCACCGAGCCACCCACGGCGATCGTGTGGTCGCCGGCGCGCAGCGGTGCGCGGAAGCTGGTAATGCGCCAGCCGTCGCGGTCGTCGCGCGTGCCACCGGCCGCGATCGCCCGCCCGTCGATGCGCAACACCGGCTGCGTCGGAAAGCCGAGATCCTGCCAGCGCACGCGCAGCAGACGTGGACCGTCCGTGGCGGCATGCACCGCGAAGTCGAGTCGGCCGAGCGGCGGCGCGGCCACGCGCGCCTTGCGCCGGTTGGAGGTGGTCGGATCGTCAATCTGCACCGCCCAGTGGCGCGCTGCGTCTTCCGCCTCGTAACGATCGAAGCGTGCCGGCGCGCTGGCCTTCAGGATGACGTTGGCACGCGCATCGGCGGGCGCCGCGGACGAGGACGACGAGCTGAGGTGCAGCAGTGTGCCGTCCTGCTGCAGCAACAGTGCCTGGGTCCAGCCGGCGTGGATGTTGCCAGTGAGCTTCTGCACCGGCGCCGGCGCTTCCCACCACGCGCCGCGGCCAAGGTCATTGTTCCAGTAGATCGCGCGGCCGCCCGGGTCGCCGCCCCCGCCGGCACGCTCGGCCAGCACCGCGATCGTGCCGCCGTGACCACCCACCGGCAGCCACTTCACGATCGGCGAAGCAGCGGGCCAGGCGCCGGCCTGCGTCTGCACCGGTGTGCCGCGGTCGGCGGGATCACCCCAATCCAGTCCGTCGCGACTGAACTTCAAGTAGACGTGGCCGTTCTGCGGGCCATCGATGTCCTCGTAGCTCATCACGTAGCGGCCGTCGGGCAAGCGGTCGACCACCGTCATGCCGGGACGCTCCACGCCACCGGGGATCGCCACGTCGATGTGTTCGGCGCTCCAGGTGCGGCCGCCGTCGCCGGACACCTTGTGCGCCAGCAACTGGTTGTAGCCCGCGGCCTTGTGCTGCTCGCTGGAGTACCAGGCCACCAGGCGGCCATCGTCCAGCACGCGCAGGTTCGGCTCCCACACGCCGTGGTTGTCCTTGTCCTCGGGCTTGCCGCCACCCTTGATGATCGAGCTGCGGTAACGCCACGTGTGTCCGCCGTCGTCCGAGGCATAGAGCTGCAGATCCTCGCTGACCACCCTGCCTCGGGCATCGTTGCCGGTGGCGTTCGCGGCCAGCAGTACGGTACCTGCCGGCAGCGGCCCACTGGCGCGCGGCAGTTCGTACAGGTTCGGTTGCCAGCGCAATTGCCAGTCGGCATCACCGCGATGCGCCTGGTCGGTCACATTCTCCGTGAAGCGCCAGTCGCGCTGCCCCGGTTCGCGCACGTACAGCGGAATGCCGCCCATGCCATCACGTTCGAAGGCCAAAAGCACACGGCCGTTGGCCGACGGGTCGGCCTGGTGGGCGAGCTGTACCAACACCGGGTAGCCCACACCTTTCGCCAGCACGGTGCCGACGGGCGCATCACCTGGCTGCACTGCAGCCGATGGAGCGGCGGACAGTACGCACAGACCCATGGCAATGACGATGACGGGACGTTTCATGCGCGGGCTCCAGGAAAGTCCGGTTGAATGTGGCGGGGCCGGCGTGGCAGAGGATGCATTGTGATCGCGGGCCAGCCCGGTCATTGGGCCATTGGCATGGATGGAGTCATCGCTGTCGAACGCGAGGCGCAGGCGCGATCCCGGATCACGAGGGCCCGCATGCGCGACACATCGACCCATGAAGAAAAAGCGGCGGTGGCGCGGGGAGGGTGTCGCCACCGCCGTAGGTGCCTACATCTTGACGCGCACACCCAAGCCGACGGTGCGATCCTGATAGCGGATGTCGCGTGGCCGCGTATCGCCGCTACCCCAGTACTGGTGGAGGTTGGCACCTAGAATGTTCGTGGCGTTGAACACCACCGTGACGTTCTTGTTGATGTCATAGCCCAACGAGAAATCCACCTGGTTCGCCGGCTTGACCTCGTCGTAAATGCCGGCCACGGTCGGCTGGTTGAAGCCGTCGATGTAGCGGCTGCGGAAGTTGTAGGCCAGTCGCGCCGACCAGTTGTAGCGCTCGTACATCAGCACCGCGTTGTAGTTGTTCTTGGAAACGTTCTGCAGCGGCGACTGTGTCATCGGGCCACCGAGATACTGCGGCGAGCGCGTCGAACCCTCGATGTAGGTGTAGTTGAACTGCGCACCCAGCCCGCTGAGAACGCCCGGCAGGAAATCGAAGAACTGCTGGTAGGCGAACTCAGCGCCATCGAGATGACCGGAACCGGCGCTTTGCGGCGAATTCAACTGGTACGGCTGGCCGCCGATGATGACATTCGTGGTGTAGTTCTGGATGTACCCGTTGATGTCGCGATAGAAGAGGCCACCGCTGATGTAGCTGGCCGGCCCGAAGTACCACTCCAGCGATGCGTCGTAATTGTTCGAACGTGTCGGCTTGAGGTCGGGATTGCCGCTGCTGGCGGCACCTGCACGATTGATGGTGCCCGGATTCAGCGAAATCGATGGGTTCAACGCTCCAAAGCCGGGGTAGGTGAGCGTCTTGGCCGCCACCAGGCGCAGTTGCAGTTGATCCGTGAAATGCAAGTTGAAGCTGAAGTTTGGCAGGTAGACGGGCGCGCTTGTGGAATCGGACAGCGGCGTGTAGATGTTGGTCGATGCGTCATAGGAATATGCATTCAAGTGGCGCTGCATGCGTTCCACGCGCATGCCAAGCAAGCCATCGAACGACAGGCCCAACAGTGTGTTGCCATAGCCCAACTGGGCATAGCCTGCCGAGGATTTCTCTTCGATTTGGTAGTAGCGCCCGGGATTCTCCGCCGCAGGCCCGGCGGGCAGGCCGTAGAGAGCGCGGATCGCATCGGCATTGCTGGTCAGGAAGTTGTAGCAGCCACTTAGCCATGTAACCGGGAGCGCGGACGTGGTCGGCTCGCTGCAGAAGTAGCCGTTCGGGAAGCGAGCGATGACCTGGTTGGCCGGATTCGGATTCAGGGAGATCGCACCGGTGCCGCCCGGTGGTGGCGTGGAGATGTCGTAGCTGCCGTGGTACTCGGCCTTGTGGTCTGCATAGCGCGCGCCGAAATCGAGATACTGGAAGAAATCGCCGTTGATGTCGAAGTTGCCGTCGGCGCGCCATGCCCACTGCTGTGCACGCTGTTCGTTCCAGTCCTGGAACAGGCCGTTGAGGTAGTAGTTGGCCGGATTGGTTTGCGGATTGCCGCCCAGGCCCCAGTTCTGCTGGTTGCCCGCGGTGCCTGTCCACACGGTGGTGATCGGCGCCTTCAGGAACGTGTCCACGATGAAGGTCTGCTCTTCAAACGACGTCGTGTTGAACGACAAGTCGCTGGATAGGCTCAGGCGATCGCCATGCCACTTCACACCCAGCGAATTCTGGATGTCGTGCCCCCATTCCGTATGCGCCTGCGTGCTGGTGGCCGCGTAAGTGTTGCCCGTCCACGTGCCGCTGGTGGCATCGCAGATGGTCTGTCCCTGGTACGGCGAGCCGGTCAACTGGTTGGCGTAGCAGTTGTTGCCCACCGTGTACTGAGTAGGCGTGACCGAACCGACCGGGAACGAGAAATAGAACGGCTGGTTGTATCTGTCGGAATCCCAGTCGTAGATGCCTTCCAGGTAGACCTCGGTGGAATCGTTCGGCTTCCACTGCAACGCGTAGTTGAACTCCTCGCGCGTGCGATCGCCGATGTTGTAGTCGGCACCGAAACCGTTCGGTGCCGCGATCAGGTTGCCGCTACCGGTGCGGATCGGGCTGCCGCTGCCATCGGTCAATACCTTCGGGAAATCCCCCCACACCGCGTTGTAGTCGTAGTGCTGGCGGCTATAGCCAACGTTGACCAAGGCGCCGATTTCGCCGATGCCCGTGCTCCAGCGATTGCTGAGCAGGAAACTTCCGGTGGGATCGACGTGCCCCCCGAAGTGGCTGTACGTCTTGGTGAAGGTGCCGGCTACCTTGCTGCCGGCGAAGTCGAACGGACGATACAACTCCATGTCGACGAGGCCAGCGATGCCGCCATCGATCAGGCTCGCTTCGCTGGTCTTGTAGACCTTGACGTCTTTGACTGCCGTGGCCGGCAGATTCTGGAACGCAAAAGCACGGCCTACACCGCTGAAGATCTCACGCCCGTTCAGCGTGGTGGCGACGTTTGGCAAGCCACGGATGACCACGGAAGCCGTCTCCCCTTGGAAATCCGGCGCGACCTGCACGCCGGTGATGCGCTGCATGGCGTCGGCGACGCTGTTGTCCGGCAGCTTGCCGATGTCCTCGGCCACGATGGAATCGACCACCATGCGCGAGTTCTGCTTGATCGTCTGCGCGCTTTCCAGGCTGCTGCGCAACGGGGTCACGGTGATCGTGGACAGGTTGACGGCATTCTTCTGCGCCTCCTCACGCTGCTTGTTCTTGTCCTCCTTGGTCTTGGCAGCGGGCGTCTGGCTCGTCGCGTCCTGTGCGGCAGCCGTCGCATTGCCCGGTAACGCATCGGCGGCATGCGCCGGGAAAAAGCAGGCACCGATGGCGCTCGCCAGCAGCGTTGCCGTGCATGAGACCAGGATCGGATGCTTCATACGTTTTCTCCCCAAGGTTCGTTAGATCGTGCTTAACAGCAGCGATGAGTGGAATGTCGATGCCCGCTGGCTCATCCCGTCGTTCACGGTGACTGACCAGCCTCGATGGAGCCGCCTGCCTGAAGGAGATCCGCCCTCCACTGCGCGCACCGCCCGGCATGTTTTCAATAGTCTGACAATAATCTATTTGTCGTACTATATGACTAACGATGCATCACTTGCACCGACTTGTCATGCTGCAGCGCATCGTCGTGGATCGGCGTTTTCCTACGGCCCTTTCAAAACGAAAACGCCCGGCTGGCCGGGCGTTTTCGTTTTCCTCGAGCAGAACCTGTCGGAGCGGGCGAAGCCGGCTCTTTTGCGCAGGTTTTAGGGACTCAGCGCCGCCGCAGGCACCACGCCCTTCGGCGAGTGGCTGAGCGCTCGAATGATCTGCGCCTCGCGCTCGCGATACGGTGTGCCGTCCTCGTGCAAGAGATCGTGGAACCAGATCGTGGGCGGCTGCAGCGTGTAGGGGCGCTGCCAGGAATCCCACGGCAGGTTGGTCTGCGTCTTGCCGAGCACGAAGCCCCAGTTGACCATGCCCACGTCCAGCTTCTTGCCCAGCGGCAACACGCCGTCGATGGTGGAGCCGGCACCGCGCGCCATGTACTCGGTGCAGATCAGCGGCCGGCCGTAGAGCTTGAGCTGGGCCACGCGGCGCTTGAAGTCTTCCGGCCAGCCGTAGTCGTGGAAGCTGATGATGTCGGACTGTTCGACCTGAGTGCGCTCCACCGCGTTGAGGTGCGCCGACGGGCTCCAGTCGGCGTCATGCCACAAGCCACTGGTGAGCGGTTGGGTCGGATGCTCGCTGCGCGCCCAGGCAAACACCTGCGGCAGCAGCTCGGCCACGCGCTCGAACTTGTCCTTCGGCTCACGCGCGTCGTAATTGCCACCGCCCGGATTGTCCGGCTCGTTCCACACGTCCCAGGCGAGGATGCGGTTGTCGCTGGCGAAGCTGCCCACGATGTCCTTCACGTACAGCTCGAAGCGCGGGTACTGGCTGCGATCGTCCATCGCCACGCCCGGCGATTGCACCCAGCCGGAGTTGTGCACACCGGGAATCGGCGGGTGCTGCGGACCCAGCTTCGGCTCCGGATCCCAGCATGAATCGAACAGCACGAAGATCGGCTTGATGTGGTGCTTCGCCGCGATGTCGAGGAAGGTGTTGATACGCTGCTTGAAGCCGGTCGCGTCCTGCTTCCAGAGCAGGTCGTGCAGGAACACGCGCATGGTGGTCATGCCCAGCGACTCGGCCCAGCCCAATTCCTGGTCGATGCGCTTCGGGTCGAACGTGGCCGCCTGCCACATCTCCAGCTCGTTGATGGCGTTCGAGGGAATGTAGTTGCTGCCCACCGGCCAGGGCTGTTTCGCGTACCAGGCCTGGGCCTGCGCCTTCGGCCAGCGCGCCGGCGCGTCGGCGTGCGCCGGTGCCGCCGTGGCGGCCACCATCACCGCAAGCAGCAGACAGGACAATGCGTATTTCATGGAACCTCCGTGACGACTTACTTCGGCGGCCCCTGCCGCCGGATATGCCCGCCGCCACACGGCGAGCCGGAATGGGCGCGACGCAGACTCGCGCTGGCGTGATGCCTGGCTAGCGGCCCGTGCCACCGTCCACCGAGAAGCGGTAGACGATGTGGTTGTGGTAGGTCTGCCCCGGCGCCAGCCGTGCCGAGCCGAAGTCGGGATGGTTCGGCGTGTCCGGGAACCTCTGCGGCTCAAGCACGAAGGCGTCGCCCTGACGGTAGATGCGGCCCGACTTGCCCACGCTGGTGCCGTCGAGGAAATTGCCCGAATAGAACTGCAGGCCCGGTTGCGCGGAGTAAAGCGTCAGCACGCGACCGCTGCGCGGGTCTTCCACTTTCGCTACCAGCCGCGGCGCGGAGGCCTCGGTACGACTGATCACCCAGTTCATGTCGTAGCCGTGGCCGCGCAGCAACTGCTGCTCCTTGCCGTCGCGGATGTCGCGGCCGATCGGCTTGCCCCGGCGGAAGTCGTAGTCGGTGCCGGCCACGGTGCGGAACTCGCCGGTGGGAATCAGCGTGTCGTCCACCGGCGTGATGCTGTCGCCCGGGATGGTGAGGATGTCGTCGTACACGCTGACCGAGCCTTCCCCGCCCAGGTTCCAGTAGGCGTGGTTGCTGAGGTTGACGATGGTGGGCTTGTCGGTGGTGGCGCTGTAGTCGATGTCCAGCTCGTGGCCGGCCTTGAGCGTGTAGGTGGCGGTGGCAGTGAGCGTGCCGGGATAGCCCTGGTCGCCGTCGGGGCTGACGTAGCGCAACGTCACGCTGGGCTCGGGCGACTTCACCACCTTCATCACCTGCCACACCACCTTGTCGAAGCCCTTCGCGCCGCCGTGCAGCGAGTTCGGCCCGTCGTTGAGGGTGAGCTGGTAGCTCTTGCCGTCCAGCGTGAAGCGGCCCCCCGCGATGCGGTTGGCGAAGCGCCCCACCGTGGCGCCGAAGTACTGCGGCTTGGCCAGGTAGTCGTGTAGATCGGGATAGGCCAGCACCACGTCCGCCAGCTTGCCGTCGCGATCCGGCAGCATGAGCGATTGCAGGCTGGCGCCGAGACTGATCACGCGGGCGGTGAAGCCATGGCCATCGTCCAGCGTCACCACTTCCACTTTGCGCCCGTCGGGCATCGTGCCGAAGACGGCGCGGCTGGCGTCGGCCGCCGCGCACAACCAGGGCGCGGCCAGCAACGGCAGGGAGATGGCGCAGGCGATCAGGTGCTTGTTCATCGTGCAGTCCCCGCTTCACGGAATGGCATCAGGCAAGTCTGAACATCAACATATAATAAGACATTTGGCAAGCCTATCCGCGCATGCAGGCCATCAAGGCTGGCGCGGCTCCGGTGCACTGGCATCCATCCGCAAGAGCAGCAGGTAGCTCGCCGCGGACCAACTGAAGTTCTGCGACTGCTCGCCCTGCCCGGTCAGCGGGTCGTAGTTCTCGCGGAACGTCGCCTGGCCGGCCGCCAGCCCCTGCGCGTCCAGCACCAGCCGGCGTGCCATTGCATCGGCTTGCGCGCGGTAACCGTAGCGCCACAGGGCCTCGACGCCGAACAGCGACTGATCCAGCCACACCGGTCCGCGCCAGTAGCCCTTCACCGGCGAGAAGCGCGGATCGTCTGCGGCCAGCGTCGGAAACGGCATGGACGTGGCGAACTTGCGCGGGTCCATCATCGTCTTCTCGACCGCGGCGGCCTGCGCGGCCGTCGCCACGCCGGCCCACAGCGGCGCCCAGCCTTCCGAGCCGTACACGCGCACGAATTCCGGCTTGCCGAGCTTGATGTCGAAGAACCAGCCTGCCTCGGCGTCGTACATCCGCGACTGGATCGCCGTCTTCAACGCGATGGCCCGCTGCCGCCACGTCGCCTCGTCCTTCGGCTTGCCGAGCAGCGCCGCGATCCGCGCGAGATCGACGTCCTCGCCGTAGAGGTAGGCATTGAGGTCGACCGAGGCCTGGTCCATCGACCACGCATGTTCGCCGTTCTTCAGCATCGCGATGCCGTCGAAGCGCACGGCGTTGTCCATGCCGCTTTCCCACTTCGCCGCGATCGCGGTGCCGTCGGTGGCACCGTATTCGGCGAGGCCGTCGTGGTCGTGGTCGCGCGCCGCGTACCACCAGCGGTGGTAGCGCACCAGCTTGTCGTACATCTCGGCCAGGAAGGCCCGATCACCGGAGGCGCGGTATACCTGCCATACCGCCCAAGTCGCCAGCGGCGGCTTGCTGTCGCGCCAGTTGTTGTCGGCACGGTCGAGGAACACGCAGTCGGGCACCATGCCGTCCGCAGCCTGGTAGTCGAACATCGCGCGGATCTGGTCGCGCGCCAGATCCGGCGCAAACCAGGCCAGCGCGGCCGCGTGCTTCCATGAATCCCAGGCCCAGAAGCCGTTGAAGTCCGGATTGGAATAGGAGGGCACCACGCCGTCGTGGCGCAGGTCGCCGCGTGCCGCACGCCAGTTGCCGATCAGGGTGACCACGGCCTTCGCGGCCACGCGCCGCGCGATGGCGTCGGGCAGGCCAGGCAGATGGCTGGCTTCCACCGACTTCAGATAACCGGCCCAGCGCACGCGGTTGGCCGCCCATGCTCCAGCATAGTCGAGCACAGGTGGCGTGGCGGTGCGCGTGTCGTGGCGCAGGGTCTGCACGACGTAAAGCGTGGCGGGTTTGCCGGGCGCCAGATGCAGCGGACGGTCCAGCGCGATCCGGTAGTCGTCGCCCGACACTTCGATCCGATCGGCGTTGATGCCATCGGCGTGCAGCTGCGTGTCGAGCTGCGTAGGCATATTCACGAAATTCCGTGTCACCGCGCCGCCGTCGCCGGCGAGGCGGCTCCCCGGCACGGGCATGACGTGCCCGCCAATCGCCACGTCGAGTTCGCGTGCCGTGGTGGACCGCAGTTCGATGCGCACCAGCGCATGCCAGGAGTCGGCAAAGAACAGCGTCTGCCGCACCGTGAGGCCCGGTGCAGCGAACTCGCGCTCCAGCGCGCCCGGCACGGCATGGCTCGCCACTTCCTGCAGCACGATGTCGCCCTTTCCACCGATATCGCGCAAGACGACCGCGGCGAAGCGCACACCCGTCCACTGCCCCGTACCCAGGCTGTGCACGAAGGGGCCGCTGAACCCCGTCGTGCCGTCGCCGACCTTCGGCAGGCTGTAGCCCTGCCACGCACCGGCGTCGAAGAAGATGTTGAAGCCACGGTCCGTCGGCGTACTTGGCGTACCTTGGAAATCGAACAGATCCCGATATGGCGTGGCGGCACCCGCCTGGCTCGCCGACACTGCCTCCGCGCGGAACACCATGGCCACGACCATGGCGAAAGCCAGGAACTTGATGAGTGAATGCATGGAACCGTGTCTCCACATGAACCCGCGCCTGCACGGCTGCCCAGTCTGCACCGCGGCTCCACCGATGTCGCCGATTCGCGCCGCCCCCTGTCTCGCCGCGCGCGACCGGCGCATGCTATTCCTCCCGGCTCGCCCGGAACCCGCGTCATGACCCTGCGCAGCCTGTTCGTCGACTTCAACAGCTACTTCGCCTCGGTGGAACAGCACGAGGTGCCGGCGCTGCGCGGGCGGCCGGTGGGTGTGGCGCCAGTGGCGGCGGAAACCACCAGCCTGATCGCCGCCAGCTACGAGGCCAAGGCGCGTGGCGTCGGCACCGGCACCATGGTCGGCGACGCGCGGCGGCTGTGCCCCGGCATCACCATCGTCGCCGCACGACCGGAACGCTACGTGCACTGGCACCATGTGCTGATCGAGGCGATCGACCACGCCATCCCGATCGCCCACGTCGGTTCGATCGACGAGATGGCTTGCGAGCTGGTCGGCCGTCAGCGCCAGCGCGCGGAGGCCGAACGCATCGCGCGGCAGGTGAAGGAGGAGATCGCGAAGGTCGCTCCCGGCGGCGCGATCCGCTGCTCGGTAGGCATCGCGCCGAATGACTTCCTCGCCAAGACCGCCACCGACATGCAGAAGCCCGACGGCCTGGTGGTGATCGAGCAGGCCGATCTGCCGCAGGCGCTGCACGGCCTCAAGCTGCGCGACCTGTGTGGCATCGGCGCCTCGATGGAAACACGCTTGAACGCCGAGGGCATCTTCACCGTGGCCCAGCTCACCGCGGCCTCGAAGCTGGTGCTGCGCCGCGCCTGGGGCGGCATCGAGGGCGAACGCATGTGGGGCCTGCTGCGCGGCACCTGGCTTCCCGTCGCCGCGACCACGCGCGGCTCGCTGGGCCACTCGCATGTGCTCGGTCCCGAGCTGCGCAACCCCGAGGGCGCACTGGCGGTGCTGAAGAAACTGCTGGTGAAGGCGGCGATGCGCCTGCGCCGCGAACAACTGCTGGCCGGCGCGATGGCGGTGCGCATCCGCTACGTCGGCTACGACGAGCGCTGGGAAGGCGCCGTCAACTTCGAGCCCACCGACGACAGCCGCGGCCTGTTGCATCTGCTGGCCGGCATGCTCGCCGCCGGCCGCGTACGCGGCCGCCTGCTGCCCGGCCCCGCGCGCGCCGTGCCGCTGTCGGTGAGCGTCACCCTGCTGCGCCTCGGCGAACGCGCACAGACCAGCGGCTCGCTGTTCGCGCCCGCCAGCGACACCCGCCAGATCGACGCGGTGGTGGACCGCATCAACACGAAGTACGGCCTCAACAAGGTCTACTTCGGCGGCATGCAGGCCGCGCTGGCCCACGACGCCGCGCCCATGCGCATCCCGTTCAACCGCATCCCCGACGGCGCCAGCGAGCACGAGGCCGAAGGCAACGCGCTATGGCTGCAATCGCTCAATCGGTTCAAGGCGATGGCGGAAGGAGAGCATCGGCGACGGGAGAGAGATCGAAGCGGTGCGCGCGGGGACAAGCCCCCGTCCGGCTGAAACCAGCCGCGCCAGGCAAGTGAATCTGGAACCGTTATTCAATGCATGCACGAAGTCAGCCGCTTCGTGCACGAGGACGGAGAATTTCCGGAAGGTTGGACGCTCAGTCCGGATCCTTCTCGTAACGCGCGATCCCTTCGGGCAGTTGCACCCAGGCGTGCCGGCGACACTCGTAGACCGAATCCTGCGGCGGCGGAAAAGCCGGATCGGCGAACGCGCCCACGGCCACCATCACGCAGTCGTCGTTGCCCTCCTCGGTGTGGAATACCGTGCTGCCGCAGATCGGGCAGAAGCGGAAGCGGAACGACGCGCCCGCATCGCCCGTGCGCACATACTCGGTCGCCGCGCCGTTCGCCTTCCAGGGCGCGGCATATGCGGCCAGTGCGGCAAAAACGCTGCCGGTACGCCGCTGGCAGGCCAGGCAATGACACACGCCGGCGCCCAGGGTCTCGCCCTGCACCTCGATGTTCAATTGTCCGCAACAGCATGAAGCGATCCGGCTTGTCATGGGAACCTCGCAGTGGTGATCTAGCGAAAACCAGTCGTCAACGGACGCGCCGCCGGTCATTGGCAAAACCCGGCGCGTCTCGACCTCTAAATAATGGCACCACATTCACTTTCAGATCGCCACGCGATCGGCCACCTACCCGCCGACTCCGCCGCCTCGGCCCAGCGCGCGGCCAGCCGCGGCGTGGTGATGCATACCGCCGTGTCGGTGACCGTGGTCATCGCGCGTTCCAGCAGTTGGATGTCGGCTTCGTGCTGGCGCGCCACATGCGGGTCCTCGAGGAGATCGCGCGATGGCAGCAACGTTCCAGCACCAGGTCGGCGATCTGCGAGCGGCCTGTTGATGCACGGAGGAGGCGAATCCCGAACCCCTTGTTTCGCGAAACCCTCATCTTGAGAGTTTTATGCTGCCTCACTTCGACTACCCGGGGAGGGCTGCCATGTTCAAGCATTCGGTACTCGTTTTGCTGCTCGCCGCGTGCGCCTCGCTTGCTTTTGCGGACAGCCCTCCGAAGGTTCGCCA
The DNA here is from genome assembly GCF_002001105.1 of Rhodanobacter sp. C06. Classification (GTDB taxonomy): domain Bacteria; phylum Pseudomonadota; class Gammaproteobacteria; order Xanthomonadales; family Rhodanobacteraceae; genus Rhodanobacter_A. The sequence continues at coordinate 1,922 of NZ_MUNP01000074.1, read as the reverse complement.
GCCTACGCTCACGCCGCAATCGAGCGGCACCACACAGCTGCTGATCGCCGTCAGCCCGGTGAATTCGCGCGTGGTCTGGGCCTCTGGAGCCGGGGGAACCTACGTGGTGACCACCGACGGCGGCAATACCTGGAAGTCCGGCGTGGTACCCGGCGCGGAGAATCTGCAGTTCCGCGACGTCCATGCCGTGAGCGCCCGTATCGCCTACTTGTCGTCGATCGGCGCCAACACCACCGACTTCAAGATCTACAAAACCGTCGATGGCGGCGCGCACTGGACGGTGGAATTCACCAACCAGCTTGCTGGCGCGTTCTACGACTGTTTCGCCTTCTGGTCCCCCGACCGCGGCATCGCGCACAGCGATTCAGTGAGCGGAGTGTTTCCCGATCTGCGCACCTCCGACGGCATCCATTGGCGGTCGATCGCCGGCCATATGCCGCCGGCACTCCCCGGAGAAGCCTCGTTCGCATCGAGCGGAACCTGCATCACCACGCAGGGAAAGCAAAACGCGTGGATTGCCACCGGCGGTTCGACCACCGCACGCATCCTGGCGACGCGCGATGGCGGCAACAGCTGGAACGCTTATGCCACCCCGCTCATCAGCAACGCCAGTGCTGGCGGCTTGAGCGTGGCTTTCCGCGATGCGCGCAACGGGTTTGTCGGCGGCGGCGACTTGTCGAGCAATCTCTCAGCCGACGCAGCGACCTCTCACGATGGTGGCACGACCTGGACTCTGACCAACCCACCGCCGACCCCCGGAGCGGTCTTCTGCGTGGCGTACGCCCGAGGCCTGCGCGATCGCCACTTTTCAGCATCTTCCAACGACGAGGACGATCAGGGTCAAGACCCGCATGACCGTGGCGACCATCGCCCCCGATTCGACCGCACGGTCGTGATCACTGCCGAAACCGCACCCGACTTCAATTCAGGATCGGCGGCCTGGACTCCCGACGAAGGCCAGACCTGGTATTGGCTGCCCACCGTGAGCGGATACTGGGCCGTCGCTTTCGCGAATCCAAAAGCCGGATGGTTCGTCGGCAACAACGGACAGATCCTGAAGATCAGTTTCTGAACTTTGGGAAGTTCCAGGCAAGATCGAACTCGTGCAAGGGGAGTCGGCACTGGCGGGATGGTTCGGTTACTCCGTCGCGCCTCGCTTCGACCGAACCCTCTCCCGGAGGGAGAGGGTTCGCCCGTGAAGGTTCTCCTCACGCCACCGCCGCGACCGCTTCCACCTGCATGGCCAACACGCGCGCGATGGAAGCCGCCAAAACTGGGGGCAGAGTAGAGTTCGGGAAGTCCCTCCTTCCCCATTGCTTTTTGCCTGCTGATCCGCCGGCAAGCCGGCGCGCCATCCGTCGACTGCTGTCCGAAAGATTGGCCGCACGGGCCTCCGCATCGAACGGATGACGCGTCCCTGCCCGTCGTTTCCGGGTAAAGCGCACGGATTGACTACACGTGTAGCGATGCGATAGCTTGGCTACACGTGTAGTCAAGGAGCGCAAGATGCCAACCGCGATAAGCAGGGCGTGGGTAGCGGCTGTCCTGGGTATGAGCTTCATGCAAACGGCGGCAGGTGCTGCAGGCTGCTCGGCCACCGCGTCGACTTTCGAAGCGGAAAGCGCAAGCTACCATCGGCAATTCGTCCCGGTGGCGGATGGCGTACGGTTGGAGGTGCTCGATTGGGGCGGCACTGGGCGACCACTAGTACTCTTGGCGGGGCTTGGCAATACGGCGCATGTGTTCGATTCGATTGCCCCGGAATTGGCGCGACATTTTCACGTTTATGGCATCACTAGCAGGCTGTTGAGAAACCTCCGCGCGCCGCCGCGGTCATAGACGTTCTCAATCACTGACCGCCCGATCCGATGCGCAGCCCCGACGTCCAGCAGCTTGGCATGTTCTCGTATGTATCGGTCGAA
>NZ_MUNP01000025.1 GCF_002001105.1 Rhodanobacter sp. C06 | reverse complement strand
TGCCCGCCGTGCTGGCGGACCAGCCGATCGAGCGCGTCGAGCGCGACGGCGTGGAATACGTGGTGCTGGGCACCGCCCACGTCTCGCGCACCAGCATGGAGGCGGTCGAGGCATTGCTGGAGCACGAGCACTTCGACGCGGTGGCGGTGGAGCTGTGCGAAAGCCGCGCGCAGGGCATGCGCGATCCCGACGCGTTCAAGCGCATGGACCTGTTCCAGGTGATCCGCCAGGGCAAGGCCGGCATGGTCGCCGCCAGCCTGGTGCTGTCCACGTTCCAGAAGCGTCTTGCCGAGCAATCCGGCATCCAGCCCGGTGCCGAGATGAAGGCGGCGATGGACGGCGCCGAAGCACGCGGCCTGCCGCTGTGGCTGGTCGACCGCGAGGTCGGCACCACGCTCAAGCGCGCCTGGCACAGCGTGGGTTTCTGGCAGCGCTTCGGCCTGCTCGGCGGCCTGCTCGCCAGCGTGTTCGAGCGCGAGGAGATCGAGGCCAGCGAGATCGAGAAGCTCAAGCAGGGCGACATGCTGGAAAGCGCGTTCAGCGAATTCGCCAACGAATCGAAGCCGCTCTACCAGAGCCTGATCGGCGAACGCGACGCCTACATGGCCGCGCGCCTGCGCGAAGAGGCCGCGCGCACGGCCACCGGAACACCACGCCGCGTGCTGGTGGTAATCGGTGCGGGACACCTGAAGGGCTTGTGCCAGTTGCTGCGCGAACAGCACGACGACCCGGCCGCGACTGCCGCCGAACTGGCGCAGTCACCACCGAAGGCGCGCTGGCCCAAGTGGCTGGCGGCGGGCCTGGTGCTGCTGGTATTCGCGGCGATCGCCTGGGCTTTCCATCGCAACGCGGCGCTGGGCACGCAGGCGCTCACCGCGTGGGTGCTGTTCACCGGCGGCTTCGCCGCGCTGGGCGCACTGGCCGCCGGCGCGCATCCGCTCAGCATCCTCGCCGCCTTCATCGCCGCACCGATCAAGCCGTTCCGCCCCGGCATTCCCGCCGGGGGCATCAGCGCGATGGCCGAGGCCTGGGTGCGTCGCCCGCGCGTGGCCGACTTCGACACTCTGCGCGACGACATCGTGCACTGGAGCGGCTGGTGGAAGAACCGCGTGGCGCGCACCCTGCTGAATTTCTTCCTGGTCAGCCTGGGCACCATCGTCGGCGAGTACAGCGCGGGCATCCACATCTTCCGCAGCCTGGTCTGATCGCGACAAAACGCCGCGCTTGCGGCATGCAGTACGGCAGGTTGTCCGCGCCCTGAGCTGCTGTCTATACTGCGGCGGTTGCTGCATTCATTCGCATCCGTCGCCGCACCTGGGGAACGATCTCGATGATTCGACTGCACATACTTGGTCTGGCGGGTGCTCTTGCCTTGCTGGCCACCGCCAGCGCGCACGCCGAAGGCGACAAGGCGGCCGGACGCACGCTGGTCTACACCTGCGCCGGCTGCCACGGCGTGCCAGGTTACTCCAACGCCTACCCGGACTATCCCGTGCCGAAGATCGCCGGGCAGAACGAGCAGTACATCATCAATGCGCTGAACGAGTACAAGAGCGGCGACCGCACGTATCCGACGATGGCGGCGCAGGCGCAAAGCCTGTCCGAGCAGAACATCAAGGACATCGCCGCCTACCTGTCCAGCCTCACGCCGATCAAGTAACCAAGGACCCCGCATGCAACGTGCACTAGCCCTGCTTTCGTGCGGCGCCGTCCTGGCGTTCGCCTCCGCTCCGCTGCTGGCCAGCGGCAACGCTGCGAACGGCAAGACCAAGGCCGCCGCCTGCTTCGCCTGCCACGGCGCCGACGGCAACGCGGTCGATCCGCAATACCCGCGCCTCGCCGGCCAGTACAACCAGTACCTGCAGCAGGTGCTGCACGAGTACAAGGATGGCGAACGCAACAACCCGATCATGAAGGGCATGGTGGCCACGCTGTCCGACCAGGACATCGAGGACGTCGCCGCCTATTTCTCCAGCCTGCCGACCAAGCTCGACACGCTGAAGGGGCATGTGCAGGGCGATTGAGCCACCGTGGCTTTGCGATCATCCATGATCGCGAAAATCACACGGGCGGCCATCCAAGGTCGCACTCTCAAGCAAAAGCCCGCCGAATGGCGGGCTTTCTCGTTTGGCGCATCGCTCATCTCAGCCCAGCGCCGACTTGCCTTCGTGCTTGTTGTAGTACGGCTGCTTGCCGTCGCTGTGGTCGGTGGCGTCGCGCACCGCGGTCACTTCGGGCACGCGTTCGCGCAGGGTTTTCTCCACGCCCTGCTTCAAGGTGACATCGACCATGCCGCAGCCGTGGCAGCCGCCGCCGAACTGCAGCTTCACCACGCCCTCGGCATCGACTTCCAGCAGGGTGACGCGGCCGCCGTGCGAGGCCAGCCGCGGGTTGATCTCCGACTCGATCACGTAGCGCACGCGCTCGATCACCCCGGCTTCCAGCCCCGGCACGTCGCCCTTGATCTTCGGCGCGCGGATGTTCAGCAGGCCGCCGGTGGCGTTCGGCTCGAAATCGATGCTGGCGCCATCCAGCCACGACGCACTGTCGCCCTCGACGTGGAAGTCGAAACCGGCGCATTCGATCGTCCACTCGTTGCCGGCCAGTTCGGACGGTTCGCAGAACTCCAGTTCGCAGTTCGCCGCCGGCGTACCGGGCGCGGTCACGTGCAGGCGGATGCCCAGTCCCTCGCTGCCCTGCTGCGCCAGCAGGCGGAGGAAATGCTGCTGCGCGCGTTCGGAAATCTCGATCATGCTTCACCTGTGACGGATATTGCGACGGCGGCGCCAACACAGTCCGCCGAATCAGCACCATTTTAGTACGGTTTCATGCCAGCCCGCAGGTTTTGACATTTGCGTGCGCAACTTCGACGCTGCGCGCCATGTCTTTGCCTTCCGATGGAGCGCCCATGAACATCCACGATTTCGCCAACCAGCATTGCCAGCCGCGCAAGGGCAAGGAACACGCGTTGGGTGCGGACAAGATCACCCAGCTGCTGCAGCTGCTGCCGGGCTGGGAGCTGAGCGCGGACGGCCACGCGATCGTCAAGGACTTCCGCTTCCGCGACTTCCACCACACGCTGGGCTTCATCAACGCGGTGGGCTACATGGCCAACCACGAGGATCACCATCCCGACATCGAAGCCGGCTACGGGCATTGCCAGTTGCTGTGGTCCACCCACGATGTCGGCGGCCTCTCGCTCAACGACATCATCTGCGCGGCCAAGGTCGAGGCACTGCTGACGCGCTGAGCGTGCAGCGATCCCCCACGCCGACGATGCGCCGCTGGCTGGCCACCGCAGGCCTCGCGTTGCTGGTGGCGCTGCTGCTGTTCGGTCTGCGCGGACTGGCCGCGCGCATCACCGCGGGCCACCTGCGACACACGGCGGATCGGCAACTGGCCCTGATCGAGCACGGCCAGCCGCTGTGGCAGTGGCGCTTGCGCCAGCCGCACGACCTCGTCGCCGGCCGCGCCTTCGGCGCCGCCGACGTGCGGCGCGCCGGCGATGGCCTGCGCATACGCAGTCGCGACGGCACGCCGTTCGAGCTGGGCCTGCCGGTGAGCGGCATGCTCGATCCGGGTCACTGGCCGCTGCTTGCCCTGCGCGGCGAAGCCGATGCGCCGTTCCGGCTGGGCGTGGCGTGGCGGCCACGGCTGGGGCAGCCGGGTTGTCTCGGCTGGCAGGACGCACCGGTCGCGGCTGGCCCGCTGCGCGTGGTGATCGACCTGCGCCAGTTGCACTGGCGAGGTGCCGACGGCAGCAGCTGCGCTGCGCCAAAACGCATCGAGATGCTGCGTCTGCAGCTGGCACTGGCCGCCGGCGCGTCGCTGCGTCTGGATGAAGTGGCGTTGCGTCGCGAGGCCCCCCTGCCCGCGCCCACACGGCCCTCGCTGCAGCTGTCGTCCGATCCTGCGGTCGCCTCGCGGCAACTCGCCGATCCCGCCCTCCCGGCCGCGCCCTGGATCGCCTTGCCGGCCGGCGCCTTGGCCGAGACGCAACTGGTCCTGCGCCAGTTGGTCTGGTGGCAGCGACCGGGCGCCCTGATTCTTCCGCATGGCGACACGCCGACGACCGCGGATGAATCCGGCAACCATGGCTGGCTGGCGTGGGTCGGCACCATCGGCTATCTGCTGGCACTGGCCGGCTTGGCCTGGTGGCCGCCGCGCCTGCGTCGGCACCGCCGCTGGCTGGAACTCGCCGCCTGCCTGGCCGGGCCCTTGTGGCTCGTCATCGGCCTGCGACTGGGCCTGCGCCTGTCGTTGCCCGGCTTGCTGTGCTTCGCCGGCGCCTTGTTGTTCGCGGCGCAGGCCGAGTGGCGGCAGCGCCCGGCCGACTGGCACTGGCTGGGCGACTGGCGTGCCTGGCTGATGCCGTTCGCCCTGCTGCTGCCGACCCTGCTGCTGATCGCCGGGTACGGCGGACACTGCACGCCGCCCACGCCCGGTCATGTGCTGGTCTACATGCTGTGGGCGATCCTGCAGCAATGGCTGATGCTGGCCGTGGTGCTGCGCCGCCTCGAAGGCGGCCGGCTGCACCCGGCCTTCGCGGTGCTGCTCACCGGCCTCGTGTTCGCCTTGATGCACACGCCGAACGGCACCTTGATGCAGCTCTGCCTGCTGGCCGAGCTGTGGTGGGCGTGGTGCTTCCGACGCTCGCGCGCGTTGCTGCCGGTCGCTGCGGCGCATGCAACCTGCGCCTTGCTGGTGGAAGCCGGCCTGGTGGGCGGCCTGCTGCGTTCGCTGGAGGTCAGCGCCCGTTTCTTTCTTTAGCCGCGGCCTGGATGTAGGGCAGATGCTTGCCCTTCACCGCCAGCACGTCGAGGAAGGTCTTGAGGTCATCCGGCAGCGGCGCGGAAAAGCTGTACAGGCGCCCGTCCAGCTCGAAACTGAGATGCGCAGCGTGCAGGAACAGCCGCTGCAACCCCATCTCGCGGAAACGCTTGTTCATCTCGCGGTCGCCGTACTTCGGATCGCCCGCCAGCGGATGGCCGACATGGGCGGCATGCACGCGGATCTGGTGGGTGCGCCCCGTGCCCAGGGTGGCCTGCATCAGGCGCGCGCCGGGGTACTGCTCCATCTCGCGGAAGAAGGTGAGCGAAGGCTTGCCGTCTTCGCTGACCCGCACCATGCGCTCGCCGCCCTGCAAGGCGAACTTGCGCAGCGGCGCATTGACGTCGAACTTCGCCTTGGGAGGGTGCCCCGTCATCAGGCACAGGTACTGCTTGGTGACCTCGCCGGCACGGATCGCCGCCTGCAAGCCAACCAACCCGGCCCGCGACTTGGCCAGCACCAGCACGCCGCTGGTATCGCGATCCAGGCGATGCACCAGTTCCAGCGACTCATGCGGGCGCGCCGCGCGCAGCAGCTCGATCGCCCCGTGGCTCACCCCACTGCCGCCGTGGCTGGCGATACCCGAGGGCTTGTCGATCACCAGGAAGTGTTTGTCCTCGAAGATCACCGTCTCGGCAATCGACGAGACCAGCGCATCCGGCGCCTCCCGTCCCTCGGGGCGTTCAGCCACCCGGATCGGCGGAATTCGCAGCATGTCGCCGTCACTTAACCGCGTGTCCGGCTTCGCCCGCTTGCCGTTCACGCGCACCTGGCCGGTGCGCAAAAGGCGGTAAATCATGCTTTTCGGCACACCCTTGAGCAGGGTCGCCAGCGCGTTGTCGATCCGCTGGCCGTCCCGCTCGGGGCCGATCGCGACTTGACGCACACCGTGAGGTACGTCGCGGGAAGTTGCCGTCTGCATTGAAAAAAACCTGTCGAAATAGGATACTCGGCGAGCGTCATTCCCTGCCCGCCGAGACCGGTTCGGGCCGGGGCCCCGCCCGTCACGCCGGCGAGGATTGCGCCGGATGTCCAAGGGATGACTCCCAGGCAGCGGTCGCGACTCCCTTTCATCGTAACGGTTCGGGCCGTCGTTTGCCCGAAGCCTCACGGCCACGGCACGACTGACGCAGCTGACCGAACAATCCGGGCGCCGGGAACGGCGCCGTCACATGAGCCGCTCCACCGCAGCGGCGCGATCCCCGGCAGGCCGCCATCCCGGCGCCACCGCGGCACGCGACGCGCGGGCGAGCCGAGGAAAACTACAATGAAGCGCATGTTGATCAACGCAACTCAGCGTGAAGAGTTGCGCGTGGCCATCGTCGATGGCCAGAACCTCTACGACCTCGACATCGAAATCCCCTCCCGCGAGCAGAAAAAGGCCAATATTTACAAAGGCCGCATCACCCGCGTCGAGCAATCCCTGGAAGCCTGCTTTGTCGACTACGGCGCCGAACGCCACGGTTTCCTGCCGCTGAAGGAAATCGCCGACCAGTACTTCACCCCCGGCCTCAACCCGCACAAGTCGGGCATCCGAGACCTTCTCAAGGAGGGCCAGGAAGTCGTCGTGCAGGTCGAGAAGGAGGAACGCGGCAACAAGGGTGCCGCCCTGACCACCTTCATCTCGCTGGCCGGCCGCTACATGGTGCTGATGCCGAACAACCCGAAGGCCGGCGGCGTCTCGCGCCGGATCGAGGGTGAGGACCGGCAGGCCCTGAAGGAAGCCCTGGAGCACGTCACCGTGCCCGACGACGTGGGCCTGATCGTGCGCACTGCCGGCCTGGGCCGTGACGCCGAAGAGCTGCAGTGGGATCTGGACTACCTGCTGACCCTGTGGCGCTCGATCTCCGAGGCCGCCAGCAAGCGCAAGGCGCCGTTCCTGATCTACCAGGAATCCAAGCTGTTCATCCGCGCCCTGCGCGACTACCTGCGCAGCGACATCGGCGAGATCCTGATCGACGAGGAATCGCTGTACGAGGACGCCCGCGAGTTCATGCAGCAGGTGATGCCCACCTCGCTGCGCAAGCTCAAGCTGTACAAGGACGACACCCCGCTGTTCAACCGCTACCAGATCGAGAGCCAGATCGAGAGCGTGTTCGACCGCCAGGTGCGCCTACCCTCCGGCGGCTCGATCGTGATCGACCAGACCGAGGCGCTCACCGCGATCGACATCAACTCGGCCAAGGCCACCAAGGGCTCGGATATCGAGGAGACGGCGTTCAACACCAACCTCGAGGCCGCGGTGGAGATCGCCCGCCAGTGCCGCATCCGCGACGCCGGCGGCCTGATCGTTATCGACTTCATCGACATGGACAGCCCGCGCCACCAGCGCGAGGTCGAGGACAGGCTCAAGGATGCGCTGAAGCTCGACCGCGCCCGCGTGCAGATCGGCCGCATCAGCCGCTTCGGCCTGCTGGAGATGTCGCGCCAGCGCCTGCGCCCGAGCCTGGGCGAAGCCACCCAGATCGTCTGCCCGCGCTGCGAAGGCCACGGCCAGATCCGCAGCGTGGAATCGCTGGCGCTGTCCACCCTGCGCCTCATCGAAGAGCACGCGATGAAGGACAACACCGGCCAGGTGCTGGTGCAGGCGCCGCCCACGGTGGCGAACTTCCTGCTCAACGAGAAGCGCGCCAGCGTGGTCGAGATCGAGCTGCGCCACAAGGCGCACGTGGTGATCGTGGCCGACGACAAGCTGGAGACGCCGCATATCGAGATCCAGCGGATCAAGGAAGCGGACATGGGCGAGCACAGCAAGCCCAGCTACGAGCGCCTCACCGCGGTCGAAGCGACGCCGATCCCGAAGATGGGCCAGGCGCTGGGCAGCAACGAGCAGCCCGCGGTCAGCGGCATCGTGCCGGCCACACCGGCGCCGGTGCGCGAGGAAGCGGCCGCCCCCGTGCCGCAGCCCGTGCAGGCGCGCCGCCAGGCGGCGGCACCCGCGCCGGTCGCCACCGCCCCGACCGGCGGCATCATCTCGCGCCTGTTCGGCTGGTTCCGCCACAGCGCCGCCGCCCCGGCCACTGCCGCGACGACCACCGCATCGGCGGGCGCCAACGACAATGGCCAGCCGCGCGGCAACCGCCCGCAGCAGCCGCGACGCGATGAGCGCAACCGCAATGCGCAGCAGGGCAACAACCGCCAGCGCCGCGATGGCGGCACGCCGTCGGCCAAGCCGAACCAGCAGCAGCAACAGCAAAATCGCAGCAACCGCCAGCAGGGCAACGAGGGCGGATCGCGCCAGCAGCAGTCCAATGCGCAGGCGCCGAAGCAGGAACGCCAGCAGCCGCCGCGGAACAACGCCGCGGACGGCAACAAGGCCGCTCAGCCGGAACGTGCCGAGCGCAAGCCGGCGACGACTCCAGCACCTGCTGCGGTCGCGGCACCGAAGCCGGAAGCGCCGACACCGCGCCCTGCCGTTGCGCCAGCACCCGCCGAGTCCGTCGACGAAACCAAGCTGGTCGCACTGGTGGCGACCGGGGCTCCCGAAAACGCCGATGCTGCCGGCGACGCCGAGAACCCCTCGCGCCGTCGCCGTGGTCGCCGTGGCGGTCGCCGCCGTCGTCGCCACGAGGACGCCGCCGGCATGCCGGAGAACGCCGACCAGCTCAACGAGCTGGACGACGAGGACCGCGACGAGGCCGATGCCACCGGTGGGGAGGAACCCACGCCAGCGACGACGCCTTCGCCCGCCGACGCGGCAAACCCGGCCGTGGCCGACAAGGTCGTCGCCGAGGCTGTCGCAGCGGCATCGCCCGCTCCTGTCGCGCCTCGCGCTGCTCCCGGGCCCCGCAGCACGCCGGTGCAGGCCGAGCGTTCCGAATCCGCGCGCGTGGTGCTGACCGAAGCGCCGCTGGCCGCCGCGGTCGCCACCGCCTTCAGCCTGCCGCCGCTGCCGCCGATCCCGGAAAAGCCGGCTTCGCCGGGCATCCCGGCGACGGACGTGGCGCGCCCGGTCGAGACGAACATCATCGCTGACGGCGAAGCGAACCCGGCGCGCGAATCCGCGTCAGCGGTCGTCGCGCCGAAGGAAGCTGCCGCACCAGCGCCAGTCCCGGCTCCCGCTCCGCTCCCGTCGATGGACACGGCGGCACACGCCGAGCCTTCGCACGCCGCCCTCAACGGGCATGCCGCGCCCGCGCCTGCCGTCGTGCAGCCGCGACAAGGCGACCTGCTTGGCCATGTCGAAGCCGCGAACACGCCGGCTCCGGCTGCGTCCGAGGCGAAGCCCGACGACGCACCGACGGAAGAAGAGTCCCGGCAAGACGCGGCGCCCTGACGCTTGGCCATGCGCCACGAAAAAGCCGGACGCGAGTCCGGCTTTTTTTGTGGCCCAATATCCGCTGGGTGATGGGCTCAGGCACCTACCTGGTGGTTCGGCGCGTCGATCAGTCCATGCGCCGTCATCAGGTGGGCCAGCCCAAGCACGTGCTCCACGCGCAGCTTCTCCATCAGCCGCTGCTTGTAGGTCGACACCGTCTTCGGGCTCAGGTTGAGCTGTTCGCCGATCATCGTCAACGGCTTGCCGCGCACCAGCATCATCGCCACCTCGAGCTCGCGGCTGGACAGCGCATCGAATGGTGAGCTGCTGCCGTCCAGCGTGGCCAGCGCCAGCTGCTGCGCCACCGCTGGCGCGAGATAGCGCCGGCCGACAGCCACCTGGCGCACCGCCGTCACCAGTTCATCGGCGCTGCAGCCCTTGGTCAGATAACCCGAGGCGCCGGCATCGAGCAGGCGCTTCGGAAAGCGGCCGTCGTCCACCACGGTGACCACCACGATGCGCGTGGCCAGTTCGGCCCGGCTCACACGTTCGGTGAGCTCGATGCCGCTCATGCCCGGCATGTGCACGTCCACCAAGGCGATCTCCGGCTTGAGGCTGCGGATCAGGCGCAGACCTTCCTCGGCGCTCGCCGCCTCGCCGCAGATGGCCATGTCCGGCTGCTGCTGCAGGATCATCCGGAAACCCGTGCGCACGAGTTCGTGGTCGTCGATCAGAACGATCTGGATCATGCCCTGCCCTCCCTGATGGATGCTCCTGGTTGCCGGTATGTAGCCAAGCGCGGCGCATGCATGCACCGCTGCCTTGCCCTCCAGTGGAAGCTAGGCGGCTTCGCCGAAGGATGCAAGCAAAACGCCCGCGTCGATCCGGCTCAAGCCGCCACGGAATCTCCGGATGAGACTTCCGTCGCATCGACCGGCGGCCTTGCATACGAGGCCAGCCGAATCGGGCCGCCGATACCCTGCATCTCCACACAGATGGCACGCCCGCTGCACAGATGCTCGTCGCGCGCGATCTCCCGCGCCAGCGTGATGGCCGGACCCAGCAGCAACTCGCGGAACAAGACGGTGTTGCCGCGACGGACGCTCCAGCGATACGCGGTGGTCTGGATGAGCGAGACAAGCATCATGCGGGCGATCCCTGGGCGCGAGCCGCGATGCGGCAGGACGACGACCCGGGGGAACCCGGACCGTCGATCCCAAGCACTGTGCCATACAGCGCCCGCGCACTCTGTCAGCCAATACCTACGCATCGTGTCCGCCAAACCGGCAGGCCACGGCCAAGCTGGCTGGCCCGACATGCCGTGAGTTTTGCTGACAGATACGGGCAAGAAAAAACCCGCCAAGCGGCGGGTTTTCCTGAAGTTCCGGTTTCCCGAAAACTCGCGATTGGTGCCAAGAGGAGACCCAATTAAAACACTAATGCACTGATAAATAACAATTTTCTAAGAGTTCGTGAGAATTTCATGCACAAATACATACACAAGCTGGCGCGCTTGCCAGTAAGACCGCCAGCGATTCGAGTCCCTACCCGGGCATCATACTGAACGAATAGTGTGCGGACGATTCGCATCCGAGCAGTGCCCCTGTGCATCTCGTCCCGACCAACTCCTCACGCTTCAGCTGCTCGACTGACTGCAGCACCCGACGGGCATTTGCCAGCCTTACTGGCTACTCATCTTTCTCACGCCGCAGCAAATCTTCGATATCACGCTCGACCAACTCCCCACGCTTCAGCTGTTCGATCGATTGCAGCACCCGGCGTGCATTCGCCGGCCTCCTGAGGACGTACCAGGTCTCGCGTGCGCTACTGGAGAAGGGCCACTGAGCCAGCAGCCAGAGACGACGATGTAGTGGGATCGGGTGCTTCATGTCTGTGCTCCATGCAGATTTGTATCAGCTTCGGCGAAGCGTGACGGCTACGCAAACGGATCCGTCAGCACCTGTTCGTCCTGACGTGCTTCAGATCGGCAGCCAGCATGGCTGCTGCCTCCGTCAACACGTAGCTGTCGAAGCAACTGCCGCTGGGTTGCAACCGCCCTTGGCTGCAGACGAAAACGGCTAGATCCTGGCTTCCGAACTCATCCACGTAACGGACGAGACCTTGCTTCGCGATGACCTCGCGCTGGGCGATCAGTTCCGGGCCAGCTACATCGACTGATGCACCCAGGCACGCGGTCAGCACAGCGCGACCAAGCTCGCGTTCGAGCGCCAGCCGGTCGCCCAAGCGTGAGGTCAGTGCTTTCTCGGAGACGGTCAGGATGTGGTGAAAGCGCATCGGCACCTCGCGTGTCAGTAGTAAGAGCACACGATGCTAGAGCACTGATGCGCGGTAGTCGGGTAGGAACCACAGGAAGCTCAGGCTCCAGACCATCCCAAATGCACTTTATACTGTGGCCGGGGATTGGAATCGCTCATGGCCGGTGTGGCGAATCGTTCTCCTTTCATCGTCCGCGTTCCGATTAGCGTCTTGTCCGCGGAAGTTGTTTCAATTCCGCCGCTGTTGAAGCTCCGCGAGTGAGTGGTCAAGCTGCGCCAAAGCCTCCACGATCGTCCGAACGGTCGATCGATCAAATTCATGATTGATCTCGGCATCATGGACACCTGAATTCAGGTAGCGCCATTCGATTGATCCGGCGTTGACGCCCAATAGCTTGTCCAACGCTTCAAAAGCGCCCTTTAACGCAGGAGGATCTTCTCGCCCCCGAAGCTTGGCGCGCAGCTTGCTGCACTTGTCGTTGAGCTCGTAAGGAGCTCGTGGTCTGCCCAACTTGAGTTCGATTGGGCCGAATTCTCGGCGAGACATCCAATTCCACAGCCGATCAGTCAAGTTCTCCAACCCGTATCGGCAATTCCGTAGGGCGTCGCGCTTGCTGTCTTGGTCAAGATCCTGCTGCGCCAGAGACACGTAGTTCTTGGTTGGTGCGTCGGTATCCACGCGGAGCTCATGCTCACCATCGTGCGGCAAGAATTTGAACCTCTGCACATCGTTCTTTACCCGTTGCGCGTCCATGCCTTGCTCGATGCGCTGCAGGAATTCTTCGGCATGAGAGGTCAACACGATTTGCTTGTCACCAACCAAGCCGTCCTGAAACAGGGTCCGCCAGATGCCCGCCCGGTGATCGTCATCGATAGCATTCACCGCATCGTCGAAGATGACAACGGGACAGTTCTCCACTGCATTCTTTGCCATCAGAATCGCCAGCCCCAGACAGCGGATATGTCCTTCACTGAGAATCATCAGCGCGTCATAACGCTTACCCGGCTCCCCCACGAATTCAAGCTCAAGCTTTTCGTTTTCCGCCACGGGCAGGTATAACGCAGCTAGGAGGTCTCCTGGTGGATCCTCCCGGTTGAACCCGTTGTAAAACTGCCGTGCCTGATCGCCCAGCCCCTGCAAAAGGCGTGCAGGCAGGCCCGTCGTGTAGTCGCGCAACCGAGGGAGAAAGTCGTCATAGGCAACCTTGATGCGTCGATGATGGGCAACCACTGTAGCCTCGGCCCCCACCTCGTCGATCAGCTCTCGATTGTCCTCTTCAAAGCGCTGAATCAACGTGTTCGCTTCGTCGAGCCGACGTTGCCAAGCATCCTTCTCAGCCATCAGCCGGACATGGGCAAGCTCTAATACCTCCAACCGATCGCGCTCCGCACGCAATAGAGCGCGCTCTTGCTGCGCCTGCATCACCTGTTGATCCTGCCCTTCGAACCCTGCCACCGCTGCAAGCAGGCGGTTCCATGCCGCACGATCATGCTCAAGCCAACCAGCCAGCCACTTACCTTGGGGTTGTCCAGGAAGGTTCGGCAAATCACTGAGATCGATGCCAGCCTCTCGCATGGCATTGACCACTCGGTGCATGTACGAGAAAAGGTCGTGCTGCCCATTGGCCAGCGTTTCCCGGAAACCATTCTGTTGTCGTTGCAGCCCTGCCAGCTCTGCGAGTTGCTTCAACCCCTCTCGCGCACGATCAAAGGGATTAAAACGCGCCTGTGCGATAGGGGTTCCACAAGCTGGGCAGTCGTCCGGACTCGTCCCGGCCAGGGCGTCAACTGCCTCGTAGAGTTGCTGGAATGACACCTCCGCCGCCCGTGCCCCGAGCTGCGCTGTCAGCTTTTCGAGCTCACCGCTGATTTCGGCAACAACTCGAAGCCTGTCTTCTAGGTCGGATCGCCGAAGGTTCCGCACGGCAGGAAGCGGTGCATCCAACGCAGTCCGTACATCTGCAAGCCTTCCCTTCACCTCCCCCTCTCCTAGCAGCCAGCGCCTGACCTCCAGGTAAGGTTGCCCTGGAAGAACCTGCTGAGCCCACGCCTCGTCTTGCGCCTTGAACGCCGCATGCTGATTGGCGTGATCCTTGACGGTCTGCTCTGCAGCCGACAACGCCTGCCGCCTGAGCTGCAGCTCCTTCGCCTTTTGCCCCTCAAGGTCGAGCTCGTTGTCCAGATCAGGATTGAATCCCTTCACGAACTCATTGAACTCATCAACACCAAAAAGCGTGGCAATGAGTTGCCGCTGATCACCGGGCGTTCGTGCCGCAATGCGTGCAAATCCCTCGATCCGATTTCGTTCAACGAAACAAAATCTCAGCGCCTCTTCGTTCGGCGTGCAGGCGACCAGCTCTCCAGCCTCGCTCAATACTTCGAGCTTCGGCCTTTCATGACGTTGAAGCCGAGCGTTGTCGCAATAGGTGCGCTGATTGATGCGCTTTGCTTCCGCCTCATTGATCGTCCCAAGCAAGGCATGTTCAAGCGCTTCACAGAAGCTGCTCTTACCCGTGCCATTGGCGCCATACACGAGGGTGATCGGCCTGCTCAGGTCAAAGGTCTCCTGGCTCATGAAACCACGAAACGGCCCAACCACCAGTTTGTTCAAACGAACAAACGGGCGTACATTCCCTTCATTGAGCTGCAGCTCTGGCACTTCAACGGGCGCAACTGCCATTTCTCTCAGGACCAATGGCGCAAGCCGCGTCGATCGAGCGCGTCGAGTTGCGCCAAGTGCGGCCAAGGCATCGAGATGGTGCCAAATCACATAGGCAAGTCGACGTGTGTCCTCGGGCGCTCCCGAATCAGCGAGCGCGGTGAGATACCTGTGGTACTCGTTCCTGATTGATCCCATATCCCCCCCTCGTCCATGGGACATCACGCCATTATATGTCCAGCTTCGGCAGACCTCGAACGACCTTCATCGTCTCCAGACTAACCGTCACCACTCGCAGGAACAGTTCCAACGGATAGCGTGGGTTCCCCATCGTCTCAATAGCCCAGTCGTTGGCATCGTTGACGATGCCGCTGTCCTTGTCGGTCTTCACGCACTGGCGCTCGATCACCCAGTCCAGCGCGGGCTTGCCATTGACGACATAGTCGTAGGCTTCGGGCGGGATGTTGGTGATAGTGATGTGGGCGTTGTAGATGAGGCGGGTGAGGTCTTTCACGCCACCGGTCTTGGGCACCTTCATCTTTTCGACGCGATAGTCGGCGTCGGCAAGTTTCCTGCCGCCTGTTTCGATCTTCGCGCTCGCATACATCGGCACGGTTTCGTAGTTCAGGTGCAGGTCGGCCAACGCACGACCGGCCTTGCTGAAGGCCCAGAAGTCCGCCGCAGTCTTGGCGCAGGGAATGCGCGGCAGCTCCTTAGCAAGGTTGTCGGCGTAGCGTTCGCGGTAGTCGGGCGAGTGCAGCAAGCCGTAGACGTAATAAAAAATGTCTTCCTTGCTGATCGTCTCGCCAAGATAGGCGGCCTGGAAGTGTGCAAGGCCAGCATCGGTGATGCCATCGCGGCGAACGATTTTCCGCTGCTCCCGTTCCTGCTGGAACAGATCATCGCTGGTGGTTTGGGTTGCAGCACTCATTGCCCGGTCTCCTCTGCTTCGTAGAGAAACATCGGGAAGCACTGGGAATCGCCGATCAGATGGTTGTCCGGCAACGTATCTGTCATCAACACCGAGAAGCCCTTCGTTCCACTCAGGGTTAGACAAATCACCAGGTTGGTCGTGTGACTCGGATCTGTCAGGCTGCCAAACGGTATACTCGCTGCTCGCTGCTCGCTGCTCGCTGCTCGCTGCTCGCTGCTCGCTGCTCGCTGCTCGCTGCTCGCTGCTCGCTGCTATTGCTGCAGCTGCGCCTGTTTCATACAGGTGCTCCGGAAAGCACTGACCTTTTTCCATGCTGTCGAAGTTCGGTATCGCATCCGCCATCAGCACGGAAAAGTCCTTTCTACTCCCCGCACCCAAGGCGCAGATCACCCGATTCCCCATCTCCACGTCTGGGAAGATGCGCGGCATTTGGTAGACTCTTTCGTTGAAGCTGCGATTGAAATACACCCATTGCTTGGTGAAGGGACGATACAGGCTGCGCACCACACCTTTCGACTCGAAATCGAATGTGCGCCCCTTGATTA
Source organism: Rhodanobacter sp. C06 (assembly GCF_002001105.1). GTDB lineage: Bacteria > Pseudomonadota > Gammaproteobacteria > Xanthomonadales > Rhodanobacteraceae > Rhodanobacter_A. The sequence continues at coordinate 25,163 of NZ_MUNP01000025.1, read as the reverse complement.
GTTCCTGCTTGATATTCGCCGTCCAACTGATTCGACTGGCATCATTGTCAACCAAATCGTCCACTCGCTTCTCGCGCGTTTTTCGGTCGAGTCCAATACAAGCTCTGTCGAAACGCGCCACCTCATCGTTATAGAAGGAGACCATGCGTTCCATGTTGGTCTCGACAGCGTCCTTGCTAGCGCTGTAGCACCACGCATCTCGCGCGGTGAGCACGCCTTGCGAGAAATTGTCGAACAGTTTCAGTCCATTGCCCCTCTTATCCCCAAGTGGAATGAATTGACCGAAGCTGTCATCGCGCTGGCGCAACCAGTCGCCATGCTGATCTGGTGTGATGGATTCCCATGCGTTCGCTTCGCTGATGCCGGCGATGCTGCCGAATGCGGCGACCTTCGCCAGCTTGTCCTCGCGACTCAGGTAATCACCTATGTCATGGAAATGGATGCGACCTCGCTCTTTCGCGTGTGGATTCTTCACTAGCAGCGAGATCGCAATGGGTGCACGACTGCCCATGCCGAATACGTTGTCCTTTTCTTTGCGGCGCTGCTCGCCGCTGGTTCGAGCGTTGCCACGCAAGTGGAACACATGGACGCTGGAAAACTCCTCGGCCAAGCACAGGCGCAACCCATCGGCTGTGTTTGCGTCCAGCCAGCCAGCATTGGTGACGAACCCTATTACGCCGGAATTGCCAAGGCGATCACTTGCCCAGCGGATTGCACGGATGTAGCTATCGTATAGCCCCTTGGCCAAAGTGGCTTTGGACCACGCGGCATAGGTGCTTCGGATACGCGCATCCAGATGTGGGTAAGCGAGATTGTCGGCGTTGTCGTTCTCACTCTTTTGCCCTGCCGAATACGGTGGATTCCCGAGAATCACACGGATATCCAACGTTTTCTGACGCTTACGCCGCGCGCTGTTGTCCACCAGCAGCGCATCGACCAGATCGTCCTTCTCGTACATCTGGAAGGTGTCGGTGAGGCAGATGCCCTCGAAAGGCACATAGTCGCCGCCCACGATGTCGTGATAGGTGGATTCGATGTTGATGGCGGCGATGTAGTAGGCCAGCAGCACCAGTTCGTTGGCGTGGATTTCGTGCCGGTACTTGTGTGGCAACTGCGCCGGGCTGATGAGGCCGGACTGCATCAGGCGGGTGATGAAGGTGCCGGTGCCTGTGAACGGGTCGAGGATGTGGACGTTCTTGCTGCCCAGCCCTTCGCCGAACTCGTTGCGCAGGATGTGCTCCACGCTGTGGATGATGAAATCCACCACTTCCACTGGGGTGTAGACGATACCCAGGCGCTCGGTCATACGCGGGAAGGCATTGCGGAAGAACTTGTCGTAAAGCTCCACCACGATCTTCTGCTTGGCGGCCGCCGAGTCGATGCCTTGCGCGCGCAGCTTCACGCTGTCGTAGAACTGGGTGAGCGTGTCGGCCTCCTTGTCCAGCCGATGTTCCTCCAGCGCGTCCAGCACCTTCTGCATGGCCAGCGACATGGGGTTGTGGCTGGCGAAGCTGTAGCCCTCGAACAGCGCATCGAACACCGGCTTGGTGATGAGGTGCTGCGCCAGCATCTCGATGATCTCGTCGTCGCTGATGCCGTCGTTGAGGTCGTCGCGCAATTCGGCGGCAAACTCCCCGAACACTTCGCGCTCATTGGCGTGGACCGGGTCTTCCAGGATGGCGTGGATACGGTCGATGTGGGTGTTGGCGATCTTGGCAATGTCGCCGGCCCAATCCTCCCAGTGGTGGCGGTTACCGACCTTCTGCACCAGCTTGGCGTAGATGGCGCGCTCGATCTCGCCGATCTCGAACGCCATTTCCGCCTGCTCGGGGCGCGGCTCGGCCACCGCACGGCCGATGGCACCCCCGCCGCGAGCCAGATTGGCGTGCTGGGTGGTCTTGCTAACCTTGAGGTTGGCGGCTCGCCGCAGCACCTTGTCGGTGACGGCCACCACTTCCATTTTGCTGGTGTCCTTGCCGATCAGGTCGAGCTTGTTGACCATCGCGTCGAAACGGTCGTCATGGGAGCGCAAGGCCTGCAGAACCTGCCATACCACCTTGTAGGTGCTGTTGTCGTCCAGCGCCTTGTGCGGCTCGACGCCGGCAGGGATCACCACCGGCAGCACGATGTAACCGCGCGTCTTGCCCGGCGCCTTGCGCATCACGCGGCCCACCGACTGCACCACGTCCACCTGCGAGTTACGCGGGGTCAGGAACAACACGGCGTCCAGCGCTGGCACGTCCACGCCCTCGGAGAGGCAACGCACGTTGGACAGCACACGGCAGGTGTTTTCGGGCGGAGTGGCCTTCAGCCAGTCGAGCTTTTCCTCTTTCTCGCTGGCGTTCATGCCACCGTCGATGTGCTCGGCCTCGCAGCGCAGGGTGGCAGAGGCCTCCTCCTCGCTTTCGGCGGTGCGCTGGTATTCTTCCACCACGGCCTGGAACATGTCTCGAATGTTCTTGCTGCCGACCTTGCGCACCTTGGCGCCAGGCTTGGCCTCGATCACCTGGCAGAACGCCACGGCGCGCTGCATGGCGTGGCCGTCGTCGGCGAGGTCTTCGGTGAGTCCCTGCTTGGAGAGCGCCTTCCAGCAACCCACGATGCGGGCAGCGTCGTCCATCTTGAGGCTGTTGTCGTCGTCCTTCAGCAGGTGTTGCAGGCGGCGGTTGATGTGCGCCTCTTCCACTGCCAGCACGATGACCTTGTAGTCCACTAGCAGGTCGCGCTTCACCGCCTCGGAGAAGGTGAGTACATAGAGCGGCTTGCCGAACAGCGCCTCGTCGTCCATCGACGCCAGCGCCACCTTGTCCTGCTGGGCGCTGGCCTTGGCCGCCTCACCGTAGATGCGGGGGGTGGCGGTCATGTAGAGCCGCTTGCTGGCTTTGATGAAATCCGCGTCGTGTACTTGCACGAAGTGGCTTTCGTCCTCGCCCTCGAAGGTGGCGCCAGTGGTGCGATGGGCCTCGTCGCAGATCACCAGGTCGAAGGCCGGCAGACTGTACTCACGCTGGGTGCGGCTCACCACATCGATGCTGTGGTAGGTGGCGAACACCACGTCCATGTGGGCGGCATCGTGGCGCTTGGTCATTTCCAGAGCGAGGCGCTTGGCGTCGGTGGTGGCCGGGTAGCGCAGCTCGTGAGTGAAGGTCTGCACGGCGTCGTCGTCGGCCTTGCGCTTCTTGCCCACGTCGGCATCAGAGCACACGGCGAAGCTGTGCAGCGGCGTGGTTGACTCCTGTGTCCACTCGGTGAGGGTTTGCGACAACAGGGACAGGCTGGGAACCAGGAACAGGATGCGCCGGCCCCTGCCGGCGAGATCCTCGGCGATCTTCAGCGCCGTATAGGTCTTACCGGTGCCGCAGGCCATGATGAGCTTGCCGCGCTCGGCATCGCTCAACCCAGCACGCACGGCCGCCAGCGCACTTAGCTGGTGCGGGCGCGGCGACTTGTGTGGCTTAAGAACCGGGGCGGCGTGGGGCTTGTACCTGGCCCAGTCGATCTGGCTGGTTTCCAGGTCGTGCAGGTCGATCTTGGTGACCGGCGGCTGCTGGTCGCGCAGCGCGTCTTCGGCGTGCTCACTCCAGCGGCTCGTGGTGGTTACGATGATGCGGTGGACGAAGGGCTTCTTGCCGGAGGCGGTAAAGAAGCTGTCGATGTCCTTCCTCTGGAGCTTGTAGTCCTCGGCATAGAGCTTGCACTGGATGGCGTGTAGCTCACCGGTTCCGGCCACCTCGGCCACCAGATCGATGCCAGTATCGCGTCCATCCAAGCCCTGCGACTTCGCCCAGTCGGCATACGTCCACACCTGGCTGTAGAGGTCGCGATAGCTGGCCTCGTTGCGCAGGTAGGCAAGAGTGAGTTCCTCGAAGTAGGTGCCCTTTTCGCGTTCGGTGACAGCGGCCTGACGGAAGGTGCTCAGCAGGTCGTGGAGGGCGCTCATCTACTCGGGTGTCCTTGGTCGCGGCAACGAAGACAGACCCGTCCGGGTCACGTAGGCCGATTTTGGCATGTGGGCACCAGAAATATGCCCGAGCCTGGCCTAGACAACACCTAGGACGATGACTGGATCTGACCCAATCAACAGCAGGTTCCTATTTAGTGGTGGCGCACCAAGAGCTGAGCATCCCTAATGCATCATCCGCCACGATAGCCTCTCTACTGGTTCAACCCCTCATTGTGCCTCCTGCCCGCTTCCTGCAGACCTAGTCGGTATACCCCTCTCGCCGTTCCCGCCGCAGGTCATGCACGTGCATGCGTGGTTATTGAACAAGTTATATTTTGCATGTATTTTTGTCGTCACCATCTCCCCTCCCTCCCAGAACCCCGGAACCTGTCCATGGCCACCGCAGATATTGAGACTGTCCAGTCCACCCTGTCGCCCTTGGCACCGATCCTGATCCGTTCCTACATCCGCGCATGGGAGGACTGGAAAAGTGCTGGATATCTCCACTGGAGACCTCGCGGCCGAGCCAACTTCGTCTGGGAGCAGGCGGCTCACTACACCGCTCTCGGATTGGCCGAAGTCCCGGGTGTTACGGTGGTTCTCCATAACGAGTCCTACCACTTCTTGGTCAACGACACGGTCTCTTTCCGTCTGAAGAAAGCTGACAGCTCCGGCTTCACGAGCAACTACCCGACTCAGGAGGCGCTCGCCTTCCATGACCCCCAGATGCCCCTCACAGGGGTTCCCGCGGCACAACGCGTCGAAGTTACTTACTCGCTCAACCGCACGCAGACGGATCTACGCGACATCGCAGTGGTCGCCCGTGAGGGCGACACCATCGCGTGGACGTATTCCCTCTTGTTAGACAATTCTGTAGCCTCGCTGCCCGCCGCCAGCGCTTCGACGCCCGCCCCCAGCGAGTCGACTGGACGCACGGGCCTGGTCCGCCGCAAAGGCCAGAACGACAAGACAGACGAAGCCGGTGATGCCGGTTAGCAGTGATGGCCACCTTCAACAAAGACATCCTCCGCACAGCACGGCAGGCCCGCGGCAAGAGCCAGGCGCAACTGGCATCCGACGCTAAGGTCTCGCAAGCCGCCATATCCAAGATTGAAGCAGGCCTCATCGCCGATCCGTCACCTGACATCATCGACCGCCTCGCCCAGGCGGTCGATTTTCCTTCCAGCATCTTCTTTGAGTCCGATCGTTCATTCGGTCTCCCGATCAGCGTGCATGGCAATGCGATGTATCGCCGTAAGGCGAGCACCGGTAATCGTGCGCTGGAGAAACTGGAGGCCGACCTCAACATCCGTCTCATGCACGTGCGCCGCCTGCTTGCGGCTGCTGACGTTGAGGCACAGCTACCCCTACCCGCACTCGATGTGGATGAGTATCAGGGCAACATCGATCTGATTGCGGACATGGTGCGCCGGACGTGGCTGATTCCCAGCGGCCCTCTCCACAACCTGACGTTCTACATCGAGCACGCCGGCATTCTGATCGTGGAGTGTGACCTATCCACCATCGGGGTAGATGGCCTCACCATCCGTACGATGGGATCCCCACCCTGCATCTTCATCGATCAGTCCGCACCGGGAGATCGTCAGCGGTTCACGCTGGCTCATGAGCTCGGCCACCTGGTCATGCACAGCGTGCCCTCTCCGACCATGGAAGACGAGGCGAACCGTTTCGCGAGCGCGCTCCTAATGCCGAAACGAGACATTCGCCCTTACTTCCTGGACAAGAAGATCAGCCTCGCCAAGATTGCCGCGCTCAAACCAATTTGGCGGACGTCCATGGGGGCGCTGATCATGTGTGGCCAGGCCATAGGGAGCATTTCGGACGCGCAATCCCAATACCTGTGGCGGCAGATGAGCGCCATGGGCTATCGCCGCGCGGAACCGGAGAGCATTGCGATCGAGCGTGAGCCAACCCGGGTACTCTCGGAATTGATAGATCTCCACCTGCGGGATCTCGGATACAGCATTGCCGACTTGGCGAAGGTTCTGCACATCTACCCGAGTGAGCTGTGCGGGCTCTACGGCATCAAACAAGAGCCTGAAAAAGCCAGCGGGCGTTTGAGGATCGTAAAGTAACTGCAGTGCAGGAGCAGCCAACCGGCCAGAGGGCCGGGCAGTCCCGCAAAGTATGGAGATTCGCTCGCCACGCCCTGACTTCGGCAGCACCCGGCCCGCGTTCCGCGGATGGTCCTAAGACTTCGCTCCGACCCGGGACATTCCTGGCGTGCGCTTTTTCTGTCGCGGGAGCTGCACGTCAGGGTGGATTCGCCCTTATAGAGAGACTGCACTTGTTGATGTGCAGCGATCTCATGCCACTCCGCTGGGCGAGGGGGTTGACTCGCAATCGCGTTCGACATGAGGTTGTTCTGACGTTGGCATGCGCTAAAACGGCCACAGCCCGCGTCGGACCTAGGTTTGCCCGTGGCGACGGCGTGACTGTAACTTGCGGGTTGTAATGTATTGCGTACTAGGCGATGCAGATATTACTTAGGCGGAGTCGATGGCGTCGCAACCGTCCCCATCCCCTTCGCGGCACCTTGATTGGGCGGAACCGTACCCAATAGCGAGGAATGGGGCGCCCGTCCAGCGGGCGTGCCTGGGCCAGGAGTGATCACCGTCAGCGGCGGAGCATGCTCCGTTCCCATGATCACGATGTCCTGGTGCAACTCGGCCAGAACGCGAAAATCTGTGAATGTCGCTTTAAACAAGTGAGAGGGATTGAACGCTAGCTCGAAGAGCCACGGGTACTCCATCCTGTTCCATGTCCGTCGAAACCCCGCGCACGTGATCTCCAGGCTGACCTTCATGGGGTTTGTATGATCCACCGCATACGTTAGGTGGTTCACTTGAGTAGGCGCGCCCAACGAGGATGATTCGCTTGGAGAATCTGGCGATGACGAACTCGATGGAGCACCTTTCGCCTGCGAGTTCGTATTGTTAACCGGATTGGGGGCACCAATTTTCGGTAACGTCGGCATTCTCTCAGGACTGGATGACGACGGCGTCCCTTTCGGACTGGGCGGTGTCGACCTATCGCGTCGACCTGCCAACATCGGCATCCCCGCAGAACTAGACGACATCGGCGCCCCGAGACGACTGGACGAAGACGTTGCTCCAACACGGCTGGGCAACGTACGCGTTCCTATAGGATTGGACGACATCGGCATCCCCATAGAACTATGAGAGCTGACCGGCTTCTTCTCAGACTCGTCAATTGCGACGATCTTGCCTACATCGCCTAGCAGACTGCCCATGTGTGGTAACGGCGCCGTGATCATCCACATCAGCGGCCGTCCTTGACACATCATCGTCATAGCGCGCGCAGCGAACGAATGCAGCACCAGCGCGATGCCCTTGGCCGGCTTATCGCGATAGAACTGGTGATAGGCTTCGCGCGTCTTGAAAATACTAGCAAACGCTGGGGGCACATCGGAATCATCATTGATAGGTAACAGCGGTGATCTGAAGATGCCCATGTGTGTCACGGCGGGACAGCTGCGATCCTTGGCGCTTGTCGTGACCGTCATGCACATCTGGATGTTGATCGTCTTGTTTATGTCGTTCGCCCTGGCCGTCGACATGTCGAAGGTCGAATAAACTACATAGACGCTCGTATTAGGGTTGTCAGCCAGTTCAAGTGCGTTTTCGAAGCCTTTGATGGCAGCCTCGATCTCGGATGCATGAGAGGTTTTCTTAGCACAGACTTTCATCGCCCTCACGTATTCGCCCCAGAAGCGATGATTCTCCTGCGTGAGGGCCTCCAGGACGAACAACACTCGATGTGATATTCCGGCGTTATATACGCCACCCCCGTGATCCACTGGCTTATCGATCACCAAGTCCTTGTATCCGAAGACTCTCAAGACTCCCATTGGATCGCTCCTATGCGTCTCCCCAGCCCTGGTTCATGGCTGGAGAAGTGTGCGCGCTCCGCAGCCGGGTTGTCGACTAGCGGCCAGAGCCGGCTGGGCACGATGCAATTTGGCTTCACGGCAGCCCCATTACATGCCGGGCAGTCGATCAGATTAAGCTCACGCCAACGAACACCTTGCTGATTGCGCGTCAAACGCTCTCTAAGCGCGCCGAATCACACACCAATACACCTCCAGCAGTCGACTCCCCGGAACGCGCCGGACGAGCGCCAGCCCAGCGAGGGGTGCATCGACGCAGACGGTCTCGGACGTCTGAGCAGATACGTTCTCGATGCTAGCGCATGACGTGGCGGCGTCGATCCGTTCCTGAAATTCGTCGTCGTGTTTTTATACCCATTTCTATACTGAGTTAGTTCACTACTCAGCGAGAAACTGCATGAAAAACAAGGCCGATGTCGCCAACTACCTCGAACACATCCTTGCCGCTTCCGGCAAGACCAACAAGGACATCGCCCAGGAGATCGGCTATGAGTCCCCGAACATCCTCTCGATGCTGAAGAACGGCGACACCAAGGTGCCGCTGGCGCGCATCCCGGCCATCGCCAAAGCGGCGGGAACGGATCCGAAGGTGCTGCTCGACCTCTGTCTGGAGGCGTACCACCCGGAGCTTCATCAGGTGCTGTCCGACCTGGCGCCAAGCATGCTGATCTCCCGTCAGGAGCTGCAGCTGGTGCGCTTAGTACGTCGAGTGCTTGGCGCCATGCGTTCCGGGAGGGCTATCGCGTAACTTGGTATGAGCACTCGAATTCACACGCCAGGATGGCGAAAGCTAGACCGAATTCTGGCTATTTGTTCACGATCCTTGTCGTCCCGTTTCATCGCTGCTTCGTACTTGTCACGAAGCTTCATGGCTTCCGTTTGCAGAACGTGACGATCAACCAGGAGCGATTCCAGTCGCTCAGAGCTATGCCCCTTGTAGTTGGCATCTGCAGGCGGTAGAGCCGCCTCAAGCTCTTTGATCCTTGCCAGATCTGCCTCCAGCTCAATACGCCATCCTTGCATTGATCCGGAACGGAAGGTGCCACTGGCCGCAACCAGAGACTGCCTGGAAGCGTTAGCCTGCTGCAGGAAATCGCCCAGGCCGCCGATCAGGTCCCGCAGATCTTTGTCCGTTTTGCGCAGTTCTAGGCGCAGATCCAATGCCTTCATTCGCCCCGTGCGCCGGTAGGCCATGCATCCGGACACTGTGCCGATGACACCACCGGCGAGACTCACATAGCTCACCCAATCAGGCACTGCCATGTGGACTCCTCCGGAAAGGTCGAATCTGCATTTTGCATCCCGCTCTCATCAAGTGCCATGTCACCTACGCCTGCCGCGATTCTTGTCGTTCCGGCGAGAATCCGAACTGTCAGGGTAGACGTCGCTAGGCAAGCGTCGCGCGCCTCCTGCGATATCAGCCCGCCCGTCGCCGTCAATTTAGCAACGAATGCGCCCGCTTCCTCCGGACAACGCGGTGCCCGCCTCCAGAGCACACCGCAGCCGCTCGTCCACGCCACTCCGGCGTGATACCAAGCTTCTGCTTCGCGAGCCCCCTGAGCTCGCCCAGATGCTGCTTGCCGCACTGCCTGGCCGACTGCGACATGTAGATCAGCTTCGCCGACTCCTGCTCCGGCAGTCCCAGGAGGTCCTTCGTTATGTAGGTCACCCAGGCTACTGGGTTCACGGAGCGACGCACATCAAGCCGAAACTTCCTGAAAGTGGGATTGCTCAACCTTCCACTTGCAGGACCCAAAGCAGCTCGAACATCGGCCAAATTGGCGTCCGTCTGCACGATGCCGTGAAGATGTGGCCGCCCCTGCTTGTCGAGCTCCACCGTGATCAAGGTTGGCCCCAGAGCCGTCACCGAACCAAGCTGATTCCGGAGACTCCGGAACGTGTTGCCAAGCTCCTTCCTCAAGGTCGCTCCCTTCTTGTGATTGAAGCGCAGAGTGAACGTCACTGCGTTCCGCCGATACATGGAGCTTCCCACGATTAGTGCCTTGTCCATCGCAGCCTTCCCCTCCCAGTTGGATAGGGTGGAATGCAGATAGGCCTCTTCCAAGTTCACGACCTTCTGCTTGAACACAGATGGGTCAGGCATGTAACTGTTGTGGTGAAGCAGCGCTTGGCGAATGTCTCCTGGGGCTCCTGTTACATGGAACTGAATGACCTGCAGGGGATACATCTTTGTATCGGGAAGCAGGGTGGGATTTTCATCGACCTCCTTGCTGACGACCACTAAAGGCTGCCCACTAGGCGGCCCCACACGATCATCATTAAGGCCAACAAGTACAAGGGCTTGCGCAGACTGCGCGGAGTGTTCCGAAACGCCACGATAAGTGACAAGTTTTGGCTTAGATAAAGAGCTATAAATCGCCGGATTACTTGTAGTTGATACAGAATGCACTACGTTCTCCATATACCATTCGAATCGCGTCCGCCGTCATCTTCAGGGCGCGTTTGCCCGCTGCCGCGCCTTTAGCGCAACACTCAGGACGGACGCGTTCGATTGGGAAGGTTGAGGGCTGGGACTATGCCGCAACCGGGCGATCGCTGCGGGTGGCAGTCAGACGAGACGACGCGCGCTCATTGACCCATGTGCGGACCTCGGACTCAAGCCAGCCACTCGCTGTCGTGCCGATCTTGAAGCTGCGTGGGAACTGCCCCACCCCCATCAGCCGGTAGATCGTTGCGCGGGACAGACCCGTGCACTGGATCACCGCGTTCATACGCATCACCGAGGGAAGACTTACTACGCCCGTAGGCATCGATCCATTTTTACTCATTTGAAGTTCCTGACCTTGTGACGCTCTGGCGTTCATGCCAAAACGGCCCGCAGATGTCGCAGGCAATCTCAGGTTAGTCAGCAGCGACTTATTTCGCGGTCGAATATGGAATCCGGATCCGATTCGTCACATCTTATTCAGTTTGTGTTCACAAAAAAATTACCTCGCTTAGCTCAAGCCGATTTCTTCAACGGCACAACTTCGGCACCCTCACGCAAGCGATCGAGATAGTTCGCCCATTCCTGAAGCACCCTACACCGCTCGTCGAGAAATTTCAGGCGCGCATAAGCGGCCTCTGTCTCGCTCTTGGGTGCATGGGCGAGCTGACACTCCAATACGTCCACTTCGATCTTCAGCCGCTCACGTCCCAAAGTTCGCCAAGTCGCACGAAAGCCATGAGGGGAGTGCTCGCCCTTAAACCCCATCTCGCGGACGGCTTTGCTCAGAGCATCCCTCGACAAGTGGGATGACCGCTGTCGTGCTTGCGGAGGGAATACGTACTCCTCCCCCGCGCTCCGCCTATGCATTTCCTTCAATGCCTCAACCGCCTGCCTCGGTAAGGGGGTGGTGAAGTCTTGGCCTGTCTTCATCCGGTTCGTGATCCCATCTGGTTCCATGCCTGGAATTGCCCACTCCGCCTTTTCAAGATCGATCTCTGACCAACGTGCGCTCGCAACCACACCCGGCCGCATCACAGTCAGGGTCAGCAAGATCAATGCTGCACGGACAACAGGGTTCTCATATATGTCGATCGAGCGCATCAACTCCCCGAGTCTGCCCTCCTTGTCAGTGATAGCTGGCATGTGCCCGAGTTTTGCCTTCGGCAAAATCCGGGCAAGTCGGAGGCTGCTGTCCTCGGAGCGCAAACCTTCGTTAATCGCATGCTCCACGATCTGCCCCATATATTGTCGGGCCTTTCTTGCAAGCTGCGGCACCTTGCTGCTCATCTCCAACAACAGTGGTCGGATGTCTTTGGTCTGCAGGGTGCGCAAATCGGCTGCACCCAGCCTGGGAATGAAATACGACTCGACGACCAATCGGGCCTTACGAAAAGTCTCGCTTTGCCAGCGGCCTCGATTCTCGGCAAGCCACCTGGTCGCAACGGCCTCCAATTGCGCTTCTCGCGCCTGAGCTTCGGCCAACACTTGATGGTCTTTCCTGGCAATGTCTGCCTCAATGGCGCTTCGCATTGCTTTGCGAACCCCGGCGGTAGCTATACCAGCCTTTGCATCGCGCGCAGTTTCCAGGGCCCTGACACGAGCCTCTGCGAGGGACATGGTTGGGTAGTGACCAATGGTCGCTGGGGTGGCGGTTCTACTCCCAGGTAAGCGAAAGCGCAGGATCCAGGACTTGAGGCCCGCGGGACTTACAGAGAGATACAGACCTTTGCCATCGGCGAGCATGTAGGCCCGCTCTCGCGGCTTCGCTTTGCGAACTTCCAGTTCAGTCAGGGGCTTTGCAAGCTTGGGCATTTAAGGGACCTGTTTGTGTATGTTCACAGACGAACATGCACAACAGCATACACAAAAACTTGCGATTCGCTGAGATCCTGCGACACCCCATGTAACAAAAAACCCCGCAGTTACGCGGGGTTCCGTGTGTTTCAGAGACTTTGTGAGACTCCCTGAAACTGCTATTGGTGCCCAAGAGGGGACTCGAACCCCTACGCCTTGCGGCGCTACCACCTCAAGGTAGTGCGTCTACCAGTTCCGCCACCTGGGCAGGTGTCTTGCTCAGTGCTGCTTTTGTGGCGCCGGCGCGGCCGGCACTTCAGCTTGCTGCTTGCTTGCGGCGGGAGCCGCGGGTACCGCTGTGTTTGTGGTGGCCGGTGCTGCCGCCGGCACTTCCGGATTCACCGGCGTGGCTGCTGCCGGGGCCTGCTTGGCGGGCGCCGGCTGCTTGCTCATGCCGGCCATCACGCCGAGATCGGCACCGGTATTCTGCTGCGAACCGTGGCTGTGCAGGTACACGCCCATGCCGAGGCTCAGCGCGAAGAACAGCGCGGCGAGCACGCCGGTGGCGCGGGTCAGGAAGTTGGCCGAACCGCGCGCGCCGAACACCGTGGCCGAGGCACCGCCGCCGAAACCGGAACCGGCGCTGGCGCCTTCGCCGTTCTGCAGCAGGATCAGCACGGTCATGGCCGCGGCGATCAGGATGTAAAACACGCTGAAAATGACGAACATCAATCGAGCCCGTGGCGACTAGTGCGCCGCTGCGCAGATTCCAAGAAAGTCGGTAGCGGTCAGCGAGGCTCCACCGATCAGCCCGCCATCCACGTCCGACTGCGCGAACAATTCGGCGGCATTGGCCGCCTTGACGCTGCCGCCGTAAAGCAGCCGAGTCAGACGGGCAATCATAACATCTTCTTTCTGGAGTTGGCTACGGATGAACGCATGCACCAGCTGCACCTGTTCCGGCGTGGCGGTGCGGCCGGTGCCGATCGCCCACACCGGTTCGTACGCGATAACCGCGGTATCGAACGCCGCGATGCCGCCGCCGGCGATTACGGCTTGCAGCTGGCGTGCAATCACCGCTTCGGTGTCGCCGGCTTCGCGCTGCGCCAGGGTCTCGCCTACGCAGAGGATGGGCGTGAGGCCGGCCGCGCGTGCCGCAACGAACTTGCGCGCCACCAGCGCGTCGCCTTCGCCGTGGTACTGGCGCCGCTCGGAATGGCCGGCCAGCACCCACTGCGCGCCGGAGTCCGCGAGCATCGCGCCGGACACCTCGCCGGTGTACGCGCCCTGTCCTTCGTGCTCGCTGAGATCCTGCGCCCCCACGCCAAGGCCAGCATCGGCGCAGGCCGCGGCGACGGCACCCAGGTAGGGAAATGGCGGGCAGATCACCACGTCGATGCCGCTTGGCACGGCGGCGGCGATCTCGCCGCACAGGGCGGCGGCCATCGAGCGGCTGCCGTGCATCTTCCAGTTCGCGGCGACGAGCTTCTTGCGCATGGTCGACGTCATTCCGTGCGGACAAACGCGAGATATTACAGGACGATAACGGGACTGGTATTGCTGCGGCGCAACGTCCACGATGCCAAGGCGCCCACACAGGAGAAATGCATGCCGCCTGCCCGCCCGCTCAGCCTCGTCACCGGCGCTTCCGCCGGCATCGGTGCCGCGTTCGCCCGTGCCTTGGCGGCACGCGGCCATGACCTGGTGCTCACCGCGCGCCGCCGGGAACGGTTGGAGGCACTGGCCGCGGAACTGCAGCAGCAATACGGCTGCACGGCGACCGCGCTGGCGGCCGACCTCGCCGATCCCGCCGCGCCATCCGCGCTGTGCGAGGAACTGGCGCAGCGCGGGCTCGCGGTGGACTGGCTGATCAACAACGCTGGCTACGGTGTGCCCGGCAGTTTCACGGCGAACGATTGGCGCACGCACGCGGATTCCCTGCAGGTGCTGCTGACTGCGCCGGTCGAACTGGCCTGGCGCCTGTTGCCCGGCATGCGCGAGCGCGGCTATGGCCGCATCGTCAACGTGGCCTCGCTGGCCGGCCACGTGCCGGGCACCGCGGGACACACGCTGTATGCGCCGGCCAAGGCGTTCCTGATCAAGTTCTCGCAGGGGCTCGCGCTGGAGAGCCGCGAGCATGGCGTGCACGTGTGCGCGCTGTGCCCGGGCTTCACCTATTCCGAATTCCACGACGTCACGGGCACCCGCACGCTGATGAACAAGCTGCCCGGCTTCATGTGGCAGAGCGCCAAGGCGGTGGTGAGCGAAGGCCTTGCCGCCGTGGAGCGCGGCGCGGCGGTGCATGTCGCCGGTCGCGTGAACCGCACGATTAAGAGCGTGTTCAAGCTGATGCCGGATCGGCTGGCCTTTCGGCTGTCGGCGCGGCAGGGGCGACGTTATCGGCAGGCTGACTGACGGAAGCCCCTCACCCCAGCCCTCTCCCCCAAACTAAGTTTGGGGGAGAGGGCGCAAAACATCAGATCAGCTTGATCTCGCGCAGCCGCTGCTGCAGGTATTCGTGCGAGGTGATGCTCGTGTCGTAGCGCCTCGGGTTGTCCGGTGTCACGCACTGCGGCAGCGGAGCTAGTACCACATCGGGGTTCGGGTGCAGGAAGTACGGCACCGAATAGCGCGGCTTGCGCGCGTTCGCGTTGTGCGGGTTCACCACGCGGTGGGTGGTGGACGGGTACACGTGGTTGCTCAGGCGCTGCAGCATGTCGCCGATGTTCACCACGATGGCGTCGCCCTCGGTGGTGATTGGCAGCCACTCGCCCTCGCGGGTGAGCACTTCCAGGCCTTCCGCGCTGGCGCCCACCAGCAAGGTGATGAAGTTGATGTCCTCGTGCGCGCCGGCGCGTACGTTGGGGATGTTGTCGTCGGTGATCGGCGGGTAGTGGATCGGCCGCAGGATGGAATTGCCCTGGTCGGTCTTGTCCTCGAAGTAGTACTCGGGCAGCTCGATGTGCAGGGCCAGCGCGCGCAGCACGCGGGTACCGAGCTGGTCCAGCGCCTCGAACAAGCCGTAGCCGTAGCGCTGGAACTCCGGCACTTCGGCCGGCCACAGGTTGGGCGCCATCACGTCGGCGAACTTCGAGTCGCGCGCGATCTCGCGGCCCACATGCCAGAACTCCTTGAGGTCGGCGTACTTGCTGTCCTTCGCGGTCTCCACCTTGAACGGGGTATAGCCGCGCGCGCCGCCGCTGCCGGGCACGTGGTACTTCATCTTGGTCTCGGCTGGCAGCGCGAAGAAACGCTGGAAGGCGTCGTAGGCGCCGTCGATCAGTTCGCGCGCAATGCCGTGGCCGCTGATGCAGCAGAAGCCGAATTCGCGGTAGGCCGCGCCGAGCTCGGCGACGAAGGCCGTGCGGTCGGTGTCGTAACGGCGTATGTCGAGGGTCGGAACGTTCTTCATGGTCGTGATCCTTCAGGCATGCGGTCGATTTGTGTACCGCCACCGCAGGGGCGATTCACGTCGGGCCATTCCTTGGCGACCGGTTCCTGGTTGACCTGAGGCAGGCGCAGCGCGCCGGCTGGTTCACGAGCGTTCTGCGGAGGATTTTACGACGTCGGCCAGGCTTTGCGCCAACTGCTGCACCTCGGCCGCATCGGCGCCCTCCACGGTGACCCGCACCAGCGGCTCGGTGCCGGAGGCGCGCAGCACCACACGGCCGCGGCCGCGCAAGGTCTGTTCCGTGGCGGCCAGCGCCTGGCGCACGGCATCGCCATCGAGCGCCTCGCGCGCGCCGTCGGCACGCACGTTGATCATCACCTGCGGCAGCTTGGCCAGGCCTTGCCGCGCCGTGGCGAAATCCTCGCCGGCCAGCGCCTCCAGCACGGCCAGCGCGGAGACGATGCCGTCGCCGGTGGTGGCGCGGTCCAGGCACAGGATGTGGCCCGAGGTCTCGCCGCCCAGCACGCCGCCGCGCTCTTTGAGCTGTTGCAGCACGTAGCGGTCGCCCACCTTGGCGCGCACCAGTTCGATGCCGAGCTTTTCCAGCGCCAGCTGCAGGCCGTAGTTGCTCATCAAGGTGCCGACCAGCGGCCCGTGCAGCAGGCCGCGCGCCTGCCAGGCGCGGGCGATCACGTAGAGCAGGTCGTCGCCGTCGGCCAGCACGCCGTGGCGATCCACCAACTGCACGCGGTCGCCGTCGCCGTCGAAGGCGATGCCCAGGTCCGCGCCCTGCTCCAGCACCGCGCGCTGCAGCGCCTGCGGATGGGTGGAACCGACCTCGCGATTGATGTTGAAGCCGTCCGGCGTGACGCCAATCGATGTGACTTCGGCGCCGAGCTCGGCGAACACCTTGGGCGCGACCTGGTAGGTGGCACCGTTGGCACAATCCAGCACGACCTTCAGGCCGTTGAGGTTGAAGTCCTCGGCCACCGTGCTCTTGCAGAACTCCGCGTAGCGGGTCACTGCGTCGTCGATGCGGCGCGCCTTGCCCAGCTGCTCGGAAGGCACGGTGGCGAAGGGCGCGTCGATCTCCGCCTCGATGGCCGCTTCCATTGCGTCGCTGAGCTTCTCGCCGTGCGCGGAGAAGAACTTGATGCCGTTGTCGTGGTGCGGATTGTGCGAGGCACTGATGACGATGCCCGCCTCGGCGCGCAACGAGCGCGTGAGCATCGCCACCGCCGGCGTGGGCATCGGCCCCAGCATGCGCACGTCCATGCCGGCGGAGACCAGCCCGGCTTCCAGCGCGGCCTCGAACATGTAGCCCGACACGCGGGTGTCCTTGCCGATCAGCACGCCACGCCGCGCGCCGCCCTGCTGCCTGAGCACCGCACCCAGCGCGCGGCCGAGGCGCAACATGAACTCGGCGTTGATCGGCCACACGCCCACTGTGCCGCGGATGCCGTCCGTGCCGAAATACTTGCGTTGGCTCATGATGCCTTCCCGAAAAAGTTGCCCTGCCCCGGCGGCGGCACCTCGTGCGCCGTCGTCCTGTCGCCGCTCTTTGTCAATCGTCGTCCGGCCAGCGCGGTGCGGCCGGCCGGGTATCGCGGCGCGGCGCCTCGTCGCCCGCGTGCACGCCCTGCCATACCGCCAGGACGTCCACCGTGGCGGCGACGTCGTGCACGCGCACCATGCGGGCACCGCGCTGAACCGCGATCAACGCGGCGGCGGCCGAACCCGCGGCGCGCTCGGCCGGCAGCTTGCGCCCGGTCAGCGTGCCGATCATGGCCTTGCGCGACAGGCCCGCGTAAACACCGCTGCCCAGGTCCGCGAAGCGTTCCAACGCACGCAGCAAGGCCAGGTTGTGTTCAAGGTTCTTGCCGAAGCCGAAGCCGGGATCGACCAGCACCTTGCGCCTGTCGATGCCCGCCAGTTCGCACGCGAACAGGCGGTCGGCAAGGAAGCGGTGCACCTCGCCCACCACGTCGTCGTAATGAGGGTCGTCCTGCATGCCGCGCGGCTCGCCCTGCATGTGCATCAGGCATACCGGCACGCCGAGTGCCGCCGCCGCGTCCAGTGCGCCTTCGCGGCGCAGTGCATACACGTCGTTGATCATGCCGGCGCCCGCGGCCACCGCGGCGCGCATCACCTCCGGCTTGGAAGTGTCGATGGCGATCGGCAGCGCGGTGCGCGCGACCAGCTGTTCGATCACTGGGATCACCCGGCGCAACTCTTCTTCCAGCGGTACCGCGGCGGCGCCGGGGCGGGTGGATTCGCCGCCCACGTCGAGCATGTCGGCGCCCTGCTCCGCCAGCGCCAGCCCATGCGCCACCGCCGCTTCCGTGGTGGCGTGCTCGCCGCCGTCGGAGAACGAATCGGGCGTGACGTTGACGATGCCGGCCACGCGCGGGCGGTCCAGCACCAGCCTGCGGCCGGCGCAGTCGAGCATGGTGGCGAACATGGCGTCGAGCGCGCTCATGCGCCGCCCAGCTCGCCCATGAAACGGCGGTAGTAGCGCAGCTCCTCGATGGAGTCGCGGATGTCGGACAACGCGGTGTGCGCGGACTCCTTGCTGAAACCCTTGCCGACCGCCGGTGCCCAGCGCCGCGCCAGCTCCTTCAGCGTGGACACGTCGAGGTTGCGGTAGTGGAACCAGCGCTCCAGCCGCGGCATCTGCCGGTGCAGGAAGCGGCGGTCCTGGCAGATCGAGTTGCCGCACATTGGCGACTTGCCCGCCGGCACCCAGTTGCGCAGAAAATCCAGCGTGACCTGCTCGGCGGCGGCGTGGTCCGCGGTGGACTGGAGCACCTGCTGCCACAGGCCGGACTTGCCGTGCTGGTTGCGGTTCCAGGCGTCCATCGCCTCCAGCCGGTCCAGCTCGTGGCGGATCGCGAACACCGGGCCCTCGGCCAGCACGTTGAGTTCCTTGTCGGTGACGATGGTGGCGATCTCCAGGACCGAGTCGTGATCCGTGTCGAGGCCGGTCATCTCCAGATCGATCCAGATCAGGTTGTCGTCGTTCGCTTGGCTCATGGTCTCTCCTTGTGCCAGCCAGTTTATCAGCCCCGCACATGCGATCATCCGAGGAGCCTGTTCGGACTTGAGCCGGTCGGGCTGCAAATCCGTTTACGCGGTCCATATTTCCGCCGCTTCTTGGCTCATGGGACCACCATGAGCCGGCGAAACGTCGAAAATCTGTCCTCGCGCAACCGAATTTTCGCCTCGACCGTTCAAGTCCAACAGGCTCCACCATGCAGACCTTCTTCTGGCACGACTACGAGACCTTCGGCGCCGACACCCGGCGCGACCGCCCCGTGCAGTTCGCCGGCATCCGCACGAACCTGGAGCTGGAGATCGTCGGCAAGCCGGTGATGTTCTTCGGCCAGCCGCCGCGCGACAGCCTGCCTCATCCGGAGGCCTGCCTGATCACCGGCATCACGCCGCAGCAGGCCGAACGCGAGGGCGTGAACGAGGCCGAGTTCGCCGCCCGCGTACACGAGCAACTGGCCGCGCCGGGCACCTGCGGCGTGGGCTACAACTCGCTGCGCTTCGACGACGAGGTGACGCGGCAGTTGCTCTACCGCAACTTCTATGAGCCCTACGGCCGCGAGTGGGAGAACGGCAATTCGCGCTGGGACCTGATCGACCTCGCGCGCATGTGCGAGGCACTTCGGCCCGAAGGCATCGTTTGGCCCGTCCGCGAGGACGGCACGCCCAGCTTCAAGCTGGAACTGCTCGCCACCGCCAACCACCTGCGGCAGGAACGCGCGCACGACGCGCTGTCCGACGTGTACGCGCTGATCGACCTCGCGCGGTTGATCCGCGTGCGCCAGCCCAGGCTTTGGGAATGGTTCTACGCGCTGCGCCGCAAGCAGCGCGTGTTCGAACTGCTGGACGTGGCGGCGATGACGCCGCTGGTGCACGTTTCCTCGCGCTATCCGTCCAGCCGGCACTGCCTCGCCCTGATCGCGCCGCTGGCGATGCATCCCGCGCGGCCCGGCGAGGTGATCGTCTGCGACCTGGCCGGCGATCCGGCCGAGTGGCTGGAGCTCGACGAGGACGAGATCGCCGACCGCGTGTTCACCGCCCGTGCCGATCTGCCCGAAGGCGTCGATCGCATCCCGCTGCGCACCGTGCGCGCGAACCGCGCCCCCGCGCTGGCGCCGCTCTCCGTGCTGAAGGGCGCGGATCTGGCGCGCCTGCAACTCGACCCCGAGCGCAGCCTCGCCCACCGCGATACGCTGGCCGCTGCCGACGGACTCGCCGCCAAGGTCGCCCGCGTGTTCGCCCGCGCCGCCGAGCTGCCGCCGCCGGAAGATCCCGAGCTGGCGCTGTACGCCGGCTTCCTGCCTGACGCCGACAAGCGCCTGCTGCGCGAAGTGCGCGCCACTCCACCGGAACAGCTGGCCACGCGCGCGTTCGCGTTCCGCGATCCGCGCTATGCGGAGCTGTTGTTCCGCTACCGCGCCCGCAACTGGCCGGAGACCCTGGACGCCGACGAACGCGAGCGTTGGGAAGCGTTCCGCCGCCAGCGCCTCACCCGCGAAACGCCGCTCACCACGCTCACCTTCGACGCCTACTACGCCACGCTGGCCGCCTTGCGCGACGATCCCGCAAAGCAGGACAAGCTGCCCCTGCTGGACCAGTTGCAGGCCTGGGGCGAAACGCTGGCCGCCGAACTGACCTGAAGGAACCCGCATGCCCCACGCCTACTTCACTCCGGCCACGTTCAAGTTCCTCCGCGCGCTGGACCGCAACAACAGCCGCGACTGGTTCACCGCGCACAAGGCCGACTACGAGCGCCACGTGCGCGAACCGTTCCTGCAGCTCATCACCGACCTGCAGGCGCCGCTGGCGAAGATCAGCCCGCATTACCGCGCCGACCCGCGCAAGAACGGCGGCTCGCTGTTCCGCATCTTCCGCGACACCCGCTTCTCCAACAACAAGCTGCCGTACAAGCCGTGGCAGGGCGCGCGCTTCTTCCACGAGCGCCGCCACGAGATCCCGGCGCCCTCGTTCTACATGCACCTCCAGCCCGGCGACTGCTTCGCGGGCGGCGGCATGTGGCACCCGGAACCCGACGCGCTGAAGAAGATCCGCGCCTTCCTCGCCGACAATCCCGCCGCGTGGAAGAAGGCCACGCAAAGCCCGGCCTTCCGCGAACACCTGCAATTCTGGGGCGAATCGCTGAAGCGCCCGTCGCACGGCTACGACCCGAACCACGAGCTGATCGAGGACCTCAAGCGCAAGGACTACGCCTGCGGCGAAGGCTTCGACGAAACGCTGGCCTGCTCCGCCGAACTGCTGCCGTGGACGGTGGCCTGCTTCAAGCGCGTGGCGCCGATGGTCGACTATCTATGCGCCACGCAGGAGCTGGAGTTCTGACCATCCGGCCAGACCGGATCCGCGAGCCGGCTCAGTCGCGGCCGGCCTTGGCCGCCAGCAGCCGCCCGCTCACCCCCACGCTCACCAGCGCCGTGATCGTCACGTAGTGCGCCGGCGCCATGCGGCCGGCGTGCACGGCAAGCCAGCCGATCATCGCGGCGGTGCCGGCGCCGAACACGGCGTAGGCCACGTTGTAGGAGAACGACAGGCCGGAGAAGCGCACCGGCGGCGGGAAGGCCTGCACCATCACCACCGGCACCACGCCGACCACGCCCACCAGCAGGCCGGCGAGCGCGTACAGCGGCAGGAAATGCGTGCCGCCCGCGGCCAGATCGGTGAACAGCGCCCAGGTGCCGGCCACCAGCAGCAGCGAGCCGCCCAGCAGGGTCTGCAGTGCACCGCAGCGGTCGGCGAGCCAGCCATAGGCGATGCAGCCCGCGGTGAGTCCACAGGTGGCCAGCACGTTGCCGATGCTCGCCAGCCGCGGCGACAAGCCGAAGCTCTTCGGCGCCAACGTGGGCAGCAGCAGGATCAGCACCACCACGGCCGCGGTGAGCATCCAGGTCACCAGCATCGACACCACCACGCCACGCCGGTGTGCGGCCAGCACTACCCGCAACGGCAGTTCGCGGCTGAGCAGCTTGCGCGCGCGCATCTCGGCGAACACCGGCGTCTCGCTGAGCCAGCGGCGCAGCCATACCGCGACGAAACCGAACACGCCGCCGAGCAGGAACGGCACGCGCCAGCCCCAGTCCAGCAGTTGCGCCGCATCCAACCGCGCGTTGAGCCACGCCGTCAGCAGCGAGCCGATCAGGATGCCCGCGGTGAGCCCCGCGGTGAGACTGCCACACGCAAAACCCACGCGCCCGGCGGGCACGTGCTCGGCCACGAACACCCAGGCGCCCGGTACCTCGCCACCCACCGCAATGCCTTGCACGATGCGCAGCAAGAGCAACAGCAACGGTGCCAGCATGCCGACCTGCGCGTAGGTGGGCAGCAGGCCGATCGCCAGCGTGGGCAGCGCCATCAGGAACACGCTGAGCGCGAACATGCGCTTGCGCCCCGAGCGATCGCCGAAATGCGCCATCACGATGCCGCCCAGCGGCCGCGCGAGGTAGCCGGCGGCGAAAATGCCGTAGACCTTGAGCTGGGCCAGCCATGGCGTCGTGCCCTGCGGGAAGAACAGCTCGCTCAGCGGCAGCGTGAGGAACACGAACACCACGAAGTCGTAGAACTCCAGCGCTCCGCCCAGCGCCGAGAGCAGCAGGGTGCGCGCGTCGCGGCGGTCCAGCGGTCGCGCCGTCGCGCCGCTCAGATCCGGTGTCGTCAATGTCGTGGCTTCGCTCATGGGGGACCGCGGCCCGGTGCGGAAAGGGTTCGGCAACATAGCGCAGAGCGCGGCACGGCGCGATGCCGCCCGCATCCCTTATGCTCGCCCTGCCCGGCCGGATGCCGGGCCACACGGACGAGCCGGCCAGCCTGCAGGCGGCCCGCCCGCCGCCGTTTCAGGGGGAGAGGAAACGTCGTACGACCTGGCCACCGGCCAGTGATCCAGACTGCGTCGCGCCATCGCGGCGCTCGTGTCCATTCACGCAATCGGGAAGGAGTCTTCGATGAACCTGGGCAAACGCATGGCCGCCGAATTCTTCGGCACGTTCTGGCTGGTACTGGGTGGCTGCGGCAGCGCGGTGCTGGCCGCGGGATTTCCGGGGCTGGGCATCGGCTTCGCCGGCGTGGCGCTGGCCTTCGGCCTCACCTTGCTGACGATGTGCTACGCCATCGGCCACATCTCCGGCTGCCACATCAACCCGGCGGTGACCTGCGGCCTTGCCGCCGGCGGCCGCTTCCCGCTGAAGGATGTGATTCCGTACATCGTCGCCCAGGTGATCGGCGGCCTCCTCGCCGGCGCCGTGCTCTACACCATCGCCCACGGCAAGGCGGGTTTCGATCCCACCCTCAGCGGCTTCGCCGCAAACGGCTACGGCGCGCACTCTCCGGGTGGCTACGCGATGGGTGCCGCGGCGGCGTGCGAGATCGTGATGACCGCCTTCTTTCTGTTCATCATCATGGGCGCCACCCACAAGAGCGCACCGGTGGGCTTCGCCGGCATCGCGATCGGCCTGGCACTGACCCTGATCCACCTGATCAGCATCCCGGTCACCAACACCTCGGTGAACCCGGCGCGCTCCACCGCCGTCGCGTTCTTCCAGGGCACCTGGGCGGTGCAGCAGCTGTGGTTCTTCTGGGTGATGCCGATCATCGGCGGCATCATCGGCGGCATCATCTACCGCTACCTGTGGAGCGATCGCCCCGCCCTGCCCGACATCAAGGGCGACCGCGCCTGAGCAGCGGCACACGACACGCGGCCTCCCCGGCCGCGTGTCGTCTATGCCTCGTAAAGCTCGATCGGCAGCCCGTCCGGGTCGGCGAAGAAGACGAAGCGGCGACCGGTATGCTCGTCCACGCGCAGCGGCTCGCAGGCGACACCGCGCGCCGTCAGCGCGGCCACCGCCGCCTCCACGTCGGCCACGACGAACGCGAGGTGACGCAGCCCCTGTGCCTCCGGCCAGGAAGGGCGCGGAGGCGCGCCGGGAAAGGAGAACAGCTCCAGCTGCACGCCGGGGCTGACCTCCAGGTCGCACTTCCAGGAATCGCGCGCCTCGCGGTAGACCTCGCGCACGATGCGCAAGCCCAGCGTCTCGCTGTAGAACGCCTTCGAGCGCGCGTAGTCCGAGCAGATCAGGGCGACGTGGTGGATGCCGCGCAGCAGGGACTCGTCCACGATCAAGCCTCCGAAAACGGGAACGCCAGCACGTCGGCGATCGCATCGGTGCCGGCCAGGCACATCAGCAGGCGCTCCACGCCCAGCGCCACGCCGGCGCAGTCGGGCAGCGCGTCGAGCGTCGCCAGCAGGTTTTCGTCCAGCGGAACCTCGCGCTGGCCGCGCTCGCGGCGACGCGCGTTGTCACGCTCGAAGCGCGTGCGCTGCTCGGCGGCGTCGTTGAGTTCGTGATAGCCGTTGGCCAGCTCGTACGGACCCAGATACAGCTCGAAGCGCTCGGCCAGCGGCGGGTCGCCGGGCCGCAGCTTCGCCAGCGCGCACTGGCTGGCCGGGTAGTCGTGGATCACGGTGATGCGGTCGTGCGGGAACGCCGGCTGCAGCTTGTGGGTAAGCAGCAGGTCCAGCCAGTCGTCGCGGGTGAGCCCCGCGGGATCGATGCCGAAGTCCGCCAACGGCGCGCGCAGCTCCCCGATGGACGCGTGCGCGGAATCGATGCCCAGCTCGTCGATGAACAACTGGCGATAGCCCTCGATCAGCACCTCGGCACGGCGCCCCTGCATCGCCAGCGCTGCCTCCACCAGCTCGATGACCTCGTGCATCAGCCGGCGATGGTCCCAGCCCACCCGGTACCACTCCAGCATGGTGAATTCGGGATTGTGCCGCCCCCCGGCCTCGCCGTTGCGGAACACCCGGCCCAGCTCGTAGCAGTCGCCCACGCCCGCGGCGACGAGCCGCTTCAACGGGTATTCCGGCGAGGTGCGCAGCCAGCGTTCGCGCGCGCCGGCGTCGACATGGCCGCTGAACTGCGTGCTGAAACCCTCGATGTTCGATTCGGTGTTGCCGGCGGCGGAGAGGATCGGGGTTTCCACCTCCAGCACCTTGCGCTCGGCGAAGAAAGCACGGATCAGGGCATAGAGGTCGGCGCGCAGCTGCAGGGCGGACATGCGCGGAAAAGCGGAAACGCCCCCCTCACCCCGACCCTCTCCCCCAGCAAAGCTGGGGGAGAGGGAGATGTGGGGCACTGGTTTTCCGTCAACGGCATTCGACGAGAGGGAGTTTCTGCCCCCTCTCCCTCGGCGATGCCGGGGGAGAGGGTTGGGGTGAGGGGGACGCTCTTCGTTCATGGCTTGCACGATCGCTTCGAGAACATCGTCGGTACGCAGCAAGGCATCGTCGTTCCAGAAGCGCAGCACACGGAAGCCGGCCGCTTCGAGGTCGCGCGTACGCTGCCCGTCGTAAACGCCCTGCTCCGCGTGCTGGCCACCGTCCAGCTCCACGATGAGCTGGCGTTCCACGCAACAGAAATCGGCGTAATAGCCGGCGACCGGATGCTGGCGGCGGAACTTCGCGCCGAACTGCTCGGCGCGCAGGCGCGACCAGAGTATGCGTTCGGCGTCGGTCTGCTGGCGGCGGAGTTCGCGGGCGCGCTGCATGTCAGAAGCGCCCCCTCACCCCAACCCTCTCCCCCAACGGCGTTGGGGGAGAGGG
>NZ_MUNP01000073.1 GCF_002001105.1 Rhodanobacter sp. C06 | reverse complement strand
GCGGGGTGGAGGCAGAGCTGGGGCGGTTGGCGCCTTGAGGGGCGACCGGTGTTTTGGAGTACGCCAAAGCGTCTAACCCGCGAGACCGGATCTCTCCGGTCATCCTCGTCGAACTCATGTTGACCGCCGTGGGAGCGATGCGGTCGCGCTGGAAGTGGCCGTTATCGACCCTGAGCTGCCGGTCGCGAGCGTCAGCTTTGCGGAAGCCTATTTCCCAGGAGTGACCGCAGGCATCTGGCAGTGCGAGTGAGTCCAATGCATGGCGTGCGTCCCTTCGGACATCCACCAACTCAAACAGACAGTAGGTCTCCTCGGACGAGCAGCGCTCCAGCGCAAAATCGTCAAGCACCAACAGTTGCACTCGCGCCAGACGTTTTAAAAACCGGTCCCACTCACCCTGCTGGCGGTGCTCTGCGTCCTTAGACGGGCTAACCTGTTTTGGGGCCTAGACGACGAGAAGGGGCGTTCATGCAAGTAAAGCACTTCGACTCCATGAATGAAGTGATGGCGCATCTCCGCTCCGAGGTGCCCGCAAACCCCTATGCCCAGTTCATGAAGAGCGGTTATCAATGGGTCAATGACGGTGGCGCAGGGCGACTGATTCCGTCCAAAGGCTCGTCATTCTGGTCGCCGTTTCTCTACCGGGGGCAGACGCGTCGCTATACCCCTTGCGTCCCCGGCGTCTTTCGCGGCCTCCCAAAGGTGAACCACCCGGACCAACTGCCGCGCCGCGACCATGCACAATCCTATTTGGCTGGCGTTCGCCTGGAGGAGTTCATGTGGGCGCTCACCGAGCATCCCGCGTACGAGTTCTCAAGCAAGATGGGATTGGTGGTGAGTTCGGAAGCGCTCGCGCAGCACTATGAATTGCCAACGGGGCGCCTGGATCTCACCCAAGACCCCGACGTAGCCGCGTTCTTTGCCACCAACTGGCGAGACGACTCTGGGACGTGGTATCCCATGGAGGACGGGGAAGGGGTGGTTTATCGCGTCGGTGTGCCGCGCCTCATGCAAGGGTTGGGGAAACACCGTGAGTTCTATCTGGAATGGATTGGCAAGCAGGCGTGGCCGCGACCTGGCGAACAAAAGGGGTGCACGCTCTTGGTCCCGCTCGGAGCCGACTTCGAAGAAATCGATGGAGACATCTTCACTTTTCGGCACGATGCGGCTTGCGGATGCCAGTACAACGATCTGTTTGACGGTGGCAAAACACTATTTCCGCCGGATGTGCTTTCGGAAGTCGCAGATAGCATCAGAACGTGTGCTACTGCCGCCAAGGTCATGCTGGTCAAAACGCTGGAGCGAAACGGCTTCAGTGGTGCAGCGCTGGAGGAGCAGGTACGTGCGAGCATCGACTACTTCCAGGAACACCTGGGCGTCGAAGTAGTAGACCGGACCCCCATCTCATTGACCGAAGACCAGAAGGCCCGAGCGAAGACGCAGGTGGCTGAGATGAAAAAGACCTTTCTCGACAACGTCCGGGTATATCCGGTTCGAACGGCGAAACCGGGCGACGTTGAGGAACTCAGGAAGAGAGGGGTTCGGGTCTATGTGATTGGCGAGGATACACATGGGAATACCGAGGTGCCCTGAAGCAGGTAAGCGGCCACGCTGTTTCAGACCGAAACCCGGGTCAGAGTGAACTTTCGTCAGGGGGCGAAGTTGGTACCAGGGGCACTACCGGTGGTTGGCAGACGCCAGGCGCGCCGGATCACGCGGCAATCCGCTCGATGCGCGTGATCTGCCCGCCGAGGGCGCGGTGGGCTTCTTCGAGGTCGTAGTCGGCCTGCAGGCCGAGCCAGAAGCGTTCGCTGGTGCCGAGCGCAGCGGCGAGGCGCACGGCGGTGTCGGCGGTGATGCCGCGCTTGCCGAGCACGATCTCGTTGATGCGGCGTGGCGGCACGTCGGCGGCGCGGGCGAGGGCGTTCTGGCTGATGCCCAGAGGGGCGAGGAACTCCTCCAGCAGCACTTCACCGGGATGGATGTTGGGCAGGGTCTTCATGCTGGCTCGCTGTTCAGTGGTAGTCGACGATCGCCACGCCGATCGCATCACCATCCTTCCATTGAAAGCAGATGCGCCATTGGTCGTTGATCCGGATGCTGTGCTGGCCTTTGCGGTCGCCTTTCAGGGCTTCGAGCCGGTTCGCGGGCGGTATGCGCAGATCGTCCAGCGTGGCAGCGTTGTTCAGCATGCGCAGCTTGCGACGCGCGACCGACTGGATATCCGTGGGCAGTCGCCGAGACGGCACGCCGCGCCAGATCTTCTCGGCTTCCCTGTCGTCGAACGTCCGGATCATGGCTTGACCATAACGCAGTGCGTCATATGACGCAAGACGTCATGGCGCTCGAGGCGCGGCAGGCGCGGCAGGCGCACTGCGGCAGCGCCGTCGTCTACCGCTATCGCGCCAATCCGCGCCGTAGAAGCGCGTCCACCGACACCCTTCCCGCCCCCAGCGCCACCAAGGCCAGCAGCATCAGCCCCCACGCCTTGTGGTCGTTGAAGTCGCCGCCGATCAGGCCGGTCCAGAAGCCGTTGGGCCACAGTGCGGGATACGAGATCACGCAGATGATGTTGTAGACGAACAGCACGGCGGCGACCACGCGGGTGCCGAGGCCCAGCGCGAGGAACCACGGCAGCACCAGTTCGGTCCACATGCCCAGGGCGGCGGCGACGGCTGGCGCGAGCAGGGGCACGTGGTATTCGTTCTCGAACAGGTAGGCGGTGCCCGTGGGGTCGGCCCACTTCACCACGCCGGCGCGCCAGAACGCGATCGCCACGAACAGGCGGAACAGCAGCAGGGCGAGCGGGGTGAGCACGGCGAGTTGCGCGGTGAGGCGCGACCAGCGGGCGATGGCGACGGTAGCGTTCATGCGGGCGGTTCCTCGGAGCAAGAAGTGACGGGGCACGCGGCGAGCAGCGCGTGTTCGAGCAGGGGAAGCAGCAGGGTCTCGGGCGCGACTTGCGCATCGATGAGCTGCGCGGCCGCGAGCGCCAGGGTTAGCGATGCCTTGTGCCGCAGCGCGCGCACGAACGCGGCTTGCGCGGGCGCGATCGCGCGCATCGCCACCTGGCCGCCTTCGCGCCACAGCAGCACCGATTGCGGTACGGCGGGCTCGACGTCGCCGTCTTCCGGTGCCTGCGCGTAGCGCCACAGGTCGAGCACGGCCCACGCCGAGCTCAGCACGCGCACGCAAGGCCGCAGGTGCAGCGCGGCATGTGGATCGGCGAGGGCGGCGACCAACACATCGGCGTCGGCGGGCGCGGTGTCCGCGGCCAGCGCGACTTGCTGGCGCAGCCATTCCAGTCGTGCCACGTCGCCCAGCCACGGCCAAGCCGCGGTTTCCGGCTGCGCGGCGAGGTAATCGGCGAAGTCCGCGCCGTAGTCCTGCAGGTTGCCGCTGCGGCTGCCGCGGTACGCGGCGTGACGGGTGGCGAGGCCGTCGAGGCAGTCCGCGCCGAGCAGGCGTTGCAGTGCCGGGTAGCTGGTGGCCAGCGCATCGACGTGGATCGCGAGGTTCGCGTGGCGGTAGATGCGCAGGCGGGCGGCGGGCGCGATGCCGCGCGCGGCGATCCACGGTTCCAGCGTGGGCGCGGCGCCGTCGACGATGGCGCCGGCGAACGCGCGCTGCAGTTCAGCCAGCGACGGCGGCGAGGTCGACATGGGTGTGCTCATCGGGATGGTGTTCATCGGCGTCTTGCTCATCGAGGCCGTACTGGTCGAGACAGGCGGTGGCGAGCCGCGCCTCGTTTTCGAGCACGGCGAAGTCGGGCAGGTCCTGGTCCCATTCGATCAGGGTGGGTTGCGCGCCGATGCGCGCCAGCGTGTAGTCGTACAGCGCCCACACGGCGGGATCGACGCGGCAGTTGTGCGAGTCGATCAGCAGCGGGCCGCCCAGCCCTTCCTTGCGGGTGAAGCCGGCCAGGTGCAGCTCGCCCACCGCGGCGGCGGGGATGCCGTCGATGTAGCGCTGCGCGTCGAAGCCGTGGTTCACGCTGTTGACGTAGACGTTGTTGACGTCCAGCAGCAGGCCGCAGCCGCTGCGTGCGGCGAGCGCGGCGAGGAACTCCCACTCGCGCAGCGTCGAGTGGGTGAAATGGATGTAGCTGGAGACGTTCTCCACCAGCACGCGGCGGCCCAGTGCGTCCTGCAGCTGACCCACGCGCGCCACCATCAGCTCCAGCGCTTCTTCGGTGCAGGGCAAGGGCAGCAGGTCGTTGTAGTGGCGCCCGGCTACGGCGCCCCAGCACAGGTGCTCGGAGACCAGCGCCGGCTCGGCGCGTTCCACCAGTGCACGCAGCGCGGCGAGGTGGGCAGAGTCGAGCGGATCGGCCGAACCCAGCGACAGGCCCACGCCGTGCAGGCTCACCGGGTAGTCGCGGCGCAGCGCGTCGAATGCATCCCACAGCGCGCCGCCGGCGCAAAAGAGATTTTCGCTGTGCAGCTCGAAGAACGGCACGGCAGGCCGGTGTTCCAGCACGTGAGCGACGTGCGCCGGCCGCAGCCCGATCCCGACCTGGGTCGGGATCGGCTGCGCACGCACGGGGCGTGACGGGGGCACGGCTATCAGCTCTTCTTCATCATGTCGTCGTGCGACATGGCGGCATGGGCCTGCAGCGAACCGCCCTCGAGCTTGCCGCACAGGCCGGTGGGCACCGCCACGAAGGCCTGCGGATCGCGCGCCTTGCTGTCCTGCCCGGCGCAGGAATGACCCGGGGACTGGCAGTCGTTCTTCATCGCGGCGTTGACGCCGTAACACTTCTGCGTGGCGCTGGCGGCCATCTTGTCGGCGGCATGGGCGGTGCTGGCGGCGCCCAGTGCGCCGGCGGCGAGCAGGCTGAGCAGGGCGGAGCTGAGGATGGTCTGGGCTTGCATGGGTCTCTCCCGTGGGGCCGGACGATTCCGGCTGCGGAAGGAGACCCGGCGGCCCGGGATTTCCTTACAGCGGGTTTTGCGTCCCGTGCCGGCGGTCGGCGCCGGCAGGCATTAAACTGCGCATTCGCTGCCGTCCGTGGCGCCCGTTTCCGCTGAAAGGCCTGTCCCATGCCGCAACTGTCCGTCGTCGTTCCCGTGTTCAACGAGCGCGACAACATCCCGCCGCTGCTCGCCGAGATCGCCGCCGCCTTGCGCGGCAAGGTGGACTACGAGGTGGTCTACGTCGACGACGATTCCAGCGACGACAGCCGTGCCGTGCTGGATGCACAGAAGGCGCAGCATCCGGAATTGCGCGTGCTGCACCACGTCACCCGCAGCGGCCAGAGCACCGCGGTGTGGAACGGCGTGCGCGCGGCGCGCGGCACCTGGATCGCCACGCTGGACGGCGACGGCCAGAACGACCCCGCCGACATCCCGAAACTGCTCGCCGCGCGCGACGTTGCCGCGGCCGAGGTGAAGCTGTTCGCCGGCTGGCGCACCACGCGCCGCGACAGCTTCAACAAGCGCATCTCGTCGAAGATCGCCAACGCGGTGCGCTCGCGCATGCTCAAGGACGCCACCCCTGACACCGGCTGCGGCCTGAAGCTGTTCGAGCGCGAGGTGTTCCTGCGCCTGCCCTACTTCGACCACATGCACCGCTACCTGCCGGCGCTGGTGAAGCGCGCCGGCTTCCAGAGCACCAGCGTGCCGGTGGGCCACCGCCCGCGCACCGCGGGCGTGTCCAAGTACGGCATGCTGGATCGGCTATGGGTGGGCCTGGCCGACCTGCGCGGCGTGGCCTGGCTGATGCGCCGTGGCAAGGTCACCCGGGTCGAGGAGCTCTGATCTGCATCACGCCCGCGCGATGGCGCGGGCGTATGCTGGAACGCATTCCCTGCAGGGAGTTGCGTGATGAGCATTGCCGTGAAACGTGTCTACGAGCCGCCGGCGAAGTCCGACGGCTATCGCGTGCTGATCGACCGCCTGTGGCCGCGCGGGCTGAAGAAGGAAGACGTGCCGCTGGACCTGTGGGCCAAGGAGCTGGCGCCGTCCACCGCGCTGCGCCAGTGGTTCGACCACGATCCGGCGAAGTGGGAAGGCTTCCGCCAGCGCTACGCGGGCGAACTGGACAAGCGTGCCGAACATTGGCGCCCGCTGGCCGAGCGGGCCGCGAAACATCCCGTCACCCTGCTCTACGGCGCCCGCGACGAGGAACACAACAACGCGGTGGTGATGAAGGCCTACCTGGAAAACTGGCTGCACACGCACGGGCCGCGTTGAGGCGGGGCGGCTACCGATACGGGTAGGAGCGCACCCTGTGCGCGAAAGCTCTGGCGTTGATCGAAGCAAAAGCATTCGCGCACAGGGTGCGCTCCCGCGGGCGATCCGCGCCGGGTCACGTCAACGGCGTGGCGCCACGCGGCCAGTGCGCCAGCGCCTCGCGCGCCTGCAGCCGGCCCAGTTCGATCAGTTCGCGGGCGCGGTAGAACTCGTAGGGGCTGGCCATGTTGCGCGGCAGCTGGATCAGCAGGTCCGGCTCGTAGGCGGCGAGGCGCAGTCGCGCCATGTTCGCCTGCATCAAGTCCATCGCCTGGGTGAGCAGTTCGAGCGCGCCGGGCTCGCGCGGCACGTCGCCGTTGCCGCCGTGCGGCATCAGCCGGCCGATGAAGGCGCCGATGCGGTGACGGTAGCCGGGCGCGTCGTCGGTTTCCTCGCCGGCGGCCGGCGGCGCGGGTCCGGTGGCCGCGCCGTCCAGGCTCACCGCGATCAGGTAGTCCGCCGGCTCGCGGATCAGCGGCGTCACCGGCACCGGGTTGAGCAGGGCGCCGTCCACCAGCCGGCGGCCGTCGAGGTGATGCGGACGGAACACGGTGGGAATCGCGATCGAGGCGCGGAGCGCGTCGAACAGTGGGCCGCGCGACAGCCACACCTCGCGCCCACGGTCGATATCCACCGCCACCGCGGTGAACGCCAGCGGCAGCTCCTCGATCAGCGCGTCGCCGATCAGCCCGCGCAGCGTGCCGATGATCTTCTCGCCCTTGATCAAGCCACCGCCGGAGAACGTCCAGTCCACCAGCCGCAGCACGTCGAGCTTCGCCAGCGCGCCGACCCAGTCGCGGTAGACGTCGAGCTTGCCGGTGGCGTGGATGCCGCCGATCAGCGCGCCCATCGAGCTGCCGGCGATCGCGGTGATGCGGTAACCCTGCGCCTCCAGCTCCTCGATCACGCCGATGTGCGCCAGCCCCTTGGCGCCGCCCGAACCCAGCGCCAGCGCCACGGTGGGCTGGCGACGCGTGCCGGCGGCTTCGAGGGAAAGCGGCGTGTTCATCCGCGCATTCTGCCCCGGATCGGGGTGAATGCACCGTGCGCGGTTTGCGCCGGCGCCACCGTCGCGTAGCATGCGGCTTGCATGCCGCGACCGGCGCGAGGGTGAGACCGATGCAGACAGTACGCGGGGCGTCGTCGCCGACCGCGCCAGCCGGGGCCGCCGCATGAGCTGGCAGGCCTGGGCGGTGGTCGCCGTGATCGCGGTGGCGATGGCGCTGTTCGCGAGCGAGAAGCTGCGCATCGATCTGGTGGCGTTGCTGGTGCTGGCCGCGCTGGTGGTGCTGGGCATCGTCAGCCCCAGCGAGGCGCTGTCAGGTTTCAGCAACGAGGCCACGGTGACGGTGGCGGCGATGTTCGCGCTCTCCATCGGCATCGAGCGCTCCGGCGTGCTGGAGCCGCTGAGCCGGCTGTTGATGCGCATCCGCAAGCCCTGGCTGCTCACGCTCACCCTGATGCTGGCGATCGCGCCGCTGGGGGCATTCGTGAAGAACATTGCCCTGGTCGCCACCTTCCTGCCGCTGGCGTTGCGCGTGTGCCAGCGCACCGGCACCTCGCCGGCGCGGGTGCTGATGCCGATGGCCTACGCCGCGCAGATGGGGGGCGTGTGCACCCTGATTGGCACCTCCTCCAACCTGCTTACCGATTCGTTGGCGCAGAAGCTGGGGCTGCCCGCGTTCGGCGTGTTCGAGTTCACCGGCATGGGCGCGATCCTCGCCGTGGTCGGCATGCTCTACCTGATGCTGGTGGGGCGCTGGCTGTTGCCGCGCCATATCGACGCCGACGAGATCGAGGAAGTGGAGATCGGCAAGTACGTCACCGAGCTGGCGCTCACCGAGTCTTCGCCGCTGCTGGGCAAGAGCATCGGCGAGGCGCAGCTGGGCGAGCGCTACGGCGTGTATCCGCTGGAGCTGCTGCGCGGCGAGCGGCGCATGTGGTCGCCGCGTTCGCAGCAGATGGAGGAAGGCGACGTGCTGCTGGTGCGCGGCGACTGGGAGAAGATCGAGGAATTCCAGCGTCGAGCCCATCTGCACAACGTGCCGGAAAGCCGTTACGTGCGCGATCCCGACCATCCGCGCGTGCTGGCCGAGATCATGGTGGCGCCGGCCAGCCTCGCCGAAGGCCGCCGGCTGGCCGAGACCGACCTCGGCCGCCGCCCCGACGCGGTGGTGCTGGCGATCCACCGCCGCGGCCAGGTGCTGCGCGACAAGCTCAGCGATGTCAGCCTCGCGGTGGGCGACGTGCTGCTGGTGCTGGTGGACGAGGGCAGCATGCCGCAGCTACGCGGCGACGACGCCTTCATCGTGCTCAGCGAGCGCGACGACGCGCGGCGCATGTCGCGCAAGGCCATCGTGGCCGCGGCGATCATGGCCAGCGTGGTGGTGGTCTCCGGCCTGCGCTGGCTGCCGATTCCGGTGGCGGCGATCTGCGGCGCGGCGGCGATGGCGCTCACCGGCTGCTTCGGCCGCAAGGACGTCTACGAGGGCATGGACTGGAAGATCATCATCCTGCTCGGCGCGATCCTGCCGCTGGGCACCGCGATCGAGAAGACCGGCTTGTCGCAGGAAGTGGTGCAGGCGGGCCTCCATCTGATCGGCAACCATGGCCCGCTGGCCGCGCTCGTGATGGTGTATCTGCTTACCGCCCTGCTCACCGAGCTGATGGGCCACAACCCCTCGGTGGTGCTGATGGTCGGCATCGCCGCCAGCGTGGCCCACGCCATGCACGCCGACCCGCGCCCGTTCGTGGTGGCGGTGGCCTTCGCCGCCGCCACCTCGTTCGCCACTCCGGTGGGTTATCCCACCAACACCATGGTGTATTACGCCGGCGGCTACCGCTTCACCGACTTCATGAAGGTGGGCATCCCGCTGATCGCGCTGTTCTGCACGCTGTCGATGTGGCTGATCCCGAAGTTCTGGCCGTTTTATCCGGGGTGATGGTGGGCAAGTGGTCATCGCGGCGTGCGTCAGAAAATCTTGCGAAATCCGCGGTTGGGGACTGCGGCTTACGGCCGTTCGTGGAACGAGCCATGCGCCAACGTTCTTGATTCGATCATGACAATCGACGTGTAGAATCACCTCGGCACCCGTGCCGTCTTTCATGATTCAAGGTCAAGGAGATCTGCATGAAACAGAACCGCTCGCTCGTCGCGCTTTCGTTGCTGATCCTGTCCGGATGGGGCGTCGCTGCCTATGCGCAGGCTCCCGTTGCTGCGGCACATTCCGCACAGAACGTGCAAGCAACCAGCCAGTTGAGTTTCCCCAGCTTCCAGAGCCTGGATACGCATCATCGCGGTTACCTCAACCGTAGCGATATTCCCGATAACGTTGCGTCGCTGCGGCCGTTGCGCATGCATTTCAAGGACTACGCCACCCTGATTTCGGGAAGGCTGTCTCCATACAATTACAACAATTACATTCTGAACCAGACGGGCAACAAGAACCGGGTATTTGCCCGCACCGCGCGGCATTGACGATCGCTTCATCCGCATCAGCCGTGCGCCTTTGCCTCATGCAGGCAAGCACGTGATGCCACACGGCTTCAGCAGACCCGGCGCGAACCGGGCTTGCTGGTGCGAAAGCCGCCAAGGGGACGGGGCGAATTCGATGGTGAAGCCAGCCGCCCGAATCATGGGTGGCTGGCTTGGCTGCACTATGCCATCGCGACCTACTTCGCCTCGCTCTTGATCGCATGCCCGCCGAACTCGTTGCGCATCGCCGCGAGCAGCTTGTCGGAGAACGAATCGGTGTCGCGCGAGCGCAGGCGCTCGATCAGCGAGGCGGTGATGATGGGAGCGGGCACGTCGAGGTCGATCGCCTCGTCCACGGTCCAGCGGCCTTCGCCGGAATCGACCACGTAGGGAGCGACGCCGTCCATCGTGGGGTTCTTGCCCAGCGCGTCGGTGGTGAGGTCGAGCAGCCAGGAGCGCACCACGCTGCCGTAGCGCCAGATCTCGCCGACCTGGTGCAGGTCGAGGCCGAATTCCTTCTTATGGCCGAGGATCGAGAACCCCTCGGCGTAGGCCTGCATCAGGCCGTATTCGATGCCGTTGTGGACCATCTTGGTGAAGTGGCCGGAGCCCACCGGGCCGACGCGGCCCCAGCCCTGGTTCGCGGCGGGCGCCAGCGTCTCGAAGATGGGCTTGAGCGCGGCTACGGTTTTTTCGTCGCCGCCCACCATCATGCTGTAGCCCTCCTTGAGGCCCCAGACGCCGCCACTGGTGCCGCAGTCCACGTAGCCCAGGCCGTGCTCGGCGTACAACGCTGCGCGGCGCAGCGTGTCCTTGTAATTGGAATTGCCGCCGTCGATCACGGTGTCGCCCTTGGCCAGCAGCGGCAGCAGCGCGTTGACGGTATCGTCGGTGACCTTGCCCGCGGGCACCATCAGCCACAGCACGCGCGGCGCGGGCAGCGCCTGGACCAGCGCCGCCAGCGAGTCGGCGCCGGCGATGCCCTTGGCCGCCACCGCCTTGCGCGCGTCGGCGCTGGGGTCGAACCCGGTGACCTTGTGGCCGCCCTGCACCAGTCGCTCCGCCATGTAGGCGCCCATCTTGCCCAGTCCGACCATGCCCAGTTCCATCGCATTGCTCCGCTTGATTGAAAGGTTGCCGACGGCGCGACGCGCCGCCATGAGATTCAGGACCGCTTGCCGTGCGTGTCCAGCCAGCCGCCGCTGAAGCCGGCGGCACGCAGACCGTCCACGATATACCGGCAGCCGCGCAAGAGCTTCCACAGCAGGCCGCTGCGCTGGTTCTCGATCATCAGCAGGATCGGTCCGGTGTTGATGCCGAAGAAGTACGGCGAGATCCAGCCGCAGGCGGTGTCGCCGCCCCAGCTGGGGTTGAAGCTGGCCTCGAAGCCGTAGGGATGGCGGTCGTGCAGCGCCAGCGTGTGGATGAAGTGGTGCAGCGTGGGCAGCACGATCTCCGGCGCGAACGGCAGCGAGGCCGCCACCGCCCACGGCGACAGCGTGCCGTCGTCGATGCCCCACGGCGCGCCGCGACCCGCGTAGCCGTAGAACTGGCGTTCGACGCCGTCGATCCGGCGGGTGGTTTCGCCGGGGCCGTCGCTGGCGGTGATGCCCCAGCACTCGGCCGCGTAGCCCTTGAGGCCCAGCGGGTTGTCGATCGCGTAGCGCTGTTGCACCAGGCTGGCGCGGCGGCTGTTCTCGAAGTAGTCGATGCCCTTGCCGCGCGTGAAGGCGTCCTGGATGCCGCGAAAGTCGATCCACACGTGAGACAGCTGGTGGGTGAACAGCGGCCCGCAGTACAGGAAGTCGAGGTCGTAGGCATGCTTCCACTCGTAGGTGGAAGCCCAGGCGGCGAACGCGGCGGGCGGCAGCGCGTGCGTGGGCGAGCCCAGCGCCAGCGTGTACAGCAGCAAGCCCTCGTCGTAGCCCTGCCAGCGGTGCGGGATGAAACCGCTCTCCGGTCGCCAGCCGTGGCCGATGGTGCCGTCCGCGGCCTGCGCCCAGGCCCAGTCGGCGCGGCGGTACAGCAGGTCGGCCAGTTCGCGGATCTCGCGCTGCTCCGGCGTGTCGGCACGGAAGTACGCCGCCGCGGTGAGCATGCCGGCGAACAGGAAGGCGCTGTCCACGGTGGACAGCTCGCACTGCCACGCGCGCTTGCCGGTCTTGATGTCGAGGAAGTGGTAGTAGAAGCCGCGATGGCCGGTGGCGTCGGGCGCCTCGCCCTGCACGCCGTCGCGGAAGAAGCGCAGCGTGGCCAGGGTGCGCGCGATCGCGGTTTGTTCGTTGAGCAGGCCGCGCTCCACCGCCACCGGGTACGCGGTGAGCGCCATGCCGGTGGCGGCGATGCTGGCGGGCCAGTCGGGCGCGGTCTTGTCCGCCACCAGGCCGTTGTGCGGATTCGTCTCGTACTGGAAATACGCCCAGGCCTTGTTCTGCAGATGCTGCAGCTGCGGGCCGGATTCCAGCGGAGGGTGCGGAGTGATGGTGGGCATGCGCGGACGTGGTGGAATGTTCGTCGATCAGCGTGCCGCCCGCGCTGCATTGACGCCGTGAATGCGCACGGCCCCGCATGCTCGACGCTTCCCCGCCTGAAATCCCGCCGATGATCGCCGCCACGCCGCGACACTGTCTGCTTTCCAACGGCCGCAGCACCGTGATGCTCGACCGCCACGGCGCCGGCTTCAGCCGCTGGCTCGACCTCGTGGTGACGCGCTGGCGCGAGGATCCGGTGGTCGACGGTTGGGGCAGCTGGCTGCTGCTGCACGACGAAGACAGCGGCGAAATATGGTCGCCCACGCGGCAGCCGCTCGGTCACGACGCGCCCGACGACGCCATGCAGTTCGAGCCCGGCCGCGCCACGTTCCGGCGCCGCCACCACAGCCTGCACAGCACGCTGGAGGTCGCGGTGGCCGCCGATGCGGACGTGGAGCTGCGCCGGCTCACGTTGAGCAACCACGGCGACCGCGTGCGGCGTCTCTCGATCACCAGCTACGCCGAACTGGTGCTGGGTCCGGCGGGCGCGGACGACGCGCATCCCGCGTTCTCCAAGATGTTCGTGCGGACCGAATGGGACGCCGCAAGCGACCTGCTGCTGGGCACGCGTCGCAAGCGTTCGAACGACGAGGCCACGATCTGGGCCGCGCAGGCGTTGCGCATCCCTGGGGGCGAAGCCGGCGTGCCGGAGTTCGAGACCGACCGCATGGCCTTCCTCGGCCGCGGCCGCACGCTGCGCCATGCGCAGGCGCTGCTGCAGCCGGGCACCGCGCTGGGTGGCGTCACGGGCTGTGTGCTCGACCCGGTGTTCGCGCAGCGCCGTCATTTCGTGCTGGCGCCGGACAGCGAGGTCGCCGTGCTGCTGTGGACGCGGCTGGCCGACAGCCGCGACGGCGTGCTGGCGCTCGCCGCGCAGGTGGGTGCTGCGGACGCTGCCGCGCGACTGTTCGACGGCGCCGCGCAGCAGGCGCAGGCGCGCTTGCGCGAGTTCGGCATCGACGTTGCGGAGGCCGACCGCGCCGCGCACTGGCTGGATGCGCTGCTGCTCAGCGATGCCGCGCAACGCGCCGCACCGGAGGCCATCGCGCAAGGCCGCGGCGGCGCGCCCACGCTGTGGGCCGCGGGTATTTCCGGCGATCGCCCGATCGCGCTGCTGCGGTTGCACGGCGAAGCCGATCTGCCGCGCGTGCAGGAGCTGCTGCGTGCGCAGCAACTGTGGCGCGCGCAACGTTTCGCGATGGACGTGGTGCTGCTCGATGCAGGCAGCGCCGCGGTGCAGACCGCGCTCGCTCCGCTGGTGCAGGCACAGCAGGCGCAACTGAAAGCCGACGAGAACTTGCCCAAGGCCGAACTGTTCGCGCTGCAGGAAGGCGCGATCGGCGCCGAACTGCGCGACGGCCTGCTGAGCGTGGCGCGCGTGGTGCTGGATGGCGAAGCGGCGCCCCATCGCGTGGCCGCCCCGGCCCGCGCGGTGCCTGCGCCGGTGTTGCGCGCCACCGTGGCGGCACGCGACGCCACCGCTCCTGCGGCGCCGGAATACTCGAACGGCCTGGGTGGCTTCGTGGACCAGGGCCGCGCCTATCGCATCGAGCTCGCCGCGGGCCGCTGCACGCCGCAGCCCTGGGTGAACGTGCTCGCGAATCCCGCGTTCGGCTTCCTCGTTTCGGCCGAGGGCGGCGGCTACGCATGGTCGATCAACAGCCAGCAGAACCCGCTGACGCCCTGGCCGAACGACCCGGTAAGCGACAGCCCGCACGAGGTGCTGTACCTGCGCGACGCGGACAACGGTGCGCTGTGGAGCGCCACCGCGCTGCCGATCCGCGTGGCCGGTGCCAAGTACGTGGCCACCCATGGCAAGGGCTGGAGCCGCTTCGAGACGGACGCCCACGGCATCGCGCTGGAGCTCGTGCAATGCGTGCCGGTGGACGACTCGCTGAAGCTGGCGCGGCTGCGGCTGGTCAATCGCTCCACGCGCACACGACGGCTCTCGCTGACCGCCTACGTGGAGTGGGCCTTGGGCCCGAACGGCTCCGTGCCCGCGCCCTTCGTGCAGACCGCGCCCGACGAGAAAACCGGCGCGCTGTTCGCACGCAATCGCTGGCGGCCGGATTTCGGCGAGCGTGTGGCCTTCGCCGACCTCGGTGGCGCCCAGCAATCGATGAGCGGCGACCGCGCGGCCTTCCTCGGCCCGCTGGGCGCGCTGGATCGTCCGGCTGCGTTGCATGACGATGCGCCGCTGCCCGACCGCTTCGGCGCGGGGCTCGATCCTTGCGGCGCGCTGCAGTTGCGCATCGAGCTGCCGCCGCATACCGAACTCGAACTGCGCTGGCTGCTGGGTGATGCCGCCGACGAGGCCGGTGCACAGGCGCTGGTGGCGAAATACCGCGCGATCGACCTCGACGCCGTGCTGGCCGCGATCGCCGCGCAGTGGAGCGGCCTGCTCGACGCGGTGCAGGTGCGCACGCCCGACCGCGCGCTGGACCTCATGCTCAACGA
Organism: Rhodanobacter sp. C06; assembly: GCF_002001105.1. Lineage (GTDB taxonomy): Bacteria > Pseudomonadota > Gammaproteobacteria > Xanthomonadales > Rhodanobacteraceae > Rhodanobacter_A. The sequence goes on along the minus strand of NZ_MUNP01000073.1, from coordinate 27,764 downwards.
CTGGCTGCTCTACCAAGTGGCCGGCTGCCGGCTGTGGGCGCGCACCGCCTACTACCAGGCCAGCGGCGCCTGGGGTTTCCGCGATCAGCTGCAGGACGTGATGGCGCTGTGCGTGAGCCGCCCCGACTTGGCGCGCGAACACCTGCTGCGTGCGGCCGGCCGCCAGTTCGCCGAGGGCGACGTGCAGCACTGGTGGCTGCCGCCGAACGGGCAGGGCATCCGCACCCGCATCAGCGACGACCGCGTGTGGCTGGCGCACGTGGCCGCGCACTACGTCGAGGTCAGCGGCGATGCCAAGGTGCTGGATGAGGCGTTGCCCTTTCTCACCGGGCAGGCCATTGCCGATGGCGCCACCGACGCCTATTTCCAGCCCGGCAGTTCGAACGACAAGGCCAGCCTGCACGAGCATTGCGCCCGTGCGCTGGACAGCGCGCTCACCCGCGGGGAGCACGGCCTGCCGCTGATGGGCACCGGCGACTGGAACGACGGCATGAACGCCGTGGGTGCGGGCGGCCGCGGCGAAAGCAGCTGGATGGGTTGGTTCCTGATACGCAGCATCGAAGCCTATGCGCCCTTGGCCGAAAGCCGCGGCGAGATCGCCCGCGCGAGGGCCTGGCGCGAGTACGCCACGGCCATGCGCGCGGCGTTGGAACAGGCCTGGGACGGCGCGTGGTACCGCCGCGGCTATTACGACGACGGTGCGCCGCTGGGCACGCAAACCAGCGACGCCTGCCGCATCGACACCATCGCGCAATCGTGGAGCGTGCTGGCGGGCGCCGCCGATGCGGCGCACGCGGCGCAGGCGATGGCGTCGAACGAGCGCGAGCTGGTCGACCGCGAACACCGGCTCTCGCGCCTGTTCACGCCGCCGTTCGATCAGGGCAATGCGGAGAATCCGGGCTACATCAAGGGCTACCCGGCCGGTGTGCGCGAGAATGGCGGCCAGTACACCCACGGCGCGGTGTGGTCGATCTTCGCCTGGGCCGCGTTGGGCGACGGCGACCGCGCCGGCGAGTTGTTCGGGTTCTTCAACCCGATCCGTCACAGCAATGATGCAGACGCGGCGGCGCGTTACAAGGTCGAGCCCTACGTCTCTTGCGCCGATGTGTACTCGGTGGGCGCGCTGGCCGGCCGCGGCGGCTGGACCTGGTACACCGGTTCGGCCGCGTGGCTGTACCGCGCGGGGCTGGAAGCCATCCTTGGTTTCCGCAAGCAGGGCGACGCGTTGGGCATCGACCCCTGCATACCGAAAGCATGGCCCGGCTTCGAGCTCGACTACCGGCACCGCGGCCGCACCCGCTACACGATCCGCGTGGAAAACCCGCATGGCGTTTGCCGTGGTGTGGCGACACTGGAGCTGGACGGCCAATCGCTGCCCGCCGGCGAGCCCGTCGCGCTGCTCGATGACGGCGCCGCGCACGTCGTGCGCGTGGTGCTGGGCTGACGCGTCGAAAACCCGAGTGTCTTTGCAGGAGCGCACCCCCGGATTCGATCCGGGGGTGCGCGCCTACGCGTGGTTCTCGGTGTCGTACGGGCTGGGCCGGTCGTGGGCCGACCAACGCTTGTACTGCCACTGGTACTGGGCGAAGGCCAGTTCCACGCAGACTTCCACGCCACGATTGAGCGCAGTGCAGGCCACGCCGAGATCGGCGTCGGTCAAGCCATCCGGCGCGGGCAGGATGTGGATGCGGTAGCCGGCGCCCTGCGGCAGCCGTTCGGCGAAGGCGTACAGCACGGTGGCACCGGTGCGCGCGGCGAGGCGCGGCAGCAGCACCATGGTCAGCGCGTCGCGGCCGAAGAACGGCGCGAATTCGCCTTCGCCGGCGCGCGGCTTCTGGTCGGGCAGGATGCCCACCGTGCCGCCGGCAGCCAGCCGCTTGTACAGCGTGCGCACGCCCGCGCCCTCGGCGCGCACCTGCTCCGGCGCCAGCGCGCCGCGTACCTTGCGCAGCAGGCCTTCCACCGCGGCGATGCGCGGCGGGCGGTACAGGATCGCCATCGGCGTCTTGCGGCACAGCCAGTAATTCAGCAGTTCCCAGCAGCCCAGGTGGGGCGCGGCGATGATCACGCCCTTGCCCGCGGCCAGCGCCGCGTCGAACAGCGCCTCGCCGCGCACCTCGCGCACCAGCTGCAGCGCGCTTTCGGCACCGCCGCCCCAGATCTTCACGATCTCGGTGGCCGACTTGCCGCTCTCGGCCAGCGCCTCGCGCAGCAGTGCGGCGCGTGCGGCCTTGTCCAGCCCGGGCCGGGCGATCGCCAGGTTCACCGCCACGTGGTGCGCGGTGCGGGTGCGCCGCCACAGCGCGAGGCGACCCAGCAGCGCGCCGGCGGCCTGCAGCGTGCGCAGCGGCAGCAGCGCGAGCAGGCGCAGCAGCAGGTAAAGGAGGTACATGTAGACACGCATCGGCGCAGTGTACGGGATCGTCATGCGACCACCTTCCACCGGCCGTGCGGCGCGCTTATGCTGCGCACTTCGCCTGCCGCCGAGTCGCCATGATCGCCTTGATCCAGCGTGTGCTCTCCGCCCGTGTCGAGGTCGCAGGCGAGGCCGTGGGAGCGATCGGTCCCGGCTTGCTGGCCCTGGTGGCGGTGGAACCGCACGACGGCGAGCCGCAGGCGCGGCGCATGCTGGAACGCCTGCTCGGCTACCGGGTGTTTTCCGACGCCGCCGGCAAGATGAACCGCTCGCTCGCCGACACCGGCGGCGGCCTGCTGCTGGTGAGCCAGTTCACGCTGGCCGCCGACACCCGTTCCGGCATGCGCCCCAGCTTCACCGGCGCGGCGCCGCCCGAGCATGGCCGGCGCTGGTTCGAACGGCTGCTGGAACTGGCCCGTGCCGCGCATCCGGCAGTGGAAACCGGGCGCTTCGGCGCCCATATGGTGGTGAGTCTGGTCAACGACGGGCCGGTGACGTTCCGGCTCGACACGGGCTGAACGGCCGGCGCGGGAGTTGTCATGCAAACCCGCGATATGGCGCGATTTTTGCTGTCAGTTCCGGCGAAATTTCCACCTTGAAAACTGGTCAAAAAAGCAACACATCGCTATAATGTCCGGTTCTTGAACCCTGCGGCGGTCGGTGAATGAACAACAAAGTCCACGAGCAACAGTCCGAAATCAAGGCGCTGATCGCCAAGGGCCTTGAGCAGGGTTACCTCACCTACGCCGAGATCAACGATCACCTGCCCGACGACATCGTCGACGCGGAGCAGATCGAGGACATCATGGCGGTGCTCAAGGGCGTCGGCATCGAGGTGCACGATGCCGCGCCGGACGCCGACCCGCTGGCCGACAACGCGCCCGGCGCGACCGGCGACGACGAGGCCGCCGCCGAGGAAGCCGTCGCCCTGCTCTCCGCCGTGGACGCCGAGGTGGGCCGCACCACCGACCCGGTGCGCATGTACATGCGCGAGATGGGCACGGTCGAGCTGCTCACCCGCGAGGGCGAGATCGCGATCGCCAAGCGCATCGAGGAAGGCCTGGCCCAGGTGCAGCAGGCACTGGCCAGCTTCCCGCTGACCATCGAGCTGTTGCTGGAAGAGTACGACCAGCACCTGGACGGCAAGCGTCGCCTGTCCGAGATCCTCGCCGGCTTCCTCGACCTGGAAGCCGCCGCCGACGCCGCGCGCATCGAGGCCGAGGAGGCCGCCGCCGCCGCCGCCGAGAACGGTGAGGAGGGCGAGGGCGACGAGGAAGACGAGGAGGCCGATTCCGAGGACGAGGAGGCCGTGGCCAGCGGCCCCGATCCGGAGGAGGTCAAGCGCCGCATGGAACTGCTGCGCGACCATTACGCCAAGTTCCAGAAGGCGGCCCCCAAGGCCACCAGCATCACCGACAAGAAGATCGTCAAGCTGCGCGACCAGATGGCCGAGGAGTTCCTCAAGCTCAAGCTGCCCAGCGCGCTGATCGACGGCTTCGTGCGCAAGCTGCGCGAGGTGGTGGGCGACATCCGCCACCACGAGCGCGTGCTGATGGACATCTTCGTCAAGCACGTGAAGATGCCCAAGGCCGAGTTCCTGAAGGCCTTTCCCAGCAACGAGGGCAATGTCGAGTGGGCCGCCGAGCTGGGCCGCAAGCGCCAGAAGTGGTCGCCCAACGTCAAGACCCACCGCGAGGCGATCGACGCCGAGCAGGAGAAGCTGGCCGCGATCGAACAGAAGCTGTTCCTGCCGCTCACCGACATCAAGGAAATCAATCGAGCCATGGCCAGTGGCGAGGCCAAGGCTCGCCGCGCCAAGAAGGAAATGGTCGAGGCGAACCTGCGCCTGGTGATCTCGATTGCCAAGAAGTACACCAACCGCGGCCTGCAGTTCCTCGACCTGATCCAGGAAGGCAACATCGGCCTGATGAAGGCGGTGGACAAGTTCGAATACCGCCGCGGCTACAAGTTCTCGACCTACGCCACGTGGTGGATCCGCCAGGCGATCACCCGTTCGATCGCCGACCAGGCGCGCACCATCCGCATCCCGGTGCACATGATCGAGACGATCAACAAGCTCAACCGCATTTCCCGCCAGATGCTCCAGCAGTACGGCCGCGAGGCCACGCCGGAGGAGCTGGCCAAGGAAATGGACATGCCCGAGGACAAGATCCGCAAGGTGCTGAAGATCGCGAAGGAACCGATCTCCATGGAAACCCCGATCGGCGACGACGAGGATTCCCACCTCGGCGACTTCATCGAGGACAGCAACGCCTCCTCGCCGATCGACTCGGCCACCGAGACCGGCCTGATGGAAACCGTGCGCGACGTGCTCGCCGGCCTCACCCCGCGCGAGGCCAAGGTGCTGCGCATGCGCTTCGGCATCGACATGAACACCGACCACACGCTGGAAGAAGTCGGCAAGCAGTTCGACGTCACCCGCGAGCGCATCCGCCAGATCGAGGCCAAGGCGCTGCGCAAGCTGCGCCACCCCAGCCGCTCCGAACAGCTGCGCTCGTTCCTCGACGTGGATTGACAGCTACCCGCAACATAGCCTTCAACGGCCGCGCAAGCGGCCGTTGTCGCATGCGACTGCCGATTCTGCTCCGGGACGCGGCGCTTGCGGCTCAGAAATGCCACAGTTTCCGCAGCTAGCATGCGTGCTCCGCCCGGCCTTGCGGTCTGCCGGCGGCTTGCCGGCATCACCGGACCGGTTTTGCCGTACCTGCCCCGGATGCCGCAAGACCAGTTGTGCCAGTGAATCAACGAGCGCGCAGGCCCATGATGCAGACGTCATCCACCGTTGCCGCGCGAGCTGCGGCGATCCGCTACGACCGCACTACCATCGTCCTGCACTGGCTCACCGCGCTGCTGGTGCTCGTGCTTTTTGTGCTGGCCATGCTCTGGGACTTTCTGCCCCGCGCCACGCGCACGCAGATGCATTCCCTGCACATCTCGCTGGGCATCGTGCTCGCCGCGGTGTTGTTGCTGCGGCTGGCGTGGCGCGCCACCCGCGGCAGGCGGTTGCCGATGGCTGCGGAGGGGCTGCAAGGCAAGGCGGCCACGGCGATGCACTACCTGCTCTACCTGCTGCTGGCAGTGCAGGTGATCCTCGGTTTCGCCTGGCGCTGGGCGCAGGCCGAAACCTTCCAGTTCTTCGGGCTGTTCCCGCTGCGCTTCGCCACCGTCAGGAACGGACCGCTGGCGCACAGCTTCGGCGACCTGCACGACATTGTCGGCTGGACCATCGTGATTCTGGCTGGCCTGCATGCCACGGTTGCGCTGGTCCATCACTACGTCCTCAAGGACGGCATCCTGAAGCGGATGACGGGCGGCGGCGGGACGTGAGCCGCCTGCGCCGCGAGTCGCATCGGGCGAGCCGGGCACGCTGGTTGCGTGCGGCGGTGCTGGGCGCCAACGACGGCATCATTTCCACCGCCAGCCTGGTGCTCGGCATGGCTGCTGCCGCATCGGGCAGGCACGCCGTGCTGCTCGCCGGCGTGGCGGGCTGGATCGCCGGCGCCATGTCCATGGCGACGGGCGAGTAGGTGTCGGTGAGCTCGCAGTCGGACACCGGGCATGCCGACGTGGCGCGCGAGCGCCGCGAGTGGCGGAAGGCCCGGAGTCGGAGGCGAAGGAGCTGGCCCAGATCTACGCCGCGCGTGGATTGACGACGGAGCGGGCGCGGCAGGTGGCGGAACAGCTCATGGCCCACGATACCCTCAGCGCTCATGCGCGGGACGAACCGGGCATTTCCGAGTTCACGGCCGCACGCCCGGTGCAGGCCGCGTTCACCTCGGCGGCGACCTTCCCCGTCGGCGCCGCTGCGCCACGGCCGCTGGTGCTGGCGGCACCGGATTCCCGACTGGTGCCGGCGGTGGCGACGGGTTCAATCCTGTGCCTCGCGCTGCTCGGGTGGCCGGTGCCACGACCGGCGGCGCCAAGGCATTGAAACCGGCGATGCGTGTCGTGCCGTGGGGCGCCTTGGCCATGGCGTTGACCGCTGGCATCGGTGTGCTGGCCGGAAAGGTCATGCAGGGAAGGTCGGCCGGCAGCGGCTGCCGGGGCACCCAAGGCCAGGGTGTTGCGCACACGGCACCACCCGGGCCCCGCCCGGCAGCTGGGCTCCTTCCCCGAGGTGGAAGGATCGCGCGACGCAAGACAGGGCAACGACGACGGCCGCGCAAGCGGCCGTCGTCGCATCCGGCCGGCGCTCAGCCCATGTCGTAGAAGAACTGCTCGCTCGTCACCTTGCCGTCGCGTACGTGGTACACGGCGATCTCCGCCATCTGCGTGCGGCCGCGGCCCTTGAACGTCACATCCATGGCCATCGCCACGCTGAACCAGTTGCCCGCCACCACCGGATCGCTCACCGTGTTCGCGTGCACCGCCTCCACCATCGCGGCGAACTGGCGACCCTTTTCGTAGATCGCCGCCAGTCCCTTGGCGTCGCCCAGCGCACCCGCCGGCAGGCCCGGCATCTCGATGCTCACCGCGTCCTGCGCAAACAGCTCCCGCTGCGCCTGCTCGTACTCGCCCTTGCGGCACAACTCGACCAATCGCTTCGCCACGGCTTCGGTGTTCATGGGTGGTCTCCACAGGGATGGAGCGGACAGACTATGCCGATTTGCTGACAGCGTGCTGTCAGCAGACGCGATCGTCTCGACGCCCACATTCCCTGCCGCTACCATGCCATGCTCGTTCTCCGTGGGCCTGTAGCACAGCGGTTAGTGCAGGGGACTCATAATCCCTTGGTCGAAGGTTCGAATCCTTCCGGGCCCACCATCTTCTGCAGCCAGTCTTCCAGTGTGCACTTACCCATAACTTGGCCGCACGTTGTGGCGGACCGGCGCGCCAAGAACGGCGGTCAACAGATCAGCTGACCAACTGTGGCCAGGAGTGGACGCCCGCTCACCAGGATTTCGAGAGGAGGCGACGGTTCGCTGTGCTTTGAGCACGCGATCGTTCGCAGTCCTTCAATTGCGCGCGCAGCTGATTGATGATGTAAGCACCCGCTGACCGTCCTGATCCCCGCCGCGGGCTTACCGCCTGCGGTATATAGAAGTCGCGGAGACCCTGGTCGTTGAGCGCCAACAGGCTTCAGCCATAGTTGCGCTTCGGGACCAAATGCCAGCCTCACGCACTCCCGCAGGTTGACGAGGCCGGTACCGGTTCCATCGTTTGCCTGCATCAGGCCCACGCCAATATCGGCAACTCCGGCCCGACAGCGTTCGCCACGTACCTGCACTCGAACGTCGATGCGGCCGCCGCCCATTCGGCGAAGCTGAGGTTGGTGGTGATGGCCAGACTGGTGTGCTGGTAGCGCTTGCCGATGAGATGCAACAGCAAGGCGCCGCCAACCTGCGAGAACGGCAAGTAGCCCAGTTCGTCGAGGATGACCAGGTCGGCCTCGATGAGATGGTATTCCCTGCTGCAACCATAGGAGCGGATGTTCAATCCTTAATAAACATTTATTTTCGTTTCAGGTTGCTTTTAGGTCGAGCGGTTAGAGATGGCGAAAGGTTTCGTGTAATCGAAGTTACCGGGGAGAAAATAGTCGTTGCTGGGCGACCGGAATCTTTGATCGTAGTGTCCCGTTCGAAACAATTCGGACATACCGGGGAAGGGGTTAAATCATGAAAAGCAAACATACCGTCGCATCTGCGATGCAGCCGGTTGTGACGGCATTTTCGTCACGGCTTGTCCCGGTGCCTAAGCTTGCGAATGATCCAGTGCCACCGGGTATGGGTACTCGCACCCAGCCATTCGTACAGCGGCCACTCGCGCGCGCCATATTCATGGTCGTGGCGGGGCTCATGGCCACCACCGCCGCGGCGCACGCCGCAGGCCTCACCGGCGATTCCCCGGTCGCCGCGGCCGCGGGCGGGACGAGCGCTCCGGCTGCCGATTCCGCGCCGCAGACCGCAGCGGCAGGCTCGGTCGCGCCCCCCGTCGAGCAGAAGAAAGTCAAGCGCCTGGAAGCCGTCACGGTCACCGGCAGTCTGATCCAGGTCCACAGCCGCAGCGAAGTTTCTTCCAGCCCGCTGGCGACGATCGGCATCGACCAGATCGCGGCCGCCGGCCAGGTCTCCCTCGACTCGGCAATCGGCCGGATGCCGCAGTTCGCGGCTGCACAGGGCCAGAGCGAGGTCGGCGACGTGCAAGGGGCCACCGGCTTCCAGGGCGGCCAGTCCTACGCCGACCTGCGTGGCCTCGGCGCGGAGCGCACCTTGGTGCTGCTCGACGGGCAGCGCCTGGTGCCGACCAACCCGAACGGCGCGGTAGACCTGAACTTGATTCCCATGGCGCTGCTCGAAGACGTCGATGTGATCACCGGTGGCGCCTCGGCTACGTACGGTTCGGACGCCGTGGCGGGTGTCGTCAACTTCCGCCTGCGTCAGCACTTCCAGGGCATCCAGCTCGCCGCCCAGACCGGGGGGAGCACCCAAGGCGGTGGGCAGGAAAACAGCGCCAGCATCCTTATGGGCAACAACTTCGCGGACAACAAGGGCAACGCGGTCCTCGACGTCGAGTACAACCGGCGCAACGCGATCACCGGTGCGGATCGCTCCTTCTTTTCCGACCCCGTGAACTTCAACCGCGCCGTGCCGCGCGCGCCGGAAGGTATTTTCAGCGCGGGCGAGCTCGGTGGAAATATTCCGATTTCCGCGGTCAACTCCATCCTGGCTGGCTACCCTGGCACGACGCCGATCTCGGGCACCGGCAACTACGGTGGCTACATCGGTCTGAACAGTAACGGCACCCTGTTCACCACGCGCGCCGCGGGCAACTGCGTGCAGAACTACCAAGGGCCGGTGGGCAAGATCCCGGGGCTTGAGATTTCACCGAATTGCTCGACGATCGAGAATTACCTGGGGAAATACTTCTTTGTGCAGGTTCCGTCGCATCGGATCAATCTGTTCTCGAAGGTCACCTACAAATTCGACGAATTCCTCGAGGCATATGCCCAGATCAACTTCATGAGCTCGACCGCCACGGATAACAACGGCCCCGCGTTCGCCGGTCCGGGCAAGTACGTCTACGTGCCGCAGAACAATCCATTCGTGACGGGCAATGCCGCGCTGATGTCCCTGCTCAACGCCCGCACTGCAACGACCGCCGGTGGTTCGCCGAGCACCGGGCCGCTGGAGATGGAAGCCTGGCTGACCGGGCTCGGGCCGCGCATCGAGAGCTTTCGTTACCATAACTACCAGCTGACCACCGGACTCAATGGCTGGTTCGGCTGGTCGAGCTGGAAGTGGAACGCTTTCGCGTCGTACGGCCAGACCAATTTCAACAACGATCAGCAGAACAACGTCAATCTGCCGGCGCTCGAGAATATCTTGTACGGCACGGCGAACTACATTGGTTCCAATGGCAACAACTGTGTCGGTTACGCTTGGAATCCACTCGGTGGCCACCCGATAAGTCCCGGCTGTCTGGCGTACGTCACGGGCACCGCGCATAACAACATGGTGCTCACGCAGGATTACTTCCAGGCCTCCGTGAGCGGGGAACTCGGGGACCTGTGGGCAGGGACTGTGGAGGCCGCATTCGGCGTCGATTACCGCTCTGATAGGTTCAACTACCGGGCCGATTCGTCTCTGAATCCGGCGTTCAACGTGATGCCCTCGCCGATCCCGCCGGACATCATCTCCCCGTCGTACGACCTTATTGGTTCGACGGCCGGCTCGATGGATGTGGGCGAGGCGTTCGGCGAGCTGCGTGTGCCGCTGCTGAGCAACGAGCCGCTTGCGAAGGATCTGTCGCTCGACCTCGGCGAACGTTATTCGCATTACAAGCTGTTCGGCGGCGAAAACACCTGGAAGGTGGGTCTGAGCTGGCAGGTCAACGACGCGTTGATGTTCCGTGGCGGGTTCAACCGGGCGATTCGCGCGCCGAGCCTGCAGGAGCTGTACAACCCGGTCGTGCAGGCGCAAGACAGCATCAATGGCGATCCGTGCGAAGTCGGCAGTCCGCAGCGGAGCGGTTCGAATGCCTCCCAGGTGCAGGCGCTGTGCCAGGCGCAGGGTGTGCCCGCATCGGTGTATCCGTCGTTCACCTACGGTCTCAATTCGGCGAACGGCATCATCACCGGCAACACGGATCTGCAGCCGGAGAAATCCGATACCTACACGTTGGGCTGGGTGCTGACGCCGCGCTTCAATGCGCCGATGGCGCGTGACCTCGGCATGTCCGTTGACTACTACCACACCGCGATCAAGGGCGCGATCGCAGGCGTGACCCTCGATTCGGTCCTGCAGAACTGTTTCAACGCCAACAACTCGAATCCGGGCTACTCCGAGAGCAACCCCTTCTGCCAGCGAATCACGCGTGATCCGACCACCGGAGCCATCACGCTGGGCCGGGAATCCTCGGAGAACATCGGTTCGTATGTCACGACAGGCGTCGACGTCGAAGCGCACTGGGGTTTCCCGTTGCGTGACTTGGGGCTACCCCTCGATGGCAAGGTAAGGCTGCAGACGTTCATCTCCTACGTGCACTCGCTGACGATTTCCGGCGTGCCTGGGATCGCGGCCAGCAACTACGCGGGCTCGGTTGCCGATACCAGTACGGCGCTGGCGGCCGATGGCTCGAGCATCTCTGACCTGTCGCATCCGAGATGGAAGGCCAACACGACGATCGGCTATTCCGTTGGGCCGGTGTCGGCGGCGCTGCACTGGCGCTACATCTCGGCGATGACCGACTTGATGGACGGCGCCGGAAGCGGCGATCCCGGTGTCCCGGCCTACAACTACTTCGACCTGGATGCTCACTGGCAGGCGACCCACAACATCATGCTCACAGCGGGCGTTGCAAATCTGACCGACAAGGTTCCGCCGCGGATCGCGGGCGCACCACTGCTGACGGATGCGGCGACATACGATGTCGTGGGACGCACGTACTTCATCGGCATCAAGGCCAAGCTATGAAGTAAGGCGCATGTCCCGGTTCCGGCTGCGTGTCCACTCGCGCAGTCGGAGCCGAACTGAAGCCGCTCTATGGCAACGCCGAAAAGTCTCACAAACCTGCAACATGGTCCCATACTGACGATCGACGGGATCGACACGATGAAACAGCAGACATTCCGGACGGCGGCGGATCAAGGCGAAGGTTTCGAGCAATATCCGTGTGTTCTTGTATCTGTCGGCCGCTTCAGGCCGCCAACCGCTCCAGCCAATCCTCCAGTTGCAGCAGCACCTGGCTGCGGCCGGGTTCGGCTTCGTTGAACAGCTCGTGGTACAGCGCCGCGAAGTAGCGCGTGGTGAGCTGCCTGGTGCGCGCGGCGGCGGCGGAAAAATCGCGGCTGCCGCCGGCATCGACCAGCGCGTCGTCGCCGGCCACCAGCAGCAGGCTGGGCACTTCGAGGCGAGCGGCGTCGGCAATGCAGCTGGCGCCGGCGCGGAAGATGAAGTCGGCGAGGCGCGGGCTGACGCGGTCGTGGCAGAGCGGGTCGCCGCGGTAGGTGGCCGCCACCTGCGGGTCGTGGCTCAGGCGCTCCAGCTCGAGGCCGTTGCGCAGGCGCAGGTTCGGCGCGAGCCGTGCCAGCGTCGCGGCCAGCCGCCGCAGGCCGGGCGAGGCGTGGCTGCGCAGCGCGGGCGACGAGAGCACCAGCGCCCGCGGCATGATGCGCTCGTCCAGCACGGCGCGCAGGGCGACCAGGCCGCCCATGCTGTGGCCGAGCAGCAGCGGCGCGACGCCGAGCGTGCGCGCGTAGTCGGCATGCACCACGGACAGGTCCGCCAGCAGGTCGTCGGCATGCTGGAGCGCACCACGCGGGCCGGGCGTGCGGCCGTGGCCGCGCTGGTCGTAGCTGCGCGCCGCGTAGCCGTGCGCATTGAACCAGCGCGCGAGGCGCTCGTGGCGCCCGGCGTGCTCGCCCAGGCCGTGCACGATCAGCACGCCGCCGCGCGCCTGCGGCAGCGGCCAGTCGTGCAGGCAGAGCGGTTGGCCGTCGGGCATCGGCAAGCGGCGTCCGGAACCCGGCGCAGTCGCCGTCGCGGAAGCGGAAGTCGATGACGCCAACTGCATGTCTGTTGTCCTGTCGGGTTCCGGTGGTTGTGCAAGATCGCTGCAGCGGCCAAGCATACGCGACGCATTGCGAATCGCCAGCCCGCGGTGGTGACGCGGACACGCGCCTGGCACGCGTAGAATCCATAGTTCCCGACTGCCATCGCCCCCTGCCTGCATGCAAGCGGATGCCTCCCCGCTGACCGGTTTCCACCCTGCCGTCGCCGCCTGGTTCGATGGCCGCTTCGCCGCGCCCACCGCGGCGCAGGCGGGGGCGTGGCCGGCGATCCGCGACGGTGGCCATGTGCTGGTGGCCGCGCCCACCGGCTCGGGCAAGACGCTCACCGCCTTCCTCGCCGCGATCGACGCGCTGGTGCGCGAAGGCGTGGCGAACGGCGGCGCGCTGCCGGACGAGACGCGGGTGGTCTACGTGTCGCCGCTGAAGGCGTTGTCCAACGACATCCACGTCAATCTGGAAGAGCCGTTGGAAGGCATCCGCGCGGAACTGGAAAAACGCGGCCTGCCCGACGTGGCGATCCGCACCGCGGTGCGCACCGGCGACACCCCGCAGGCCGAGCGCGCATGGATGCGCAAGACGCCGCCGCACATCCTCGTCACCACGCCGGAGTCGCTGTACATCCTGCTCGGCTCCGCCTCCGGCCGCGAGATGCTGCAGAGCACGCGCAGCGTGATCGTGGACGAGATCCACGCCGTGGCCGGCAGCAAGCGCGGCGCGCACCTGGCGCTGACGCTGGAGCGCTTGGAGTCGCTGTGCCAGCGGCGGCTGCAGCGGATCGGACTGTCGGCGACGCAGAAGCCGATCGAGGAGGTGGCCGACTTTTTGGTCGGCACAACATCTCCCTCTCCCCTTTGGGGAGAGGGTCGGGGTGAGGGGCCACTCTCGCCTCGACCATCATCAGAGCCAGCTCTAGGTGACGTTTCCGCGAGCACCCGCCCCTCACCTCAATCCTCTCCCCTGAGGGGAGAGGAGGCGAACGCGAAAAGCGGCGTCACCATCATAGATACGGGCTACACCCGCAAGCGCGACCTCGCCCTCGAACTCACCGTCGTGCCGCTGGAAGCAGTGATGTCCAACGACGCGTGGGAATTGGTCTACGACCGCCTCGCGCAACTGGTGCAGGCACATCGCACCACCCTGGTATTCGTCAACACGCGACGGCTGGCCGAGCGTGCGGCGCGGCATCTTTCCGAGCGGTTGGGCAAGGAACATGTCGCCGCGCACCACGGCAGCTTGGCGAAGGAGCAGCGCCTGGACGCCGAGCAGCGCTTGAAGCGCGGCGAGTTGTCGGTGCTGGTCGCCACCGCCTCGCTGGAGCTGGGCATCGACATCGGCGACGTGGACCTGGTTTGCCAGCTCGGCTCGCCGCGTTCCATCGCCGCCTTCCTGCAGCGCGCGGGGCGTTCCGGCCACCAGGTCGGCGGCACGCCCAAGGCGCGGCTGTTCCCCACCACGCGCGACGACCTGGTCGAATGCGCCGCACTGCTCGATGCCGTGCGCCGCGGCGAACTCGACGCGCTGGTGCAGCCGCCGCAGCCGCTGGACGTGCTGGCGCAGCAGCTGGTCGCCGAAGTGGCCTGCCGCGAGTGGGACGAGGATGCGCTGTACGCGCTGGTGCGTGGCGCGCATCCGTACCGCGATCTGGCGCGCGCGGATTTCGACGCGGTGGTGCGCATGCTGGCCGACGGCTTCACCACCCGCCGCGGCGCGCGTGCGGCCTACCTGCACCGCGACGCCGTGCATCGGCAGTTGCGCGCGCGGCGTGGCGCGCGGCTGGTCGCGCTCACCTCCGGTGGCGCGATCCCCGACACCGCCGACTACCTCGTGGTGCTGGAACCGCAGGCCACGGTGATCGGCTCGGTGCACGAGGACTTCGCGGTGGAAAGCCTCGCCGGCGACATCTTCCAGCTCGGCAACACCAGCTACCGCATCCTGCGCGTGGAGCGCGACCGCCTGCGCGTGGAAGACGCGCACGGCGTGCCGCCCAGCATCCCGTTCTGGCTGGGCGAGGCGCCGGGGCGCACGGACGAACTCTCGTTCGCGGTATCGCGCTTGCGCGAGGAAGTCGACGCCTTGCTTGAACCTCACGACTCCCCCTCCCCTGCTGGCAGGGAAGGGCCGGGGTGGGGTGCTTCGGTTTCTGCTACGGCAGAGGAGCACCCCCTCCCAACCTCCCCCTGCAAGCAGGGGGAGGAGACAAGAGCGCAGGCACTGGCGTGGCTGCGTGACGAACTGGGCCTGGGCGAAGCCGCCGCGTGGCAACTGGCCGATTACCTCGCCGGCGCCAAGGCCGCATTGGGTGTGCTGCCCACGCAGTCGGTCATCGTGTTCGAGCGCTTCTTCGACGAGTCCGGCGGCACCCAGCTGGTGATCCACGCGCCATTCGGCAGCCGCATCAACCGCGCTTGGGGGCTGGCACTGCGCAAGCGCTTCTGCCGTCAGTTCAACTTCGAGCTGCAGGCGGCGGCCACCGAGGACGCGATCGTGCTGTCGCTGTCCACCAGCCACAGCTTTCCGCTGGAGGAAGTGGCGCGCTACCTGCACTCGAACTCCGCCGAGCACGTGCTGGTGCAGGCGCTGCTCGACGCGCCGCTGTTCCCCGCGCGCTGGCGCTGGAACGCGGTGACCGCGCTGGCGCTGCCGCGCTTCATCGGCGGCAAGAAGACGCCGCCGCAGCTGCAACGCATGAAGAGCGAGGACCTGCTCGCCGCGGTATTCCCCGACCAGGTGGCCTGCCTGGAGAACATCGTGGGCGAGCGGCAGATTCCCGACCATCCGCTGGTGGCGCAGACCTTGCACGATTGCCTGCGCGAGGCGATGGACGTGGACGGCCTGCTGCGCCTGCTGCGACAACTCGAAACCGGCACGATCCGCCTCGTCGCGCGCGACCTCGCGGCGCCCAGCCCGCTGGCCGGCGCGGTGCTCAATGCCGCGCCCTACGCCTTCCTCGACGACGCGCCGCTGGAGGAACGCCGCACGCGCGCGGTGCGCCAGGACGTGCCGGCCGGCGCCGGCGACCTGGGCCGGCTCGATCCCGAGGCCATCGCCGCGGTGCGCGCGGAAGCCTGGCCCGAGGTGCGCAGCGTGGACGAGATGCACGAGGCGCTGGATGCGCTGGGCGGGGTCACGGTGGACGAAGCGGTGGCGAACGACGGCTGGGACGACAAGCTGCGCGCGCTGGCGAAGGACCAGCGCGCCACGCGCCTTGAACTCCCTCTCCCCCTGCCTGTGGCAGGGGGAGAGGGCTGGGGTGAGGGAGACGCTCTTGCTTCTCCCGTGACTCAGCCAAGCAAAGCCGAAAGCCTCCCCCTCACCCCGCCCTCTCCCGCAACGATGTTGGGGGAGAGGGAGAAAAACACGGTGTGGGTCAGTGCGGAAAAATTGCCGCTGTGGCGAGCCGTGCACCCTGAGGCCGTGTTGCATCCCGTCATCGCCGCGCCCGCCGAATATGCGGCGCAACCATGGACGCGCGAGGACGCCCTGCGTGAACTGGTGCGTGGCCGCCTGCTGGGCCTGGGGCCGGTGACGGTCGAGGCCTTGGCCGCGCCGCCGGGCGTGGCGCCCGCCGAGGTGGAAGCCGCGCTGCTGCGCCTGCAGGGCGAGGGCTACGTGATCCAGGGCGTGTTCGATCCGACGCTTGCCGAAACGCAATGGTGCGAACGCCATCTGCTGGCGCGCATCCATCGCTACACGCTGGGCCGCCTGCGCCGCGAGATCGAGCCGGTGAGCCGGCGCCAACTGATGCGCTTCCTGCTCGACTGGCAACACCTGAGTTCCGCCACGCAACTGCGCGGCCCCGACGCGCTGCCGGCGGTGCTGAACCAGCTGGAGGGCTACGAGGCCGCGGCCGGCGCCTGGGAAGCGGAGATCCTGCCGGCGCGCCTCGCCGACTATTCGGCGAGCTGGCTGGACGGGCAGTGCCGCGCCGGCCGCGTCGGCTGGAGCCGCCTGCGCGCGGGCGGCGGCAGCGGACCGGTACGCGCCACGCCCATCGTGCTGCTGCCGCGCCGGCAGATGGCCGTCTGGACGTCCGTCGCGCAGGCATCGTCGCCGCAGGACAGCCTGCTGTCCTCGCGGGCGCAGGCGGTGGCCGACGCGCTGCGCGAGCACGGCGCGCTGTTCTTCGACGAATTGCAGTCCATCGTCCACCTGTTGCGCACCGAGCTGGAGGACGCGCTGGGCGAACTGGTCGCCGCCGGCCGCGTCAGCGCCGACAGCTTCGCCGGCCTGCGCGCCCTGCTGCTGCCCGCGGCGAAGCGCGAGGCGCCACGGCACCGGCGCATGCGCCGGCATGTGTTTGGCGGCATCGAGGACGCGGGGCGCTGGTCGCTGGTAGCTCGTTCCCTTCTCCCCGCTGGGGAGAAGGTGGCCCCGAAGGGGGCGGATGAGGGGCGGGTGCTCGCAGAAGCATCGCCTGATGCAGACAGTGGCAAGAGTGGCCCCTCACCCCAACCCTCTCCCCATAGGGGAGAGGGGGAAAATCTGGAGCATGTCGCCCGCGCCCTGCTGGCCCGCTACGGCGTGGTGTTCTGGCAGCTGCTGGAGCGCGAGGCGCCGTGGCTGCCGCGCTGGCGCGAGTTGTCGCGCGTGTACCGCCGGCTGGAGGCGCGTGGCGAGATCCGCGGCGGGCGTTTCGTGGAAGGGCTGGTGGGCGAGCAGTTCGCGTTGCCGGAGGCGATCGCGCCGCTGCGCGCGATCCGTCAGCGCGCGGAGGATGGCGAGATGGTCGTGGTGGGCGGCTGCGATCCGCTGAACCTGGTGGGCAGCGTGTTGGCGGGCGACAAGGTGCCGGCGGTGGCCGGCTCGCGCGTGCTGTATCGCGACGGCATGCCCATGGCGGCGCAGGTCGCGGGCAAGTTCGTGCCGCTGGTGGAGCTGGGCGCCGCCGAGACGCAGGCGGCGCGGCAGGCGCTGCAGCCGCGCGCCGTGCAGCGCCGCACTGCCTGAAATGACGGCGTTCTGATCCCTCCGTCCGCGATGGCGCGTTGCCGCGCCGAGGGCGAAAGGAAGGCGCGCCGTCCGCTTGATGGCTGCACCGTCCACCCCGCGCGCGGGGTGGACGAAGAACGAGAGCTTCAGGGCCTGGCTTGCAGCGACACCCGCCCCAGTGCATACAGCGGGCCGTCGACGGGCGCGGTGTAGATCAGGCACAGGCTGTGCTCGCCGGCCTGCGCGGGCAGCTTCGCGTCCAGCTGGAACTGGCGCGGGGCGTGCGCGGGATCGGGCAGCGGCATGCTGGCCAGCACCGGGCCGTCGCAGCGGTCCGCGTGCACCACCAGTTCGCCGAACGGCGTGCGGTGCGGGCGCGAGACCACCAGCTTCTGCTCGTGCGCCAGCGCGAAGTTGCGCGGCAGCCGCACCGCGTCGACGTGGATCGCGGCGATGCCATCCATCAGCGTGGGCGGGAACAGCTGGCAGGTGTCGAACACGTTCACCGCGTACACCGGCTGGGTGCTCGTCGCGTCGGGCATCGGTTGCACGCGCAGGCGGAAGTCGCTGCCGGGGCAGTTCGCCAGCGCGGTGCCGGGCAGGCTGAGCAGCGCGGCGCGGTCCAGCACGCGTTCGCGTGGCGCGGACAGCGCGCTGCCGTCGGCGGCGAAGCTGGCGGCGCGCACGGTAGTGGGCAGGCTCACGTTGAACGGCGCGTCGTAGCGCGGCGAGGCCGGCGAGGGCGTGCTGCCGTCCAGCGTGTAGTGAATGTCGCCGAAGCCGCTCTGGTCGGACAGGGTGACGGTGGCCTTGTCGGTGGCCAGCGCCACGTTGCGGTCCGCCGCGATGTCCACCGCGAACGCGCTGTCGGCGTAGGCGACGTGTTGCGCGCGGTAGCGCGCGAGCTGCGCGGGCAGGCGGGCGAGGAAGCCCGGCCAGTCGTTCGTGGTGGCCGGCGACCAGGCCACTTCACTGAGTGCGTCCAGCCGCGGGAACACGGCGTGCTCCACGTGCGCCATCGTCGGCAGGTGCTCGGTCCACACGTTCGCCTGCACGCCCAGCACGTGCTTCGCCTGCGTGGCGTTCAGCACGTCGGGCAGCGCCCGGAAGCCGTACACGTCCTTGAGCGACTCCACGCCGAGGCGGCCGGAGTATTCGTCGGCGAGATCGCCTTGCACGTGGTCGAAGTAGAGATCCGGCGCGGGCGACATCACCACGTCGTGGCCGAGCAGCGCGGCCTTGATCGCGCCGTCGATGCCGCGCCAGGACATCACCGTGGCGTCGGCGGGCAGGTTGTCGCCTTCGAGGATTTCGTCCCAGCCGATCAGCTTGCGACCGTGCTTGTCGAGGTATTGGCCGACGCGGCCGATGAACCAGCCCTGCAGCGCATCCTCGTTGCTGATGCCCAGCGCGCGCATCTTCGCCTGCACCGCGGGCGAGGCCTGCCACTGGTCCTTGATCGCCTCGTCGCCGCCCACGTGGATGTACGTCGAGGGAAACAGCGCCATCACCTCGTCGAGCACGTGGTCGATGAAGGTGAAGGTGGGATCGTCCACGTTGTAGAGCCAGGGGTTCACGCCCGAGTCGACGGAAACCTTCGGCCGCCGGCCGGTAACGCCGACCTGCGGATACGAAGCCACCGCTGCCTGCGCGTGGCCGGGCATGTCGAGCTCCGGCACGATGGTGACGTGGCGCGCGGCGGCATAGGCCACCACGGCGCGGATCTGCGCCTGCGTGTAGAAACCGCCGTAGCGTTTTGGCTCGCCGTCATGGCCGGCGTCGGGCGGGGTGCGCCAGGCGCCGATCTTCGTGAGTTCGGGATAGCGCTTGATCTCGATGCGCCAGCCCTGGTCGTCGGTGAGGTGCCAGTGCAGCACGTCGAGCTTGAGCTGGGCCATCTGGTCGATCAGCTTCTCGACCTCGGCCACGCTCTGGAAGTGGCGCGCGGAATCCAGCATCAGCCCGCGCCAGGCGAAGCGCGGCCAGTCGCGGATGGACAGCGCGGGCACTTCGACCGCGCCCTGCTTCGCGTCGGGCGTCAGCAATTGGTACAGCGTGACAGCCCCGTGGAACAGGCCGGCGTCGTCGCGCGCGGTGACGCGGATGCCCTGCGGCGTGACATCGAGCGCGTAACCTTCGGCCTGCGCCACCGGCGCGTGCGGGTCGCGCTGCAGCATGATCGCGTGCGCCGCCTTGCCGTCGGTGGCAACGCGCAGATGCAGGTCGCGCGTGCGCGCGACGAGGTCGATCAGGTAGTCCGCGGTCTGTTTCGTTGCGTCGTCGTGGCTCGCGAGCACCACCGGCGTGTGCGCGTCCACGGTGAAGCCGCCGTGCTGCAACTCGAGTTGCGCCGGCAGCGGGATCAAGGAGGGTGGCGTCGCATCGTCGGCGCGGGCGGCCTGTGCCGGCAGCAGGACGAGCGCGAGCAACAGGCAGGCGCAGCGGGACAGCAAGGCAAGACGATTCATCGGCGGCTCCTGCAGGGTTCGATGCAGCGCCCTCTACCGCAAGCGGGAAAGGACTGGTGAAGCCAGCATGCCATCCCCGGGGCGCCAGATAAAAAGACGGGCCCGCAAAGTGAAGCCGGGCCCGCTCGGGGAGAGTGCAGGCCGTCCGTGGCCCGCGTGGATGCTGCGGTGTAGCGGAAAGCGGTGGATCAGAACTTGAAGTTCACGTTGAGGTAGTACTGGCGGCCGTTGTCGTAGAAGTAGTACGGCTGGTTCCCGAACACGTCGCTCTTGGTGTAGTACTTCAGCGTCGCGTTGTTGAGGTTCATCGCGTCGAACGACACCGACATCATGTCGTTGATGTTGTAGCCCAGCGACAGCGCGAGGTTGCCGATGCCCGCCTGGTAGAAGTTGTCGGCACGGCTCACGCCCGCGTAGAACGACGAGCGGTAGGTGTAGCTGACGCGCGCGTTGAACTTCGCGTTCTCGAAGAAGGCGGACACGTTGCCGGTGGTCTTCGAGGTGCCTTGCAGCGGCGCGCCGTTGTTGGCATGACCGGCGGCGTAGGTGTAGTTCGCCGACACGCCGAAGTTGTCGCCGATTGGCTGGATGTAGTTCAGTTCCACGCCCTTGACGCTGCCGTTGACGTTGGACGGCACGCTGACCAGGTAGTTGGTGAAGACGTCGTGGCCGGCGGTAGCGCTGTCCTGCATGTTCTTGAAGCTCATGGTGACGTTGCTGAAGTTCACGTAGTCCTTCAGCTGCATCGAGTACACGCTGGCCGACAGCAGGCCACGCGGGGCGAAATACCACTCCAGCGCGCTGTCGAAGTTGGTGGAGATCAGTGGCTTGAGCTTCGGGTTGCCGCCGCTGCCGGCGAGGGTCAGGTCGTTGAGCGAGATGAAGCCGGCCAGCGAGGAATAGTCGGGCCGGGTCATCGTCTGCGACACGGCGAAGCGTGCCAGCAGGTCGTCGGTGAGGTTGAACTTGAAGTTCACGCTCGGCAACAGCTTGCCGTAGCTGTGGTGGTAGGTGTTCCAGTAGTAGTCGCCGAAGGCCGAGCCGGTGATCGGGCCGATGGCGCCGCTCTCGATCGGGCTGGTGCTGGAGTAGCTGATGTTTTCCTTGGTGTTGACGTAGCGCACGCCCACGTTGCCGCTCCAGCGGTCGCCGTCGAAGTTCGCCTGGAAGTAGGCCGCGCCGTCCTTTTCGTTGACCTTGTAGATGTCGTTGAAATAGAAGCGGGCCACCGGGTCGCGGTTGGCGAACTTTGCGTCGAACGCGGCCAGCTGGGCCGGCGAGTAGTACCAGATGTTGCTGGGGAAGTTGCCGCCCACGCTGCTGGCCAGGTCGCTGGGATAGTTCGACCAACTGGTCGGATAGTTGGCGAGGTTCTGCCAGTCGCCCGTCGGGCCCTGCGCAATGCTGCGCAGATTCTCGCGGGTGTGGTCGGCATAGCGCACGCCGAACTGCAGCGAGGACAGTGCGCCCTGGTCGAAGTCGAGCTCGCCGTCGCCCTGCACCCAGTTTTCCTTGTCCTTCGCGTCGATGCCGTTCTCGCCGAAGATCCAGCCGGCGGAGGGTAGGATCGCGTTCGGCGAGCTGTTGTCGCCGCCGACGGTCCAGTTGGTGGGCTTGCCGGTGCCCTGGATGGCCCAGCTCGCGGCCGCACCCGGCTGCGCGCCCAATTCGAGCACGTCCTGCGTCGGGCTCTTGCCGGTGCCGTGGGTGGTGCCGACCTGGCCCTTGAAGGTCAGGTTGTCGGTGGCGCGCCAGTCCGCATCGAACGTCACGTAGTTCGAACTGGACTCGGCGCCCGGTCGCGAGATCTGGTCATACACGACGGAAGGGTTGGTGTTGCCTGCCACCTGCGCGAAGCTCGCGTTGGTGAGCATGTTGTTGCGCACGGTGTAGCCGGGTTGCAGACCGCCCTGGTTGATGAACTGGCTGGTCCACAACATGTAGTTGCGGTTGTAGTTGTCGGCCTTGAGCGTGGTGGCGAAGCCGTTGAGGTTCAGCGTCAGGTTGTCGAGCGGCTTCCACTCCAGGTCGATCGCGCCGCCCTTGCGGGTGCGGGTCTGGGTGAAGAAGGTCGAGCCGATTTCCTGCGGGTAATAGACGCCGGCCAGGTCGGGATGCGCCTTTGCCACGGCGTCGGTGGCCTGGATCTGGTTGTAGCCGCCAATCAGTTCCTGGCCATTGCGCTGCAGGCTGCGCTTCTCGTAGAAGCCCTGCACCATCACGCCAAAGGTGTTGTCGTCGTTCTTCCAGTTGAACAGGCCGCTGGCCTGCGGCTTGGTCGAGCTCGGCAGGTCGGAATACACGCCGCCGACGGACACCGAGCCGGTCGTCTGCTTGGCGAACTCCAGCGGCTTGCGGGTGATGATGTCCACCGTGCCGGTGGCGCCACCTTCCTGCAGGCGCGCCTCGGAGGTCTTGTGCACCACCACCTCGCTGACGATTTCCGAAGGCAGCATGCTGTAGCTCACGCTGCGACCCACGGTCGAGGTCTGCGACAGCACGAACCAGTCGCCGGTGCCGATGGTGTGGCCGTTGACCAGGGTCTGGGTCATGCTGGGGTTGGTGCCGCGCAGGCTGACGCGGTCGTTCTCGTCGAAGCCGCCCTCGCTGGCGCTGGCCGAGCTGATGTTGACGCCCGGCAGGCGCTGCAGCGTGTCGGCCACGTTCTTCACCGGCAGCTTGCCGATGTCCTCGGCGGTCACCACCTCGATGTGCGAGTTCGCGTCCTTCTTCAGCGCGAGCGAAGCGGCCTCGGTGGCGCGGATGCCGGTGACGGTGACCGACGGCAGCTCGGTCACTTTCTTCTTGGCGGCCGCATTGTTCTGGGCATTGCCCTGGTTGTTCGGGTTCTGTGTGCTGTCCTGCGCGTACGCGCCGACGGACAGGCACAGGCCGGCGACGATGCTCGCGGCTAGCAGTGTCTTGCGATGGTTCATGATGTCCTCCCCTCAGAGGCTGGATCAGTCGGGACCGTATGGTCGTGGTGGTGGCTTGCTTGGTTGGCGGCGTTCGGCGCCGTGTCGCTAGAGCGGTGGCATGGCTTGATCTCCCTGCCGCTCGTCCAGAAACCAGCCGGCGGCGCCGATGACACCTAGCTGGCCGTGCTCGATCAGTCGTACGGGAACCTTCTGCAGGAACGCGCGCATCACGCCCTTGTTGAAGTAGCGCGCGGCGAAGCTGCTGGCGCGCAGGAAACCGTGGATCTGCGGCAGGATGCCGCCGGCGAGGAATACGCCGCCGCTGGCGCCGTACAGCATCGCCAGGTCGCCGGTGAAGCTGCCGAGCAGGCCGCAGAACACCTCGAGCGTTTCCAGCGCGGTGGCGTCGCAGCCGGCCAGCGCGGCGCCGGTGACTTCCGCCGGCGTCATCAGCGCCACCGCGCAGCCGCGCAGCTCGCACAGCGCGTGGTAGAGCTTGAGCAGGCCGGGGCCGGACAGGGCTTCCTCGTACGAGACGTGGCTGCGGCTGCGCGCCAGCACGCGCAGGATCTCGATCTCGCGCTCGTTGCCGGGCGCCAGCGCGATCTGGCCGGCCTCGGTGGGCAGCACCTGGGCATGGCCGGCGCGCGGCAGCAGCACGGCCGAGCCCAGCCCGGTGCCGGGGCCCATCACCAGCACCGGACCGCGCGCGGCCGGTTGCGCGGTCTCGATCACCGGCAGTGTCTCGTCCACGCTCAGGAACTGGGTGGCCCAGGCCACCGCCTCGAAGTCGTTGATGACTTCCAGCTGGGCCAGGCCCAGCTGTTCGCGCAGCGCGGCGATCGACACCGGCCAGGGCAGGTTCTCGTTGACGATGGCGTCGTCCAGCACCACGCCGGCGCTGGCCACCACGCAGCGGCGGATGCGCCCCTGCA
Source organism: Rhodanobacter sp. C06 (assembly GCF_002001105.1). Lineage (GTDB taxonomy): Bacteria > Pseudomonadota > Gammaproteobacteria > Xanthomonadales > Rhodanobacteraceae > Rhodanobacter_A. The sequence goes on along the minus strand of NZ_MUNP01000073.1, from coordinate 4,068 downwards.
GCGGGGCGTGGCCGGCGACCGCCAGCTGCGCCACGAAATCGCGCAGCAGACTGCCGAGGTCGGACCAGTCGGCGCAGTGGTAGCGGTGGTAGTGCAGCACGCGGACCGGCTGGCGGTCGCCGGGGGTGCCGAGCATCAGGCCGATGCGTGCATGGGTGCCGCCGACGTCGGCGGCGAGGAACGGCTCGCCGTGGTCATGCGCGCCATTCGCCGCCGACGGTCGCGGCGACGGCTGGGCGGCATGACGCTGGCTGGCGAACTCTCCCACGTGGCTTTCCCCTTGGTCCGCTGCGATCGGCCAGTGCGGCGCGCGCTGCGCGCAAGGCCACCGGCTGGTGATGTTGGCGGAGTCTGGAATCGACATGACAACGTTGTCAAGTGACTGTCCCGAGATTTTCACCATCCCCTGTCAGGCCTTGCAACATGACCGTTGGCAGGGGTCACGGCACTGGATCGATTCAAATTTCGCCGAAGCGTCAGAATGCGTTGTATCGGGCCTCGCCACGCGCAACGCAGAGGGAAAGTGCATGTAGGAGCGCACCCTGTGCGCGAATGCTTTGCGCCTTGGGGCGGAACCAAAAGCCATCGCGCACAGGGTGCGCTCCTACAGGGTGCGTCGGCCGGTTGGCGACTGCCGGTTGACAACGTTGTACTTTGCGGCCAATAAAGGAGTCTTCGGCGGCCGCTGGTGCCGTTATGCTCACGGCCGTACACGCCGTTCCCGGGGAGAGACTCCATGGCAAGCACGCTGGCGGCCGCGCCGTCCGAACGTTCCTACATCGGGCCGATGATCATCATCGGCGTGCTGTTCTTCATCATGGGCTTCTTCACGTGGCTCAACGGGCCGCTGACGATCTTCGTCAAGCTCGCCTTCAAGCTCGACGACGTCAGCGCGTTCCTGATACCGGTGGCGTTCTACCTGTCCTATTTCGTGCTGGCGCTGCCCTCGGCGGCGATCCTCAAGCGCACCGGCATGAAGCACGGCATGGGGCTGGGCCTGTTCGTCATGGCGATCGGCGCGGTGCTGTTCGCCCAGTTCATCGACCTGCGCGTCTACCACGGCGCGCTGGTGGGCCTGTTCGTGATCGGCGCGGGACTGTCGCTGCTGCAGACCGCCTCCAATCCCTACATCAGCATCCTGGGGCCGATCGACAGCGCGGCGCAGCGCATCGCGGCGATGGGCATCTGCAACAAGCTGGCGGGTGCGGCGGCGCCGTTCGTGTTCGGCTGGCTGGTGCTCAGCGGCCTCGACACGCTCGACCAGCAGGTGAAGGCGGCGGCGACGCCGGCGGCGGCCGATGCGCTGCTCAACAGCTTCGCCTCGCGGGTGTACTGGCCGTACCTGACCATGGCCGCGTTGCTGGTGCTGCTGGCGATCTGGGTGGTGCGTTCGAACCTGCCGGAGATCAAGCCGGCGGGTGCCAACGACGAGCACGCGATCGGCCACACCGGCCGCAGCATCTTCAGCTTCCCGCACCTGTGGCTGGGCGTGCTGTGCCTGTTCCTGTACGTGGGCGTGGAGGTGATGGCGGGTGACGCGATCGGCATCTACGGCCAGGGCCTGGGCCTGCCGCTGGACGCCACCAAGCACTTCACGGCGTACACCATGTTCGCGATGCTGAGCGGCTACCTGGTGGGCCTGGTGCTGATCCCGCGCTTCGTCTCGCAGCAGCGCTACCTCGCGGTGTCGGCCGTGCTCGGCGTGCTGCTGGCGATCGGCGCCTACGTCACCACCGGCTATGCCTCGGTGACCTTCGTCGCCGCGCTGGGTTTCGCCAACGCGATGATGTGGCCGGCGATCTTCCCGCTGGCGATCAAGGGACTGGGCAGCCACACCGAGGTGGGTTCGGCCTACCTGATCATGGGCATCGTGGGCGGCGCGCTGGTGCCGCAGGCCTTCGTGCACCTGAAGGAGTTCGTGAACTTCCAGCTCGCCTTCGTGCTGCTGATGGTGCCGTGCTACCTGTACATCCTCTACTACGGCTTGCGCGGCCACCGCGTCGGCCAGCACGCGGCGGCCTGACGACGCATGCGGCAACCGCGCAGCCGTCCGCTAGACTGTGCCGCGCGCTTGCGCGGCCGGCCGGCCGCGTTGCGCGCCCTTCCATCCCACGGTACCTGAGGCCCGACGGTTGCGCAGCGCCACGATCAAGGATGTAGCCGAGCAGGCGGGCGTCTCGCTGAAGACGGTCTCGCGGGTGATCAACAACGAGCCCTCGGTGCACGCGCGCACGCGCGAGAAGGTGCAGCGCGCGATCGACGCGCTGGGCTACCGGCCCGATCCGTCCGCGCGCAGCCTGCGCAGCACCCGCGCCTACGCGGTGGGCCTGGTCTACGACAACCCCAACGCGCACTACATCATCAGCATGCAGAGCGGCGTGCTGGCCGCCTGCCGCAAGAGCGGCTACGGCCTGCAGATCCATCCCTGCGACTCCACTTCGCCGCGGCTGGCCGAGGAGCTGGTCGCGCTGACGGCGCACGCGCGGCTGGCCGGCCTGGTGCTGGCGCCGCCGATGTCCGAGCAGCCCGAGCTGATCCGCACGCTGGCGGCGGCGAAGATCCCGTTCATGCGGGTGATCTCCGCGCGGCAGGACCCCAGGGACGGCTATCCCTGCGTCTACGTGGACGACCGCGACGCCGCGTACGCGATCACCGAACACCTGATCCAGCTCGGCCACACCCGCATCGGCTTCCTGTGGGGCGGCCGCGACCATCGTTCCAGTCCCGAGCGCTACCAGGGCTACGAGGACGCGCTGAAGGACTACGGCATCGCGCTGGACCGCAAGCTGGTCCTGCCCGGCGACTACTCCTTCGACGACGGCTTCCGCGGCGCGCGCAAGCTGCTCGCGCTGAAGGATCGCCCCACCGCGATCTTCGGCTCCAACGACGAGATCGCCGCCGGCGTGCTGGCCGCCGCGCATTCCGGCGGCATCAGCGTGCCGTGGGAACTCTCCATCGCCGGCTTCGAGGACAGCCCGTTTTCCAAGCAGTCCTGGCCCGCGCTCACCACCGCGCGCCAGGCCACCGAGGAGATCGCCCGCCACGCCGCCCAGCGCCTGATCGGCAACCTGCAGCGCGCGGCCAACGGCGAGCCGCTGGAGGAGGGCAACGAGGGCTTCAGCCCCGAACTGGTGGTGCGCGGTTCCACCGCGCCGCTGCGGAGCGCGCCGGCGAAGCGCTGACGCGCTCGCCCTTCTCCTCTCCCGCGCAATGCCAGCTTCCCTCTCCCGCTTGCGGGAGAGGGGTAGGGGAGAGGGGGCTCTTGCTCTTTTCTCCGCCAGCAACAAAGCAGTTTCGTGCGCCTGCCGGCGCCCGAGTTACTTTTCTCTTGCGTGGCCAAGAGAAAAGTAACCAAAAGAGAAGGCCACCCCGGTTGGCGCGTTCCGTCCTTCCATGGACGGAACGTCCGTGAGTCGGTGCCGGGCTTTTCGAGCGGGCTCCTGCCCGCGCGAAAAGGCGAGGCCATCCATGGCCTCGCCCGCTGCGCGGCCTGATCGTCCCCGCCTCACCGCCGCCCAGGGGCCCCGGAAAAGCAGCGCGCATCCTGCGCGCACTGCTCGAAAAGCCGAATCAAGAGCGCGGTGCGCCGCGTCCCACATATCCTCAACCGACGGCTCGTGTGGCAACTGCTACGCCCTTATTTTCGCCCCATAACCGGTTACACCCTCATGTGTGGTGTGTTGCACGGCATGCATGACGCGACAGTAAGCGTGTTCACGCAGCAGTCCTTTGTTCTGACGAGGAAAGTTGCTTGACGCCTCACGCAGCGACAGCGCAGCATGCCGTGCAACACCCTGATTTCGATGTCTACATCTAAGGATGGTCTGATTGCCATAGTGGTCGCCGCCACTAGCAGGCTGTTGAGAAGCACCGTCTCGCGCCACTCTCGATAGCCGCGATCTATGCATGACGGTCGTGATGGTGGGCGCATGGCGCGTTTCCCCGCCCTGCGGACGCACGTCTCCCACCGTTGCTCATGTCGGCGACGGTTCCCACCACTCGCCGATGCCACCGAGGCGGATCAGGTTGTAGGCGGCAAACGTCCAGGTCACCCAACCGCGCACTGCG